>JAJFGG010000090.1 GCA_021776235.1 Alphaproteobacteria bacterium | reverse complement strand
TCAAAAGGCCAAGCTGGCTGGAACCGCTGAACTGGCCAGTATGGCTGCCATACCGGGTGGCGGGAATGTCGTCCCAGGCAAACAGGGTCAAGGTCACATCATCGATTTTCATTTGCTCTCTCCCTACCTTCGTGTCTTGTCTGAAGCGCTTGGCTCTTTATAAAGGCCAAACATGACCCCACCCATCCTTATCTTACGCGACATTGATCTCAGTTTCGGCGGCACGCCGCTTTTGCAGGGCGCGGCCCTGTCCGTATCGCCCGGCGAGCGGCCCTGTCTGGTCGGGCGCAACGGCTCCGGCAAATCCACCTTGCTGAAGATTGCCGCCGGCCTGATCGAGGCGGATGGCGGCGAACGCTTTGTCCAGCCGGGTACTACGTTGCGTTATCTGCCCCAGGAACCGGACCTGTCAGGGCATGCGGACGTCATGGCCTATGTTCTGGCCGGACTGGCGCCGGGCGACGATCCGCACCGGGCGGCGTACTTGCTGCAGCAACTTGGCCTGCGCGGCGATGAAGCGCCGGCGCATCTGTCGGGCGGCGAGGGCCGGCGCGCCGCCCTGGCCCGGGTCTTGGCGCCGGAGCCCGATATTCTGTTGCTGGATGAACCCACCAACCACCTGGACCTGCCCGCCATTGAATGGCTGGAGGCGGAATTGCGCGGCCTGCGCTCGGCCATCGTCATGGTCAGCCACGACCGGCGGTTCCTCTCCAACCTGACCCGCGCGACGGTCTGGCTGCACCAGGGCGAGACACGGCAATTGAACCGGGGCTTCGCCGATTTCGAAGCCTGGCGCGATGACCTTCTGCAACAGGAGGAGGACGAGCGGCACAAGCTGGACCGCAAGATCGTGCGCGAGGAACATTGGCTGACCTATGGCGTGACGGCCCGGCGCAAGCGCAACCAGCGGCGCCTCGGCGCCCTGCACGCCATGCGCCAGGCGCGGCGGGAACAGCGACGTCCGACGGGTGATGTCAAAATGACGGTGACCGAAGGCGGCCTGTCCGGCAAGCTGGTGGCCGAGGCCAAGGGGATCGCAAAGGCCTATGACGGCAACACAATCGTGGCTGAATTCTCCACCCGTATTCAACGCGGCGACCGGGTCGGCATCGTCGGACCCAATGGCGCCGGCAAGACCACGCTGTTGAATATGCTGACCGGCGTCCTGGCGCCGGATACAGGCGAGATCCGCCTGGGCGCCAATTTATCCATTGCCAGCCTGGATCAGCGGCGGGAAAGCCTGGACGGCAATATCACCTTGTCCGAGGCATTGACCGGCGGCAGTGGCGATCAGGTCAGCGTGGCCGGCCAGAACAAACACGTGATCAGCTATATGAAGGATTTCCTGTTCCAACCCGAACAGATCGGCACCGTCGTGTCCGCCCTGTCAGGGGGCGAGCGGGGCCGCCTTATGCTGGCCCGGGCCCTGGCCAAACCATCCAATCTGTTGCTGTTGGATGAACCGACCAATGACCTGGATTTGGAAACCCTGGATCTGTTGCAGGAGATGCTGGCGGATTACCCTGGCACGGTATTGCTGGTCAGCCATGACCGGGACTTTCTGGATAGGGTCGTCACCTCCACCATTGCCTACGAAGGCCGGGGGCAATGGCTGGAATATGCCGGTGGCTATAGCGACATGCTGGCCCAGCGGGGCAGGCCTTCCCAGGAGGATGTCCCGGCAGCGGCGGTCAAGCCAAAAACAGCCGCGAAGGGCAAACAGAACAATAGCCGAAAGCTTTCCTTCAAGGATAAGCATGCTCTGGAAATCCTGCCTGGCCGTATGGAGGCGCTACAGGCGGAGATCAGGCAGCTTGAAGGAGTGCTGGCCGATCCGGCCTTCTATGGCCGCGACCCATCGGCCTTCGATGCCGCCTCCGCCCGCCTGACCGCGGTCAACGACGAGTTAGCCGGGGCGGAAGAAGATTGGCTGATCCTTGAATTGCGGCGCGAAGAACTGGATGGCAACTTCGGCTAGGTCTAGAATGGTATTGGCAATGGAAAAGAGACTGACATGAAAATTCTATATTTCGATGACTACCGCCTGGGCATCCTGAAGGGCGACAGGGTCGTGGACGTGACCGCCGCCGTCGATGGCATTCCGCATATTGACCGCCGAGCCCTGATCAGCGGCCTGATCGCGCGGTTCGATGACTATCGCGAGCGTCTGGTGGACCTGGTGGCACGGGAGGAAGGGCAACCCCTTTCCAGCGTAACCCTGCGCCCGCCCATACCCCTGCCCCGCAACATCGACTGCATGGCGGTCAACTATATGGAAGACGGCACCCGCTCTGAACCGGCGCCGATCAACGGCTTTCACAAATCGCCCAGCGCCGTGATCGGACCCGGCGAGACAATGGTCCTGGGCGACATTCCCGCCACCGTATTCGAGGGCGAGGCGGAACTGGCGGTGATCATCGGCAAGGAAGCCAGCCAGGTGCCGGCCTCCGAAGCGATGGACTATGTATTCGGTTATACCAATTTCATCGACGGATCTGCCCGCGGCCTGCCGCCCGCCAACAATGTCTTCTTTCAAGTCAAATCCCGTGACACCTTCGCCCCCATAGGTCCATATATCGTGACCGCGGACGAAATTCCCGAGCCACAGAATTTGCAAGTCCGCCTCAGCGTCAACGGTAACGTCATGCAGGATTTCAATACCTCGGACATGGCCCACAATATCGCCCGTTGTATTGAATGGACGTCGTCCATCCACAGGCTGGAGCCGGGCGACATCCTGGCCACGGGCACCAACAACCGGGGCCTCAACGCCTTTCAGGATGGCGATAAGGTGGAGCTGGAGACCGAAGGGCTGGGGCGGTTATCCATCAATATCCGTGACGATCTGAAACGAACCTGGTCCCGGGATACCCGTCTGGAACATGCCGAGAAAGGCCTGGAGGGCCCTCACACCCCGCAATTGACCGGTAAATACGCCGAATAGGTTGGGATGACGGTAGGGGTGAATTGGGGCTCTTTGAACGTCACGCCATGAAAATTTGAGAAAGAGTAATTCATGAGTACGCCCATCAGCCGCTTTCCCGTGCCCGAGATCGGCGACCTGCCCGAAGACATCAAAGAAACGGTCCTGGCCATGCAGGAAAAGTCGGGCTTCGTGCCCAACGTTTTTCTTGTCCTGGCCCAGCGGCCGGACGAATTTCGCGGCTTTTTTACCCTTTATGACGCCCTGATGGAAAAGGACGGCGGCCTGAGCAAGGCGGACCGGGAAATGATCGTGGTCGCCACATCGGCCGACAATGGCTGCCAATACTGCGTCGCCGCCCACGGCGCAATTCTGCGGATCAGAAGCAAGAACCCGCTGCTCGCCGATCAGGTGGCGGTCAACTACCGCAAGGCCGACATCACGCCCCGGCAGACGGCCATGCTGGACTTCGCCATGAAGGTCTCGAACGACTCCAAATCCATCTGCGATGCTGACTTCGAGACCTTGCGCGGCCATGGATTTTCCGACGAGGAGATCCGCGACATTGGCAGCATCACCGCATTTTTCGGCCTCAGCAACCGCCTGGCCAACCTCACCGCCATGCGCCCGAACGACGAATTCTACAGCATGGGACGATAAGCGCGCTTCGGCGTTGCCGCGTTTACCCGGCGTCGATCAACGTGGCGATGGCATCGACCACCTGGGCCGGCTTTTCGTGGGTCACAAGATGGCCGGCTTCTGGCAGGGTCAGCAAGCTGCTGTCGGCAATGGCAGCGGCAAAAGCTTCGCCATAGACCGGCTTGATCAGCCGGTCGCTTTCACCCCACAGGATCAGGGTTTTCGCCTTGATGCGATGTAACCGGCGGCGCAAGCCCCGGTCCGGTATGGGGAATAGCAGCTTGCCGGCCATGCCCAGCCGCCGGGCGGAGGTGATCAAAAATTCCGCTAGAAACTCCGGATCCTCCAGATCCAGCCCTGCGGTCATGAGCCGCTCTCCCAGCGCAACGTCGTGGAACAGCAATTCCGGCAGCTCGAAAGGCAGCTTGGCAAACAGATCTTCGATTGGATAAGCATCCAGCCACAGGCCGGCGGGAGCGATCAGAGCCAGCCGCTCCACGTCATTGGGCGCCACACTGGCCAATTCAGCCGCCAGCATACCGCCCATGGAGTGCCCCACCAGCGCCGGCCTGACCAGTCCCAGCGCATCGATGACATCACCGGTATGCAATGTCGCATCCAGCATGTCGCGAAGCTCGTCCTCGCCCTCGCTGCCGCCATAGCCGGGCAGCAGCGGGGCGTAGACGTGGAATTTCGCGGCCAGGGCCTGGAAGAAGAGGTCGTTTGGCATCAGGCCACCGGCCCCGTGCAGAAAAACCAGTGGGGTGCCTTCCCCGGCTTCCCAGACTTCCACGGCGGCGCGGCCGTTGCCGATCTCGAGCATACGATTATGTATGGTCAGCGTTGTCATTGTCCGGCCTCCGCCATGGCAGCGAGGGGTGTGCTGGTCTGCACCGGTGTTTCCAGCGGATGGATCCAAAAGCGCCCGTCATCGGCCCATTCCGGCCACATATTGCGCAATTTCGGCATCACTTCCTCGGCGAACAGGCGGGTGGACAGACGGGTCTTTTCATTTGGCATATTACCGATGTGCAGCAGACAGAAAATGTTGCCGACCTTCAGGCCGGTGATCAACTCCTGCATCTGGCGGATCACGGTTTCCGGGCTGCCGGCGATGATATGACCATCAGCCACCAGTTCTTCCCAGGTCAGCTTGCCCAACGTGCCAAGGCTGGAGCGGGTGAACTGCGACAAGGCGCCCTTCTTAATGGTTTTGACCGTGCGGTAGCCCGGCGCGTCGGCGTAACCGGGATAGACGTGCAGGCACCTGTTGAAGAAATAATTGACATGCTCGGCATACAGTTCCTTGGCTTCCTCGTCGGTTTCGGCGACGCAGATGGTTTGGGCAAAGCCGGCCCGATAGGGTGATTTGTCGGCACCCATTTCCTCCACCCGGTTCCAGAAGCCGTCCATCAGTAACTGCGCCCGCTTGTAGCCGGTGAAGCTCAGATAGCTGTATGAATATTCATTCTCGATGCAAAAATCATAGGTCTCGATGGAACCGCCGCCGGGTATCATCACCGGCGGGCGCGGGGCCTGTATGGGCTTGGGCCAGCAATTGGCATAACGCAACTGGGTAAATTGCCCGTTGAAGGCAAAGGGCTCGTCCTCCTTCCAGGCCCGCATAATCAATTCATGGGCCTCGGTATACTTTTCCCTGGTCAGCGCCGGCACCTGTCCATAGGCATAGTTGGTGTCCATGGAGGTGCCGACCGGAAAGCCCGCGACAAGGCGGCCGCCGGAAATGACATCCAGCATGGCGAATTCCTCGGCCACCCGGATCGGCGGGTTGTACAGCGCAATGGAATTGCCCAGCACCACCAGTGCCGCCTTGGATGTGCGCCGCGCCAGGGTCGCGGCCATGATGTTCGGAGAGGGCATCAGGCCATAGGCATTGGCGTGATGTTCGTTGACGCCGATACCGTCAAAGCCCAGGCTTTCCGCATATTCCAGTTGATCCAGATAGGTATTGTAAACCTCGTGACCTTTTTTCGGATCATACAGGCTGGACGGGATATCGACCCAGACGGAACGGTGCCGCTCGCGGAAATCAACCGGCAAATGCGGCCAGGGCATGAGATTGAACCAGGTAAATTTCATTGCTTCCTCCACTTGCTGGAAAGCAGCTTTCCGCCTTTCCGCGCACGTGTCAAATTTGCGCCGACGTCAGCAGGTCATCAGGGCCGGGGGGCCGAATGCTTGAAATACGCAATGGCGGATTTTCTGAAGTGCTTGCGGTCCATCTGCAGGTCCCTGAACTGTCCGCGCCGAAAGGCATCGCGGCCTATCAGGATAGGATAGGCAGCCGGCCAAAGGTGACGCTGATCGCATCTGTTCGTGACGCCCCGGTTGCCTTCAAACTCGGATACGCGGTGGGCCGAACGAAATTCTATAGCTGGATCGGGGGCGTTGTTCCGGCGCACAGAGGCAAAGGAATAGCGCAGAAACTGATCGACGAGCAGGAACGCGTCGTTGCCGAACGCGGCTTCAGCGTGATCGAGGTGAAATCAATGAATAAACACAAGAATATGCTGAAGCTGTTGATTTCAAACGGTTATCGCATATCCGGTCATGAGCCGGGAAACGGCCCCGATGACGCAAAGATCCTGTTCACAAAGCGCCTCACCGACGCCAATCGGTGTTGATCCTGACCGCCCTGGGCAAAGGATAGGTTGCGTTAGCCATAACTTGGGGCATACTGCGCACTTGGCAACAACAATCGAAAGGAGGTGATCCAATGTCTAGTGAAATGCGCGCCGTAACGATCGGCCGGGGTATTTATGGTGGACAAAGGGAAAGCCTCTCTGTCTTGACCTGATACCCACGCAAGTGATCGGGACGTTCGTACGGCCCAATTCACGGAAAGGCGGCTTGGTTTTCTACCGGCCGCCTTTCTTTTTGCCATCTTCCTGCCGGCGCTTTTTCCCCACGGCCTGGGCTTTACGATAGACGTCCAGCAGATGCCCGGCATCGACCTCGGTATAGCGTTGCGTGGTCGACAGGCTGGCGTGGCCCAACAATTCCTGGATCGTACGTAGATCGCCGCCCCCCGCCAAAAGATGGGTAGCGAAGGAATGACGCAGGGCGTGCGGGGTAGCCGTAGCCGGCAGGCCCATGCTGATGCGCAATTGCTGCATCCGGGCGCGCACGATGCGCTGGTTCAAACGTTTACCCCGAATGCCCAGGAACAACGGCCCCTCCAGGGGCAGATCATGAGGGCACAGCGCAAGATAGGCACCCACCGCCTTCGCCACCACGGGCAGGACCGGGACCAGACGATCCTTGCCGCCCTTGCCCCGGACCATCAGACTTTCTTCCAGGGGCGCCTGCCCGCGGTTCAAGGCCAAGGCCTCGGCGATGCGCAGGCCGCAGCCATACAACAGGGTCAACACGGCCACGTCGCGGGCCTGCACCCACGGTTCATCAGACAGAATGGCGACATCTTCCACCGCTGCCACGGCTTCGTTCACCGTCAAGGGTTTGGGTATGCCATGGGGCTGCTTGGGTGTTCGCAAGCCATGAATGGCAGCATTGGCAAACAGGTCCTGGCGCTCGCAAAAGCGGAAAAAACTCCGCACCGCCGAGAGGGCCCGGGCCAGCGAGGCCGGGCCGAGGCCGTCGCCACCGCGCCGTGCCAGGTAGGCGCGGAAATCCAAGGTGCGCAAGGCCCCTAGTTCTTCCAGGCCGGGCGCCTGTCCCAAATGCTGTGCGATAAAATCAAGAAAGCCGTTCAAATCCCGGTCATAGCCGGTCAGGGTATGTTCCGAGTAGCGGCGCTCGGATTGCAGCCAGCCCCGCCAGCGCGCCACGGCGTCGGCCACCCCAATGTCGTGCTGGGGACTTAGTTGGACAGATCCAGCCATGCCCGAAACAACCGCTCCATCAATCGACTCAGAAATTGCAGCAATTCCGTCCCCTGGCCGGGGTGGAACTTGTCGCCGTCCCGGCTGCCCAGGGCCAACAGCCCGGGCGGCGAGCCGGGCGAGGGCGACAAGCGCACGAGCGCCTGGCTGCGCACCAGTTCCGCGGCGGGGCCAAAAATTGCACGGTCGCCACACCGCACCCCTTCCAGCCGGGAGCCGGCCCCTGGACCAAGCAGGCGGTCAACCTGGCCCGCGGGCAGCACATAGACACCCCCCGTCGGCGCCTGTGTCGGGCCGTCATCCGCTGTCTCGACACACAGGGTCACCGTGTCGATGGCAAAAATTTCCGCCAGATCGCGGGTGACCACATGGATCAGATGTTCAAAATTGCGCGCTTCCAGCATGGCCAGGGCAGCCGCGTGGATCTGTTTTTGTGCTGTCTGATTGGCCCGGCCATTGGCCAGCAATTCTTCATGTTCGGCCTTTAATCGGGCCACTTCATCGCCCAGGCGCCGCGTCACGATCTGGCCCATATCCAGAACGTTTTCGCCGCTATGCTGGGCTTCTGGACGCAGCAGGGGCAAAAGATCCGGGTTGTCGGTCAGGAAACTGGGGTTTGCCAGCAAGTATTCGCGCACCGCCTCCGCCTCGGGCGTGCGGTTAGCCTCCCCACCGTGCGGTCTGGACGATGTGCGCTTGCCAGCCATGCCTATGCCTTGTCGCCCGAATCGCCGCGGCCCAGAATGGACTGTCCGGTTTTCTGCCAATCGGCCAGGAACGCATCCAGCCCCTTGTCGGTCAGAACATGCTTGGCCAACTGCCGGATCACGACCGGGGGAATGGTGCAGACGTCGGCGCCCAGGCGGGCGGCATGCAGGACATGCATCGGGGAACGGATCGAGGCGACCAGAACTTCCGTATGGAAGCTGTCATAATTGCCATAGATCTCCAAGATCTCGGCGATCAACTGCATGCCGTCATGGCCGATATCGTCCAGCCGGCCTACGAAAGGCGAAATGAAGCTGGCCCCGGCCTTGGCCGCCAGTAGGGCCTGATTGGCCGAGAAACAAAGAGTGACGTTGACCTGGGTGCCATCCTGGCTAAGGCTGCGGCAGGCTTTCAGTCCATCCCAGGTCAAAGGCACCTTGACCGCCACATTGTCGGCTATCCTGGCCAAGGTACGGCCTTCCGCCACCATTGCCTCTACGTCCGTCGCCGCCACTTCGGCGCTGACCGGGCCATCAACCAAGGCGCAAATTTCCGCCACCACATCAAAAAAATCGCGCCCCGTCTTTGCCACCAGGGATGGATTTGTGGTCACCCCGTCCAGCAGCCCGGTAGCCGCCAGATCGCGAATTTCGGCGACGTCGGCGGTGTCTACGAAGAATTTCATGGCGCCTTCATTCCAACTACCATATGCATCTGCTCGATCATTCCGGTTAACCCAAATCCCCACCCTCAGACGGCACCGCTTTTATCGCTACTTGTCGGCACCAGCGGGGACAGGCAGAGTCTAGCCGATGGCCGCGCCCCATACCAGTGAAGCTGAACCCAAATTCGATGATATGGCTCCGCCGCGTCGGGTTCATGTCTTGCTGCCGTTGCCCCTGGACAGCGCCTATGACTACGCCGTGCCGGCCGAGCTGGGCGATGAGGAAATCCGGATCGGTGATTTTGTCGCCGTCCCCCTGGGCCGGCGCGCCGTGGTTGGCGTGGTCTGGGGCGAAGGACCGGCGGATCCCGGGCAGGCGGTGGCCGACAGCCGTCTGCGCCCCATCGCCTATCGCCTGCCCACACCCGGCATGGCGGAAGTGACCCGCCGCTTCGTCGAATGGCTGGCGGATTATACCTGCGCCTCGCCTGGCGCCGTGCTGCGGATGACCATGTCGGTCCAGGCGGCATTGGAGCCGCCGCGCCCGCGCCTGGCCTACTGTCTGGCCGGCCCGGCCCCCAGCCGCATGACCGGGGCGCGGCAACGGGTCATGGACGTTCTGGCCGACGGTATCCCGTTGCCTGGCCCAACCATCGCGGAGCTGGCGGCGGTCAGCTCAGGGGTCGTAAGAGGCCTGGTGAAACAAGGCACCTTGCAGGAAGTCCAACTGCCCGGCGAAATGACGGTGCCGGAGCCAGATTGGCAAAAGTCCGGCGAGATCTTGAACGACGATCAGCTGAAGGCCGCCTCGGCACTGCGTAGCAAGGTCGATATGGGGGGGTATTCCACGACGCTGCTGGACGGGGTGACCGGCGCCGGCAAAACGGAAGTCTATCTGGAGGCCGTCGCCGCCGCCCTGGCTCAGGGCCGCCAAGTTCTGGTTCTGGTGCCCGAAATTGGCCTGACCGCACAATGGCTGGAGCGATTCGAGAAACGCTTTGGGGCCGCGCCCCTGGCCTGGCATTCGGATCTGGGCACCGCACGGCGGCGGCTGACCTGGCGGGCCGTGGCCCAGGGCCGGGCCAGAGTGGTGGTCGGCGCCCGCTCGGCGCTGTTTTTACCCTATACGGATCTGGGCCTGATCGTGGTGGATGAAGAGCACGACAGCGCCTTTAAGCAGGAAGACGGGGTGATTTATCACGCCCGGGACATGGCCGTGCTGCGGGCCTCGCTGGGAGAGATACCCATCGTCCTGGTGTCCGCCACACCCAGTCTGGAAAGCCAGGTCAATGTGGAGACGGGCCGCTATGGCGCCCTGCATCTGCCAAACCGCATCGGCAGCGCCGAGCTGCCGCAGATCGAAGCCATCGATATGCGGGGCGAGGCCCCGTCGGGGCCGCAATGGCTGTCGCCGGCGCTGGTCACGGCAATGCAAGAGACCTTGGCTGCGGGCGAACAGGTTCTGTTGTTCCTGAACCGGCGCGGCTATGCCCCGTTGACCCTGTGCCGGGCCTGCGGCCACCGCCTGCAATGCCCAAATTGCACCGCCTGGCTGGTGGAACACCGCTTTCATGGCCGCCTGCAATGTCACCATTGCGGGTTCAATCTGCGGCAACCCGAAGCTTGCCCGGAATGCGCCGCCGAAGACAGCCTGGTGGCCTGTGGCCCCGGCGTCGAAAGACTGGGAGAAGAGGTGGACGAACTGTTTCCCGACGTCCCCCGCATGTTGATTGCCTCGGACACCGTGCGTGGCCCGGACGCGGCAGCCGAGGCCATCCAACGCATTGCCGAGGGCGAGGTTTCTCTGATCATCGGCACCCAGATCGTCGCCAAGGGTCATCATTTCCCCCTGCTGACCCTGGTCGGTGTGATCGACGCCGATCTTGGCTTGCAGGGTGGCGACCTGCGGGCCGCGGAGCGGACCTATCAGATACTGCATCAGGTGGCGGGCCGCTCGGGACGGGTGCAGCGTCCGGGCCGGGCCCTGTTGCAGACCTATATGCCCGAACACCCGGTGATGCAGGCCTTAATTTCTGGCCAGCGGGACCGTTTCATGGCCCAGGAAAAGGAGGCCCGGCGATTCCAGGGCCTGCCGCCCTTCGGCCGTCTGGTGGCCTTGATCGTTTCCGGCCGGGACGAGGGCCAGGTGATACAGACCGCCCGCGATCTGGGCCGCTCCGCGCCGCGGCACGGGGATGTGGAGGTCCTGGGCCCCGCCCCGGCACCTTTGAGCCTGTTGCGCGGCCGCTTCCGCCAACGCCTGTTGCTGAAAACCCGGCGCGGCGCCAATGCCTCCGCCCTGGCCAGAGCCTGGGTCGCACAAGTCGAACATCCCCAGCAGGTCCGGGTGGCAATCGACGTGGACCCCTATAGCTTTTTGTAGACTGCTTAGAATAGCCCCGACACGCCCTAGGGCTGGACGTGAGGGCGGATCACGGCCTGGGCTACCAGCATGCGGTCTTGCACTGGATCGTAAGTGCAGCTGGGTGAGCCGTAGAGGATATAGCCATCGGTCAAGGCTTCGGAAACCCGCAGACAGAAGGCATGGTCATCGACCCCTGTCAGCAAACGGTAGGCTGGTTTTTCGCCATCGGTCATGGCTGTCTATTCCGCCTCGCAGCCGGCGCGACACGGCGACAGATCAATAACCGGAACCTCTGGCATCACGACCCTTCCCTAGCTTGGTATTTAGTGTAGCTGAAATCCACCACGCGGCAAGAAGCGGCGGCCGTCGGGGATCGGGAGTTGGTCGACGCCGCCCATCATAGATCTCCAGCCACGCATGTTGGGCTCAGTCGCCGCACTCGCGGTATAAAATCGTAAAAAATCGAGCATCAGGCAGGGGCAGCCACTGGATAGATGGCAGCCAACACCATGGCGATGGGTTTTTCGTCCGATGACAGCGGCAGCATCAACTTTTCGTAGTACGAGACGCTGCTGCCGACGAGGGCCTGGTTGCAAGCGATCAGGGGTGCATTGGCCAGGAGTAGGTTGCGATATTCCGACAGGATTTTGTCGGGTTCATCGGCCGGAATTTCTCTTAGACACAGCCCCGTCAGGTCAGCGTCGAAATATTCGGCTAGCTTCGAGCCGAACAGGCGGTAGTGGCTTGCCTTCAATTCATCCGCCAGTTCAAGAATGAGTAGATGTCCGAGAAATGGCTTCAGATCGAAAGGACTAAAATCTTTCCGACTTGGAAAGAGGCCGTCCCGCACCCTGGATTTCCAATGTGCGTACAAGGCGAACAATTTTGGATGCTGGATGTCCATCGTGGGGTAGACCTTATTGTAAAAAAACGTTCCCTGAACTCATACCAAGCAATTCTGACCGGAATCCGAGGGATGCCCTTCAGGCGCATTCGATTATATCGCGGCACAGACCCAAGATTTGACGAGCCTTGGAGGCGTCGCCGCGTTCTTCCGCCGAATCCAGCCAGTCACCTTTGAAGCCGGTGATTTTATCCCCATTATGACGCATTAGGGCTACCTAATGTTTCTGTTTAGATGGTCCGGTCCACGCCACCATCAAAACCGGCCAATGCGTTACGCTTCACGTCCGTCTCCTCGGAATGACGAACTCTACTCAAAAACGTAGGTTCATGCGATGATCATTGGGGGCATCAATTGTACGGCTGGTTGGCCCATGAGCATGCTGAAATAGGCGGCCAAATAGTGCCGGGGACGTGGCGATGATGGGGAAAATTTTCAGATCAGGGTGCGCGCACGCCTACGCCTTGCGTTACCGTGTCATCAACCATTGCAGGTTTACATTCGGGACGTCCCGCAGGAAGCCGGATAATCCGGCAATATCCAGTGTGGGTCTGATCAACAGTTTGATGACGAGGCTACGTTCGCAGACTCTATTGGTGCGGTGCCCCAATGTTTAAGTTATTCCGATATTTTTCCATCGCGAGTGCCGTCGCCATCATTGTCGTTACCGTCATACTGGTGGTTTTCTATCGGCAGCACGCCATCGAGGAACTGGTAGAGGAAGCAGAAAGCGATAATGTCGTACTGGCCCGGACGTTCTCCAATATCCTTTGGCCAAATTTCTCCTCTTACATAACCTCGGTATCGGAGAGAGATGGAGATCTATTGCGGGGAAATCCCGAGACCCAGGAAATCCATGCAGCGTTCATGGCAATTTCGGTTGGCGTTCCCGTCCTCAAGGTCAAGATTTACAACCTTGACGGGATCACGATTTATTCCTCGGAGCGCGGACAAATTGGCGGCGACAAGAGCGATAATTTGGGGTTTCTGACCGCGGCAAGACACGGAAAGCCGGCAAGCAAACTATCCTATCGTAACGTCTTCAGTGCATTTTCGGGTGAAGTTTATGATCGGGACCTTGTCGAGAGCTACCTCCCGATCCGGGGTGCCGATGGTACAATTGCCGGCGTCTTCGAGCTTTACACGGATGTGTCATCTTTAGTGAGCAAGATCGATCGTATTACCCTGGGCCTTGTGGCAATCTCGTTGTTCGTCTTCGGTTCTCTCTATGCTTTCCTGGCCTTGATCGTCTGGCATGCGGATCGTGTGCTTAAGCGGCAATACGCCGAGCTCAAGCGCAGTGAAGAAGATATCAAATCGAAGAACGTCGAGCTCGAGTTTCAAATTGCCGAGCGCAACAGCGCCGAGACGGCACTGCAAAAGTCACACGATGAGCTGGAAATCCGCGTCTTGCAACGAACCAGCGAACTTCGTCACGAAATCACCGAGCATGAGGCGACGCACACAGCGCTCCGGGAACGCGAAGCCCAGCTCTCCCAGGCCCAAGACATCGGTCTCCTTGGGCACTGGACCTGGATGTTCGCGGACAACACGTTCGAGAGTTCCGAAGAACTTCGTCGCATCTACAGGCTTGAGCCAGATGCCCTAATGTCACTCGATTCGATTACCGATGCCATCCATGCGGACGACAAAGCCTTGGCAATGAGCAACCGCGAGGCGGCGATTGCAGAGAAATGCGGCTATGACTTTGCCTATCGCATCTTGAGACCGAACGGCGAAACCGGATATGTCGAGGGAAGGACAACACCATTATTCGACGAGGCCGGCGAGATTTCGGGGTTTTTCGGCGTCACGCAAGACGTGTCCGAGCGTAAGCGGCTGGAGACTGTGCTCCGGGAAAGTACGGACCAATTGCGTCAGTCACAGCGGCTCGAGGCGGTGGGCCAGCTGACCGGCGGCATCGCCCATGATTTCAATAACATCCTGGCTGCCATTATTGGCCATCTGGATTTGCTCCAGGATAGTGAGGCCATAGCGGACGAGTTCGACAGAAAAGGCATCGCCACCGCCCTTCGCGCGGCGCTTAGAGGCGCGGAGCTGACCCATCACCTGCTGGCCTTCGCACGGCAGCAGGAATTGGATGCCAAGGTGACCGAGATCAATCAGATGCTGCCGCAGTTCGGTCAACTGGCCCAGCGCACAATCGGCGAGGACGTCACCGTTGAGATGAAACTTGCCGCCGATCTATGGTCGACCATGGTCGATGCTGGACAGCTCGAAAGCGCTCTTTTGAACCTTGCCATCAACGCCCGTGACGCCATGCCCGATGGCGGACAGTTGACCGTTGAAACCGCCAACAAGGTGCTCGAACAAGACGATACTGCGCGGCACGGAGACCTGACGCCGGGCGATTACGTGATAATCGCCGTCAGCGACACCGGGACCGGCATGCCGGCGGAAGTGCGGGAGCGCGTGTTCGAGCCTTTTTTCACCACCAAGGCGGTTGGTGAGGGCAGCGGCCTGGGTTTAAGCATGGTCTTCGGCTTCGCCAAGCAGTCGGGCGGCCATGTCTCGATTGCCAGCGCGGCTGGCGCTGGCACCATGGTCCGTATCTACCTGCCCAGGGCGGAGCAGACGGCGGATGCCGCCAGTACCAGCGAGCAAAGCCAAGATGACCGGCCGACCGGCGACGAAACGATCCTGGTGGTCGAGGACGACAACGCCGTCCGGGAGTATCTCGTGACCGTACTCGGACGGCTCGGCTATACCATACTGGAGGCGGAGGACGGACCGGCGGCGCTGGAAGTCATCGCGGCTGCAAACGGAATTGACCTGCTGTTGACCGACGTGATTCTGCCCCGGGGTATGAGCGGGCGCGATGTCGCCATCGCGTTCCTCGAACGTTATCCGGCCGCCGGTGTCCTGTATTCATCGGGCTATACCAGGGAAATTCTCAACCGCCGCGGCAAGCTCGAACCCGGCGTGGCGCTCATGAACAAACCGTATCAGACCCCGGCACTGGCCCGGCGGGTGCGGGAAATCCTGGATGGCCGATAATACCAATGGTTCTTGCTATCACCTGTCGTCGCCGCTAGAGCAACTGGCGTTCATTTATACGCGGACAATTTGCTCTAGTCGGCGAATGGATCCTTGACCAGTATGGTGTCTTCCCGTTCCGGGCTGGTAGAGAGCAGGGCAGCCGGGGCGCCAATCAGTTCTTCGATACGAACGATATACTTGATCGCCGTGGCCGGCAGATCGGCCCAACTGCGCGCCGCCTGGGTGCTTTCCGTCCAGCCTTCGAAAACTTCATAGACCGGTTCTATGCGGGCCTGACGGCTCATCTCGGCCGGCAGATAATCGACTTCCATACCGTCGACCCGATAGCGGGTGCAGACCTTGATTTCGGACATGCCGTCCAGCACATCCAGTTTGGTCAGCGCAATGCCGGTGATACCGCCGACCTTGATGGCCTGACGCACCATCACCGCGTCGAACCAGCCGCAGCGGCGCGGCCGCGCCGTCACCGTGCCGAATTCCTTGCCGCGCTCGCCCAGGCCCCGGCCCACGTCGTCCAGCAATTCGGTGGGAAACGGCCCTTCGCCCACGCGGGTGGTATAGGCCTTGGTGATGCCCAGCACATAGTCGATGGCATCGACGCCAATACCGGCCCCTGCCCCCACTTGACCGGCCAGGGTGTTGGACGAGGTCACATAAGGATAGGTGCCATGGTCAATATCCAACATCGCCGCCTGCGCGCCTTCGAACAGGATGCGGTGGCCGGCCCGGCGCGCTTCATCCAGATCACGCCAGACATTGGAGGCGAAGGGCAGGATCTTCGGCGCGACCTCGCGCAGGGTTTCCACCAGGGCGGCGGCATCGACCTCGTCATGGCCCAGGCCACGGCGCAAGGCGTTGTGATGCAGTAACAATTGATCGACCTTCTCCGGCAGGCCGTCGGGATCGGACAGATCGCAGACCCGGATGGCCCGGCGGCCGACCTTATCCTCATAGGCGGGGCCGATACCGCGGCGCGTGGTGCCGATACGGCGACCGGTATTGGCATCTTCGCGGATGGCGTCCAGTTCGCTGTGCAAAGGCAGGATCAAGGGGGCGTTGAAAGCAAGACGTAGCGAGCTGGGCGTTATCTCTACTCCCTGTTCCTGCAAACGCGCCATCTCCGTCAACAGGGCCCAGGGGTCAATTACGACGCCGTTGCCGATGATCGACAGCTTGCCCTTGCGTACAATGCCCGAGGGCAGCAGGCTCAACTTATAGACCTCGCCGTCGATGACCAAGGTATGGCCGGCGTTGTGGCCGCCTTGAAATCGCACCACGACCGAGGCGCGCTCGGACAACCAGTCGACGATTTTGCCCTTGCCCTCGTCACCCCACTGGGCGCCCACCACTGCTACATTCGCCATTTTCCTACCGTTCCAAACTGATGATCATCAAACTAGAAACCGCTGATTTCAGCGCCACAGCGGCGCAATTAGGACAATGCCTGCGCCAGATCACCGCGCAGAATATGGTCGCAGGCCAGGTGCCGGGCCTCCTGTTCGGGATCCGCGCCGCTTTCCAGGCCCTGTACCGTGCACCAGCCCTCGGCCCGCAGTCGCCGCGCCTGCTCGCCGCTGGTGCCATAGGGCAGGTACAGGCGCGCCGGCGTCGCCCGGTCGGGAACGGCCCGCATCAGGCTATCGAGATACAGGGTAAACCCAATCGCGGATTCGCCACTGGCCAGGGTATAGCGGCCACCCCGGCCTAATTCGCCGCGCACGCCGTCCGCGTACAGACTGAAACTGACCCCTGTCTGATATTCAAAGCCGCGGCTTTCACCCGGGTCAATGGTCAGGGTCAAACCACCATTCGCTTGCTCCAGGCCCTTGACCAGAGCCCCCAGGTGATTGCACAAGGCGCGGGCCGGGGCCGGAAGCTCCAGACCGGTCAGGCGTTCGAGGGCGCTCTCGGCCGGGCCGGCGGCGCGCATCAGATTGCCTAATTGTTGCCGCACCGCCGGCGCCAGGGCTTCGATTGCAGCGCCGTCACGGGCATCCAGGGCCTGCCGCGCGGCCTCGCCCTCGGCCTTTTCCAGGCCCAGCACCTGGGTCAGCAACGGCACCAACGACGGCACGGTCAGATCAACTGACAGTCCCTGAATGCCAAGGGCCTGCAGCGCCTCCGCCGCCAGCGACACCACCTCGGTATCGCCTGCCACGCCCTTGACGCCAATCAGTTCCAAGCCGGCCTGGGCAAATTGCCGTTCGGGCCGCAACTGGCTGCCGCGCACCCGCAAGACCTGACCGGCATAGCACAGACGCATGGGCCGGGGCGCGTCCTTCAGACGGGTTGCGGCAATACGGGCAACCTGCGTCGTCATATCCGCGCGCAGGCCCATCATGCGCTGGGAAATCGGGTCCATCAGACGGAACATGTGCCGCGCAACGCCGGCGCCGGGCCCGGCCAACAGGCTTTCCTCGAACTCGATCAGGGGCGGCTTCACCCGATCATAGCCATGCGCCTCGAACTGGGTCACAAGGCGTTCTATGGAACGCGCCTCGTGCCCGGCAAAGGGCGGCAGGTCATCATGCAAACCTTCGGGCAGCAGAGCCAGTTCAGCGTAATCCGTCATGATCGCAAACGTCTAAACCCATGGTCGGGACGGGAACCATCTTAAGAGATCAGGTCCGTTAAAGATAAGACCCTCAGAAATTCAGGGCCTGTGCCTGCCCTACATGGGGCAAGGCACGGACTGCCGTCAATACCGTTTCGTCAAGGGGCTGGTCCACGCCGATCAGCGCAATCGCGTCACCACCTGCCGCGGCGCGACCAAGATGGAAGGTCGCGACATTGACACCGTTGTTTCCCAGCAGCGAACCCAGTGCGCCGATCAGGCCCGGTTTGTCCTCGTTGGTGAGATATAGCATATGCTTGGCCAGCTCAGCCTCCAGCTTGATGCCCTTGACCTGAACAATGCGGGGCTGGCTATCCGCGAACAGGGTACCGGCGACATCGCGGCTTTGCTTTTCCGTGGTGACGGAGACGCGGATCATCGTCTGGTAGTCGCCGGTGCCTTCATCGCGGGTTTCCCGCACTTCAATGCCGCGCTGCTTGGCAATGACCGGCGCGTTGATCATGTTGACGTTGGCGATCAGGGGGCGCAGCAGTCCTTCCAGCACGATGGCGGTCAGGGGCCGCGTGTTCAGGCCGGCCACATGGCCCTGGTATTCAATATGCACCGCTTGCAGGGCACTCGTGGTCAATTGACCGGCAAAGCTGCCCAGTTCCCGCGCCAAGGTGAAATAGGGGCGCAGACGGGGGGCTTCCTCGGCCGAAACGGGCGCCATGTTCAAGGCATTGCTGATAGCGCCGGTCAATAGAAAGTCGGACATCTGTTCGGCCACTTGCACCGCCACATTGACCTGCGCCTCGGTCGTCGAGGCACCCAGGTGGGGCGTTGCGACCACCCTTTCCAGGCCGAATAGCGGATTCTCGTTGGCCGGTTCGGAGGAGAATACATCCACAGCCGCGCCGGCCACCTGGCCGCTTTCGATCGCGGCGCGCACATCTTCTTCCACCAGCAAACCGCCACGGGCGCAATTGATGATACGTACGCCGGGTTTCATCTTGGCGATCGTATCGGCGCTTATAATGCCGCGTGTGGCATCGTTCAGAGGTGTGTGCATGGTGATGAAGTCGGCCCTGGCCAACAAGGTATCCAGGTCCACCCGCTCCACGCCCAGGTCGCGGGCCCGTTCCTCGGACAAATAGGGATCGTAGGCGACGACGCGCATTTTCAGGCCGATGGCCCGGTCGCAAACGATTGCGCCTATATTGCCGCAGCCGATCACTCCCAGAACCTTGCCGTATAGTTCCACGCCCATAAAGCGGTTCTTTTCCCACTTGCCGTCGTGGGTGGAGCGGTCAGCAGCGGGAATCTGCCGGGCCAAGGCCATCATCATGGAAATGGTATGTTCGGCAGTGGTGATAGAGTTGCCGAAAGGCGTGTTCATGACACAGACCCCCAGGGCCGTCGCCGCCTCTTGATCGATGTTGTCGACGCCAATACCGGCCCGGCCGATCACCTTCAGGCGGCCTTTCGCCGCGTCCAGGATTTCCGCCGTCACCTTGGTCGCGGAACGGATTGCCAGACCATCATACTGATCGATGATATCGGCCAGACCTTCGGCCGTCAGGCCGGGCTTTTCATCCACCTGCAGACCGCGGCTACGAAACACTTCCGCCGCACGCGGGCTCATCTTGTCGGAAATCAATACCTTGACCATGTTTCGATGATATCCTTACCGCTGTTCATTTTTGGCCATCACATGGCCAAATCAGTCGCCGCTATTTGGCGGCAAATCAATCGCCGGCCTTGGAAGTCGGGGAAAACCTGGCCTTTACCTCGCCGTAAGCCCAATCCAGCCACGGCAACAATGCCTCCAGATTCTCCTGTTCCACCGTCGCGCCGCACCAGATACGCAACCCCGTTGGAGCATCCCGGTGACCGCCAAGGTCATAGGCCGCCCCTTCGGCCTCCAATAGCGCCACGATCTGTTTCGCCACGGCGTCGCCCTCGGCCGCCGGCAGGTTGGTAAACCAGGCATCGGCAATGGACAGGCAGACGGACGTGGTTGAACGGTTGGCCGCGTCCCTGGCGACAAAGTCGATCCAAGGCGTTGCCGCCACCCAATCGGCCAGCACGGCGGCATTGCCGTTCACCCGCTTGATCAGGCCGGGCAGGCCGCCGACCGAACGGGCCCACGAGAGGGTATCCAGGTAATCCTCGACACAGAGCATGGACGGGGTGTTTATGGTTTCGCCCTTGAAGGGCCCTTCGGACAGTTTGCCGCCCTTGGTCAGGCGGAAAATTTTTGGCAGCGGCCAGGACGGCGTGTGGCTTTCCAGCCGTGCCACGGCGCGCGGGCCCAATACCAGCATGCCGTGGGCCGCCTCGCCGCCGAGAACCTTTTGCCAACTGAAAGTCACCACATCCAGCTTGTCCCAGGGCAGCTCCATGGCGAATGCGGCCGAGGTGGCATCACAGATGGTCAATCCGGCGCGGTCATCGGGGATCCATTCGCCGTGGGGCAGACGCACCCCGGAAGTGGTGCCATTCCAGCAGAACACAACGTCGCGCCCGAAATCCACCTGGGACAGATCAGGCAACAGGCCGTAATCCGCCTCCAACAGGCGGCTGTCAGGCAATTTCAACTGTTTCTTGATATCGGTGGCCCAACCGGCGCCGAAGCTTTCCCAGGCCAGCACATCGACGCCGCGGGCGCCCAACAGCGACCACAAGGCCATCTCCACCGCGCCGGTATCCGAGGCTGGCACGATGGCAATGCGGTAGTCGTCGGGTACCTGCAAAACTTCTCGGGTGCCTTCGATGGCCGCCAACAGCCGCGCCTTGCCTTCGCTGGAGCGGTGCGAGCGGCCCAGGGACGCCCCGGCCAGAACCGCCGGCGACCAGCCGGGCCGCTTGGCGCAGGGACCAGAGGAAAAATTAGGCATGGCAGGCTTGCGGTTTGGCTGCATGGCGCCAGGTCCTTATACAATGGGCGCGAACGGAGCGGAAAATGACGTCGGCGCGGCACGGGAACAGGCTTTCTTGCGTACGCGCCCAGCCCTGTCAACCGTGTTTTGCCGCACTGCAACATAAGGCCGCATTTGACTTCCACAGGTCGCCGGTTTCACATGCCGTCGCCTGTAATCAACAAGCGGAAGTTCCTGATGATTCCCTGCCAACGTCACCTGTTCGATATTCCCGATGACATCGCCTATTTCAACTGCGCCTATATGTCGCCCCTGATGCACAAGGTGGTGGCGGCGGGGCAACAGGCCGTGACCCTCAAGGCGCAGCCCTGGCGGATCAGCCCGCCGGATTTCTTTTCGACGCCCGAACGGGCCCGTGCGCTGTTTGCCCGTTTGATCAACGCCCAGGCCGACGGCATCGCCATGGTGCCGGCCTGCAGTTACGGCACCGCCGTCGCCGCCCGAAACCTGCCCGTGGCCAAGGGGCAGACCCTGGTGGTGTTGCAGGATCAATTCCCTTCCAACGTCTATCCCTGGCGCGAGCTGGCGGCGGAGCGCGCGGCAGAGGTCGTCACCATTCCCCGCGGCGGCAACGACGGCTGGACGCCGCGCATCGTGGCAGCCATTGACGCGAATACCGCCGTCGTCGCCCTGCCCCATTGCCATTGGACCGATGGCAGCCTGATTGACCTGGAAGCCGTGGGCCGGCGCTGCCGCGAGGTTGGCGCCGGCCTGGTGGTCGATCTGACCCAGTCGATCGGCGCCCTGCCCTTTGACGTCGCGGCTGTGCAGCCGGATTTCGCGGTGGCGGCCGGCTATAAATGGATGTTGGGGCCCTATACCCTGGGCTTTCTGTATGTCGCGCCGCAACACCGGGACGGCAGGCCCCTCGAGCACAATTGGATCGCCCGCCAGGGCAGCGAGGATTTCGCCGGCCTGGTCGATTACAAATTCGACTTTCAGCCGGGCGCCAGGCGCTTCGATATGGGCGAAGGGGCGAATTTTATCACCCTGCCCATGGCCGTCACCGCGTTGGAACAACTATTGGACTGGGGTGTCGCGGAGATCCAGGAAACCCTCTCGGCGATGACCGCCAAAATTGCCGGGCGGGCCGCGCCCCTGGGTCTCCGGGCCTCGGACCCAAGCCTGCGGGCCGGGCATTTCCTGGGCCTGGGCTTTCCCGGCGACGTTCCCGACGGTTTAACCGACCGGCTGGGCCGGGAAGGCGTCCATGTCTCGGTGCGCGGCCAGTCCATGCGGGTGACGCCGCACCTTTTTAACAACGATGGCGATATCGACCACCTGATCGATACGCTCAGCAACGTGTTGCCTCCATTATCCCCATGAAGAAACAATATTGTTCAGCCCCGTCGGATTGTTATTACACCGCGGACAATCTAACGTGCCGCCAACCACACCATCATTATCAGGAGATACATTCATGTCGGACGCGATAATCGCCCAAAAATCCCCCTATATGACCGAATTGGCGGTGGGCCGGGACTATTTCTGGTGCAGCTGCGGCAAAAGCAGCAAACAGCCACTCTGCGACGGCAGTCACAAGGGCTCTGAATTCACACCGGTCAAGTTTCAGGTCGATGCGGCCAAGGCTTATGCCCTGTGCGGCTGCAAAAACAACGACGGCAAGCCGTTCTGCAACGGCGCGCACAAAAATCTGTAAACAGGATACCCCTTTCACATACGGCGACCCCGGATACCCTAGACCACGTTTACAGAACATAGACCCGTTTGATGGCAACCTCAAAACATCAGATTGGGCAGGAACAGAACGATCTGCGGAAAGGCGATCAGAAGGCCCAGGGTCAGGATATCGAGGAACAGGAAGGGCATGATGCCGGCGAATACATCCTCAAGGCTAAGGGGGATTGGCGAGGCACTGCGCACCACATAGACATTGAGTCCGACGGGCGGCGTAATCAAGGAAATCTCCGCCAGTTTGATGGCGATAACACCAAGCCAGATGGGATCGAAACCGGCCCCGGTCAGGATCGGGAACATGACCGGCAGGGTCATGACCATGATCGCGATCGGGTCGATCAACATGCCCAGCACCAGGTAAATCACGGCAAAGCTGAGCAAGTAAAGATAGGGGTGCAGTTGCAGGCCCAGCAGGATGTCGGAAACGGAGGCGACCAGCCCCGTATAAGTCAAAAATCGGGCGAAAATGATGCCACCGATGACAATGATAAAGATTACCGAGGTGGTAATGCCGGCATCCTTGAAGGTATCGACCAGCATGCCGCGGTTCAGGCGGCGCTTGCCGATGACGATGATAAAGGCGCCGAAGGCGCCAACAGCGCCGGCGTAGGTCGGGGTGAAAAATCCCGCATAAATGCCGCCGATGACAAGCAAGAACAGGAACACCACGCCCCAAACGCCATAGAGAGAACGAAAACGTTCGTTCCAGGAGATCGTAATGTCGGGGATCGGCGCCATTTCCGGGTTCCGCTTGGCCCGTATATAGATACCCAGCATGTAGATCGTGGCGGACAGAATGCCGGGCACCAGGCCCGCGATCAACAGCACGCCGACCGATTGTTCCGTGATGATGGCGTAGACCACCATGAGGATGGAGGGTGGGATGAGCGAGGCCAAGGTGCCCGAGGCCGCGATGCAACCCGCGCTCAGACGCTTGGAATAACCGAACTTGGTCATTTCGGGCAGAGCCATGCGGGTGAACACGGCGGCGTTGACCACGGAGGAGCCACAGGCCGCACCGAACGCGGCGGAGGCCAGGGTGGTGGCCATGGCCAGACCACCCGGCAGGCGTCCCAGCCAGTAATAGGCGGCGCGGTAAAGATCGGTGGTCAGGGATGCCTGGGTGGCGAGCGACCCCATGAGAATAAACAATGGGATGACCGCCAAGGTGAAGGAATTGGTGGTTGAAAATGGTATCGTGGCCAATTGCCCCAGGGCCGCGTCTGGTCCAATCGCCAGATACATCCCCAAAATGCCCGACAATCCCAAAGCCACGCCGATGTGGACGCCCACGGCGAGAGCCAGGAATAGCAGCGTGGTTACCAGGACGCCGGTTACCGCGGGATCAAGCACAGGGGATACCTTGCCTGCTCATGTTGTGCCATCGGCGCCGGTGATACCGGGAATTGGCGGCAGGTCGTCGCGCAACTCGAGCTCTTCACCGCTGGAGATTCGTCGGAAATCGAGGATCAAATGCAGCACCAATTGCAGTAACAGCATCACCGTCCCGCAGATCAGGATCCATCTGGCGGGGTAAAGTGGGAATTGTATCAGCCCATCGGCGGTTTCGCGGATGCGCCAGCTCGTCAGCCCTTCGGCAATGGCCTCCGATAGCAAAAAACCAAAAAACACAATAGCCGCCAGATCGGCAATAACATCCATCGCCGCCCTGACACGGGGGCCCATATGAGAGTAAATTAGCTCGACCCGGATGTGATTGCGCCGGATCTGGGCATAGGCCAGGGCGCCAAAGACGATCAGGGTCATGGTGCTTTCGGTGATCTCCAGCACCCCCGGAATGGGCCAGCCAAAAAACTGCGTGCCGACGACGTCTCCAGCGCCAAGCAACATCGCGGTCAGCATGCCGACACCGCCAACCAGTAACACCGCCAGGGCAAACCGCTCGACCAGAGCGCTGAATTTCTGCATGCGACACTAACTCCGCATAACGAAGAAAAGGCCCCCCGCCCCGCGCGGTTGTGGAGCACACCGGCAGGGCGGGACGGGCCGTAGCGAAACCAACCGCTCTATTTTCCGGTCAGTTCTTTCCAACGCTTGGCGACCTTGGCCGCCATGGCGCCCTTGCCGCGTGCTTCCATATCCTTGACCCATACGGCCAGGACATCGGGTGCCGCCGCTTTCCACTTGTTCAGTTCCGAACTCGGGAAATCCTTCACCACGCCGCCGGCCTGGGTAATGCTGTCCACGGCGTTGCTTTCAAAGGCGGATAGCCAGGCAAGGTATTGCGCATGGGACTTTTTGCCCTGATCGATGAAGATTTCCTGAATATCCTTGGGCAACCTGTTCCATGCTTTTTTGCCGATCACGATGTTGTGGCCGGTGATCGCCATGATCGGGCCGCAACTGTACTTGCCCGGCTCGAACAGTTTGTATTGTTGGATATTGCCGGCGTTGAGGAACGAATAGTCGATAGTTCCCCGCTGCAGAGCCTCATAGACCTCGACCGGGCGGACCGATACCGGCACGGCACCAATGGCTGCATGGGCCTTCGGCACGGAGCTTCCGAAACTACGGAGTTTCTTGCCCTTCAGACCGGCAATGGTGTCGCAATTGGCGCCTGGACCGGTCAGAAAATAAACGCCAAGGGGCTGCTGGAACAACCAGATGACATTCATCTTGTCCATCTCTTCCCTGTAAACGGGAAACTCCTCCATGGACTTGGCCAGCACATCCATGGCCTGTTCCGGCGAAGAGAAAATGAACGGCATCTGGAAGACTTTCCAGTACAGCAGTTGTTCCGCGTAATAGCTGGGCGGGGCCGCTGCTATATCGATGGCGCCCCGGCCGGCCAGGGTCATGACCTCGTTGCCCTTGCCAAGCCCACCGGCATAGGTGATGTCGATTTTTACCCGGCCGTTGGTGCGTTGCTCGATTTTTTTCGCGAAATCCTGCTCCACTTCAAGGAACGGGCCCTTACCCAAATAATGGCCCCATCTCAGCTTGAACTCCGCTTCGCCCCAGGCAACGGAGCTGATGCAGAAAGACAAAATGACAAGGATGGAACTCTGTAACAAACTTCGGATTGAATAGTGCATCATTGACCTCCCAAATTTATTGGAGAC
Organism: Alphaproteobacteria bacterium; assembly: GCA_021776235.1. Classification (GTDB taxonomy): domain Bacteria; phylum Pseudomonadota; class Alphaproteobacteria. The sequence goes on along the minus strand of JAJFGG010000090.1, from coordinate 43,141 downwards.
GTGGCTATGCGTCTCTCGGCAACAGTTCTGAAGCTCGAACAAACTGGCCGCCAAATTGGTGATGTAACACGCCTCGCGAGAAAGCATGGCCGATCATTCATGTCTTGTCCAGTTTGCCATAATCCATAGCAGCGCCGGAATCGTATTTGAAAGACAACCGGCAAGGTGGAATGAAATAGGGCTGGCACCGCGCCTGGCGACCTATCAATCCATCATTCGGGCATCAGGCAAAAGCGATTGCAGACGGCGAAGCAGAACAGCGGCGCAGGGTTCTTGAGACGCTCAATCGTCGGTGTTGAGGGCATAGCCGGTGCCACGGATGGTGCGGATCGGGTCTTTTGTTCCGGCCAGATCCAGGGCTTTTCTTAAACGACGGATATGGACGTCCACGGTCCGGTCTTCGACGTAAACCTCCTGACCCCAGACCAGGTCCAAAAGCTGCCCTCGGGAAAGCACCCGGCCTGGACGTTCCATCAAGGTCAACAGAAGGCGGTACTCCGTCGGTCCCAGATGTATGGCCTGTCCCAGCCGCGTGACCTTGTGTTGCGCTGGATCCACGGCGATGCCCGCATATTCCATGATATCATCGCCCAACGCCGGGCTGCTCCGGCGCAACAGGGCGCGAACCCGCGCCACCATCTCGGCCGGGGAATAGGGTTTGACGACATAGTCGTCGGCCCCGGTTTCCAGGCCCCTGACCCGGTCGGCCTCTTCGCCACGGGCGGTTAGCATGATAATGGGAAGGCGCTTGGTTTCGGCCGTGGCTCTCAGGCGCCGGCAAACCTCGATACCGGAGAGATCCGGCAGCATCCAGTCCAGGATGATCAGATCCGGTACGGTTTCTTCAACCAATAGCAAGGCGCGCTCGCCATTTTCGGCGATCACGGTCCGAAAACCTTCCGTTTCCAGATTGTACGATAGCATTTCCACCTGGGCCGGTTCGTCCTCGACAATATAAATCAGCGCCCGGCTCACAATTTTTACCCGTCATCCCGCAGTTCGCCGGCTTCGACAACCGCGAAGCTGGTCGTATCGCCTTTGCGGCGCAGGTCCCCCGGCAGCTCTCCCGCGACCATGAAATGAACCTGTTCGGCAATCCCGGTCACATGATCGCCGATCCGTTCCGCATTCTTGGCGGTGAATAACAGATGGGTCGCCGGTGTGATGTTGCGGGGGTCTTCCATCATATATGTCAACAACTCGCGAAAGAGACCGCTGTGCATCTGGTCCACTTCCTCGTCACGGGCGCGGACATCCGCCGCCATGTCCACGTCACGCCCGATGTAGGCATCCAGCACATTCTTGATCATGCCCTGCACCACGCCGGTCATGCGGGCGATGGATTGGGCCGTGCCGCCCATGGCCGGAACCTTGGCGATGGTCGTGGTCCGTTTCGCGATGTTCTTGGCGTAATCACCGATCCGTTCCAGGCTGGACGATATCTTTAGCGAGGCAAGGATGATGCGCAGGTCCACCGCGACGGGCTGGCGTGTCGCCAACAGACGCAAGACAAAGCCGTGGATCTCTGCCTCGATGGCGTCGATACGCCGGTCCTGCTCGACCACGCGGGCGGCCAACGCCACATCCCGGCGCACCAGGGCGGCTATGGCGTCGGCCAACTGGGCTTCGGCCAGGCCGCCCATTTCCACCACCATGTTATCGAGCTTCTGCAATTCCTCGTCGAAGGATTTAACAATATGTTCGGTTTCCATGTCTCTTCTCTTTCCCGTCAACCGATACGGCCGGTTATATAGGCCTGGGTCCGTTCGTCACGGGGATCGGTAAAGATTTGCGCCGTTTCCCCGTCTTCCACCACTTCTCCCAAATGAAAAAATGCCGTCCTTTGCGAGACCCGCGCCGCCTGTTGCATGGAATGGGTCACGATGACGATGGTATAGCGCTGCCGCAGCTCGTCGATCAATTCCTCCACCTTGGCGGTGGCGATGGGGTCGAGGGCCGAACAGGGTTCGTCCATCAAGATCACTTCCGGCTCCACGGCGATGGCGCGGGCGATACAAAGGCGTTGCTGCTGGCCGCCCGATAACGAGGTGGCCGTATCATGCAGGCGGTCGCTGACTTCGTCAAACAAGCCGGCCCGCCGCAGGCTGGTTTCGACGATATGATCCAGCGCCGCCCGGTCATCGGCCAGGCCATGAATGTGCGGCCCGAAGGCGACATTCTCATAAATCGATTTGGGAAACGGATTAGGTTTTTGAAAGACCATTCCGACCCTGGCGCGGAGCGCCACCACATCGATGTCAGGGGCATAAAGATCCCTGCCGTCAAGGGTGAGGGCGCCGGAGATGCGGCAACCGTCGATAATATCGTTCATGCGGTTGAGGCAACGGAGAAATGTGCTCTTGCCGCAACCGGATGGCCCGATCAGGGCGGTGACGGTGTTTGCCGGAATGGTGAGGTCGACCTGAAACAGAGCCTGCTTGTCATGGTAATGGACATCGACGCCAACAGCCCGGATTTTCGCGGCAATGTTTGCAGTGGCCATCGGGTCTGTATCAGTCCGCATATTGAGAGCGTTCAGGCTCATACTGTTCTTCCTTACCAACGTTGTTCGAAACGGCGTCGCAATAGAACGGCGCCCAGATTCATGGTGATCAAGAATGCCAACAGCACAATGATTGCCGCCGCCGCGCGTTCGGCAAAGGCGCGTTCAGGGGCATCGGCCCAAAGAAAGATCTGCACCGGCAATACCGTCGCAGGATCGGTCGGTCCGGTTGGAATATCGACAATGAAGGCGACCATGCCAATCATCAGCAAAGGTGCCGTTTCACCCAAAGCACGGGCCATGCCAATGATCGTGCCCGTCAAAATACCTGGCATGGCCAGCGGCAGGACATGATGCCAAACCACCTGTTGGGTCGAAGCGCCGACACCAAGGGCGGCCTCCCTGATAGAAGGCGGCACGGCTTGTAATGCCGCCCTGGCAGCGATGATCACCGTGGGCAGGGTCATAAGGGCCAGCACGATACCGCCAACCAAGGGGGCGGACCGTGGCAGCGCCAAGGTCCCCAGCAGAACGGATAGCCCCAAGAGTCCGAAAACAATCGAAGGTACCGCCGCCAGATTGTTGATGTTGACCTCGATCAGATCGGTCCAGCGGTTCCTGGGCGCGAACTCCTCCAGATAGACCGCGGACATCACGCCAAGCGGGAAAGCCAGGGCCAGACAGATCAGAAGGGTCAAAAGAGAGCCGACGGCGGCGCCAAGAATGCCCGCCTGCTCCGGCTCGCGGCTATCGCCGGAGGTGAAAAAGCGCCAGTTGAAATGCCTCTCCAACTGGCCGCGCCGCGCCAGATCGTCCAACCAGGCGGCCTGTTTGGCGCTGATCCGGCCATTGCCTTGGGCCCCGCCAGCGATCAGGCCTTTGCGGTACATATCAACATCGTCCGCCGCCGCCAGCCAAACCCGCTTGTGCCGGTCGACCAGGTTTGGATCCTGCAAAACCAGTTCCTGTAACTCATAGACGGCGCCTGAACTGACCAGCTGGCGTAGAGCCCGCTTATCGCGCCGGCCGCTCACCTGCGGAAAGGAGGCGCCCAGGCCGGCCTTGATCAGGGCGCCATAGTCGGCGCCGATGAGGGCTTTTCGCTGCCGTTTGCCACTGGGATCGATCACGGCTTGGTCGAACTGAATATCAAGGGCGATTTCCGTCTGGCCAAAGATTGTGTAGGCCTTTGAAAAAACGGACGAAAACAGCGCAGTTAGACAGCATAGCGACAGCGCCACCGCCATGACGCCATACAGCCTGAAACGGCGCTCCGCACGATGGCGCCGCCTTAGCCGTTGCGAGGTGAATTTGTCATGGCCAATGCCGGTGTCCGGTTTGGAACTATCAGTCATATTTTTCCCGATACTTCCGCACGGTCATCAGAGCCACGATATTGAGCACCAGGGTGATGGCGAAAAGAACAAGGCCCAAGGCAAAGGCGGCCAGGGTCTTTGCGCTATCGAATTCCTGATCGCCAACCAGCAAAGTTACGATCTGCACGGTCACCGTCGTCACCGCCGCAAAGGGATTGGCGGTAAGGTTCGCGGCCAGGCCGGCCGCCATAACCACGATCATGGTTTCGCCGATGGCGCGGCTCATGGCCAAAAGGATGCTGCCAACAATACCTGGCAAGGCCGCCGGCAGGACAACGCGCAGGATTGTCTCCGACTTCATGGCGCCCAGACCATAGGAACCTTCGCGCAAAGTGACAGGCACAGCGGTGATGACATCGTCGGACAGGGATGAGACGAAAGGTATGATCATGATACCCATCACCACGCCGGCCGCCAGAGCGCTCTCTGAGGCGACATCAAGGCCCATACGGCCGCCCATTTCTCGCACCAGGGGTGCCACGGTCAGCGCGGCGAAAAAGCCGTAGACCACGGTTGGCACGCCCGCCAGAATTTCCAGCATGGGTTTGAGGATGGCACGGGCATTCCGGCTTGCGTACTCAGAGAGAAAAATTGCCGACATCAGGCCAATGGGTACGGCCACGATCATGGCGATAAGGCTGATCAGCAGGGTACCCGCAAAAATCGGCACCGCGCCAAAGGCACTGGAGGAACCCACCTGGTCGGCCCGGAGGGCTGTCTGGGGGCTCCATTTCAGCCCGAACAGGAAATCTGCCATGGGTACCTTGTCAAAGAACCGGATGGTCTCAAACAGTAATGACAGCACGATCCCAATAGTGGTGAATATGGCCAGGGCAGAGCTGGCGATGAGTATGATGCGGATGCATGACTCGACCGCACCGCGGGCGGGAAATGCGGGCACAATCCGCCTCCAGGCGAACCAAAATCCGGCGGTGGCGGCCATAAGGCTCGCCACGGCCAAGGCGACAAGACTCGTCTGCTTCAGGCTTTGGAAGTGGCTGGCCCCGGCGGCAAGAAAGCTATCGGCCCCGGCTGTGCCAGTCCCGCGCGAAGCCAAGGCGCGGATCTTGTCATAGAGCAGATCCTGGCGGTCGCTGGACAGAGGCTTCGTGAGGTCCGGCAGATCGGAAAGCACCAGCCAGCGGACCGCCGCCGGTTCCAATGCCAGCCAGATGATCACCATCGCCAACGCCGGCAAACCACAACAAAGTAACATATAGCCGCCATGGTATACCGGTAGTGAACTCAGGCGGCGGGCTTGCCCGCCGACAAGCGCCAGGGCCCGGCCGCGTCCCATGCGAAAGCCAACCAAGGCCAGGGCCAGGATCGCGATAATGATGAAAAGATGGGACATCAGCCGGACTCAAAACGCCACTTCGGATCACATGGAAAGGTTCGCCAACGCGGCAGCCTGCTTGCGCACCTTGGCGCGCTCTGCCGCCGGTAGGGGGATCAAGCCTTTGTCCGCCAGATATCCGTCCGGGCCCCAGGCCTGATCAGCGGTGAACGCGGCGACATAATCCTGCAAGCCGGGAACCGTGCCCACGTGGGCTTTCTTGACGTAGAAATACAAGGTTCGTGAGATCGGGTAGCTGCCCGCCGCGATCAACTCAAACTCGGGCATGACATTGCCGATCGGGCTGCCCTGTAGCTTGTCGCCGTTCTGATCCAGGAAGCTAAAGCCAAAAATGCCGAAAGCGTCCGGGTTGGCCTCGAGCTTCTGCACAATCAGATTGTCGTTCTCACCGGCCTCAACAAAGGCGCCGTCCTCGCGCAAGGTATGGGCCACGGCCTTGAACCGCTTTTTATCGGCCTTCCGCATCGCCTTGAGCATGGGGATACTCTTCGCCCCACCTTCCATGGCCAACTCGACGAAAGCATCACGGGTGCCTGAAGTCGGCGGCGGTCCCAGCACCTCGATCTTTTTGGCCGGCAGGGAAGGATCGATCTCATTCCAGGCTTTAAACGGGTTCGCTACCAGCTTGCCGTCAACAGGCACATCCCTGGCCAATGCCAGGAACAGCTGTTTCAGGGTGAGCGGCATCTGGTGCGTTTTTCGGGAACTGGCCAGGACGATACCGTCGAAGCCAATCTTGACCTCGACAATATTTTCGACGCCGTTCCCGGCGCAACGGCTGACTTCGGAAGCCTTGATGCGGCGCGAGGCGTTGGCAATATCCGGGTGGCCGGTGCCGATGCCGGCGCAGAAAAGCTTCAGGCCGCCGCCGGAACCGGTGCTCTCCACCACCGGTGTCTTGAAACCGGTGGTCTTGCCAAACCGTTCCGCAACGGCCGTGGCGAAGGGAAAGACCGTGCTGGAACCGACAATGCGAAGCTGCTCCCGGGCCATCGCCGTATTTGCAGTACATGTCATAGCAACCGTTATCAAGGTAGCCATCGTCAACGTTGTCTTGAGCATGAAATGCGTTCTCCTGTGCTCCAAATACCCTTGGTGGATGATCCACCATGGTCCTGAAGCTAGCCTGTGAACGCTGCCCTTTTATGACACTTGTATTGCAGTTTTATGACAGTCGCGAGGGCAGAAATACGGTGAAGGTATTGCCCTCTTCCGCATCGCTGCCGATGGTCAGCCGGCCGCGATGGTGATTGACGATATGCTTGACGATGGCAAGGCCAAGGCCCGTCCCGCCCATATCGCGGGAGCGGCCCTTGTCGATACGGTAGAACCGTTCGGTCAATCTAGGCAGATGCTCCGGTGCAATAACTTCACCCAGATTAGTGATTGCCACGGCAACACCAGGATCGCCGACATCAGGTATGCGGGCCTGGCGCATGGCTTTAATTTCGAGCTGGGAGCCCGCCTGCCCATACTTGACCGCATTATCGATGAGATTATGGAAGACCTCCGTCAGCTCGTCCTCATCACCAATTACCCGGGGCAGATCGGGGGAGAGGTCAAAATTGACGGTCATGGCCTTCGTCTCCGCCCGCGCAGCTACGGTTCTTAGTATCTCAGCCAACAACTTGGAAAGGTCGACGGAGCCTGTGGGCGGAATATGTTCACCGGACTCCACACGGGAGAGAGACAACAGATCATTGACAAGGCGGGCCATACGTTTTGCCTCCCCGGCCATGATGCCCAGGAACCGCTCCCGCGCCTCGGCATCTTCACGGGCCGGCCCTTGCAAGGTCTCGATAAATCCCATCAGCGAGGATAGTGGCGAGCGCAGCTCGTGGCTAACATTGGCGACGAAGTCGGCGCGCATACGCTCGGCTTCCCGCGCCACCGTCACGTCACGCAAAAGGCAGAAGACCCGCGCGCCGTCACCGTTAATCGACGGCAAGACAGCGACATGTAATTCAAAGACCAGTTGGATAGGCGAGGCCTGGGTAATGGTTGCATCGGAAAAGGGCGCACCGGCCAGCACCGCATCTACGGCGTCGAGTGCCGCCGGATGACGCAACATCATCGATAAATCGCTGCCGGGTACAAACGTACCGAACAACTCGCGGGCTGCTTTGTTCGCGGCCACCGTTCGGCGTTCGCTATCAACTAGGATAGCCGGATCTGTCAGAGCGTCCAACAAGGCGCTGGTGTTCGCATCCATAATCACCGGCTCCGTTCAGAACAACGGCCGTTGCCACGCCCCTGGGGCGGCCGGGGCCGTGTCAGCTATCCTTGGCCAGGCGGGCCTCCACCAATTTGACAAAGGCCGTGGCACCCAGGGTCAGGGCTTCATCGTTGAAGTCATAGCCGGGGTTGTGCACTTCGCAGCCGCCCGGTTCCCCGGTGCCGCCATTGCCGATATTGAAATAAGCGCCGGGCACCTCGCGCAGCATGTACGAGAAGTCCTCCGAGGCCATGATCAGGGGGCCGTTGCGGTCGACATTTTCCTCACCCACCAGTTCCGCCGCGATGTCCGCGACGAAGTCGGCTTCGCTGGGTGTGTTGACGGTGGGGGCGAACAGCAGCCGGAAATCAACCTCGATCTGCGCCCCGAAACTGGCGGCGACCCCTTCGGCGATGCGGCGCATGTTCGCTTCGACCATGTCCATCGCCGCGTCGGTGAAACTGCGGACCGTGCCGGCGATGCGGGCCTTTTGCGGGATCACATTGTAGGCATCGCCGGCATGAATTTGCGTGATCGAAAGCACCGCCGATTGCAGCGGCGAGAGGTTTCGCGAGACAATGGTCTGCAGGGCGGTAACCATGTGGGCGGCCACGATCACCGGATCGACGCCGCTTTCCGGGCGGGCGCCATGGGCCCCGACCCCTTCAATATGAATATCGAAAAATCCGCCGCCCGCCATCATCGGGCCCGGGCGCACCGCGAACTTGCCAACCTCCAGGCTGGGGCGGTTGTGCATGCCGTAAATGACATCGCAGGGGAACTGCTCGAACAGGCCATCCTTGATCATGGCCGAGGCGCCGCCGATGCCTTCCTCGGCTGGTTGGAATATCAGATGCACCTGGCCGTCGAAATTCATGGTTTCCGCCAGGTACCGGGCCGCGCCCAGCAACATGGTGGTGTGGCCGTCGTGACCACAGGCATGCATCTTGCCGTCATGGGTGGAGCGGTGGGCAAAGCTGTTGGCTTCCAATATGGGCAGGGCGTCCATGTCGGCCCGCAGACCGACCGAGCGCGTGGAGTTGCCAACCCGCAGGGTGCCCACCACGCCGGTCTTGCCCAGGCCTCGGTGCACTTCACAGCCATAGGAAGCCAGTTTTTCCGCCACGATGTCCGAGGTCCGGTTCTCCTCGAAACCCAGCTCCGGATGGGCGTGTATATCGCGCCGGATTTCGGTCAATTCCGACTGCCAGCCGGCGATCTTGTCAATTTTGCCTCTGTGTTCGTTCATGGTGTTTCATTCCGTCTTTCTGTTCGCGATTGATAATGGACCGCGGGCCGCGCCAACATCCCCGACGCCGGCCCAGGGGGAAATGCCGGTTTTATCCATGACAGGCTCGTCCAACCCTGTCCATCCCTCTTTGCTGGCGTTTTCTGCTGCGGTTGGCGCACGCGGGAACTACGCCACGGGACCGGGGGCCCGGCCATAGCGCAGGCGGGTCAGGGCCGGCAGGGGGGATGGCAGGCGACGCAACAGTTTTTCGGCCCGGCGCCGCGCCTTGCCCAGGCGCAGGGCGCCGGCGATGCGGCGCTCCAGAAAGGCCCAGGTCTCGGCGCTGTCCTCCGATTGATCGTCCAGCCAACGCAACAAAGTGGTGCTGTAGACCGCCGCCAGCAGAGCTCGTTTGCTGTAGAAGCTGAAATCCGTGCTCTCATCACCGGCGGCGCGCCAGATGGCATCGACGGTGCGGTATAATCCCTGCAATGTGCCGGATCCGTGGCCTGGCAGCAATTGCAGCGCCAGGGCCCGGCGAATGGCTTCCCGGTGCGGCGCCAGGATTTCCAGGCGCAGCCGGATAATGCCGCCGATGCGGGCCCGCACCGGCCCCTCCGAGAGGCCCTGGGCGGCGGCCTGGGCCAGCATCCCGCGGTCGGTCTCGGCCATGAAGTAGGCCAGCAATTGTCTGGGTCCGCCGGGAAAGGCCTGTTGCGCCTGGACCGGTTCGATACCGGCGGCGATGGCCCCCGCAACCGCCGCGGCCAGCATGGGCGCGGACCAGCCGTCGAAGGGCACTGCTGGAAGAGCCGCCTTCAGGATCGCCTGCCGGGCGAGATCGCGGGGCGCGCTCATGCCCCAGCCGCCTTTTCAGCCGCCGCTTCAGCCGCCAGCTCCTTCATGGCCTGTTCCACCAAGGCCCGGTCCACCAAGGCCTGTTCCGCGGCGCGGGCGTCGGCGATGCGGTGACGCATTTCGCTTTCGAAGATCAGGCCGGTCAAATCCGTCATCCGCTGGGGATAGAGGATACCGTCGAGATGGTCGCATTCATGCTGGACCACGCGGGCGTGAAAGCCCTCAACCGTGCGGTCGATGGGGGCGCCGGCCAGATCCACCCCGCGATAGCGCAGATGGCTATGACGAGGCACCAGGCCGCGCAGTCCGGGCAGGGACAAACAACCCTCCCAGGCCTCCTCCATCCCGTCATCCAACGGTTCCAATACGGGATTGATCAACACGGTCAGGGGGGGCTCGTCACCGGCCATGTCCTCGGCCTCGGTCAGGGGCACGCGAAAGATCACCAGACGCAAGGGCACGTGCACCTGTGTCGCCGCCAGCCCGGTGCCCGGCGCATCCAGCATAGTCTCCAGCATGTCATCGGCCAGGGCGCGTATTTCCGGCGCCGAGGGGTCGGCCACGTCTTCGGCCCGTCGACGGAGAATAGGATGGCCCATACGGGCGATTTTCAGAATAGCCATGGCCACAATATGACCTCTGATGGCGCGGCGGTAAAGCATTGCCGGCAAGCTCCGGTCGGACAGTGGCTATGCCCGAGCACGGCTTGCAGCCGGATCAATGCGGTCGTCGCCTCACGAATTTGCGGTCCCGAGCACTACCGGGCTATTCTGGTTGGCCGTGGAGGGATCAACCTATGCAAATACAGCAACCGCACGACGTCCTGCCCAAGCCGAGTCATGATGAACGCGCCCGCCAGGCCTTTGCGCAAAGCCTGAAACTGCACCTGGCCACCAAAATTGTTCAGGGCAACCGCGAAGTCTATGAACGCCGCGTCCGCCCGGATTTCGAACGCCGGGAAGGCCGCCCGCCGCGAGACCGGCGTGAGGTGGCGCAGGGCATGGACAGAGAACCCTACTACCAGCTGTGGGGCGCCCTGCAGCGCACGAGCCAGGAGATCTGCTGGAATTCGGTGCTGGAGAGCATCGAGCGTCAGCTGCCGGATCTGGCCGAACGGGCCCGGCCGCGGGTGGACGCGATGGGTTCGCTGACCCTGGATCCAGGTATTGCGCAACCGCCCTATCTATCCGCCCTCGATATCCATTGCATGCCCGGCGGCTACGCCGCCGAGCGCATCGCCGATGACGTCAGCGCGGGCGCCCTTTATGACCGCGGCGGCTATATCTATGCCATGGGTGGTTGGGGCACGGATAACGGCGCCATGGGCCGGACCATGATCGAGGTCTTTCAACAATTGTTCCCGAACCGGTCCCCCGTCCGAATTCTCGATCTTGGCTGCACTGTCGGACACTCGACCCTGCCATGGGCGCAGGCCTACCCGCAGGCGGAAGTGCACGCCATCGACGTCGCGGCACCGGTGCTGCGCTATGGCCATGCCCGCGCCGAAGCCATGGGCGTGCCGGTGCATTTTCGACAAGCCGACGCGGAAGCCCTGCCTTACGAGGATGCGAGCTTCGATCTGGTGGTATCACACATCCTGCTGCATGAAACCTCGAACAAGGCCATAGGCAGGGTGCTGGCGGAATGCCACCGCGTTCTGAAACCCAATGGCGTGACGCTACATGTGGATCTGTCGCTGTACGAGGGCATGGATCCGTTCGATGCCTTTATGCTGGATTGGGACACGCGGCACAATAATGAGCCCTTCTGGACAGCGTTCCGGGAAATGGATCCGGTGAGCCTGATGACCGGCGCGGGCTTCGCCCGCGACGACGTGATCTCCGCCTATGTCTCGCGCGCTGGCAAGGCGGCGCATGTGTTTTCCAACGCGCGGGATTCCGGCGGCCGCAACAACTGGCAATGCATCGGCGCGGTGAAATCGGAAATCGGGGCATGAGCGCGAAAGCCAAGGGCAAGCGGCCCGGCTTCGCCGAGGATCCGCAGGTCGACCGTTTGGTGGCCATGGTGACGGCGTTGGCCGGCGAGGTTGCCGTGCTCCGCGAGCGGCAGGATACGCTGGAACGCTTGCTGCACGGCGCCGGCGCGCTGGATCTGGCCGCCATCGAAGCCTACGAACCGGACGAGGCGGCGCTGGCGGACCGCGAACGTTGGCGCGAGGCTTTCCTCGACCGTGTCTTATGGATTGTTCGCGCCGGGCTTGACGAGGACGCGGCGGGCGAGACGGCGGAAAGTTACAGCGACGTCGTGGCGACGTTGTCGCGGGATTAGCGTCAATTCGAAGCGCTTCAGACTGGCCGCCGGCCAAACCGCCCCTCGTTCATGGCCGCGTTCAATGGAGACACAATGTTCCAGATATTCGAGTACTGCCGCTATCATACGGCCCCGCGCCTATTGCAAAGCAACCCGTTGGCGGCGAAGGACGCATTCGCACAACGGGCATTGGAGAACGGCGGCAAGCTGTTCGGGTGTTGGCGCAGTTTAGTCGGGTTGGGTCTGGCCCGCGATGAAGGTATCGCGCTGACGGCATGGCCCGACGAAGCCACGGCCCGCGCCGTACCGCCGCCCAGCGGCCCGGCAACCGGGTCGGAACAGCATATCCTGGAAGCAACCGTGCGACCGACCAATGACGAACCACCAACCCACGATGGCGTCTATGTTTTTCGCTGGTTCGATGTGCCCTCGGCCGAATGGCAGACCTTCTGCGACCTGTCCGGCGCCGCCTGGCCGAATATGGAGGACGTGTTCGACGTAAACATCTGCGGCTTCTGGCGCAGCCGCGATACCGATGCGCCGGACAGCAGGACGCTGCTGCTGACGCGATACGCCGATTTGTCGGTTTGGGAGGCCTCGCGCTGGTGGAACAAACCGGTGGCCGCGGCCGCGGAATCCATGGCGCGCTTTCAAGACCGAAATCAATTCATCACGGCCACGGTCGCCTATCCCCTGCTGCCAATATTCTAAGCGCCCTCATACCAGGGAACATGGGACCTCTCAGGCACGGAGGCCGCGCAGGCAGGTCATGAAACGGTCCAGCTCCGCGTCCGTATTGTAATAGTGCAGGCCCAATCGGTTCATCATCGTGATGCCGCGGCGATACATGTCCTGCATGGTCGAGCGTGCGCTGGAGGTGGAGATATTGATGCCCGCCGCAGCCATGCTTTCCTTCACCAGTTCGGGCGCCACATCGCCGACGGAAAAGCTGATGATGCCGGATTTGTTTTGGCCCAGATCCCGCACGATCACCCCCGGCACGGCCGCCATGCGGTCGCGCAAATCGTTGGCCAGGCCCTGCACCCGCGCCGCAATGGCGTCCAGGCCGATCTCCAGGGCATAATCCACGGCGACGCCAAGGCCGATCTTGCCGGCCACATAGTTCTCCCAGTTCTCGAAGCGCCGCGCGTTGGGCAGCATTTCGTAGTGTTCCGGCGACTGCCAGACCGCGGCGTGCAAATCCAGGAACGGCGGGTCCAACCGTTCCAGCATGGCCGCCCGAACATAGAGGAAACCGGTGCCCCGGGGGCCGCGCAGGTACTTGCGCCCCGTGGCGGACAGCATGTCGCAACCGATGGCCTCCACATCCAGGGGCATCTGGCCGGCGGACTGGCAGGCATCCAGCAGATAGGGGACGCCGGCCGCGCGGGCCACCCGGCCGATAGCCGCAGCCGGGTTGATCAGGCCGCCGTTGGTCGGCGCGTGGGTGATGGAGATCAGCTTGACCCGGTCATCAATCATTTCCGCCAGGGCGGCCACGTCGGTCTGGCCATGGTTATCGTTGGGCACCACCCGGACCTGAATACCGTCCCGCGCGGCCCGTTGCAAGTAGGCGATATAGTTGGAGGCATATTCCGACACGGCCGTCAGCACCACGTCGCCCTGGGCCAGAGGCAGACCGTAAAAGGCCATGTCCCAGGCGACGGTGGCGTTTTCGACCACGGCGATTTCGTCGCGCTGGCAATTCAACAGCCGGGACAAGCCGTCATAGGTATTGGCCACGGCCCCCGCCGCGGCATCTTCGGCCTCGTAGCCGCCGATTTCGGCCTCCAGACGCAGATGATCGATCACCGCGTCCAGCACCGGTTGCGGCATCAGACCGGCGCCGCAATTGTTCAAATGCACGACCCGACCTACGCCCGGCGTTTCGTCACGGATTTTGTCAACATCCATCATTATCACCCTAACTACCCTATGGTTCTCGGCTTCCGCGGCCCATGGCGATCATCGGGTCTTATACCACCTTGTGATGATAGGGTATCGCAGCCCGCAGCAGTTTGAATTCGGGCCCTCCTCAGGCTACCATCCATGAATGCTCAGGCTGTGATCGCGGACGGGGAAGCGAGTGGCTTGTCGACTGGACGAATTTCGAAAATGGGCAGAACACGGCCCTCGGTACGTTACCCAGATCTTGCCGGAGTTATTCACACGGCGGGCAGCGATCATTTTGTTTGCCCTGTTTCAGGCCATGGTTATGGGGTCCGCCTTGCCGGTGCTGGCGGATGGCAACCGCGCCAATGGAGAAGCGCTGGCCAAGCGGCTTTGCGCCCGCTGCCATGTCATCGGTGACTACAACCGCATGGGCGGCATCGACAGTACGCCGTCGTTTCCCCTGATGGCGAAGCGGCCGGAGATATTTGCCCACCGCATACCGACCTTTCAGAAACGCCGGCCCCACCCGCAATTCCAATGGCCCGTCAGCCTCCAGGATATCGCCGATCTGGAGAGCTATATCCTGTCCTTACCGGTCAAAAAGCGGCCCTGAGACCGGCCAATATTGTCAATCCTTTGGTGACTTTTCGGCGGGGTCGGCATTACAACCGGACGTTCCCTTGGTCCGACTGGTAGACTGCGGCGCTGCTTTGCTCGAAATTGTCCAGGACAACGGCAGCCGCAATTGCAATCAATATGGCGGCGGCCGTGCCGGCCAGGAATGCCTTCATTGAATCAATCCTTATCCATTTTTTCGCCGGTGTTTATTTGGCCGTGACACGTTTCAAATAGTCGATCAGATCCGCCCGGTCCTTTGCGTTGGGCATGCGCTGCAGCGGCATTTTGGAACCTGGAACAAATTTATCCGGGCCCTGGTCGAACAGCGCATCGATGCTCGCCTCGTCCCATATGATAGCAGACCGTTTCATGACGTCGGAATAGGAATAGCCCGGCATGGACCCGATCCTGCGCCCAAACAGGCCATGCAGGGTGGGGCCGGCCTTGTTGCCGCCATCGGACATCAAGGTATGGCAGGCACGGCAGGCCCGAAACAGCCTGGCGCCACGTTCGCCGCTGTTCTCCGCCGCCACCCCGGCCGCAGCCGCCGGGCCATGCGCCGGCGTGATCTCGCCGCCGGCACGGATATTCCACAGGCGCACGGTCTCGTCCATGCCACCGGTCAGGAGGCGATTGCCGTCGGGATGAAAGGCGACGGACCACAGGGGGCTGCTGTCACTGCGCAGATAGGCAACCCGTCCACCGGTCCCGATGTCCCAAAGCTGGATCAACTGGTCGACCCCGACGGAGGCGACCCAGCGTCCATCGGGCGACAGGTCCAGGTCCATGATGGCGCCTTCGTGGCCTTCCAAACGCTTCAGTTCGATGCCCTTTTGGATATCCCAGATCCGAATCGTTTCGTCCACGCCGGCAGAGATGATGCGTCGGCTGTCTCGGGCAAAGAGCACGCTGTTGATGGCAAATCCGTTGCCCTGGATTATCCGCAAGACCTTGCCGTCGGCCAGGTTCCAGTGGCGCAGGCTGCCGTCATAGCCGCCAGACAGCAGCGCTGCGCCGTTCGCGGCAAAGGCCACGGCGTTGACGTTGTTGTCGTGCCCACGCAAGGTCCGCGCCAGGCTAAGGTTCTGTAAATCCCAAAGCCGGATGGTGTTATCCCAACCACCCGAGGCGGCAAAGCGCCCATCAGACGACACCGCTATGCTGGCGACCCGGCCGACGTGGCCCTGGAATGTGTGTTGCAGCGTACCAGCCGTCAAATCCCAAAGGCGCACGGTGCCGTCGTCGCTGGCCGATACTGCCCGCCGGCCATCCGGCAGGAAGGCCACATCGTTGACCGCTCCGTTGTGTTCAACAAAGCGCCGTATTTTGGTTTGCCCGGCCAGATCCCAAAGGATCAGGCTGTAATCAAAGCTGGCCGAGAGGGCAAAGCGGCCATTGGGAGAGATTGCAATGGCGTGGACGATACCGCCATGGCCGACAAGTTCCGCTCTGGCGCGCTGACAGGGATAGACAAAAGCCAGCGCGGCCGCCAAAAAGGTTATGCACACGAGCCGAAAAAACATGCCGTGGGCATCCCCTAATCAGCATCTGCCCCGGACGACGCCTTGCCTTCGTCCAAGGCCTCCGCGGCCCAAAGGCTGTGGTGTTCCCGGGCCCAATTCCGGTCCACCCGGCCCGTCCCCATGGCATCGAAGGCACCGACCATGCCGACCGTACCGATATAGATATGTGCAACGATCACGATGATCAGTACAAGGCCCACAACCGCGTGCCAGAGCTGGGACAGCTGGACCTCCTCCAACCCGGTCAGGTTGGTCGGCAGATTGAAGCCAAATATATTCATGACCTCGAATGAGACGGCGAACAACGGCAGCTTGAACGGGAACAGCAAGGCCAGGCCCGACAGGCTGACCGAAACGCCGCCTAGAATGACGATCCAAAAGAATATTTTTTGCCCGGCGTTGAACTTGCGGGCCGGAGGATGGACGCCTTTGGCGAACATGCCGCCGCCCTTGGCCAGCCAGATCAGGTCATCCTTGTTGGGAATGTTTTGCCCCAGCCACAGCACCAGCATCAGGACGACCCCGGCCATGAAGGCGAAGGCCAGGTAGTTGTGGCCATATTTCCCGGCCACACTCAGCGCCGAAAAGGCCTCCGGGCCCAATAGCGGCAGCAGGATTTGCCGGCCGTACAACAGGTTCAGCCCGGTCAGGGCCAGAACCACGAAGCTGCCGGCGGACAGCCAATGGGCAAAGCGTTCCAGAGCATTGAAACGTTCAATGGTCTGGCCGCTTGGACCGGCATCTATGGCGATACGGCCGCGGGTGGTTAAGAACAAGGCCAGCAGGACCACGATACCCGCCAGGCCCCAACCGCCCCAGGTGGAGACGGGGCCGTTGCGAAATGTCTGCCAGTCGGTGCCGGCGGATTGCACAAGCTGTGCAGCCTTCTTGTCAGGAATGGAGACCGTGCCAAAAACACCATGGCGAATGTCCCGCCATATTTTGGGATCGCTTCGTTGCGGCAGAACCGTTGCCGGCAATTTAGCCGGTCCGCCCCATTTCTGTTCGTCCCGGCCCTCTGGCGGACGCACATTCGAGACCGGGATTTCGTCGGCTGATGCCAGGTTCGCGAAACCGAGCGTGGCCAGGACCGCCAAGACCGCCAACAGATTTATCGCCAGATTCAGCCCCAGCATTATCGCCAGCCCCATGCGCCGCAGGATCATCGCTCCGCCTCCAAGGAAAAGGGGCGGCACCGCGATGTGCCGCCCCGGATCAGACTGCAACAAGTAATCGTCCTATGGGAACGCGGCTCAGGAACCCGACTTTCTCTTGTAGGCCGTTCCCCAACCCCAGGCGCCGGCGCCGAAACCGCGGGCCACGACGCGTTCGCGGTAGATATTCGAGACCACATCGCCGTCACCGGCCAACAGGGCCTTGGTCGCACACATTTCGGCACACAGGGGCAATTTGCCTTCGGCCAGGCGATTGCGGCCATATTTCAGAAACTCCGCGGAACTGTTGTCATCTTCGGGACCACCGGCGCAGAAGGTGCATTTATCCATCTTGCCGCGGGTGCCGAAGTTCCCGGCCTGGGGATATTGCGGCGCACCGAAAGGACAGGCATAGAAGCAATAGCCGCAACCGATGCACAGATCCTTGGAATGCAATACCACGCCTTCTTCGGTCTGGTAAAAGACATCGACAGGACAGACCGCCATGCAGGGTGCGTCCGAACAATGCATGCAGGCGACCGATATGGAGCGTTCCCCCGGCTTGCCGTCGTTGATGGTCACCACCCGGCGGCGGTTGATCCCCCAGGCGACTTCATGTTCGTTTTTGCAGGCCGTCACGCAGGCATTGCATTCGATGCAGCGCTCGGCGTCGCAGAGAAATCTCATTCTTGCCATGACTTATTCTCCTTATGCCTTTTCAATTCTGCAAAGAGTGGTTTTGGATTCCTGCATCTGCGTTACCACATCGTATCCATAGGTCATGGCCGTATTGGCCGCTTCGCCGAGGACATAAGGATCAGCGCCCTGTGGGTACTTGTCCCGAAGATCCTTGCCTTGGAAGACGCCGCCGAAATGGAACGGCAGGAAGGCCACATCGCGGCCCACCCGTTCCGTAACCATGGCCTTGACCCTGATCTTCGCGCCTTCCGGCGTATGAACCCAGACCCAGCTGCCATCCCGAATGCCCGTGTTATTGGCATTGTATTTATTGATCTCGACGAACATATCCTGCTGCAATTCCGCCAGCCAGGGATTGGAGCGTGACTCGTCGCCGCCGCCCTCGTATTCCACCAGGCGGCCGCTCGTCAGCACAATGGGGAAATCCTTGGAGAAATCCTTCTTCTGGATGCTGGCATACAGCGTTGGCAGTCGATAGGACTGGCGGTCGCTGTAGGTAGGATAGTCCGCCACCAGATCACGCCGTGCCGTATACAATGGTTCCCGATGCAGGGGCACCGGATCTGGGAAAGTCCAGACCACGGCGCGTGCCTTGGCGTTGCCGAACGGGGCGCAGCCATGTTTGATCGCCACCCGCTGGATGCCGCCCGACAGGTCGGTCTTCCAATTGGTTTTGTCGCCGGCGACTTTTTCGATCGCCGCCCGTTCCGCAGCGGTCAAATCTGAATCCCAACCCAGTTTTTTCAACATGGCCATGGTGAATTCCGGATAGCCGTCCTTGATCTCGGAGCCGACGGAATAGGATCCCTCGGCCAGCAGATTGACGCCATTCCGTTCCACCCCGTAACGGGCCCGGAAGGTCAAACCGCCTTCCGCCACCGGCTTGGAGGTGTCGTACAACAGAGGGGTACCGGGATGCTTCATTTCCGGCGTGCCCCAGCAGGGCCAGGGCAAACCGTAATACTCGCCGTCCGCGGGGCCGCCGACCGCCTGCATGGTGGTGCGGTCAAAGGTGTGCTGGTTCGCCATGTGCAACCGCATCCGCTCCGGTGACTGGCCGGTATAGCCGATGGTCCACATGCCCTTGTTGAATTCGCGGGTGATGTCTTCGATCAAGGGCTCGTTGCCGTTGACCTTGATATGCTTGAACATCTCCTTGTCCAAGCCGAATTTCTTGGCAAAGAGGTACATGATTTCGTGGTCGGGCTTGGAATCCCAGACCGGCTCCACGACTTTTTCCCGCCATTGGAACGAGCGGTTGGACGCCGTGACCGAACCATAGGTCTCGAACTGGGTGGTCGCCGGCAACAGATAGGTGCCGTCCTTGCGGTCATGCATCACCGCGGACACAGTCGGATACGGGTCGATCACCACCAGAAGGTCCAACTTCTCCATGGCCTTTTTCATTTCGACGCCGCGGGTCTGTGAATTCGGCGCATGACCCCAGAAAACCATGGCCCGCAGGTTATCGGGCTGATCAATGTTGTCCTTGTTCTCCAACACCCCATCGATCCAGCGGGAGACCGGTATACCCTTGCTCTCCATCAATTTCTGGGTGGCAAAGCGGCCCTTAAGATATTCGTAGTCGACATCCCAGACCCGGGCCCAGTGCTTCCAGGAACCGGTCTTCAGACCATAGTAACCCGGCAAGGAATGGGACAGGACGCACATATCGGTGGCGCCCTGGACGTTGTCGTGGCCGCGGAAGATGTTGGTGCCGCCGCCCGTCACGCCCATATTGCCCAGCGCCAGTTGCAGGATGCAATAGGCCCGTGTGTTGTTGTTGCCGTTGGTATGCTGGGTTCCGCCCATGCACCAAATCACCGTCGCCGGCCGGCTGTTGGCCAGGGTTCTGGCAACCCGCTTCAATTGCGACCCGGGCACACCGGTTACCCGCTCGGTTTCTTCCGGGGTCCATTTTGCGACCTCGGTCTTTATCTCTTCCATGCCATAGACCCGCTGGCGGATGAATTCCTTGTCCTCCCAGCCATTGCGGAAGACATGCCACAGAATACCCCAGATCAGCGCCACATCGCTGCCTGAGCGCATGCGGACAAATTCATCCGCATGCGCCGCCGTGCGCGTGAACCTGGGATCGCAGACGATCAGGGAAGCGTTGTTCTGCTCCTTGGCCTTCAGGATGTGCAGCAACGACACCGGATGGGCTTCCGCCGGGTTGCCGCCAATCAGGAAGATGGCGCGGCTGTTATGGATATCGTTCATGGAGTTCGTCATGGCGCCATAGCCCCAGGTGTTCGCCACACCCGCGACCGTGGTTGAATGACAGATCCGCGCCTGATGATCGCCGTTGTTGGATCCCCAGAAAGCGTAGAATTTTCGGAACAGATAGGCCTGTTCATTGCTATATTTGGCGGAACCCAGCCAATAGACGGAATCCGGGCCGGACGATTTCCGGATCTCCAGCATCTTGTCGCCGATTTCATTGACGGCCTGTTCCCAGCCGATCTTTTGCCATTTGCCGTCGACCATTTTCATGGGATAGCGCAAGCGGCGCTCGCCATGGGCGTGTTCCCGCACCGCGGCGCCCTTGGCACAATGGGCGCCAAGGTTTATGGGACTATCGAAGCCCGGTTCCTGGCCAACCCAGACGCCATTTTGCACTTCCGCCTCGACCGTGCAGCCAACCGCACAATGGGTACAGACACTACGAACGCGATCCAGCTTTGCCGCGCCCGCCGCGGCCTGAGCCTTCGCCTTCCGGACCATGCCGCCGCCGGCGCCGGCCACCGCGGCAATGCCGCCCGCCGCCAGGCCGGAACGTTTCAAAAATGTGCGGCGGTCAACAGCACCACCCGTCAATCCGGTAAGGGCCTTTGATAGCCGGGGGCCATTCGCCACTCCGTTTGTCCGTTTTGTCAACATTGGCCGCTCTCCAATTCACCGTTCTCGAAGTTGATTTCAGAATTTGGCTAGCTTGTAGTAGGTCTTCACGTGCGCCGTTTCCCGATAGCCGGCGCCTTTGGTTTCTTCGGCCTCGGCCGCGCTTACGGCGCCCGGTGCGGCAACCGCCGCGGCACCGGCCATGGAGCCCAACCCAAGCAATTTGAAAAACCCACGCCGTTCTACGCCTTGATCCTCGGCCTTGTTGCCGACCGTCTTTCGGGCGTCATCCTTGTGTTTCATGGCCTCATCCCTTTTGTTGGTCGTTCGAATTCAGATCGTTCGTATCTGGTCGTTTCTCACTAGGCCGCCATTTCAAAAGCGGTGGCCTCAATTTCCATGAACAGCCGGCCGATGGTCCCCACCGGCACATAGAACTGCGCCGAGGCCGCCGTCTCCAGATCTGTAAAGAACAGGCCTGCCCAGGGCGCTAAATGCCGTTGAAAAAACCATTGCTGGGTTTGCAGGTCGGTCGGCCCACCCGCCTCGCCGCCAAATTCACCGCTGATCAGGCCGGCCATCATTTCGCATAACGAGGCAATGTGATCTTCCGGCTCTTTCACTTCTTCCAGCCTGGCAATGCCCATCTGCTCCATGTCGTGACGTAACTTCGCCAGCGGCTTCTCGTACAGAAATCCAGTCTGATAGTAGGAGCCATAGGGTTTTAGGTTGCCGCCGCCGACGCCGATGAACAGATCCTGAAATTCCTGTGTCAGGATATCGGCACTGGTATCCGCCGCCGTCTGCTGCAGCGCGGTCAAAGCGCGGCCCATGGGCGTTTCGTCGCCGTCAATTTCGGCAGTCAGGGCCAACAGCCCTTCGTCCGGCGGTGCGCATAACAAACTTGCCAACAAGGCGTAGCATTCGCCACGCAGTTGGTCTTCTTCACGCACGAGTTGATAGCTTTGGCCATCACCCGGCTGGGTTTGCCTCCCCAAAAGGCACCTCCACACCTCCTGCCGTATGGTTCATCGCAGACACCGTCAGATTACCAATTGGACCAGCCAGGCAGGATGGTTTTTTTGTATTCTACAATTTCAGTCTAGGCGAGAAATTGCCTGGATGGAAGGGCAATATCGACTGCCGGGCGAACCGAGGCCATCTTCACCTAAGCTTGATCGGGCGGATCGCCGTCCTCTGGTCGCCCCTGGCTCGCCGGCGGGCTCTCACCATCGGCGTTTTGCCCGGCAATTTCGGCCGCGCCGTCCCCGGCAATCTGATCGGCGCCGTCCCCTGGCGCCGCTTCTTCCGCCGCCTCGTCGATCATGCCTTTGCCAACCTGATAGATGGTTTTGACGGCACCGCCCAGGGTTTCGGCGACGGAGAAATTCTCACCATAGTCTACCAGGCCATCCACATTGGCCAAGACCGGGTCGGACAACCAAAGCTTGCGCAATGCCAGACGCTGCAAATCTTCAGGGACACCGTCCTGCATGAAAACCGAAAAATCGGAGTCCCCATCCATGTCATCAATATCGGGAAGCTGCGCAACGATGTCTGCCTCGGCATCCTCCGTCTGGGGCACCGGCGCCGCGGCATCCGGTGCCGAGGGCGGGCCTGGGTCTTGGGATTTCGCGCCGGCGCGGACCTCGGTCTTGCGGCGGGACCAACGGCCTAGTGGACTTTCCCTATCATCCGACATGGCGGTCATTCATCCTGCAGGCGCTTGCCGCCCCTGGTGACCTGGGGCCGGCCAAAGCCCAACTTGTCCGGGTCCAGACGGTCCCGTTTGCGTTTCCTGAACGGCTCGTCCACGTGGTGCTTGTCGATGAAAGCCTGCACCCAGGCGATGACCGCATCGGGCATCTGGACGCCTTCAACCTCCTCCTCGCCGCTGTCCAGATAATCCTGCGCCTCGAAGGCCGAGACGGTGACGAGAAAGGGCGCAACGCCATAGCCGCCATCGTCTTCGTCATCGTCCCGCAGCACCACATAGATACGGGGCGGATCGTCCGAGAGGTTGACCCGATAGGCTTCCGTATCCGAACGATGTAATTCCAGCGGCAGCGTCGCGGCATGGAAGCGGGCCCAGCCGTCGCCACTACCCAAATCGCGCCAGCCGGCGATCGCTGCGGCGCCGGGCAGCACCGCCACCGCGCGCCAGACATGATCCTGCCACGGATTATCGATCTCCCGGCGCTCCAGCACGACGCCCATGGGCATGCTTTCAAGCGGTTGCATCTGCACCCCTTTTTATGGCTCCGTCGCCATGATAGCGGATCCAACGGTTCCTGTTCAAACCATTGTGGGTATATGATCCGGGCCAGGATTGTGCGGGCACGGGGGTTGGCGGCATGAATTTGAATGGCAAGACGGTCCTTTTGTGCAATTGCGAGGGGACCATGAACCTGAATGGCGCGGCGTTGGGCAGGGCCTGCGGCGCGGACGGGGCATTGCCTGTCAACAACCATCTTTGTCGAGCCCAATTGGAAACCTTCAAGGCCGCCGTAAAGACCGGCGGAACGGTCATGGTGGCCTGCACCCAGGAAGCCCCTTTGTTTTCCGAGGTTGCGGCCGAAGTGATGGCCGAGTCGGCGCCCGCTGCCGCGCCTAACTTTGCTTTGGGCTTCACCAATATCCGCGAACGGGCCGGCTGGTCGCAAGACGCGGACCAGAGCGACGGCACGGCGAAAATCGCCGCGCTGTTGGCCGAGGCCACCCTGGATATTGCAGCCACGCCCAGCATCAGCCTGCAATCGGAAGGCCGGTGCCTTGTCTATGGCTGCGATGACGCGGCCTTGGACGCGGCGGCGCAGCTGGCGGACCGGCTGGAGGTCATGGTACTGCTGCACAGCGGCGCAGAGGCATCGCCGCCGCGCGTGACCCGGTTTCCTCTGCTCAGTGGCGACATTGTGCAGGCTACGGGCCATCTGGGCGCCTTCGATCTGGCGATCCGAAAGCAGGCCACGGCCAGCGTCTCCTCCCGCGACCACCTGGCATTTGACGGCGCCGCGAGGGAAACCAGCCTGCAATGCGATCTGATTCTGGATTTGAGCGGCAATACAGCGTTGTTTCCAGGGGGCGAGCGGCGGGATGGCTATCTGCGCCCCGACCGGGGCAATCCGGCCGCGGTGCAAAAAGCCCTGTACGAACTGTCCGGTATGGTCGGCGCGTTCGACAAGCCCATTTACGTTACCTACGACGCCGAATTATGCGTCCATTCGCGCAGCCGGATCGTCGGCTGTACCCGCTGTCTGGATAATTGCCCCACCTCGGCCATCCAGCCCGACGGCGACCACGTCAAGATCGATCCTTTTGTCTGCGGCGGCTGCGGCCACTGCAGCAGTGTATGTCCCACGGGTGCGGCCAGCTATGCCCTGCCCGCAGTGGAAACCGTGGCCGAGCGCCTGCGGACCCTGCTACTGGCGTATTTCAAGGCCGGCGGCAGCCAGCCGGCCCTGTTGCTGCACGATCCCCGCTACGGCGATGAACTGATCTCGGTGCTGGCGCGCCATGGCCGGGGCCTGCCGGTCAATGTGCTGCCCTTCCCTCTTAACGAAGTCAGCCAGATCAGTCTGGACCTGCTGCTTGCGGCCTTGGGCTATGGGGCGGGACAGGTGTTTATTTTGTGCCCGCCGGGCAGGGCCGAAGACTATGCGGCGCTGGCGCAGCAGATCAGCTATGCCGACGCCCTGGTGGCCGGCCTCGGCTTTGGCGACAGTCGGATCATGATCCTGGATCAGGCCGATCCCAGCGCCATTGAAGCGGCGTTGTATGCCCATGCCAGGGCAGACAGCCTGGCTCTCGGCAGCTTTTTGGCCTCTGGGGGCAGGCGCACCGTAACGGCCCTGGCCTTGCAACAACTGCACGGCGCGGCGCCTGAAAGCGTCGAAGCCGTCGCGCTGCCCCAGGGCGCGCCCTATGGCGCCATTCAGGTGGATACGGAAAACTGCACCCTGTGCCTGTCCTGTGTCAGCGCCTGTCCAACCGGGGCGATCATGGACAATCCGGCGTCGCCGAAATTGAGTTTCATGGAAGCGGCCTGTGTACAATGTGGGTTGTGCCGCAATACCTGCCCGGAAAAAGTTATTCAGTTGCAGCCACGCTATAATTTCACCAACAGCGCCCGCCAGGCCATCACCCTGAAAGAAGAGGAACCGTTCGCCTGCATTCGCTGCGGCGAACCCTTTGGCGTCAAAAGCTCGGTCGAGGCGGTCATCGAAAAACTGGCCGGCAAGCATTCCATGTTCCAAAGCGGCGCCGCCATCGACCGGATCAAAATGTGCGACAATTGCCGCGTCGTGGCGCAAATGGAGGACGGCGCTTTCAATGCCGGGCCGCAAAGACCCCTGCCGCGCACCACCGAGGATGATTTGCGCGAACGGGAAATCCAGCGGCAAAGAGCACAATTGAAGCGGGACCATGAAGCCAACAGGGACGACGACAATTAGGGCAACCTGCCTTCATTCGAACGCAGACAAGTTGCTCTAACTCTTTGCTCTAGGCGGTGGGCAACAGGGGCAGGTTAACCAGTAGGTTTTGCGGCTTGACGGTCACAACATTGTTGGCCGCCATGGCAAGACCCAGATAGATCGGCCTTCCGGCGACTGTCGGCAGGAAGGGCGCCTCGTCTTTTACCGTCATTCTGAACAGGGCCAGGATGCGGTCCCGGCGCGCGGGCGCGACCGGCTTGTCGTTGTAAAGATCGTTTAAAATGCCGCTGGCCTCGGCGTCCAGGCCGATGTGCCAGACCCAGTTGTCGTCAGTCACGCTCTGCGCGGATTGGATCGAGGCGTCAATTTTCGTGAAATGGCGAACCCAGCCTTCCAGAACCCGGCACAGGGCATCCAGGCCGGGGCGATGGGAGGTGATGTCCAGCACCGTGTCGAATTGATCGCTGCGCGGCCAATACAGATCCTTGTTGTCGCGGCGCAGGACATCCAGTTCGATCTGCCGCAGGCCGGCCCCTTGACCACCGGCGCCGGCCATATTCAGCAGATCGGCGGGCGCCTGGGCGCCGGCGGTGGCCTGCATCTCGACGGTTTCGTTATCGGCCAGCAAAATGGCGCCCTCGCGGACAGTCACCTTTTGCGGCCGAAACAGGATCTCGCCGGCCCGCAGGCGCATAGGATCCGTACAATCGTCCAGGATATTACGCAGTATCACGTGGGTCAGTTGAGCCACGAACAGGGGCGGCACCGGCACACGCTGATCCGCAAACAGGGAGAGGTAACAGCCTTCCAGGGTACCGGCGCCAATCAGACGGTCGCGGAAATCCAGCACGATACGGTAATTCTCAACCGCGTCCGGATCCTGCAGGGCTACAAGGTCCGCGTCCGATACCGCGGACCGGGGCTCCTTGCTGAGGCGCCGGTGCAGGGCCCGTTCAGCGGCGCAGGACTCTTCCACCGGGCGAATTTCAGGCCGCTGGAAATAAGCGCCAAGAAATTCGTCGGTGACCGCCAGATAGCCGTCCTGATCCCGGGAGAGGTATTGAAAACCCGAGGATAACCAGAAATCCGGGTTCGGCTTCGCCTGGCTCATGGCCTAACACCAATGGTCATTGATATTAACCTGTTTCATGGGCCATTGGTGTTACCATCATCCTCGACCAGTTCCCAGGCCGGGCCATGGGCGCTTTCGTCCTGCCCGACAATGGTGCGGAACTGCTCCGTGATGCCGTCATCGCCAAGGGAGCGCTCCAGCCCCAACAGGGTATTGACCGGATGGTCGCACAAAGAGGCGGCGAATTCCGCTTCCTCCCGGGCCGCGGCCATGGCGGCCGCACGGTCCGGGGCGCTGTAATGGCTCAGGAAATGATCCGCCAAGGCAGCGACCACGGCGTCAAACGCCTCTGGGCTGATGTCCTTGACGACAACGAAGGTGGACCAGCCAAAGCTCCTGGTGCCCATGAAGGCGGTGGCAAAGGCAATCTCGTCCCCGCCGTCCAGGGCGGCCGGATCAATGGCTTCGCCGGCGAAGGCAAAGGCCCCCGAAACAGCCCATTCACCGGGCCGGGCCGCGTTGTCAAAGATATACTGGTCGGAAGCGTCAAGCTGTATGGTCTGCGGGAATTTCATGCCAGCGACCCTGCCTCCAACGTTCCCAACAGGGGCAACGTCAGCGGCCCGCCCGTGGTCTCGACAACAAGGTCACCCGCAGCATCCAGATCAAGAAAGCGCCCTGGTCCGGTTTCGAGATTCAACAATTCGGTCTCTGCCGCCACCCGGGCAGCCCAGGCGGTCCGCACCGGCGCAAAGCCGTCATCCTGCCAGCGGTTCGACCAGACCAGGGCATGGCGCGCCAGCGTTTCCAGAATCTCGGCGCTTTCCACATCCAGACAGCCTTCGTCTTCCAGAGTGGTCGTGTGCAAGCTCAGGTCGGCGCCGGTTGCGTTGAGTGCCAGGCCAAACGAAAGCAGCAGCCATTCCGGCACCGCTGCCGCCGAACTATCCGGCGGTAGTTCCAGATCGACGGCGCCAACGCGGGCCGCATTGAGGTTGAGTTGATTGGGCCATGAAAAAGTCAGATCAATGCCGGGCGGGATCAAGGCGCCCACTGCATCGCCAAGGGCCAACATACCCAGATAGACGGACAGGACAGCGGTGTGCAGGGGTTCATCCGGCGCCAGAACCAGACAGGCGCTGAAATTCGCTTCATCGGGCGCCCATATAAAGGTGCCCGCTTCGCCGCCGTCTTGCGCATAACGGCGGGCCTCGGCCCTCACCTGGGCGGCGTCAGCCAATGAGTACAGATCGAACATCGGCGGCAACTGGGGATTTGAACGCATCGCAAGTCGGCCCGGTTTCAATTGGCGTCGCGGCGGAAGAGTATCAGACCTACCCATTGTTGCCCAGCCGCCACCGCTCTGGCACTCTACCGGCATGACCAAGAACCAAGAAAAATCAAGGGTGCAGCGCCTGCTAATCGCTTTGTTGGCGTTTGCCACCACCGGTTTTCTTTATCATGACGTGGCTGCGGCGGACCGCTTCATCACCCTTGCTTCGACCACCTCGACCGTTGCTTCGGGGTTGTACGACGCCATCCTGCCTATCTTTTCCCAATCGTCGGGGATTACGGTGCATGTCATCGCGGTCGGGACCGGCCAGGCGCTGCGCCTGTCCCGCAACGGCGATGCGGATGCCTTGCTGGTGCACCATCCGCCCTCGGAACGGAAATTTATCGCCGACGGCTTTGGCATCGACAGGCGGGCGGTCATGTACAATCAATTTCTGATTGTCGGTCCCAAGGCCGACCCTGCCGGCGCCGCGCACAGCGCCGATGCGCTGCAGGCGTTGCGCCGCATCGCCGCCGTACGGGCAGCGTTCGTCTCCCGTGCCGATAACAGCGGCACGCATATGAAAGAGCTGGGTCTGTGGCGCGATGCCAAGGTCGATCCCGCGCCGGGCTCGGGCCTCTGGTATATGGAGACCGGTTCCGGCATGGGCGCCACCTTGCGCATGGCGGCGGCCATGAATGCTTATTGCCTGACTGATCGCGGCACCTGGTTGAGTTACCGCGATAAGGGAGACCTGGTCGCCATCTTCGACCGCCCCGACCTGGGTCTGCGCAACCAGTACAGCGTCATGCTGGTTAATCCGGAGCGGCACCCTCATGTCAAGGCCGCCGCAGCACGGCGTTTCATGGATTGGCTGATCTCGCCTCCCGGGCAAGCAGCCATTGCCGCTGTCACAGTCGGCGGCGAGGCGCTTTTCATTCCCAACGCAGGGACAACGCAACAATAACCGACTTTCACCGCCATCAAGCGGTGTGCATCGCAGGGCGACCAACCTGCCCCAGTCCCCCACCATGCCACGAGAACGCCATGGCGCCAGCCTTGGAAGCTCCCAAACGCCGATCCCCGAACACCGGTCCTCCGAACGCCGGAACTCTGTGGGGACGGGCCCGCCGACGGTTCGCTCAAACCCGCACGCGGCCTACCGGCGTGGCGGTCGCAGCAGCGGACTAATCGAGGGCGACCAAATTCCCGGCCGCACTCTTGCCATCGCGTCCCGGTTCCACATCATACTGAATTTTCTGACCTTCGGTCAGACCGGACAGGCCGGCTCTTTCTACCGCGGAGATGTGTACGAAGGCATCAGGGCCACCCCCGTCCGGCTCGATGAAGCCAAAGCCCTTGGTCGCGTTGAACCACTTTACTGTACCAGTCGCCATGAATTTTTTCCCTTCTCGGCAATGATTTCACCGTCATTCTGCCACGGCGCGGCGTATATCACAAATGCCGGGTGGAAATTATTGATCTGAATTCGCGGCAGCGTCAATAGGGTAATCTCGTCGGCCCACAGGCATTGCGCCGATACGGGCCCAACGCGCCCTGAAGCGAAAGGCGATGAAAGCCATTCTGACGCTATCTACGACTTACATTGGGCCCGTATCCCTCGGCGAGCCCAGGGATACATCCTTGCCATATGGTTGTGGTTACGCCTAACCTAAACTGCATAAAACTGCCGTCATTTTGCGACATCATCTGACCGGGGAGAGATCACATGGCCAAGGCATTTTCTGTACTCTCATGGAACATTGAACATTTGTCAGGCAAAACCGCTGGACGCGTCAAGCGGGTTGTAACCGCACTTAAGGCAGAAAATCCCGACGTTTTTGCCCTGTATGAAATTGAAGGCAAGGATATCTATCAAGACATTTCCTCCCGAATGCAGGGCTATAGCTTTCACATAACCGAAGGCCCGCAGACCCAGGAGATTCTGGTTGGCGTCAAAGGTAAATTCACCGCGTTCTTTAGCCAGCGCGTGCAGTTCAAATCGGGCAACGACCGGCTGCGGCCCGGCGCCATGTTGAGCATCAAGCTTGATAGCAAGGATTACACCCTGCTGTTCTTGCATTTGAAAAGCCTGACCAAGCCCGTTGGGCTCGGGCTTCGCGATGATCAGTTTGAGCGTATTTTCAAGCTGAAGAAAAAACTCGACAAAAACCTGCCGGCAAATAAACGCGCAAACCTGATTGCCCTGGGTGATCTGAATACCATGGGCATGAACTACCGCGGGAGAAAGCACGACATTCCCGCCAGTGTCGAACTGGACAAACTCGACAAGGACATGAAAAGGAATTCAGTCAAAATGCGGCGGCTGGGTAAAACCACCCCCAATACCTGGTCAAACGGCTCGACCAGCAGCTACACACCGTCGAATCTTGATCATGTGGTGGTCTCGGATCACATGGCATTCAAATTCTGGAACAACAAGATGCCGGTGAATGAAGATCCATCCGATTGCCCGCCTGGGAAATCGGAGGTTGATGTTCGGGGCTGGGTTGATCAGGCAAGCATCGCCAAACAGGACAAATGGATAAAGGAGTATTCCGATCACTCCTATCTGATTTTCGAAGTATCGAAAGTTACCTGAAGCATATGGGAGTAGGAATCAAAACTGGTCCCGCCAGACAGTTGCCGGCAGCAACGCCCGCGAGACATCATCGCCGCCGCGCGCAACCGGTGCGGCAAGACCCGGGCGGTTCGATCCGCTATTTTGCTGGCGCCTTTGTTATGCAAACCAGTGTATGGATTGGCCGTGCGGGCCGGTCCAGCCGACAGGTTTGCCATCGATTGCCAACAGGAAGAACAATTCAGGCGACGGCTGCCGCGGCGCCTGTTTTGCTAGTTCCGGGAAGACGCCCGGCGCTTCGTTACTGATCCACACCGCATCCAGGCCTCGGACAATGGCCGCGAATTTTTCCCGCTCCGCCGCCGCCGCCACATAGTTCAGCACCGCAGTGTGAAAAATAACCAGGGTTGCCGCTTTTGGCGCTGTTGCCGCGACCGAGACCAGGTCCGTCAGTAAATCGCCCGTGATCAATCTGGGTGGGTCGGCCCGCGCCACATTGAGCGCCGCCTCCAGGCGGTCTGCCCGGTCGCGATGCTCCGGCCACACGAGTGTCCGCAACCAGGCCATATCTCCGGCGCACTGTATATCAAGTGGATTGAGGTCCAGCCCGGTCCGCCAAACGACATCGACATTATGCCGTGGGACAGGTGCTGCCTGATTGACGCTGCAGGGAAAAACGGGCGCAGAGACTGGTCCCGGTTTTGACGGACCAATTTTGATGCCTTCATAGTCGTAGGCGTATTTGTCCGGCAGAAGGCAAAGCCCCGCAGCGGCACCAACTTCCAACAAGGCAAGCGGTTGCGGCAAACTCGCCAGAACAGGCAGGAAAACCGCGCATCTGGCAGGCTCATTCGTTTGCGTGGTGCGGGTTAGCATAACCTCCCGTACCATGCCGCCATGCTGACCTATTACTTCGTCGAGGGCTTCGGCACCGTTCGGCACGCCGCCCACCGTGCGGACCGCGGCAAGAAATAAATTCGGTTGCTGCCGTTCCATTGGCAGGCCGGCAATAAATCGAAGAAGCATTCTGGACTGCGCGACGTGCAGGCAGAGTTCCTTATAGCGCGGAGACGTTGGCTCGGCTTGTCGCATGGCAAAACTCTCATACTGCTTTGCCAATCTCGCCAGTTCATCATCCAGCCGAACCATGGAACTCGATCTCCTGCATCAAAGTCCAGTCTATCATAAGTTCGATCAATGCCGGGTCCGGCATGCTTCGACGGTCGTGGTGTGGAGCGGCGAATGGGCAAATCCCGAACTAATTGGATGTCATCCTTCGCAGTCGCTTGAGCCGCAGGCGGGTCAGTTCTGAATTTGAAGATTCCGTAGACCTTCGCAGAGGAGATTAGCGCTATCCTGACCCACATCCATATGAGTTACGGCACGGATCCTGCGTTCGCCAAAGGCCCCGACCCGAACGCCTTGCTGCAACAATTGTTGAACGACGTCCGCTGCCGTGGGGCCTGATTCGATGATGTCGAAGATGACGATGTTGGTTTCCACAGGCATGATTTGTGCAATCAAGGGCATAGCCTGCAACCGAGATGCGATGAAGGCCGCCAATTGGTGGTCCTCGGCCAGGCGCTGGATATGATTATCCAGGGCATAAAGCCCGGTCGCGGCGATGTAGCCTGACTGCCGCATCGCGCCGCCCCAGCGTTGTTTTAGGCGCCACGCGTCGTTGATGAACTCTTTGGAGCCCGCCAGCACGGCACCGGCAAATCCGCCAAGTCCTTTTGTCAGATCGATCCAGACGGAGTCGAACAATTCGGCGAATTCGGCCGCCGGTGTACCGCTTTTGACACAGGCATTGAACAGGCGGGCACCGTCCATATGCGTCTTGAGACCATTGTTCTTCGCTTCTGCGGCAACCTCTCGTAGAGCCTTCAGGGGCCAGACCCCACCGCCGCCAAAGTTCGTTGTCTGCTCGACCGCGACAAGCCGGCTTTCCGGCGCATAACGCGATACGGGCCGAATGGCATCGCATAGCTGATCGGCGCTAAAACGGCCATGTTGACCGTCAATGCCTGCGATCATTACCCCGGCGAGCGCAGCTGGGCCCCCTGCCTCGAAGTTCACGATATGGCATGACCGTTCGCAGATGACCTCTTCGCCTGGCCTGCAATGGACGGCGATCGCAATCTCGTTGCACATGCTGCCCGTGGGAAGAAGAACGGCTGCCTCCTTGCCCAGAATTTCGGCAACGCGGCGGCAGAGTTCATTGGTCGTCTGGTCTTCGCCCTTCTGCTCGTCTCCAACACTGGCTGCAAGCAAGGCCTGAAGCATCTTGGCCGTTGGTTTCGCCAATGTATCGCTGTGGAAATCCGCCAAAATTCCGTCAGCGCTGGAGGGCGTCGGCGTCCACTGATTGCCTGTAATGCTGCCAGCCATTTTTAATTCGTCTTTCCATTAATTTCGTGTTATACGAAATATATAATTGACGGACGGCAAGCCTGTCAACGAATGCTTTGATCAGGGTTTCGAAAGGCATGACCCATGGCCAAGCGGGAGCAATCAAATTCAAGACGGGAAAAGCGTGCGATCCAGTTGGAGGCCGCGCTGGCGACGCTCTACTTTGTCGCGCGGAGAGATTATTCCATCGACTTGTCCCATCGCGCCATAAGAGTTCTGCAGCTTGTGGCGTTTGCTGATCAGGCACCGCGAATTGATGATGTTGCCCGCCATTTAGGCTGCGCCGCCAGCACCGCGTCAGAGTTGGTGAAACGTTTGCAAAGCAAAGGTTTGCTTATTCGCCGGCGCTCGGAACAGGACGAAAGGGTGGTTCGCCTGGAGCTTGCCGACGCCGGTCAGGTGGCGTTGACCGAACACACGTCCCTCGATCCGAAGAAACTCGAAACCGGCCTCGAAGCCCTAAGCGTATCTGAGCAAAAAGAGCTGGTTCGAATGACCAGGGCACTTACTGAGGCCCTGTGAGGCACCAGGCCGGGCGGTGAAACCTAAGCACCAGGGACCCGAACGGCTTTCAAATTGATTCTCGACGATCATTTTTAAGGCGCGTTCAGTCACCTTGAACGCATTATGGCTCCGGTCCATGTTCAAGTAGATCAGAATTTTACAAGCAAAGCCAACGGCCGCAATTGCGTCAACGCTAAACTCTTGTGGGTCCCAATTGGCCGTAGTTACCCTATGGGAGAGTTCGTATTGAAGCCAGTGGCTAGAGCATGTCGGGTATAGTGCCTGATGGATTTCACATTAGTCGCGATTATAGCCTTTGCGTTTACCGCCGCCGGCACAATAAAGGGTGCAATTGGCGTTGGGCTACCAACCACGGCGATTGCTATTTTGGGCACTGGACTGGGGCTTCGCGAGGCCATACCGATCTTGATCGTGCCATCCCTTGTCGCAAATATTTGGCAGATCATGCGTGGCGGCGAACTATTGTTACTGCTGCGGCGGTTTTGGCTGTTAAACGCCATCGCCTGTTGTGGCGTATGGCTCGGCACTTTAATTCTGTTTCGAATAGACGCCACCGTACTGTCGGCGTTGCTTGGACTTGTCATCGTCACTTATTGCCTGATCGGGCTGCTCGAATATGCGCCGAAGGTACCCAGGCACCGCGAAGCAATTCTCACGCCAATCGTCGGACTGGGCGCGGGTTTGCTGACGGGTACGACGGGCTCCCTGTTGCTGCCGCTGATGGTCTATCTTCAAGCACTGGGTCTTGAAAAGGATAGATTTGTCCAGGCGGCCGGCCTTTCCCTTCTGATTGGAACGATCGCCTGGGCTGCGTCCTTAGTTCAACAAGGCGCTTTCAACCTTCAGGTGCTTCTAACTTCGACCATGGCGTTGATCCCAACATTGGCCGGAATGGCATTGGGACAATGGATTCGTGATCGGCTGTCGCAAGAGCTTTTCCGCAAGATTGTCTATGTTTTCCTGGCAATCCTGGGCTTCAACCTAATCTACAGAAATGCGTTCTAGTCGCGTGAGGTCAAGCACAAATGGTTCGTCATCTTTGGCATTTCCATGGTGGCGCCTCGCATAAAGGTGAAATATGTGGACGGCCCCTTGGCCCTCGGGAAGGTGAAAACGGCAGTCTGGAGCGTATTCTGGCTAAAGGTGAGGAGGTTGAGGCCGGTAAGTCGTTTCAGCTGAACCAAGGCGATGTCATCGTCCTGGAATTACCGGGTGGTGGTGGCTTTGGCGCGACCGGGAACCGCGCACCGGAACAGAAAGCAGCGGACCTGGCGGACGGGCTAACCCTCGAATGAGCCAAACAGCAATTTGTTCGGATTGATTACGGACATTTGCGTTATATCGTCATCGCTGATACCTGCCTGCCGTAGCAAGGTGAAAAATTCACGCAGCGATTCCGCTATTGTCGGAGTGAATGTCTGACCGCAATCGGACGACAATATCACCCCCTCCGGCCCCACGGCATGGATCACTTCAAGATAGTCCTTGATGGTCAAATCGTCGATGCCATGCATTTCCAGGTTCGAATAACATAATTCCGAATAGACATTGCATTCCTGATACAGGTTGCGGACCTCTTCCGGAGACAGTTCGATGGCGTGCCACAGAGGGTGGGTCAGGATCATCCGCCGTATGCCCGCATCGTGCGCCGTTTTCACCAAATCCTGGGTGTCGGAACCGTCAAGATGACCGCTGGCGAGGACCAAGTCATGCTCGGCAATGGTCTCCAACGCGCGCGCCAGGCCGTCAACGATCTGACCCGAAGGGTCGTGCAGTTGAAGGCCTTCGCCCTTTTCGATAAAGGTCGTGTGCTTTTCATCAACGCCCCAGTTCAAATCCATATCTCTTCGGCCGAACTGATCCAGGTGGGCCTCCGCACAGACCGTGGGCATCCAGACAACAAATCGGTCGGTTCGCGGCTCTGATGCTGTAGTATCCGTTTTCCATCCCGACATTGCTGACCGGATACCGTGCGCATCGATCCCCCCACAGCCAAGATTAAGCGCCACTGCTCCCACAAGCGGCACCGAATCGCCTTCTTGCGCCGCCATGGAGGCCCAGGCGGTGGTGGGTTGAAAATGATTCTTCATGACCACACCAATGCCTTCCCGCCGGGCTTCCTCGGCCAATGTGAAGGGGTCATACCGCCGGCGGATAAATTCCAGGCCCAACATGGACATGCATATCGATCACGCCCTGATCGTCAACTCTGGGAAGCGGTTTATGCTCGCTCACTTCTGGATCCTCCACTAAAGACTGGTCGCACGGGATTTTCGTCCAGTTCCAATCCTGTGACCCCCAGCTGTTGGCGATGTGGCAAGATAACGCCTTTCCCTGGCGGAACGAGTTAGATAGCATCTTTATGAATTTCGAAAATTCAGACAAGCTTAAGTCTGCTTCAAACTTGCGGGATGGTACTGTATCTCGCACTGAAACGGGAGGAAAAGCACTATGACAATGCGGCACATCAGATGGCTCAAGGCCACCGGCCTGGCAGCGGCCACAGCCTTGGCCATTGGCGCCATGGGGGCGGCATCGGTATCGGCCAAGGATTGGGACCTGCCCTTGGCTTGGCCTGACGGCAATTTTCATGTCAAGAACGCCAAAGTTTTCGCTGCCGAAGTGAAAAAGGCGACCAATGGCGAAATCAACATCAACATTCATCCTGGCGGTTCCCTCGGATTTAAAGGTCCCGAAATGATGAGCGTGCTGCGTGACGGCCTGGTGCCGATCGGCGACTTCTATCTCGGTCAGCAGGTTGGCGAGGTGCCGATCATGGGCCTGGAAGGGCAGCCCTATCTGGTGAACGGTTTTGAGGGTTTGAAAAAACTCTACAAATACTGGAAGCCGGAACTCGCCAAGGCGGCCAAACGTTACAACATGAAGATCCTGTATCATGTGCCCTGGCCGCGGCAATACGTTTACACCAAGGTGCCCATTAGCGATGTAGGCGATCTGAAGGGCATCAAAATCCGCACTTACAGCAAATCGACTACGGCGTTGTTTAACAAGATCGGCATGACCTCTGTGCAAATGCCCTGGGGTGAAGTGGTGCCGTCATTGGCGGCCGGCACGATCGATGCGGTGACAACGTCATCGAGCTCCGGTGTGGATGGAAAATTTTGGGAATTTCTGAAATATATGTACCCGACCAGCCATGTTTGGGGCTCCAACATCGTTGCCGTCAATCTCGACGCATGGAATGGGCTGACCGATGCGCAGCGGGCGGCAATTGAAGCAACAGCCAAACGGCTGGAGCCAGTGTTCTGGGGCGTCAGCAGCGAGGAAGACGCCACCAAGTCGAAAACCCTGAATGACAATGGCGTCGCCATGGGTATGGTCTCGGATACGATGATGGCTGATATGCGCATGCGGACCAAATCCATCCTCGAAGATTATATAAAAGGCACGGGCTCGTCCGCGAGCAACGTGATCAACGCTTTCCGCGAGTCGGGCGGCTGAGTTAACAATGGCGCTCCCCCGGCCACGTGGGTTGGGGGAGCGGTATTGATGAGTTCAAAAACCCATGCGTAAAATTCTCGACTTCATCGACGCCATTTCGAAATGGTTTGCAGTGGCGGCCGCCGTGTTGATGGCCTCTATCGCCGTGATGATTTTAGGCGAGATCGCCGCCAGGTCGCTGTTCAATTACAGCCTGAGCTTTGCCTGGGAATACAGCGCCTTTGCCATGGGCGTGTCGATGTTTTTCGGGTTGGCCTATACCCTGCGCACCGGCGGGCATATTCGGGTATCCCTGTTGGCGGCAAGTATGCCGCCCCGGGCGGCGCATTGGGTTGATGTGCTTTGCACCATTTTCGGCCTTGGGATCGCCGCCTTCATCGCCTCGGCCGTAGCACAGTTGGCCTGGCGCTCTTATCTCTCTGGCAGTGTATCGGCGACCATATCGGAAACGCCGCTGTTCATCCCCCAAGCCGCCATCGCCTTTGGCGGCCTGCTGCTCTCCATTCAATTGTTGGCACGATTGTGTCGCCTCTTTACCGGCCTGCCGACGGAAGACATGTCCGAAGGGTTTCAGGTCGAATAATGGACGCCACCGTCATTCTGATTACCGTATTGGGGATCATGGTTCTATCCCTTGGCGCCGGCGTTTGGGTTGGCCTAGGGCTGTATTCGGTAGCGATCATATCCTTGGCGCTGTTCCGCAGCATGCCGGTGGATAAATTGCTGGCTCAGCTGACATTTAATACCGTAACGACGCCGGAGCTGGTCGCCCTGCCAATGTTTATTTTGATGGCGGAAATTTTGTTCCATACCAGGCTATCGACCTCATTATTCAATGGCCTGTCGCCCTGGACCACCCGTCTGCCCGGCCGCATGCTGCATGTCAATGTTCTCGCCTGTACGCTGTTTGCGGCGATTTCTGGCTCCTCCGCCGCGACCGCCGCGACAGTTGGCCGGATCACCCTGTCGGAACTGTTCAAACGCGGTTACGACAAGGACCTGGTGATGGGGTCATTGGCCGGCGCCGGCACCTTGGGCTTCCTAATTCCGCCATCTCTAATTTTGATTATTTATGGCGTGCTTTCGGAAACTTCGATCCTGAAACTGTTTATCGCCGGCATTGTTCCGGGCCTGCTGTTGGCGCTTTGCTATATGGGTTATCTGGGCCTTCGCGCAACGATTGCACCTAATATGGTGCCGCAGGACGACAGCAAACCGACCTGGCGCGACCGCATGGTGGGCCTGGTCGATCTGGGTCCCGTGGTGTTCCTGATATTGCTCGTCATGGGCTCAATGTACGGAGGCTTCGCCAGCCCCTCCGAGGCCGCGGCCGTCGGCGTGCTGGGCGCCCTCATCGTTGCCGCCGGGCAGAAGACTTTAAGCCCCGAGACAATACGCAAATCGTGCCTGGGCGCGGTGCGGACGACGTCGATGATTGCCTTGATCGTCACCGGCGCGGTGTTCCTGTCCGTGTCCATGGGATTTCTCGGCGTGCCGCGCACCATCGCCAGTGAAATCGCCGCCATGCAGCTCTCGCCAATGATGCTGATCTTGCTGTTGCTGGTATTTTACGCCGTGCTGGGCTGTGTCCTAGACGGGTTGTCCAGCATCGTTATGACCCTGCCGATCACATTGCCTCTGGTGGTGGCGGCCGGGTTTGACAAGATCTGGTTCGGCATCTTCGTGGTGATCGTGGTAGAGATGGCGCAAATCACGCCGCCGGTTGGCTTCAACCTGTTTGTCATTCAAGGCCTGACTGGTGAAAGCATTGGGCGGATTGCCAAGGCGACCATTCCCTTCTTCCTCATTATGTGCGCGATGGCATTGCTGATCGCAGGCTTCCCCGGGATCGTCATGTTCCTGCCAGATACGATTACGTTCCGAGGTTAGCCGCGCAAATACATCGAAGTTGACGTTCATCGTAATCGTCCGGTGTCCCTGCCCTATTTGAAGGCGACGATATCTGTGAGGGTTTGCGCCTGATGGTGGACGCAGGTGTCCACTATCGTTGGTGGACACTAAGTGGATTTAGGGATGTTGAAGAAGCGCCGAATTCGCCGGCGGTGGGAAGACGGAGAGAAGATCCGGATTGTTGCCCAGAGCCGGGTTCCGGGTGTTCGGTTTCGCAGGTTGCCTGTCGCTATGACGTGAATGCGAATTTAGTTTTCAAATGGCCGCGTGATCCGCGTTTCAATCCGCCGCCGGCGGAAGGTCTCAACGGATCATTTCTTCCAGTGGAGGTAGTCGCCTCTCCGCTTGTCGCTGATCCGCCTGTCATCACCACGCCGGTTATTGAATCGAAGGCGTTGGGATCGAGGGTCGAGATTACGTTGCCGTCCGGCCACCGCATCAACCTAAGCGGCGCATATGATCCCGACGCGCTATGCCGTCTTGTGCGGGGTTGGGTTGATGATCCCGATTCCGGCATCCGGGGCCCTGCTGATGCCCTTGGGCGAACAGGACGGACCGGTCGACATGATCCTGAGCGGCCTGGCGGTCGCCGATACCGGGCTCGGGCAGCGGCCTGATGCGGCCCCTTACATTCTGGACCGGCGTCGCGGCGGGCAAGATACCTGAGCGTGCTTGTCCGGCGTTCTTCGATCTTTCAGGCAGACGCCATGATCAGGTCGGCGCACTTTTCGCCGACCATGATGCTGGGTGCATTGGTGTTGCCGGACGGCATGGTCGGGAAGATCGAGGCATCGGCGACCCGCAGGCCCTCCAGGCCATAGACCTTCAGCCGTTGGTCCACCACCGCGTTCGGGCCCGGGCCCATGCGGCAGGTGCCGATCGGATGGTAAGCGGTCTCTGAGTTCTGCCTGATCCATTGCTCGATGGCGTCGTCGGCGTCAACTTCGCTGCCCGGCGAATATTCCTCGCCACGGAACGGATCCATCGGCGCCGCCTCGACGATCCGCCGCATCATTTTGAAACCTTCGACCATGGTCTCGCGATCGATCTGGTCGCCCAGGAAATTGAAGCGGATGGCAGGCTGTGAGGCGGGATCGGCCGAGCGGATATGGATCGAGCCCAGGCTTTCGGGCCGCAACTGGTAACAGGACACGGTCATGCCGGGGAACGGATGCAGCTTGCGCCGCTTCGGATCCTTCACCGCATAAGGCACCAGGTGCATTTGCACATCTGGCGTTTCCAGTTCGGGCCGGGTCCTCAGGAAGGCCAGCAGCGGCGCCGACGGCAGGCTGATGAAGCCACCGCCCGTGGTCAGGTACTTGGCCACCTGCCCGAGCAGATTGATGCCGCGGGCCCGCTCGTTATAGGAGACACCCGAGGCGGTCACTTTCCATTGAATACGGGCATTGATGTGGTCGCGGAAATTCTCGCCCACCGCCGGCAGTTCGTGCTGCACGGCGATACCATGGGCCTGCAGCACGTCAGGCTTGCCGATACCGGACAGCTCCAGGATCTGCGGCGAGCCGATGGCGCCGGCGGACAGGATAACCTCGGCGCCGGCCCGCGCCTCGATGACCTGGCCGCCCTGGGCATAGGCGACACCGACGCAGCGCTTACCCTCGAGAACAAGGTGATGGGTCAGGGCTTCGGTAACCACATGCAGGTTGTTCCGCGCCATCGCCGGCCGCAGATAACAGTGCGCGGTGCTCATGCGCCGGCCGCCCTGGATGGTCGCCTGGGTCTTGACGATACCTTCCTGATCAGGGCCGTTATAGTCGCTGTTGCGGCGGTAGCCGGCCGCCTCGGCCGCATCGAACAACGCGTCATACAGGGGATTCTGATCCGGCACTTCAGAGACGCTCAAGGGCCCGCCCTTGCCGCGCACGCCATCGCCGCCCTTTTCATAATTCTCCATGCGCAGGAACAGCGGCTCGACGTCCTGCCAGCTCCAGCCTCGGTTGCCCAGCTGCGCCCAGGTGTCATAATCGAGAGTCTGGCCGCGCACGTAGACCAGACCGTTGATGGCGGATGAACCGCCCAGCAGCTTGCCCCGCGGCACCGGGATCGCGCGGTTGGCGGTACCGTCCTCCGGCTCGGAGGTAAAACGCCAATTGGCGCCCGGATGGTCGATCAACAGACCGAAGCTTACCGGCAGCCGAGAATAAGGATGGCTGGCCTTGCCGGCCTCCAGCAACAACACCTTGTTGGCGGCGTTTTCGCTCAGGCGATAGGCCAGGGCGGCGCCGGCCGAGCCGGCTCCAACGATGATATAGTCGTATTGCGCTTGCGGGCTGTCAGCCATCTTATCCCATTCACTCCCTGCGGACGGTCATTGCCGTCATGTTAGAACATATCCGGGCTATTCCATGCGGCATCTTTGAAAAAAAGCAGAACATCGGATCAAGGTTACAGGTTTTCATAATGGTGACACGGTGTATTTGCTCTACGGTGGCCACGCGCCGGGTTTAAGTTTCGCGGTCTGAGATTGATCAGCCTCATTAGACCCGGAAGGAAAGTGAGCATGGAACATTATGCTGGACTAAACGTTTCTCTGACACTGGTAACGAATTGCATCATGGATGACTCGGTTCGTGTGCTGTGGCGCGGTGATGTGATGAACGGGTCTTCGGTCAGGTAAATCGGCGGATGGCCTATGGGTTACACTAACGCAATTTTGGATCGCCGTTTTATCGTTGCCGGTGCAACCGCCGGAAGTCCAACCGTCATCAGTCAGTGCACCGGTCGGGTCGTATGAGGGTAATGCCATGAAAATCGGACGTATTTACATTGATGTCTTCCGGGCTCCCATCGAGAAGCCCGTGGTCACCTCATTCGGCAGCATTCCCAGTCGAGGCGCGGCTATGCTACGGCTCGAAGACAACGAGGGCGTTGTCGGTTGGGGCGAAATCTGGGGCAACTTTCCGACTGTCACGACGGAATACCGCGCCAAGTTGGCGGCGTTCCTCCTCCCCGATTTGCTGCTGGGTAAGACGGTTGATGACGTGCCGAGCTTTTACCATGGTTTGGTTGACAGCTTACATGTGCTGACCGTGCAGTCGGACGAGCCGGGGCCCGTCGCCTCCGTATTGGCAGCAGTGGACCAGGCTCTTTGGGATCTGGCTGCCCGCAGGGCCGGCCTACCCTTACGCAAAATGCTTAATCCGAACGCGGTCGACCGCATCCCGGCCTATGCAAGCGGCTTGAACCCGGGAGACGGACCGGAAACCGTTATTGCCCAACGCGCCCACGGCCATCGGAATTTCAAGCTGAAGATCGGATTTGAAGAGGCCATAGACAAGGGCAATGTCCGGCAAATCGTGGATGGCATGTCTCCCGGTGAACGGTTCTTCGTCGACGCCAATCAACGATGGAACCTGGAACAAGCAAAATTTGCCGCCGACTGGCTCGCCGAAGCGGGGGCCGGTTGGTTCGAGGAACCGATGCTGGCGGATGCACCTGCGGATCAGTGGCAGGAACTGAAAGCGGCCGCACGCATTCCGCTCGCGGGTGCCGAAAATCTGCGAGGTTTGGACAATGTCGAAACAGCACTACACTGGTTGGATTATGTTCAGCCGGACGTCGGCAAATGGGGCGGCGTGACGGACTGTTTCGCCATCGCGCAAATGGCGCTGTCCGCGGGCAAAACCTATTGCCCGCATTGGTTGGGCGGCGGCGTTGGTCTCATGCATTCCTCGCAACTGCTAGCGGCCGCCGGTGGCGACGGCCTGCTTGAAATGGATGTCAACCAGAACCCATTGCGGGAACTTGTCCTTGCCGGTGCATTGTCGGTCGGTGATGGTTATGTGGATCTGCCGTTAGATGACGGCATTGGTCTGCAACCGGACATATCCAGCATGGAACACTGGCGCATCGATCAAACAGTGCTCGATTAGCCCACACTGTCGACATCGACGAGCGGGGAACATGATGCAACCTACGAATCTCATCGTCTTTTTTTACGGACAATCACAGCCGGCGATTGCTTGGTGCTGCTGGTCACCCGACGGTCAAGACGCCCAACCTGGACGGCATCGCCCGCCGAGGCGTGCGGTTCGCCAATGCCTATTGCGCCAGTCCGCTTTGCTGCCCGTCCCGAGCCGCCATTGCCACCGGTCGTTATCCACATCAGACCGGATACTGGGACAACGCGTTGGCCTACGATGGCCGCGTACCGACCTGGCATCATCGGATTCGCGACCAAGGCCATGAAATAGCTGCCATCGGCAAGCTGCATTTCCGCTCGTCCGACGACGACAACGGGTTCACCGAAGAAATCGACGTCATGCACATTGTCGAGGCAAAGGGGGCGCTGATTTCGCTGTTGCGCGCCACCCAGGATGGGGTGCCTCGACGTGAATCGCACCGGGCCATCTATGAAGACTCGGTGCCCGGGGAAGCGGATTACCAGGTCTATGACCGCCGTGTCACCGGCCGCGCCACCGAATGGCTCCGTGCCCATGGCGATCAGGAAGAACCCTGGGTGCTGCTGGTCTCCTACGCAAGCCCCCATCCGCCATTCAAAGTGCCCGCTCGTTTCTGGGCCATGTATCCGTTGGCTGACGTGCCCATGCCGGTACAATGGCGCAGGAACGAGCGTCCCTCGCATCCGGCCGACCGGTATCTCGCCTGGATGAACAGCATCGAGGACGAGTTCAGCGAGGACTTCGTACAGCGCACCATCGCTGGATACTGCGGCCTCATTACCCACACGGACGAACAGATCGGCCAAGTCATTCGGGAACTGGGATCTCTTGGCCTAAATGCGTCCACCCGCATTATCTACACCTGCGACGTAAGCATCCGATGAAGGCCGCAGGCTGTAGCTTTCCATCGGTTATGTTGGTTCGGGTCAGCGGTCTCTGGTGATCTGGTCGGCGATGATTTCGCGCAACGTTTCTATGCCGGTTAGGGTGAATCCAAGGATTTCTCTGCC
>JAJFGG010000089.1 GCA_021776235.1 Alphaproteobacteria bacterium | reverse complement strand
CGGAGCCGCCGTCGATTTTGTTGTTGCCGGAACCGGCGCTTATCCAGTCGTCACCGGAGCCGCCGTCAATTTTGTTGTTTCCGGAACCGGCGTAGATCTTGTCGTTGCCGGAACCGCCGTCGATTTTATTGTTGCCGGAACCGGCGCTTATCCAGTCGTCACCGGAGCCGCCATCAATCGTGTCGTTACCCGAACCACCGCTGATCCAGTCGTTTCCCGAGCCGCCGTCGATTTTGTCGTTGCCGGAGCCGCCACTGATCCTGTCATTGCCGCCGCGGCCGCTGAGCGTGTCGTTGCCGCCGAGGCCGATGATCCAGTCGTTGCCGGAGCCGCCCGTCAACACGTCATCACCCGAACCGCCCTTTAAAAACAGTCCGCCGCCGCCGCCGGAGCCATGGCCGCCGCTACCGCCCGAACCGCTCCCGTGGCTCTTCTTATGCCTATATTTTCTGGCCATGACACGTCCCCAGTAAACGGGTTATGACAACATGGAATTTTTTGAACCGATAGGTTCTTAACGTTATCATAACAAATTCTGCAGACTGCTAATAGCTTAACCTATGGTTAATATTCAGATTTTCAAGCTATGGTAAATATTCGGAATTAGCTCACGTAATCGGATTCTGGTTGTTGGCAACAAATTTTTGCAGATGAAACGCGGTCAGGCCGCCTAATCGAGGTTTAACTTATCGGTATCAGGAGTGCCACCGTCGGCAATGATGCCGGTTGTGGTGCCGTCAGCCAGCTTTGACCACGTCGCCGGACTGATCTGTAGCTCCGACTTTATTCAACCAGCCTGGTAGCGATCCGCCGGGGGTATCGGCGGTCGCTATCAGCAGACCAATGGTTTCGCCATAGGCGTCGGCGTTCAAGTCAAATCGGCTTTACGATTTGCCGCCGTCATCGGATTGATCCGAGCCATTTGCATCTTTTGCCTTCAGGACGCCTTCCGATTTCAATTTTTCCGCCAACCCTTGCATTGAACCCAACGAACGCAAAAAACCGTCAAGTGGTAAAAACATGCGCAGTTTATTGGAAAAATCGGGTGTCTCGCCTTCCATCGGTGGCCGTGAGAGTTCGCCAAAATCGATGCGGACCACCCCTGCCATCAGGCGCATGGAGGTAATGCCATCGACGAAAACCTCGGTTTTTTGACTATCGCTCATATTCAGTTCCTCTGTTTTGACTTGCGAGCAGCGCCAGATACGGCGCCTCGGGTGCGCGTCGGTGCACAAAAAAACCGACAATCTATTTCAATGCA
Source organism: Alphaproteobacteria bacterium (assembly GCA_021776235.1). Taxonomy (GTDB): domain Bacteria; phylum Pseudomonadota; class Alphaproteobacteria. The sequence continues at coordinate 4,337 of JAJFGG010000089.1, read as the reverse complement.
ATTGGCTCTGGTTCTAGAATATGAAGCCGTTTTCATCAAGGCCCGCTTTCTGGACCTCGTGACCGGAGCGATGCCCCGGCCCTGATCCGTTTGGTGACCGCAGCGCTGGCGATCAGGAAAACAGGAAGTCGTCGTTCTGCAGATTGCCGGCGTTGACGCCGATCAGCAGCACCGAATCGTCGGCATCGATTTGGACCAGCGTATTGTTGGGTGCAATCTGAGTCACGGATAGAAGTTCCGACATATTGTTCAGGCCAAAGTCGGTGATATCCAATACATCGTCGTTGCCAGCCACTTCGGTGAAGTCGTTCACTGTATCGTCGCCGCCGCTGTTGTTGAAGACGAACAAATCGTCACCGCCGTTGCCGATCAGTGTATCGTCGCCAAAGCCGCCGCCAAGCACGTCGTTTCCGGCGGTACCAACAATGGTCTCGTTCGGCGGTGCTGTCACGACGGAATAGGTAAAGTTATCCATCGCGAAATGTTGCCCACTACCTGGATATCCGGCCGAAGTCCCGCCAGAGGTTGAGAAATTCAACTGATCAATTGTGTCGTAGTTGAAATTGAACAACGTTGGGCCGGTCGTATTGACCACCACGGTAGTGCTGTACTTCAGTACACCATTGTCGTAGCCATCAACCTTGATATTCAGTCCGTTGTTCCAGGCTGCCGTCAGATAGGCGCTATCGAAATTGAAGTCGCCGTCGGAAACGCTTGCCGAAGCGCCACCGCCATTAAATGCAACGTAATCACCGGAAACCCGACCATTGTAATAACCACTTGGACTAAGGGGATAATTGGTGCCATCCAAAGCGAACATATTGGACCAGTTAAAGCCACCAAGACCATTGAAGATACCGGTTTCAAAGGTCAATGTATGGCTTGCTAAGGCTTCTTGCGGCGTATCAAGCGTATTCACCGTCACTATCGATGTGTCGCTGCCGCCGTTGCCGTCGTTCACCGTGTACGAGAAACTGGATGTGCTGTCGCCAGCGTTCAGATTGGCGTTAAATCGAAGGCCCGTCAGTTCCGCCACGCTTAGCACCTGGCTGTTGGCCACGGCAACCCCTTCATTCGTGGTGATCACGCCGTTGACCGGCAGTCCGGTGATGGTGGCTGTCAAAGTATCGCCTTCGACGTCCGTCGGTGCCGCGATATTCAGCGAAACCGACTTGTCGATCTCGACGACATAGCCGAGGATGCCCGAGCCCGATAGGTCATTCCATGGGCCGCCAACAACGAATGTCTCAAGATAGTTTTCAATGGATCCGCCATTTGGTTCGGAGGGCACATCCCAATTTGTGTAGCGACCGTCGACCGAATGACCGCCTAAGGCCGCCTTCGGGCCCTGCCAGAATTGCAGGCCGGTCTCTTGTCCTTCGACCCATCGCCATTCGCCATCAACGGCATTGTCGCTACCACCGAGCCAGCCGCGGCCACCATTCGTCACGTTCGCCCCGATAATGAAATTGCTTTCACCGGCCGAGGTAACCGTGGCCAGATGCCCGCCTGCCGCCGCCGCCGCCGCGCTCGCCTGGGCCCAGGTGTGCCCTGACGCGACAAAGTCGTAATAATGGCCATTGCCCGCGTAATGGGCGAACCCGGCGATGGACTGGTTTTCACCGACAGTGACAACCTTGTTCGCTTCCGCTACCGGGGCGTCGTTGACCGGATTCACCGTGATTTCGGAAGTAGCGTTGGCTGACAGCGGCCCGCCGGCACCGTTGTTGCCCTGGTCATTCACGGTTACCGACAAGGTGTCCGTACCGTTGAAGTTCAGGTCCGGGGTATAGTTGAGCCCGGATGAAAGCGCCGCATTGATCGAAGCTTGCGAACCTGTGAAGGACAACGTGCCGTCACTGCCGTCACCGTCCACCATGCTCAAACCCGCCGTCGAAGTCAGCAACAGCGAACCTTCGTCCACCGCCAGGCTGACCAGCAAGGGATCGCTTGCCGCATCAATGTCAGACACACTGATGTCGGTGATCGATAGCGTCGTGTCTTCATCGACCTGCAAGCCGGTCGCCGCGTTGAATGCGAAGTTGCGGATCGCCGCATTATAGGCCCCGGCACCGCCGGCCGATGTGTTCGACCATGAGGCGTGCGAACCAGACGTGCCGGACTGGCCGTTGGAGACATAGGCGATTTCGCCGTCGCCAAACCCCCGTAGTGTCCATGACGCGCCGGTCCCGCCGTAGCTGCTGCCAACCACCGCCGTCGTGCCAGCGGCGGTATACAGGGTGTCCGTGTCACCAAAATGGCCGGTCGGCTGGACGCCTTGAATATCGACCGCACCCGTGGTCAGGCTGTTGGCCCCGGCGGCGCCCGTATTCGGCGTACCGAAGTCCTGGCTGCTGGTGCCGCCAAGGAAGCCGATCAGGCTGCCGTCAGACGGTGAGGCGATGGAATCATAGCCGGTCACAAAGACCCGGCCGCCGCCATTCACATAAGCCTGCAGGTCGGTGAACATGGAGGCTGAATGTTGGCTGCCAGATGAATCACCCGAGGCGCTCCAGAATACCGCGTCGTAGGCCGACAGATCGCCCGTCAGGGCCGATGTGACACCACCCGAGAAATTATCCAGAACAGAGGTCACATTATGCCCGTCGCCGGCCAGAACCGTGGCAATCGCCGAACCGACGCCGCTGTCCGAAACAAACAGAATATTGGCCGAGCCCCCCGCGCCACCCGGCACCTCAAGCGTCGGCGCGTCGTTGATGGGGTCGACGGTGATGTCAATGGTTTCCGCGTCCGACAGCGGTCCGCCAGCGCCGGTGTTGCCCAAGTCATTAACGCCAACGGCAAGCTGATCCGCGCCGTTGTAGTCCTGGTCCGGATCGTAGGTCATGCCGTTAAGCGCTTGGTTAACCTCCACCAAGGTGCCTTGCAGTGTGACGCTGTGACTGCCGTTGCCGCTGAAACTGCTCAGGCCAACGACGTCGGCCAGAGTGATGTCGCCGTGATCGCTGGAAAGCGAAACCTCGACAAGGCCGGTGCCCTCGTTGACGTCGACGTCCGAGACGGAAACGCCGTTGATGGTGAGCGGCGTATCCTCGTCAACATAAAGGCCGTCGCGCACAACCCGCACATCGTCAAGCGCCGGGCCCAATGCGTTCAGTTCCAAGCTGGTGAAGGTCAGAGTCGTGGTCGCGGCCGTCGCGGTAAAGGTGAAGCTGTTCTCCTCCCAGCCCATGGAATTAACGCCATGTCCGGTGCCATCGAAAGTGAACAATTGGCCGGGACCGCCGGCTGAGACGTCGATAGTTTTGATCGTATTCCCGCCGGCTGTATTCGCGGCCATATAGAATGTTGCCGTGTATTGCGCGCCTGCCACCGTCGAGAAGCTTTGTGCAACCCCGCCGGCTGTATTGCCGCTCAGGTCGATGCTACGCCCAGCGTCAGCTGCATCCCAAAAACTGCCGATGTAGTCGACGCTATCGCCCGTAACCGTCCAATCAGTGATATCGGTAGATCCGGGACCCTCGGTGGTGAAACCGGCGCCTGGGTCGGTACCCAACTCGAAACTGCCGTTCGATATCAGGTTTGGGTTCTGGATCGAGATTGCGATATCCGGCGCATCGTTGACGGCGTTTACAGTCAGGTTCGCGGTGGCCGCCGTATTGGCGATGCCGTCGGTGACGTCATAGGACAGTTCGACCGCGCCGTTCCAGTCGTCCGCCGGCGTTACCGTCCAGGTGCCGTTGCCATTGGTCACTACGCCGGCGTTGCCCTGTGAAACCACCACATTGACGGCCGAGAGTGTATCGTTCGTATCGACATCGCTGGCTTGGCCCAACAATTGAGCCTGGGTAACCGTGAAGCTGTTGTCCTCGTCGACGCTGCCCAGAGCCACCGCTCCGCTCACCACGGGGGCATCATTTGTGCCGTTGACCGTGACATTTACGACCTGAGTATCGATAGCACCAAACTGGTCCGCGACTTGCACCGTAAAGGCGTCGTTGACCGGCTGGCCCTCGGCCAGGGTCTGCACATTGGCCGCGCCGTTGTTCAGGTTGTAGGTCCATAGGCCGGCCCCGTTGACGGAAAGGCTGCCATAGGTGCCAACACCGCCGCCAAGCACGCTCCAGGCTTCGGTCGCACCATTGTCCACGTCTGTGGCGTTGAGCTGACCGGAGGTCGATAGCGTGGTGTCTTCTGTCACCGTGCCCGTTGCCACACCCGATGTTACCGGCGCATCGTTCAGGCCGTTGATCGTCACCGTGACGGTGGCGGTGTCGAAGCCGCCGTTGCCGTCGGTGATCGTATAATTGAAGCTGTCCGTGGCGGTTTCACCGGCCGCCAGATACTGGAACGCAGCCCCCGGATTGTAGGTCACA
>JAJFGG010000088.1 GCA_021776235.1 Alphaproteobacteria bacterium | reverse complement strand
TGTTTAGTCCCAGGGTGTGATGGATTGGATTAATATTGAAGCGTTCTGGTTGTTCTGTCCAGCATTTGCAGAGATATTCGTGTGGTGTGAGACCCTTCAAGGTCTTCAGTCGTTTGGCGTGATTATATGCCATGAGGAAGGCTTCCAGATGCTCTTTCAACTGAGCATGGTTTTCATAGTGATATCGCCGGACCGTGGCCTCCTTCAATGTTCTGTTCATGCGTTCGACCTGGCCGTTGGTCCAGGGATGGTTGGGTTTGGTCAGACGATGTTCGATGCCATTTTGTGCACAGGCCCATTCAAAGGCATGGGCCCGGAAAGGTTTCCCGGCCTCCTGCATGGCGATCAATTCGCCGGCCATTGAGCGCCCATGCCCTGGTGTCGTGAAGTGGGTACCGTTATCGGTCAGCACGATATTTATCTTGTAAGGGAGCGCCTCGATCACATGTCTGAGAAAGTCCGCCGCAATCCGTCGTGTCGCTTTTTCGTGTAATTCCGCGAAGGCAACCTTGGAGGTCCGGTCGATGGCTACGAACAAATAGAGCTTGCCGTCTTCCGTGCGCACTTCGGCGATGTCTATATGAAAATAGCCGATGGGGTAGTTGCGGAACTTCTTCTTGGGCTTATCGCCATTCGTTTCCGGTAAACGGCTGATGCCGTGGCGTTGCAGACATCGATGCAGGGATGAACGCGTCAAATGCGGAATACTGGCCTGCAGGGTGTACAGACAGTCGTCGAGCGGCAGCAGCGTATGTTTGCGGAAAGCCACGATGACGGCTTCTTCCTCCAGGCTCAGCACCGTCGAGCGGATCTCCTTGGGGCCCATGGCCGCATCTGCCACAAAATCTCGCTTCTTCCACTTGGCGACCGTCTTGGGGTTAAGGTTATAGGTCTCGCTCAGCTCCTGGATCGAAGCTTGCGATCGCTGTATTGCCGTTCTGATCGCGTGCGTCGTCGTGGCGCTGCCGTGTAATACCTGTCCCATAAGTCCTCCCGTGTTGTCGGATCATCATAAAGTAATCCATCACACCCTGGGTCTAAACATCTAGTGGCATGGGTCAATCGCCCTGAGAGCCAAAGCGCAGCAGCAGCAGGCCGCTGGCCACGATCAAGGCGATCCCAAGGAACAGAGACGGGCGCAGGATTTCGTCGAAAAAAATCACCCCGAACAGGCCGGAAAACAGCAGCGACGAGTATAGGAACGGCGCGATGAAATTGGCATCCGCCAGGGCCATGGCATGCAAAAGCAGGCGTTGACCGGCCACGGCGACCAATCCAGTCGCGGCCAACAGCAACCATTGTTCCGCTTCCGGCCAAACCCACGTTGGCAGGGCCAGCAGGCTGGCAATCAAGGCGCCGAACAGGTTGCCGAAAAACAACATGATGATGGCCCTGTCCCCCAGGCGGGAGAGCCATTTTACGGCGACGATTTCCGCGCCCATGCAAAGCGCCGCCACCACGGCAAACAGAGAGCCAGTACCAAAGGCACTGAAATCAGGACCCGCGATCACGATCACGCCGGCAAAGCCGACCGCCGCCGCCAGCCAGCGAACGCGGTTCGCTTTTTCGCCCAGCAACAGCACCGCGAAAAGCATGGCGAAGATCGGCGAGCTGAAACCAATAGCGGTGGCATTGGCCAGGGGAATAACGGCAATTGCGCTGAACATCAGGGCAACGCCGGCCACTCCGGCGCCGGCCCGAAAGGCGTATTTCAAGGGATGCGCCGTCCTCGGCAGTACATTGGCAGCGTACAATGCCGGCAGCAGAAACAGCGTCCCGAACACATAACGGGCAAAGGTGATCTGCAACACGCCGATTGCCGCGCCGTGACCGGACACCAGCATATATTTTGCCAGGGCATTCATGGTGGAGAACAAGGCCGACGCCAAAAGCATTAGCAGCGCGGCCCGCCAAGGGGCCGATCGCGCGGCCCCCAAAGCTCCTACCATATAGCGTGGTAGACCAGGAAACCGAGGTAAAGGCTGACGCCGAATACGGCATGCACCGACAGGCTGGTTATTCGGATGAAATTTGGCCGTTCGGTCTTGGCGGCGAAAAAGCCGCCGCCCTGCCCCGGGATCAGGATCAGCCAGGGCAACAGCACCGTGGCAAGGCCGAAAGCCAGGGCGTTCCACAAGCTGACGGATTGCGCCGGAGGCGCCGCCAAAATGATCAAATATATTGCGGCAAAATAGATACCAACCAGGTAATGGCACAGCCAACCCAGGGCAAACTCGTTACGCATGGCAGGCGCCTTGGCGATATCTTTGTGGCTGAAGGTACCCCGGCCCAGATAGGCTACCCAGCGGCCGACCAGATGCCAATCGCGGTTCTTGCCCAGGCCGCGCTCGAGAAAATACTCATAAAAATCGGTAATAAAGTTGGCGACCAGGCCGACCACCAGTACTTCCAGCCACAAAACACCCATTGTCCCACCCCTGCGGTCACCACTGCCGGCATACCGGGCGCCGGCCATAACCAGTGTCGTTAGCTTACCATATAACGGCGAAAACCAGAGTGCCGAGATACAGGCCAATGCCGAAGACGGCGTGCACGGACAGGCTGGCGGCGCAAACGAAAACCGGGCGTCCGGTTTTCAGGCCCAGGAAGCCGCCACCCAGGCCGGGAATCAGGATCAGCCACGGCGCCAGTACGGTGATTAGCCCAAAGACCAGCCCACTCAGCAGGCTGGCGGGCTGTTCCAGAACAGCCCCCAGGAATTGCAGATAGACCTGGGCAAACACGATGGCCACGAGGTAGTGAAAGGCCCAGCCCAGGGCCAGTTCGTAGCGCACGGCCGGCGTGTCGCCAATGCCTGCATGGCGGAAAACACCCCGCCCCAGATAGGCGACCCAACGCCCGACGAAATGCCAATCCCGGGTCTTGCCCAGGCTGCGTTCCAGGGCAAACTCGTAAGCGTCGGTGACGATGTTGGCGACCACAGCGACGACAAGAACCTGCAGCCAAAAAGAATTTTCCATGATCCGCGCTCAATCCATTGCCGGACAGCGGCATTTCATGTATTCGGGGGAATTAGTATAGCCCGCTTTCCGGCGGACAGAATGCGGCAAATTGACCGGGGGCCGTGTGGCGGTTTCATGTTAGGCGTTGCCAGTTCGGCTCAAACGCCAAACCGCAAACGACTTGGCCCTGTAGTCCGTACTTGCCTCTGCCCATGTGTGTAGAATTATGCGCCCGCTACAAAGCGCAAAATTTTGCTGCCCGGTTTCCATCGCAGTCCCACTCTCTGCGGTGTTTGCCGTATATAGTCCTGCCTATGTACTTCTGGGATTTTGATCAAATGGTCGCTTGCACCTCTGCAACATAGACAAACTGCGCTGGCCTTTGCCAATTGACATTTACAGGTCAGTGAAAATGCCATGTCAGGGCTTGTATACATTGAACGTAAACTCTTTTGTCTTCGTCCCATCAACAAAGATCGTAATTTTGTATGGACCAACAGCATCATTGTATTCAAATTGCATAACCCGCAAAACACCGCCATTTTCGGTAGTTTTTTCCTTGGTAGTTTCCACTGTGTGGCTGGCGTTCGCGTAATACGCGGTTTTCCTAATTGTTCCGTTGCCGTAGGTATCCGTTACTGTACGGCTGGCAGTTCCAGAAACTGGAGAACCAATTTCCATACGATGATACGTACTAAATGATTTTCCTACATTTGAAGTTATTAAGTAACCATACCTAAAGCCTGTGAAATGTGGTTTTTTCGGTATATCTTTGGTTTCTTCATCTAAATACCAGCGATCGCCTACTTGCTTCAATATTCCAAATTTGTAGGTGTATGATTGCTTTGTTCTCGCCGTATTGTCCGTTATTTGGCACCCAGCTAATGTCATTGCCGTCAACGCTATTGCAATCAAAACTCGCACCATCATCATCACTCCAACAAATAAAGCCGCCCAGTTTCTACGCTGGGCAGCCTAATTCGTTTCAATCTCTACCGTCAATTGGTAGAGATTATGGTCATAGTGTTAGCGCGAATAATACTCGATCACCAGGTTCGGTTCCATGGGTACCGGATAGGGCACCTCGGCGAACTTGGGGGTGCGGACAAAGGTGCCGCGGCGCTTGCCGAAATCGACTTCGATATATTCGGGCACGTCCCGCTCGGGGGAATCCATGGCTTCGAGAACCAGGATCATCTCGCGGGACTTTTCCTTGACTTCAATCACATCGCCTTCCGTGACCCGGTACGAGGCGATATTCACCCGCTTGCCATTAACCAGGACATGACCGTGATTGATGAACTGGCGCGATGAGAAAACCGTGGGCACGAATTTCATGCGGTAAACCACCGCGTCCAGGCGCCGCTCCAACAGGCCGATCAGGCCTTCGGTGGTGTCGCCCTTCACCTTCACAGCCTCGTCATAAGTGCGGCGGAACTGCTTCTCCGTGATGTTGCCGTAGTAACCGCGCAACTTCTGCTTGGCGGCGAGCTGAATGCCGTAATCGGACGGTTTGCGCCGGCGCATCTGGGCATGCTGCCCCGGGGGGTAGTCGCGCTTGTTCACCGGACTTTTCGGCCGGCCCCACAGGTTTTCGCCCAAGCGGCGGTTCAGCTTGTATTTCGAGCGCAGTCGCTTCGTCATCTAATTCCGTCTCTCAACAAAGGGATCTAGGCACACAAACGCCGACCACCGGCCAATAAATTTGCCGGGGGGCGCAAGGTGGCGCGAGTTATACCAATCCACGGGCGCAAGTCAAATGGCAAGTTTGAACAACAAGGCCAAAGGAATGGCCCCACGGCACGCGGTCCTGGGGTCACGACTCCCCGTCCTCATCGCTGCGGATCAGGGCCGAGATCACGCCGTGCAGGCTGCGCACTTCCTGGCCGGTCAAATTGGCGCGGCGAAAAATATTGCGCAGGTTGCGCATCATGGAGGGGCGCTTTTCAGGCGGTTTGAGAAAACCGTGGCGGGTTAGCTCCTCCTCCAGACGGTTTTCAAAGAAATGCAGCTCGTCCAGGGTCACGGGCAGACTGTCGCCCGCCGCCTCCGGCGGGGGCAATGGACCGGAGATGAACCATTCATAGGCCACCAGCAATACCGCCTGGCCCAGGTTCAGGGAGGAAAAGGCGGGATTGGCGGGAACCTGGATGATCGCTTGCGCCAGGGTGGCATCGTCATTGTCCAGGCCGGCCTTTTCGCCACCAAACAATATGCCCACCTGCTGGCCCTGGGCCAGACGGGCGCGCATCTCCGCCACCGCCGCGCGGGGCGCCAGGCAGGGCTTCTCCATCTCCCGGGCCCGCGCCGTAGTTGCGTAAACCGCGTGCAGGCCGGCGACCGCGGCGGCGGTGCCATGATGCAGAACGGCGTTATCCAAAATATCGTCGGCCCGGCTGGCCATGGCGTGGGCCTTTTCATTGGGCCAGCCATCGCGGGGCGCCACCAGGGTCAACCGGTCAAGGCCGAAATTCTTCATGGCGCGGGCAGCGGCGCCGATATTCTCGCCCATCTGCGGCCGCACCAGGATCACCGACGGGGTCGGCCCCGGGGCCATGGCCGGTTTGGTTGAATCGGTGCCAGCCACAGCCAGAGCCTAGGGCGCCGCGGCGCCATCCTTGAACAGTTTATAGGTGATCGAATCCAGCAGGGCCTGGAACGAGGCATCCACCAGATTGGGCGAAACCCCGACCGTGAACCAGCGCCCACCCTTGCCATCCGCGCTTTCGATCAGCACACGGGTCACCGCCCCGGTACCGCCGTCCAGAATGCGCACCTTGAAATCCACCAGATCGAGATCCGCTATATTGGGCGCAAAGCGGCCGAAATCCTTGCGCAGGGCATTATCCAGAGCATTAACGGGCCCGTTGCCTTCGGAAACGGACATGATCTCGCGGCCATCCACCGACAGCTTGACCGTCGCCTCCGACACGGTGATCAGCGTGCCTTTGGCGTTGTAGCGCCGCTCGACCATGACGCGAAAACTGCTGACATCAAAAAAATCGGGCACCTCGCCCATGACGCGGCGGGCCATCAACTCGAAACTGGCTTCGGCCCCATCGTAGGCATAACCTTCGAATTCCCGCTGCTTGACCTCTTCCAGAAGACGGTCAACCTTGGGGTGTTTGGCATCGATCTCGATGCCAATCTCGGCCAGACGGGCCAGGATATTGGACCGACCGGCTTGATTGGAGACCAGAACCTGGCGGCTGTTACCGACCAGTTCAGGTTCGATATGTTCATAGGTCTGTGGATTTTTCAGCACGGCGGAGACATGCAGCCCGCCTTTATGGGCAAAGGCCGAGGCCCCCACATAGGGGGCCTGGCGCATGGGCGCCCGGTTCAGCAATTCATCCAGCAAATGCGAGGTCGCGGTCAAATGGCGCAGGCCGTCGGCATCGATGCCGGTTTCGAAATTCTCGGCGAAACCGGGCTTCAGGCTCAGGGTGGGGATCAGGGCGACCAGATCCGCATTGCCGCAACGTTCGCCCAAACCGTTCAGGCTGCCCTGAATATGGCGCACTCCGGCCTGCACCGCCGCCAGACTGCCGGCAATGGCGTTGCCCGTATCGTTGTGACAGTGGATGCCAAGACGATCGCCGGGGATCTGTTTTGCCACTTCGCCAACGATACGGCTGATCTCGTGGGGCAAGGCGCCGCCGTTGGTATCGCACAGGACGATCCAGCGGGCCCCGGCGTCCAGGGCCGATTGCAGACAGGCCAGGGCGAAGTCCGGATTGGCCTTGTAGCCGTCGAAGAAATGTTCCGCATCGAACAGCGCCTCGTGCCCCTTGGCGATGCCGGCGGCGATGGATTGGCCGATCATCGCCACATTTTCCGAGCGTTCGATGCCCAGGGCCACGTCCACGTGATAGTCCCAGGTCTTGCCCACCAAACAGACCGCCCCCACCGCGGCGCCCAGCACGGCGGCCAGGCCGGGATCGTTGTCGGCGCTGCGGCCGGGCCGTTTGGTCATGCCAAAGGCGGTGAAGGTGGCGCGTTTCAGCGTTGGCGGATTGTCGAAAAAGCTGCTGTCGGTGGGATTGGCGCCGGGCCAACCGCCCTCGATATAGTCCACGCCCAGGCGGTCCAGAGCCTCGGCAATGGCGCGCTTGTCCTCGACCGAGAAGTCGACGCCGGAGGTCTGTGCCCCATCCCGCAAGGTGGTGTCGAATATGTAAAGCCGTTCTTTCGCCATTGTTTTATCCCCCCCGCCGCCAGGTGGTGCCAGCCGCGCTGTCTTCCAGCACAATGCCCCGTTCCGCCAGGTCGTCGCGAATGCGGTCAGAAGTGGCGAAATCCTTGTCCTGGCGCGCCTGGCGCCGCTGTTCGATCAGACCTTCGATAACTTCCGCCGACAGGCCATCAGCCGCCGAGAGGCCCTGGAACCAGGCCCCGGGCGTGGCCTGCAGCAGACCCAATACCTCGCCGATGGCTTTCAACGAAGATGCCGCGGCCCCGTCACCGGCCATGGCCTGGTCCGCCAGGCGATGCATTTCAGCAATGGCCCTGGGCGTGTTCAAGTCATCGCACAAGGCGGCCTCGACCGCTTCCGGCAACGCGGCCGCGGCCTCCGCAGCACCGACGGCGCGGTACCAGCGGTCCAGAATGCGCCGGGACTCGGCAACCAGATCCTTAGTGAAGTCGAGGGGCTGGCGATAGTGGGCGGAAAGCAGCGTCAAACGTATGGCCTCGCCCGGTTGCTCCCCTAGCAGATCATGCACCGTCAGGAAATTGCCCAGGGATTTGGACATCTTCTCGCCGCCAACCGTCACATGGCCGTTGTGCATCCAATAGTTGGCGAAGACCGCGCCGTCGTGGGCGCAGGTGCTTTGCGCCAGTTCGTTCTGATGATGGGGAAACACCAGGTCGATGCCGCCGCCATGAATATCGAAGGTCTCGCCCAACAGGGCTTCGGACATCACAGAGCATTCCAGGTGCCAGCCGGGCCTGCCCTTGCCCCAGGGACTGTCCCAGCCGGGCTGCTGTTCGTCCGAAGGCTTCCACAAGACAAAATCCATGGCATTACGCTTGTAGGGCGCCACATCGACCCGGGCGCCGGCGATCAACTCGTCCTGGCTGCGCCGGGAGAAAACGCCATAGTCGGGCATGGACGTCGTATCGAACAGGACGTGGCCATCCGCGGCATAGGCATGCCCCTTGGCAACCAGGGTTTCCGCCATCGCAATCATGCCGTCGACAAAATCCGTGGCACGGGGCTCGTGATCGGGAGGCAAGGCATTCAAGGCCGCCATGTCGGCATGGAAAACCTGCGTCGTATGCGCCGTCACTTCGGCGATGCTTTGGCCGCGCTGGTGCGCCCGCTGCATGATCTTGTCATCAATGTCGGTGATATTTCGAACGTAGGTGACCGCGGCGTAGTGACGGCGCAGCAGCCTGACGAAACTGTCGAATACCACCACCGGCCTGGCATTGCCCACGTGCGCCAGATCGTAAACAGTGGGGCCGCAGACATACAGGCGCACTTCGCCGGCCCGCAGGGGCGTGAAGGTTTCCTTGCGTCGGGAAGCGGTATCGTAAATTTGCAATTGGGGCATCGGGATAGGTCCCGTCGAAATATTTCAGATGCTTTGTTTGGTTGCGCCGGAATTCGCTTTCGGCGCGGCGCCAGTCAAGTCAGGCGCAACATCGAGACGTGCGGGCAACGCCAACACACCTCGCGCCGGTACAGATGCCCGGCAAGGGCATAATTCGCTGCGGCATAATTCGCTGCGATCCATTTTTGCGCGGTGTCACGGCAAGCATCCTATCTCTATCGCTCCACGAGCGACCGCGCCCTTATAGCGCCCGCTTGTATGGGAAGTCCAGCGGCCCGAAACGAACGCGTCAGTACGCCCCTGCTTCATGAAGAATGATATGCGCCAACGGCCCGCCATGATGAGGCCGTCCGGGCGGAGATGCATCAGGAAAGTTTGACGCGGCCCGGTGGCAGGCGCCAACGTGCGTGAATTATCGGCGCTGTGCATTAATACAGACCACAAAGCTCGACGAACTCATGCCATGGCGCTAGATTCGCGGCCGGGCCAAACAGGGCATTCGATCTCTTTGCAGACCCGGGGGCGCCGAACGGCAACCACGGGACAAAGTTGGACCAACAACAAACCGTCATTCGTTCACACAAACATACAAATTGAGAGGTCAAATGAGCACACTGCCGCTGGCTGGAATTCGGGTGCTGGATATCGGGACCCTTATAGCGGGGCCATTTGGGGCCACGTTGCTGGGCGATTTCGGGGCCGAGGTTATCAAGGTTGAACAACCCGGACCGGGCGACGCCCTTCGTGGCACACCCGAAGACGGCAAACCCGGACGGCCGCCAATTTGGCGGGTCGAAGCGCGGAACAAGAAATCGGTGACGCTCAATCTGCGCGTAAAGGAGGGTCAGGACATCCTCCGTGAGTTGGTTCGGGTAACAGATATTCTGATGGAGAATTTTACCCCTGGAACGCTTGAGAAATGGGGCCTTGGCTGGGAGGAACTTCATAAAATCAATCCACGGCTGATCATGGTGCGGGTGTCGGGCTACGGACAAACCGGGCCTTACGCAAAACGCGCGGGCTATGACCGGATCGCACTTGGGTTCTCCGGTTACATGTACCCGACGGGATTTCCAGACCGCTTTCCGGTTCGCCCCGCCTTTGCGACCGCCGATTACAACACCGGGACTTTTGGGGCCTATGCCGCCATGTTGGCGCTGTTCCAACGTGATGCCCGGGGCGGCGAGGGTCAGATGGTCGACCTCGCGCTTTACGAACCGACCTTCCGCATCACCGCTGATCTTTTGGCCAACTACAACGCAACCGGGGAAATCCGCGAGCGGGTCGGCAACCGCAATCTGGGCTTTTCGCCGGCCGGCACCTTTGAGACAAAGGATGGCCGGTATGTGCAAATCGCCGCCGGCGGTGACAAAGTATTCCGGCGGCTTGCAGAAGCCATGGAGATGCCGGAGTTGGCGAGCGATCCACGTTATTCGGTCAGCCGGGAGCGTATTATCCGCGCCGACGAACTGGAACAGATATTGGCTAACTGGATTGGCGAGCGGGACTTCTCGGAAATTGAGACACGTCTGGTGGATGGCAACGTACCGTTCGGCGGCATCTATACGCCGGCTGACATCGCAAGCGATCCACATTACCAGGCCCGAGATAGTTTTATCGTGGTCGAGGACCAGGGAGACGGTGCCATGGCGATGCCGGGCGTTATTCCCAAACTCATGGCCACCCCGGGCCATGTGGCATCGACCGGCCCCAGCCTTGGCCAGCACAACAATGAGATTTACGAAGGTCTACTTGAAAAAAGCGCCGAGACCCTGAGGCGGTTATCTGATGACGGAATTATCTGACCCGGCCAATGGCCTGAAAAGACCGTAAATACATGGCATTAGTTGGCCGCTTGTCCGCCATACGCGGCGGTTGGCGGTAACGGACTTCCCTCGAATATATTCTTGCCAACTTTCTTTGTGGCCTGGCGCCATGCGGCGCGTTCTTCCGGACCGAATTCCTGGCTCGGCGCAGGGTCCACATCCACGTGATGAAACCTATCAACCCCGCGAACGAGCATCGCGGAATCCCGATGCGCCCGGACTTCGGTGTGCGCCGGGATCATCTCCACCAGCACGACGATGCGGCGCTCGTCCGATGTGTTTACCGGAGAGCTGTGAATGATGCTGGCATTGAACAACCCGATCTCGCCGGCCTTCAACTCCAGATTCACGGCTTTCGATGCATCAATATCAGTGGAAATGAATTGCCCGCGCGACAGGATACTGTCCGGGTTCCCGGTATCAATATGCGGCCGGACACCTGTCTTGTGCGATCCGGGAATAACCTTCAAACAGCCATGCGCGAGACTGCAATCCGCGAGTGCGAGTGCACCAATTATCAAAATGGGCCTGATTGGATTGGCCGCGCCGTCCTGATGCCAGCCCGCGAAGGTCTTTCCATCGGGATCCTTGACCCTGAACGCCATGCTGTAACACAAAATATTCGGACCCAGCAGATCCTCATAGACGTCGAGAATTTTCGGATTTTGCGCCATGTCTGCGACCCAGGGGCACAAAATATGCGACTTGCTCTTTAGTTTCTTGACGTCGTTTGGATACTTGCGCTCGAACGCTTCCAGGCAGCCGCGAAAATGCTCCACCTCCGCTTGCGAAAGTACGGGAATGGCCTTTAGGAAACCCTGGCTATGGAAATGCTCAATTTGTTGCTCGGACAGCACCTTCGGCATTTCCGCCTCCCTTGAAATGAAATCCTCCGCCATGGAACTCGGAATTAGTTGCTGCTGTCAACGACAAGCGATTATTGTTGGCTGTCAAAGTCAACGCGCCTCCACCAGAGTGGTCCATCAGGGTCAAACTGAAACGCAGGACGAGGCGCTGACCGGGTCCGAACCTATTGCCTCGGCGAGATTTTCGGCAGCGGCGGGTTTTATCCGAGCGCGCCCGATGCGCGGAGGGCGGCGATTTCTTCCGCCGAGAGAGACAGCACGTCGCTGAGTACCGCGTCCGTGTCCCCCCCGAGCCCGGGAGCGGGGCCCATTTGGCATCCGAAGCTCGCCCGCCACGGCAGGCCCGGCAAACATCCTGGATCCGCATCCTGCCAAAAGCCACGCGCTCGGAGATGCTCACTTTCCTTTAGATCGAGCGACGAGGCCAGCGCCGCCGCCGGAATATCGGCGGCGAGAAGTAGTTCCGCGGCCGCCTCGGCCGAACGCGCGCGCGTCCATGCGGCCAAAGAGCGATCGATCTCGGCACCCCGTTCGCGCCGGGCGTCAAGGCCAAGGTCACCCATTGCAGCCAGCGGTTCGACCACGGCGCACAATGACCGCCAGCAAACATCGCCCCTCACCGCGATCCCAACCCAGGCATCGGCGCCGTCTGACGGAAATATGCCGTGCGGCGCGCATTCATCGTCGGCATTGCCCTGGGGCTTCGGCGGCCCCTGGAGTTGCGCTGCGAGCAAAGGCTCGGCCATTGTCCCCAGTAGCGCCTCCATCATCGAGACATCGACGCGCATTCCGGTGCCAGTGCGGCGTCGACGCCAGACCCCGGCCGCCGCGATGAAGGCAAGCTGCAAGCCGCACATGGGATCGAGCCAGGCCATGCCGACACGGGGCGGCGTGTTCGGATGGCCGTTCAGACCAGCAAAACCGGCATAGCACTGCAACAGGGTACCATAGGCACCCGCGCCGGCTTCCGGTCCGCTACGGCCATGTCCCGAAGCCGAAATATAAACAATTGCGGGATTTTCCCGGGCCAGGTCCTCAGGCCCGAGGCCAAGACGGTCCATGACGCCGGTGCCAAAATTCTCGATCACGATATCGGCGCGGGCTGCCAGTGCCTTGGCAGTGGCTACCGCTTCGGGCTGTTTGAGATCAAGGGCGATGCCGCGCTTGGCCTGGCCGAGCACCGTGTGGAGACCCATTTCACGGCCAGGATCGCCGCGCCCTGGCGCTTCAACCTTGATGACCTCGGCACCCAACGCCGCCAGATAGCGGGTCGCGGTTGGCCCGGCGATAACCCAGGAAAAATCGAGCACGCGTGTACCGGACAGGGGTAATGGCGTGCCCCTATCAGCGGCCCTTCTGACGTTGCCGGGCTCGACGATGCCGGGCGCGACGATACCAGGTGCCTGGATGGCCCAGGGTGTGGTGCGGAAAGGCGATCCCGGCGCCATGACGGTCTTGCCCTGGACTGCCAATGGCCGGAAGAACCGGCGATGCGCAAGCTGGGCGGAAGCCAACTGTTCGGCTGCCTCCCGCAACGGAAAACCCGGAACCTGCGCCGTCTGGGCGGCGTCCGCGATTGACTGTTTATCATGCGCGCGGCTCCAGTCCGACATCAAGGCATACAATGCGTCCCAATTCCGGATCCGGTCAGGCTTGGTGGCGAAACGCCCCTCTTTGCCCCAATCGGGCGAACCCATCACCTGGAGCCAGGCGGCCCATTGATGGTTTTCCCGGGGCGAAATCGCGACATAGCCGTCGCTGGCAGGCAAGATGGTCACGGTCGCGCCATTGCCGTCAGCGAGGCGCCGACGCGACCAGGCCTTGCCATTCAAGCCGGCCCGCGTGAGATCGCCCATCGCAAGTGTCGCCAACGCTTCCTGGGTCGAGACGTCGATGGTACCCCCTGCCCGATCCATCAACAGGGCGTGCATGCCGGCGGCAGCGGCGGCCAACCCGCCGATAAATGCCGATTGCCGGCCAACGGCACAGGTCGGCGGTTCGGACAAATCGTCAACTTGGCCGGTTAGCATGCGCGCGATGCCGCTGGCGCAGAACAGGGTAAGATCGCTGGCCGGGCGGTTGGCGGCGGGTCCGGTCTGACCAAAAGGCGAGATCAGGACGATGACTGCCGCTTTTTTGAGCTTGCGCAGGCTAATGCCATCGACCCCGCGCGTCGCCAGGTCCTGGGGAGAACCCTCGGCAATCAGGAGGTCAGCCGTCGCGGCCTGTTCGGCCAATGCGGCTGGCGTGCAAACGGGTGCCGCACAATCCTTGCCGTGATTCAGGTAAACCGCCAGCGGTGTTTCGTTGTCGGTGGCGATGCAGGCGACCGTGGCGCCGACATCGGCGAAGGCGCGTCCGCATGCCGCCGCCCCCAATCCGGAACCGATCTGAAGCACCTTCAACCCCGCCAAAATTTGCATTTCATCTCCGTCTTCGCGGGTGGTTTCGAACTATTTCTAAGCAATGTGGGCATATCTACCAAAGCATATCGATGCCGTTCAGCGCCCGATGAACCGATACTCTTTGGGTAAATTCTCGACGATGATATCGTTACCGGATTCTGGCCGTGAAACAACGGCTTGCTCGAAGAATGCCAATGCCGTCGCGTAAATTTGTTGATTTCTATGATCAGAGAGCCGCAAGCGCCTTGGTTCTAGCCGAATAATGGCCTGACCTATCTTCGACACGGCGGTGAATGCTGTAAACGCAGCTGGCCTCTGAATCTGGCTGTCGCTACACTCACGCCATGACGGAAAGAACGTCCCACAGCCAGGCTAACGCGCCTTTTGTGAGAATTGGAGTAATTTATGCGGCGAATGATATTGGTCGGATTCTTACAGGCTCAGAACTGCTCGAACTTCGCTGCTTCGTGGCGCCATCCAGAGTCCCGCACGGATTTCACCGCGCCGGAATTCTACGCCCATATCGGCCGTGTTCTGGAAGAGGGCAAATTTCACCTCGCATTCTTCGATGACCGTTTGGGCATGCCGGAATATTCAGGCGGCGACTTTTCCGACGCGGTCCGCTACGGCATCCGTTGCATCAAAATGGATCCCATCGCCACGTTGATGCCCATCGCCATGGCAACGTCAAGACTGGGGCTGGGCGCGACCATGTCGACGACCTATTACGAGCCGTTTCACGTGGCCCGGATGTTCGCAACCCTCGACCTCATGACGCACGGGCGCACGGCCTGGAATATCGTTACCTCGCTTAATGATACCGAGGCCCGGAACATGGGCCGCGATGCCGTTACCGAGCATGATCTTCGCTATGACCGCGCCGACGAATTCATGGAAGTGGTTCTTGGGCACTGGGACACTTGGGATGACGATGCGATCATCATGGACAAGGCGGCGAACAGCTTCGCCGATCCTGAAAAAGTGCGCCGGCTCGAACACGAAGGTGAATTTTTTGCATCGCGCGGGCCCTTTACGGTCCCCCGATCGGCGCAGGGCCACCCCGTATTGATCCAGGCGGGTCAGAGCGGGCGCGGGCAACGCTTCGCATCTGAATGGGCCGAGCTTGTCTTCGCCGCATATCCCAATCTTGAAATCGGCAAGGCCTCCTATGCCAAACTCAAAGCCCTGACGGCGACGGCGGGGCGGGATCCCGAGAGCCTTCGGATCGCCAGTTTCTTTGCGCCGGTGGTTGCGGCCACCAAGGATGAAGCCGAGGACAAGCGCGCGGTTCTGGAAAACCTGCCGGTCGAGGAAGATTCCCTGATGCTGCTCTCCGAAGCACTCAATTTTGATTTTGGCGGCAAGCCCCTTGATACACCGTTGTCGGATGAAGAGCTCGACAGCATGTCCGGGATGCATACATTTCGCGACCGGGTGATCCAGGGCAGCGGCAAATCCAACCCATCGGTGCGCGATTTCATTGAGGTTACCCAGCGGGGCCGCCTGGGACATCCGGTTGTCGGCGGCCCGAAGGAAGTTGCTGACTATATGGAGGAATTTTTTACCACTCCGGCCTGCGACGGTTTTGTCATCGGCGCCTCATACGTGCCGGGAAGCTATGAGGATTTTGTCAGGTTCGTGGTGCCTGAACTGCAGCGGCGCGGTCTGCATCAAAAAGACTATAATGGTGCGACATTGCGGGAGAATCTCGGACTTGCGCGGCCGCCGACGGGTGCTTGGAAGGCCCGCATGGGATAGAAAAACCAAACCGTCCGCCAGGGATCGACGCCCTGGTTGGATTGATAGGGAAATGGGATATGAACGATTCACTTAGCATGATGGCGACGACCGGGCTGCTCGGTTACGGTTTTGGCGAGGAGGCCTTCAGGCACGGTTTGGAAATGGATCTCGATTTCATTGCCGCGGACGCGGGCTCGATGGATCCAGGGCCCCATTATCTCGGCGCAGGGGTGCCCTTTGTCAGCCGCAAGGCGATCAAGCGCGATATTGGTCTCATGCTCGAGGGGGCGCTTGATAAGGACGTCCCGATGCTGATCGGTTCGGCGGGCGGCGGCGGCAGCGCGCCCCAGGTGGCGCTGGTGCGGGAGGTGATCGAGGAGATCGCGGCGGAGCGCGGATATCACTTCAGAATGGCGGTGATCCACGCCGACCAAAGCAAGGATTACCTGCACGAGAAACTAAGGCGGGGAAAGATAGAGCCGCTTGGACCGATTGAAGATGCGACACCGCGGACCATTGACGAGACCCACCGCGTCGTGGCGATGATGGGGGTTGAACCGTTCCAGCAGGCGCTTCGGAATGGCGCCCAGGTGGTATTGGCCGGGCGTGCAACGGATGCCTCAATCTATTCGGCGATTCCACTGATGCGGGGCTACGACCCGGGCCTTGTCTGGCACCTGTCGAAAATCATTGAATGCGCCGGCGCCGTTGCCGTTCCAAAATCCGGGCAGGACTGCATGATCGGTATCCTGAAGCCTGATCATTTTCTGGTCGTTCCCGCGCATCCCGATAGCCGCTGCACGCGCATGAGCGTCGCCGCGCACACGCTCTATGAAAACCCAAGCCCCTATCATCTGGAAGAGCCGGACGGGACGGTGGTGACCGTCGATTCCACCTACGAACAGGCCGACGAACGCACCGTGAAAGTAGCAGGCAGCCGTTTCGAAAGATCCAACCGTTACACTGTGAAGCTCGAAGGGGTACGCCGGGCGGGATATCGCACCGTTTTCATTGCAGGCGCGCGGGACCCTGGATTAATCGCCATCATCGACGATTACATCGATTTATGCAGCGAGCGCGTGCGCCAACAGGTGGCGGCACTGGACATCGGCGAGGATCAATACAAGCTCAACGTCCACGTCTACGGCAAATCTGGCACCATGGCATCCAGAGAGCCGGTCCAGGATGCCACGCCGCACGAAATCGGCATTCTGGCCGAGGTCCTGGCAGACGATGAAGAAACCAGCAAGGCCGTCATGGCCAAGGCGCGCCTGGCGCTGCTGCATTCCGATTTCCCGGGGCGCAAATGTATCTCTGGCAACCTCGCCATTCCGTTCTCACCGTCGGATATCCCCGTCGGACAGACCTACGAGTTCAACCTTTGGCACATTATGGAGATCGACGATCCGCTGGAGCCCTTCCCGATCGAAATGGTGGACCTGTAAGCATGGCAACCTTGTCGGAATTGACCAGTATATTGCGGTCCAAGAATGCCGGGGCTTTGTTGTGCACTCTAGACCTGATGTTCGACGACGTGGTTACCTATGAGCGCGTTCGCGATAGCGGCGTAATCAATCCGGAGCTAATCGCCTCGCTTTACCATGTCTCTCAAAATGAGGTTTCAATAATCCCCTACGATGTTGCCATGGCGATCAAGGTTACGGTACCCCGACTGGTGCCGTCGGGCAGCTTCGGCGACACCGACGTCTACGGCGCGCAACAGCACGGCCCCCTTTTGACCGTCGAGATTCCGGATTGATCGTGACGGTCGATGAGCGCGATCTCTAATCCCCACAAGGGCCGCTCAGGGTCAAAAGTACCCTGTTGGCATTTGCTGTGATTTCGCCCAAAGGCAACCGCATCCATGCTAGAGCATTTCTGCGAGCATGGAGTTCAAATCCGGCGGGTCCAATAGCATCCATTTATGCCATAAACTGCGCCCAAACCATGACGGGATGCTTGGAATAATTGGATTGGCGTGAACATTGACAACATCGCCCGACGGCCACACGGACTGTGGCATGATGGCAATCCAGCCTTAGGCACCTGTAGCCAAATTTTGGAGAGATCATGAAATCGAGATTATGCGACAAACTCGGCATCGAATTCCCACTATTCTCGTTTACCCATTGCCGCGACGTCGTTGCTGCGGTGACCAACGCTGGCGGCTTCGGCGTGTTGGGGGCAGTCGGTCATACGCCGGAAAGCCTGGAAATCGAACTCAATTGGATCGACGAACAGGTGCATGGCAAGCCCTACGGGGTCGATCTGCTTATTCCCAACAAGATTGTCGCCAAGGGTGAAGCGCCATCGGCGGCGGACCTCGAGGCGCGGATTCCCCCCGAACACCGTGCCTACATTACGGATCTGCTGGCGCGCCATGGGCTCGATGTGGATGATCTATGGGCGCCGGGCAGCGACGGCCGGTACGGCGAGAATCTGCGTCCGGAAGGCGCGGGCCGGCTCCTCGATGTTGCTTTCGCTCATCCCATCAGGCTGATTGTGAACGCGCTGGGTGTACCGCCGGACTTCATGATGGAACGCGCCCGGGCCAAGGGTGTGGCGGTCGGCGCATTGACGGGCGCCCGGGAACACGCCATCAAGCATGCCGAGGCCGGGGTCGATATTCTGATTGTCTCCGGCACCGAAGCCGGCGGCCATTGCGGCGAAGTCTCGACCATGGTGCTGGTGCCCGAAGTGCTTGAGACGATCAAACCCTATCCAGACATGTTTGTCCTAGCCGCCGGCGGCATCGCGACGGGCCGCCAGATGGCGGCATGCATGGCGATGGGGGCGGCAGGCGTCTGGACAGGTTCGGTTTGGCTGACGACCGCGGAAGCGGAAACGACGCCGACGGTAAAGGAAAAGATGCTGGCGGCGCATTCCCGAAATACGGTGCGGTCGCGCAGCCGGACTGGCAAGCCGACCCGCCAATTGCAATCAGCCTGGACCGACGCCTGGGGCGCGGCGGGCGCGCCCGACCCGCTGCCAATGCCGCTGCAGGGTGTCCTTAGCAAACCGGCCATGGCGAAAATCGACAAACTAGCGGCGACGGGTCACGAGGGCGCAAAGGAACTGGCGACCTATTACGTCGGTCAGGCCGTCGGGCTCATGAACACCGAACAGTCCGCGCGCTCGGTCGTCTACGACTTTATGCGCGACTACGCCGACGCCGCGGAACGCCTCGCCGCGACGTTGCAGGAATAGCGAGGGGTCAAGTTTCACAGAGAACGCCAACGGACCGCAGACCTTGATCCTCCTTTTTCTGTCGACCCGTTGATTGCAATGGCGTTTGTTGGGCTTCGCAAACAGCTGGCGAAGCCGGCTGGCTTGCTTGATAATGGGGGAAATAGCAGAGGCATCGAATACGGAGGAAAACATGACCAGCCTTATGGACAAATGCGCGGTCACGGGCATTGGTGAAACAGCCTATACGAAGAACTCGGGCAAGTCGGTCGTCGCCTTGCAGATGGAGGCCTCGTTGAAGGCGATCGCCGATGCGGGTCTGAAGCCGACGGATATCGACGGCGTCATTCCCTATGGCAGCCTTGAGGTCGTGGCGGAAGAGTTCGTCACCAATCTGGGCCTTCAGGACCTGCGGTTCTCGGCCGTTACGCCGTTGGGCGGGGCCAGTGCGGTCGCCGCGATCCAGGCGGCGGTCTCGGCCCTGGTCGCGGGCGTCGCCAATCACGTCCTAATTCCCATCGGCCGCAATGGCTCGTCGGGCGAACGCATCGGCGCCCGGGCCGCCGCCATGCCGCAATTCCGCACCATCGGTGAGTATGAAATGCCGTCCGGCAATATCGCACCGCCACAGTTGTACGCTCACATGGCACGGCGGCATATGGAGATGTATGGCACCACGTCACGTCAGTTGGCCGAAATCGCGGTGACCGTGCGTTCGAACGCCATTCTGAACGACAATGCGGTGATGCAGAAACCCATGACCATCGAGGATCATCAGAATTCCCGCATGATATCGGACCCTCTGCGCCTGTTCGATTGCTGTCTGGAAAGCGACGGCGGCGCGGCGGTGGTCATTTCCAGGGCTGAGCAGGCCAGGGATCTGGCGCAAAAACCGGTCTATATAATGGGCGTGGCGGAGGGCCATCCCGATTCTCCCTCCACCATCACCCAGCGCCCGGACATAACCACGCTTGGTACGGCAAAGGCAGCGCCGCGGGCTTTCGGCATGGCCGGCGTCAGCCACAAGGATATTGACGTTGCCGAAATCTATGACTGCTTCACCTATATCGTAATGTGCCAATTGGAAGATCTGGGCTTTTGCAAGAAGGGCGAAGGCGGGAATTTCGTCTCCAACGGGCGCATTGCCCTTGACGGCGAACTGCCCATCAATACCCACGGCGGGTTGCTCTCGCAATCCCACATCATCGGCATGAACCACGTCTGTGAGCTGGTCAAACAGTTGCGCGGAAATGGCGGCAAGGCCCAGGTCGCCAACGCCGAAATTGGCCTGGTCACCGGTTATGGCGATATGGGAGATGGCGCCGTCGCCATCATGCGGAACTAGTCCGATGTCAGATACGATGTCAGAGACTGCTTACGACAAGCCCATGCCGCCCCTGAACCGGGACAGTAAACCGTTCTGGGACAGTCTGAAAGAACACGCCATGCGCCTGCAGCGGTGCGCCGACTGCGGCAAGATCCGACACTACCCCCGCCCGGTTTGCGATAGCTGCTATTCCATGGAAGTGGACTGGGTGCGGGCCAGTGGCCGGGGCAAGATACATAGCTGGACCATTACCCACCACGCCTTCCACCCCGGGTTTTTGGGCGACCTGCCCATGATGCTGGCGACTGTCGATCTGGAGGAAGGGGTCCGAATTTGCGCCCAGATCAGGGATGTAGCGCCGGATCAGCTGAGTGTCGGCATGGCGGTTCGCGTTGACTATGAAGACGCCACGGCCGCGCTGACCCTGCCCATTTTCCGCCCGGCCTGATAGCCAGCAGTGGCATGACGGAGCCGGCCACGAAAGTCGCCGTCATTACCGGCGCCGCGCGCGGTATTGGTCGGGCAACCGCGGAAAAATTTCTCGGCCAAGGTTGGCATGTGGCGCTGCTCGACATTGACGGCGAGACCTTGGCAGAAACCGGTGCCGCCATTGCCTCTGCCAATTCCGCTTTGGGCGAAGTCATGGCGGTTACCTGCGATGTGGCGGCGCCGGAGCAGGTGCAGAGAGCCGTCGATCAGACGGTTGCCCGTTTCGCCGGCATAAACGCCTTGGTGAACAATGCCGGCACGGCCGTATTCAAACCCTTACTGCAGACAAATTTCGCAGAATGGCAGCGGGTATTGGACGTCAACCTGAGCGGCCCTTTTCTTTGCAGCCAGGCCTGCGCGCCGGTGATGATCGCGGGCGGTGGCGGCAGTATCGTCAACATCACCTCCATCTCCGGACTGCGCGCGAGCACCTTGCGGGTCGCCTACGGCACCTCCAAGGCCGGCCTGATGCACCTGACCAAACAGCAGGCCGCGGAATTGGGCGAGGTTGGCATTCGGGTCAACGGTGTTTCTCCCGGCCCGGTCGACACCGCCATGGCCAAGGCCGTGCACAGCCAGGCGATCCGCGCCGATTATCATGCTGCCATTCCCCTGAACCGCTATGGTTTGGAGCAGGAGATTGCCGAGGCGATCTGGTTCCTGTGCAGTGATCGCGCGAGCTATATCACCGGTCAGATCCTGGCCGTTGATGGCGGCTTCGATGCAGTGGGAATTGGTTTGCCAAGCTTGCGAAATGGCCCATAGGGATCGTACAGCTAACCCTAGACCATTTTCGAGATTGAATTACGCATACCCGTCATGCCGAATGAAGTTTTGGCATTCTTTTTGCGAGGTTCCGTCGATGACAGTGCCGATGCGGTTCCACAAGCCATCCACTGTTCTTTCCTCGGCGGCCTTGAGAT
>JAJFGG010000087.1 GCA_021776235.1 Alphaproteobacteria bacterium | reverse complement strand
ATCTCAAGGCCGCCGAGGAAAGAACAGTGGATGGCTTGTGGAACCGCATCGGCACTGTCATCGACGGAACCTCGCAAAAAGAATGCCAAAACTTCATTCGGCATGACGGGTATGCGTAATTCAATCTCGAAAATGGTCTAGCGGTCTGTCGGATTTAGGGGAGTATTGAAATAATCATCCGAAATATCGGTGAAATTTATCATATTCTGATATTTTTCGAAGGTATACTTGCTGATTATTTCAAAAACGAGTCGAAAACTACCTAAATCCGACAGACTGCTAGTCCGCTTCCGCGGGCGGTTCTGAGCGGCGACCGAAGTCTGGGGCTTCGGTATCCTGGCCGGCCTGGATAATGCGCTGACGAATATCCCGGGACTCGCTGAACAGGCGCAAAAGAGTGTCGCCCTGGCCCCAGCGGATGGCCCGCTGCAGGGCGAGCAAGTCCTCGGTGAAACGGCCCAGGGTTTCCAATACCGCCTCGCGGTTATTGAGGAAGACATCCCGCCAGAATTCAGGATCCGAAGCCGCGATGCGGGTAAAATCGCGGAAGCCGCCGGCGGAATATTTCACAACCTCGCCCTGGGTCACGGTTTCCATATCATCCGCCGTGTTGACAATATTGTAGGCGATCAGATGCGGCAGATGGGAGGTGATGGCCAGCACCAGATCGTGGCGGCTGGAGGTCATGACCTCGACCCGGCTGCCGAGGGCCTGTACGAATGCCTTCAGCCGCTGCACCGCCAGCGCATCCGCCTCTTCCCCGGGTGTCAGGATCCACCAACGGCCATCGAAAAGTTCAGCGAAGCCGGCTTCAGGACCCGATTTTTCGCTGCCCGATACCGGGTGCCCCGGCACCAGGTGCACGCCTTCGGGGATGTGGGGCCCCAGATCGCGCGCGACACAGCCCTTGACCGAGCCCACATCCGTGACGATGGCGCCGGGCATCAAGCTGGCGGCCATGGTCTTCCCGACCGTTGCGTAGCTGCCCAGATGGGAACAGACGATGACCAGATCGGCGCCGGCCACGGCGTCCGCCGGATCTTCGTACATGGCATCGACGATGCCCAGTTCCATGGCCTTGTCCCGGGTCTTTTCTGTACGGGCACAGCCGACGATGGCGTTTGCCAGGCCGCCGCGGCGGGCGGCCCGGGCAATGGACGATCCGATCAGGCCGACGCCGATCAGGGCCAGACGGTCAAAATGCGCTGACCCCGCCGGGGGCTGCGCCTTGTTATCGGCTTCAGACGCCATTGGTTGTGCCCAGGAATTCCTCTATGGCCGCAATCGCCGCCCGGTTTTCCTCTTCCAGGCCAATGGTGAAGCGTAAATAGGCGGCCAGGCCATAGGCCGCGATGCCACGGGGGAGGATGCCTCTGAGGCGCAAGAACTCCACTGCCGCCTCGGCCGAATGGGGCCCCTGAGTGCCGAAATGCACGGTCAGAAAATTGCCCACGCTGGGAATAAACTGCAGCCGCAGCCGGCGGCACTCGTCCTGCCACCAGGCCAGCCAGCGGTCGTTATGGCTTCGGGCCGCGTCGACATGCGCGATATCGTGCAAAGCCGCCAGGCCGGCCGCCTGGGCCGGCGCGTTGACATTGAACGGCGAACGCACCCGGTGATAGACCATGGCAATCTCTTCCGGGCAATAGGCCCAGCCCAGGCGCAAGGCGGCCAGGCCATGGATCTTGGAAAAGGTCCGGGTCATAACCACGTTGTCATGGGCCTCGACCAGTTCGATGCCCGGCGAATAGTCGTTGCGGCTGACGAATTCGGCGTAAGCATCATCGATCACCAGCAGGACGTGCCCCGGCAGTCTGGCACGCAAACGTTCCAGTTCCAATTGCGCCAGATAGGTGCCTGTCGGATTATTGGGATTGGCCAGAAAAACCATTTTGGTGCGTTCCGTCACGACCGCCAGAATGGCGTCAACGGAGGCGGTGAATTCGTCCTCGGCCGCCTTCACGGGCGTCGCGCCGCTGGCCATGGCGCCCAACGGATACATCAGGAAACCATGTTCGGTGTAGACCACCTCGTCACCCGGACCGGCGTAGGAATGGATCAGGTGACTGATGATTTCGTCCGAGCCGTTGCCGCAAATCAGCCCGTTGATGTTCAGGCCATGCACCTCGGCCAGGCCGGCCCGCAAATCGGCGCTGCCGCCATCGGGATAACGGTGCAGGTTTTCCGCCGCCGCGCGATAGGCGGCGATGGCCTTGGGCGAAGCCCCGGTTGCCGCCTCGTTGGATGACAGCTTGACAATGCGGGCCAGGCCTTCAACCGTGGCGTCACCGCCCACATAGGGCGTAATATTCAGAATGCCCTCGATCGGCGTCGGCGTGGTCATGGCGTTTGCCCGGTCTGTCCCATGGCCAGCGCTTTGGGATAGGCGCCCAGAATAGAGACCCGCGACAGGCCTTCGCCCATTTTTTCATGGAAGGTAATCATGCCCCGGTCATCGTCCCTGACCAGTCCGTCCAACTCGATCAACTGCAGACGCACGCCCCGTTGATCCTGTTCGTGCACGGCCACGGGATGAATTTCAAAGCCGCATTGGCCCAACTGGTCCATGACCCGGGCAAGAGACACATCCAGGTAGGTTTCGACCATCGCCAGGGTCGCATCGTCGCCGCTGGCTTCCGGCACCAGCTTTGCCACGGCCAGGGCTTCCAACTGCTCGAAGCGGCCCGTAAGGGAGGAAAAAAACGGCAAACGCCATATCACCCGCGGTCCCGACTGATCATTGGCCTGAGAGGCCAGGGCCGGCCACCATGGATTTTCCTCGCCGCTTTGCGGAAATGGCAACAGGCCGATGGCGCCTGGCTGATCGTCAACCATGCGCATGACCACGGATGGCGAGGTGTGCAGGGTCATGGGGACGGAAGAGCCGAAATGATTGCGCGCCATGTCCCAATAGGCGACCGAGTGTGCCGGGGCACAGACGGCGACGCTCATGGGACCCTGCAGTGCCGTCGCACTGTTGATCAACTCCCGCCAGATCCGAATGACGGTCGCGGTCGGCAATTCTCCCTGGTGCCGCTTCGCCAGCTTGCGCACCACTTCCGCCTCGCGGTTCGGACGCATGGCAAAGTCCTGGTGGCCGAGCAGTTGCTTTGCCTCGGCGACCTGATCGATCAGGGCGGTCCGTTGCATGATCTTGTCATGTAATTCCCCGTCGATCCGGTCGATCTGTTGGCGCAAATCATCGAGGTTTGGCGTCTCGTTCGGCATTATTATCGTCCTCGCCAAAGGCGGTCGGTTTGCAAGATGGGTCCGGATGGCGGTGATACACGTCCCATCCATCATGGGCAAGCCAAAGACGCGGCAATTTTTTGCCTAAAGACTGCATTGACAGCACGGGGAGGCCTGCATGATAGCCCCTATTGGGACAGGATTATGCGTGGGCATCGAGCAAATGTTCCGGGTCACGGGCGTTCAACGTCTCGAATGTCATTGCCGAGGCCGGTGCTGCCCCGGGTGACGCCGGCCTTGCGCAACATGGGACTGTCTGGACTGTTGCCCCACATGTTCGGGCCGGCGGCGGAAACACCACCATCGACGACCATATTCTGGCCGGTTACATACTCGGCTTCATCCGATGCCAGAAACACAGCCATGGCGGCGATGTCTTCACCCGTGCCCAGCCGGGGCCAGGGTACGCTTTGTTTCGCCAAGGCCTCGGTTTTTTCCGGGCGGCCGGCATGAAACAACGGCGTGGTAATGACCCCCGGTGCGATGGCGTTGACGCGAATGTGGTGGCGTGCCAGTTCGCCCGAGACGGCGCGGGTCAGATTGGCCACCGCCGCCTTGGCGGCGGAATAGGCGTGCGGGCCGCCGCCGCCATTCAGGCCGGCGATGGACGAGGTGGAAATGATGCTGCCGCCCTCGCCCTGGCGCTGCATGACCCTTGCCGCATGCTTGATGCCCAGGAATACGCTACGCGCCAGAACGTCAAAGGTGAAATCCCATTCCTCGACCCTGGTCTCGGTAATCGGGCCAACCGCACCCCCGATGCCGGCATTGTTGAAGATGCAATCCAGACGCCCGAAGCGGGCCGTGGCGGCGGCTACAAGAGCCTCGACATCCGGCTCTTCAGCGACGTCCGTTAACAGAAA
Source organism: Alphaproteobacteria bacterium (assembly GCA_021776235.1). GTDB lineage: Bacteria > Pseudomonadota > Alphaproteobacteria. The sequence continues at coordinate 9,586 of JAJFGG010000087.1, read as the reverse complement.
GGCCGCCTGCTCCGCGGCGCCCTGCCGCGCGATGGTCGCCATGGTCGCGGCGCCGTTTTCGGCGTTCAGATCACCGATCACCACCTTGGCCCCCTCCGCCAGAAAGCGGTAGGCCGTGGCCTGCCCCATGCCGCTGGCCCCACCCGTGATCACGGCTACCTTACCGTCTAAACGTCCACTCATATTGCTTTCCCCTTGCACGTCCTGTTTGTCTTCACCGCCGGGCTCGGCTTGTTGCCGCCCAGCATAAATTCTTGAAAAATATCGGATATTGAATAGGTTTCTTTAGAGGCATGCGACGGGCATTGCCGTCGGAGCCCCTGTTGCGGCCAAGCTGTTCGTGATTCCATCCAAGTTTCAACGGGACCCATGGGACCAGAATGCGCGGCCTAAATCAACAAATCGCTCCTATGGGGGCGTCGACAAGCGCCGCCACAAGAGCAAATCTCAAAATACGCATTGATCAAACTCTAGATGCGCTCGGTTATTGGCCGTTTTTTCTGGTACGAAAGTCTGGGCGCTATTTTGTCTTGATATGCAACTTTTCCGATTCTTCGCCGGCAAGCGCGATGCTGCCGTTCCGGAGCCCCGCCACAAGATCATTTACTGCGGCCGCGACCGAATATTTCGCTTCGAAATCGAAATCGCGGTCGATCCTGTCGCACGGCAGGTCCTGGGATTGGGGAGTCTCTCCCGGCTCGACTTCGATCAAGAGGTCGCCGCCGAGGGCGGCCTTGACGGTTTCCGCCAATTCAAGCAGCGTCAGGGTCTCCGAACCGGCGTCGCAAACTTTACCGTCGATCCTCGCATCCGGTTGCTTGAGCAGGGCCAGATAGAAGGCCGCCAGGTCTTCCACATGGATATGCGGCACTCTCTGCCGGCCGCCGCCGCTGAGCCGGATATGCCCGGTGCTGAAGCCGGCCCTCGCAAGCGCGTTGACCCCGACATCGAGGCGTTGGCTGAATGCCGGTCCACAGACGGCGCCGGCGCGCACCGTACAGGTGATAAATCCGGGCGCGCGCTCTGCATCGAGGACCTGCTGGCAGCGCGCCTTGTGTGCGAAAAATTCGCTGGTCGTGTCCGGCGGCAAGCTGTCCGTCAGCCTCGCTTCAGCCTCGACGCTGTCGCGGAAGAGTGACGAGGCGAAAACAAAGCGTTTGACGCCAGCCAATTTGGCGGCGCGGAGCAACGGCGCGAAAGCCTCCAGATTGGTCGATTTGATAGCCGCGGCGCCGGGATTAGGCCACGCCCGGCCCGTGATGCAAGCCAGGTGAATAACCGCATCACAGCCCTTTAGGGCCATTGCCAGGGTTGCCGGGTCCCTGATGTCGCCGCTGATTTCGCGCAGGTTCTCATGGCCCTGGTAGGCCCTGAAGACCTCGTCGCCATCGGGATAAAGATCGAGCACCACGACCCTATGTCCATGCTGCAACAGTTTCGGGACCAGGACGCTGCCGACATAGCCGGCGCCCCCGGTCACAAGCACGGTCCAACCCTTCTTGCGGTGCGTGAAGACAAGGAAAAAAACAAACAGAATAGCCGCCGCCGGGAACACCAACAATGCCATGCCGCCGCCCGCCGAACCGGTACTCGTACCATGGGCCAACGCCGGCGAAACCAGCAAGCCGGCCACTCCGGCGATGGCCAGGCCCCACGGGAACACCAGGTTAGGGCATTTCATGATGTTCAATTTTCCAGTCATTCCGGCCGCTCCGGGCAGCATTCCACAGACAAGCCCTAAACTCACGGCATTTGTTCGGGAACGCCAGGCGATAGTGCTTTATCTGGCAACCCATCCCCGATAAATTGCCAACATGGGAAGACGGCGCACCTTATACCAACCCGCGTTGATAGGGACCCATAGAGACGCCTTGCGGAGGCTTTCGGGTAGGAGTGTGCGACGCAGCGATACGGGGTATCGTCAGTCGTGCGCGACACCATCCGAAAGCCTCCGCAAGACGCCGTTCCGGTCGTCTCCGCGCGCCCTCGGATGGCGTCGTGAAGGCTTGACGATGTCCCACATCGCCTGCGCCTTCCCTCCTACCCGAGGGCGCGCAGAGACGATCTCTATGGGTTCCTATCAGCGCGGGTTGGTATTAGTCCCGGCTGTGTTGGGTGCTGTGATCGCCTTGCTGCTGTCCTCCGCGCCGGCCTCGGCGCACGCATTCGGTATCCGCTATGACCTGCCAATTCCGCTTGGCCTTTACCTGGCCGGCGGCGGCGCCGCGGTGCTGTTTTCATTCATTGTCATGGCCCGCTTCCTAGGATCTCACACTCTGGCCGGCGAGGACCGGCGCTTCGACCTGCTGGGGATACCCTGGCTGCGCTGGCTCGGCGCGCCCGTCTTGCTTTTTGCCATGCGGGCCCTGGCCGTGGCCATTTTCGGGCTGCTGCTCGGCGCCGGCTTTCTTGGCAATGCGGACCCGTTCCGGAACATCGCGCCCACCTTCATCTGGGTCGTCTGGTGGGTCGGCATGGCTTTCATCTCCGCCCTGTTCGGTAACCTCTGGGCCCTGGTCAATCCGTGGCGCATTTTGTTCAGCTGGTTCGAACGGGCGTTGGGCGGCTTCGGGCCAGTCCTGTCCTATCCCGGATGGCTGGCCCGATGGCCCATGGTGGGGCTGTTTCTGGTCTTTGCCTGGATGGAGTTGATCTTCGAACAGGGAGAGCAGCCGCCCATTCTGGCCATGCTGATCGTGGCCTATTCGGCCGTCACCTGGACCGGCATGGCGCTTTTCGGACGCGAGACATGGCTCAGGAACGGCGAGATCTTCACAGGCGTTTTTGGTTTGCTGTCGCGCTTCGCGCCGACCGCAGGGGCGGGCGGCCGGTGGTGTTTGCGGCCGCCGGCGGAGGGGCTGGTGAGCCGCACCCCGGCCCCTGTCTCGAGCATTTGTTTCGTGCTGCTGTTGCTGACCACCGTCACCTTCGATGGCATCCTGGAAACCCCCATGTGGGCCGGCATCCTGGAGCGGGTTGCCGAGAGCCAGGCCCTGCGCGGCTCTTTAATCGCGCTGCAAAACGCCGGAATTAATCTGATCGCCTTGATCAAGACCATTGCCCTGCTCGCGCTGCCGTGCATCTTCCTTGCTGTCTACATGCTCTTCAGCCACGCCATCGCGATGTTCGGCAGCGGCGGCAGGGTATCGACCTGGGACGTGGCCGGCTATTTCGTGCTGTCCCTGGTACCTATCGCCATCGCCTATCATCTCTCCCACTATCTCTCGTATCTGCTGATCGCCGGTCAGTACATCATTCCACTGGCTTCTGACCCATTCGGGATTGGTTGGGACCTCTTCGCCACGGCCGGTTATCGCATTGATATCGGCGTCGTCAACGCCAAGATGGTCTGGTACGTGGCGGTGTCCGCCATTGTCATCGGCCATGTTTTCGCCGTCTATGTCGCCCACGTCATGGCCATGTGGGTGTTCGAGGATCGCGGCGCCGCCCTTCGCAGCCAGTTCCCCATGCTGGTGCTGATGGTTGCCTATACCATGATCAGCCTGTGGATACTGTCGCAACCCATTGTCAATTAGCCCGGAAGTGCTCTAACCATGACAGTTGAAGGCCGGGTTCTGCTTGCCATGTGCGGCCTGATTACGGTCAATCAACTGGGTTTTGGCAGCGTTATTCCGGTGCTGCCGCTGTATGCGCAATCCTTCGGCGTGCCGGCCTCGGCCATCGGTATGGCCGTGGCGATCTATGGCCTAGCGCGGTTTTTTGTTGCCGTCCCGGCCGGGCAGTTTTCCGATTGGCTGGGCCGGCGCCCGACGCTCGCCATCGGCGGCCTTGTTTCGGCCACGGGCAGCTTCTGGTGCGCGGCGGCGGCGGAATACCCCGAATTCATCATTGCACGGTTTGTATCCGGCGCCGGTGCGGGCATTATCCTGACCACCGGCCAGGTGGTGCTGGCCGACATCTCGACGCCGGAACGGCGCGGCCGGATGATCTCGATTTATCAGGGCTGCTTTCTCTTCGCGGTCGGTATCGGGCCCTTTCCGGGCGGTATCCTGGCAACCCATTTCGGTCTTGCCGCGCCATTCCAGGCCTATGGCGCGGCCTCTTTGCTGGCCACGGCGGTGGCCTGGTTCGCGGTCAAGGAAACCAAGGGCCTGGGCGGGACGGTTGGCAGCCATGGCGGCGGTTCGGCGTTTTCCTTCGTGCGGCAGATCAGCATCCTTTTGCGACAGGTCGGATTTGCCCTTGTCAGTATCGTTTCCCTGGTCAATGCGGTCACCCGGACGGGCGGGTTGTTCACCATTATCCCGGTATTCGCCAGCGTCCGATTGTCGCTTTCCGTCGCTGAAATTGGTTTCGGCATGGCCCTGGGCAGTGTCTTCGGTCTGATCGCAGCCTATCCGACGGGTGTCCTGGTTGACCGCTTTGGGCGCAAGGCGGTGATCGTGCCGGCCACGCTGATCAACGGTGCATCAATGCTGTTGTTCATGCTGGCGCCAAGTTACCTTTGGTTTGTGGTCAGTTGCGTGGCGTGGGGCGTCGCGGCGTCTGTCGGGGGTACCGCGCCGGCGGCCTATGCCGCCGACTCCGCCCCGCCGGGCATGAACGCGGCGGCCATGAGTACCTTCCGGATGGTGGGTGATCTGGGCTATGTCATTGGGCCAATCGCCCTGGGCTTTGTGGTCGATGCGCAGGGGCCGCAGGCGGCCTTGTTGCTCAGCGCGGCGATCAGCGTGGCCGTTGGCTTGCTTTTCCTGAAATTTGCGCCGGAAACCTATCGCGGCGCAACGTAAACAGGCTGCGGCTGAACGCGGTCCTTCGTACCGCGCCGGGGCCAGGGCCCATTGCGACGCTCGTCAGGGTGCAAATTTATGCCCCCTTGCCGAAATTTGGGAGTGATGGCTATGATGCCTACCCCATCACTTGGCGTCACGGGGTCGAGGCGTATCACGTGTCGATGCTGCGGCTAACATGAACAAAATCCGTCTGTGTTATGACCTCACCCGAAATCGATAAGAAAAAGAAACCGCGCAAGCGTCCGGGCCTCGCCACTCTTGTCTTGATTGGCATAGCGCTCGGTATCGGCTTCGGGCTGTTCTTCGGCGAGATGATGGCACCACTCAAGATACTCGGCAACGCGTTCGTGGGCCTGCTGCAGATGTCGGTCCTGCCCTATGTCGCGGTGTCGCTGATCGCCGCGCTGGGCCGCCTCGATTACCGGCAAGCTCGCATCCTGGTCGCCCGCTGCAGTGTTATATTGCTGGTGCTGTGGGCGTTGGGCGCTGTGCTTTTTCTCATGGCGCCATTGGCCTTCCCCGACTGGCAGTTTTCCGCTTTCTTCAGCCGCAGCCTGGTTGAAAGTACGGAAGAAATCGACTTCCTGGCGCTCTACATTCCGTCGAATCCGTTTCAGTCGATGGCCAACAATGTGGTCCCGGCGGTGGTGCTGTTCAGTGTTTCGGTCGGCGTTGCGCTGATTGGACTACCGAACAAGGACAAGGTTATTGAACCCCTCTCGGTACTTACCGATGCCCTTGGCGCGGTATCGTCGTTCGTCGTCCGCCTCGCGCCCATTGGTGTCTTCGCTATTGCCGCCAGCGCCACCGGCACCATGAGTATCGACGAGTTCGGCCGGCTTCAGGTATTTATCCTGACGTATGCCGCTATTGCGATCATCGCGGCGTTTTGGGCCCTGCCCGCGTTGATTGCGGCGCTGACACCGTTGACATACCGCCAGATCCTGGGACCGAGCCGTGACGCGCTGGTCACGGCCTTCGCGACAGGCAGTCTGCTGGTCATCCTTCCTATCCTGGCCGAACGCGCCAACGAGTTGGCACGCCTGTGTGGAGTCGAGGACGAGGACGCGGAGAACGCGGTCAACGTGATCATGCCGGCGTCTCTCAATTTTCCCAATGTGGGCGCCATCATCGCACTGAGTTTCATCCTGTTCGCCGGCTGGTCGTCAGGTACGCCGGTGTCTGTCGTGGATTACCCCACACTGGCAATCTCGGGCGTGTTCAGCCTGTTCGGCAGCGTACTTGTCGCCATGCCGTTCCTGCTGGATTTAATGCGCATTCCGACCGATGCCTTCCAGCTTTACGTCCTGATTAGCCAGGTCATGGTGGTGCGGTTTGGCACCTTGATTGGCGCCATGCATATGCTGGCGCTGGCGGTACTGGGCACCTGCTCCATGTATGGGCTGATCCGGCTCAATCCCCTGCGTCTGGCGCGCTATGCCGCCATAACGATCGGCGGCACGATTATTCTGCTTATCGGTGTCCGTCTTTTCTTTGTCCACGTGGTGCCGCACGATCCCAAGGCCTATGAGCGCTTCATTGCGATGAAGCCGATTACCGCCAGCGTGCCGACCAAGGTCAGTGATGCGACCAAAAACACCGAGGGCGGTATAGCGCGGCCCGTGTCTCTGGACGAGGTCATCAAACGTGGCGTGCTACGGGTCGGATATTGGGGTGGTGAGCTACCCTTCGTCTTTCAGGACGAAGCAGGGGCCCTGGTCGGTCATTCCGTCGATGTGGCGCGCGCGTTGGCCAAGGATCTTGGCGTCCATCTCGAATTCGTTAAGATCGATACCGGCCGCTTTGCCGAACATCTTGACGCCGGCGACTGCGACCTGATTTTATCGCTCGCGATAACGCCGGATCGGGCTCGGCGCATGCATTTTTCGCAATCATACATGCAACAAACCCTTGCCTTCGTTTTGCCTGATCACCGCCGCGATGACTTTAAATCGTGGGATGATCTCGCTGGCCACGCCGGGCTGCGTATCGCCACGCCCGATGTCCCGTATTATATCGATATCGCCCGGCGGCGAATGCCCAAAGCAAAGTTCGTCACAATAGATAACGTTCGCGACTACCTGGGTTCGACGAAGAGCAACTTCGACGCAATGCTCTTTTCTGCGGAATCAGGATCCGCGTGGACGATGGTTGATCCCAGTTACACCGTGGCAATCCCAAAGCCAGGGTTCGTCGCTATTCCGGTCGCCTTTGCGGTCGCGCGCGACAACCAGAGCACAGCTGAATATATCGAAAGCTGGATTGAGCTGAAGCGTGGCGATGGTTTCTTTGAGCGTCTTTACAATTACTGGATTCTTGGCGAAGCCGATACCAGCGCCGAGCCACGATGGTCAATAATCCGCAACGTGCTGGGCTGGGTGGACTAACGGCCGCTCGACGTGAACAGAGCAACTGAAATTTGCTCAGGAATGACGGTCACGGCAGTTCTCGTTTGATAACCCCAGCCTTGTGCAGGGCCCGAATTTCCGCCGTTTCGTAGCCCACCTCGGCCATGGTGTCATCCGTATGCTCGCCCAGCAGCGGTGTCGGCTGCATCCGGGTGGGCTGCGTGTTGCCGAATTGAATACCCTGCCAGGCGACCGACAGCGTGCCCACGATAGGATGCTGCGTGGTCGCGACCATCTCATTGGCCAGAGTGTGCGGGTCCTTCAGGAACAGCTCGCTGTCGCCCGATTGCGCCTCGGCCGAAGGCACGCCGGCGCGCTGCAATTCGGCGCGGGTTTCCGCCAACCCGCGTTTGGCGAATGCCGCCGCCAAACGCCGGGCCAGGGGCGTTTTGTTCGGATGCCGGCTGTCGCCACAGCCGGCCCCGTCCGAATGCAAACTGCCTGGATCCAGATCTTCTAATCCGGCCACCTGGCAGAGCGCACGGCGCTGCGCGTCGCCCTCAGCAACCACATAGATCCATCCGTCCCTCAATTGAAACAGGCGATGGAACGGGCTCAGGCCATATTGCTCCCGGTCGGCAAGCGGGCGTTCCGGCCGGCCGGCGTAGGCGGAGAACCAAGCCGAACTTAATAACGCGGCGCTGTTCAATAGATTGCCGTCCACCCGCTGGACAATACCGTGGCGGGTGCGCGCGAACAGCGCCAGCACCGTGCCAAACGCCCCCAAGGCGCCGTTCGTGTAGTCGGTCGGCGCCAATTGGGCGGGAAACACCGGCGCATTTTCCGGCCCGCCCTGGGCCCACGACATCCCCATCATGGCCTGCGCCAGGGGATCGATGCCAGGCCGGTGGGCATAGGGTCCGGTCCGGCCATAACCGGTCAGATGGGTCTCGATCAGTTGCGGATTGATGGCCGGCCCGATGCCCATGCGCTCGGTCGCGCCGGGTCTGAGATTGGCCAGCAGGGCATCGGCCGAGGCGGCGATGCGCTGCACGACCTGCTTGCCGGCTTCGCTGCTGGTATCCACGGATACCGAGCGTTTGTTAAAATTCAGGTTATAGAAATAGGTCCGCCCGATCGGCCTGGAGAGATCGCCCCCCAGGGGCTCCAGCTTGATCACGTCGGCGCCCAAATCAGCCAACAGCCGGCCCCCCGTCGGCCCCGCGATGAGGTTGGTGATCTCCAGAATGCGGATGCCGGCCAGGGGCGGCGGATCGGCATCGCCTGAACTGGGAGGCGCGGCGCCAGGTACCGTTGCGGGTGTGGTTTGGATCGCCTGCAGAGTGATGCCTTCGCCACCGCCCTGCGCGGCCCTGGGCCCCTGAATTTTTCCCGGAGTCTCGCTGAAGACAATGGGTACGCCTATCTGCATGACCGGGCCCAGCGCGGGATCCTCCAGGGTGACCACCATCTCGTTGTGGATCACCTGCGGATCGGCCATGCCGTCTTCGGTCTGTTGCGCCGGCGCAAACGGAACATCCGCGGCCTCGAATGCCTTGACCCATTCGTCCAGCGGTTTGCCGGCAATCACGCGGGCCACCACGTCGCGCAATTCAGCCTCGTCCGCGGGCGTTGCGCCGCCCGTGCCGCCCGCAAATCTTGGCTCGGCGATCAACTCGCCGATCCCCATCAGTTCCGCCGCAACTGCAATGAAGCGAACATGCACACAACCCAGTTGCACCCAGTTGCCGTCGGCACATTCATAGACGCTGTAGAACGGCGCGCTGCCCGAGGGATGGGTCTGAAAGACGTGCGGATCAAGGCGCTCGCCCATGACTTTCGGGTGATAGAGCAACGCGCCCGCCATCAACGAGGTTTCCACCGAGCGTCCGCGGCCGGTCTGTTCGCGGGCCAGCAGCGCGGCGGCAATACCAAGGCAGGCCAGGACGGCGGCGCCGACGTTGGGCAGGGGATGCACCAGATGTACCGGGGCGGGGCGGAAACCCGGCAGTCCGCCCAGGACGCCCATTCGGGCCAGCACCAGATCCTCGATCGGCGCTTCGTCCTTCAACGCCCCCCGTTTGCCGTACGCGGTGATGGAGCAGGCAATGAGGCGGGGATTTATTCGAGCCAGCCATTCAGGGGCCACCAGTTGCTGGTGCGCCGAGCCAGGGGCGAAATCCTCGACCAGGATGTCGGCGCCGGCAACCAGTTCGCGGAACCTGGCGGCCTCGCTGCTTTCCGCGGTGGCTTGGTCGAGATCAAGCACAAGACGTTCCTTGCCGCGGTCCCAGATGATGAAGCCGCCGTCGCGGAACACCGCCGCATCCGGTTCGGCGATACGAATGACCCGGGCCCCCTGATCGCTCAACAGCATGGTGCAAAGTGCTGCGGCCGGCCCGGTGCTCAGATCGAGTATGGTGATCCCGTCCAGAATACTTGGCATGGTCGGTCCTATCTGTTGGCAGCTAACGGTGAAATGCT
>JAJFGG010000086.1 GCA_021776235.1 Alphaproteobacteria bacterium | reverse complement strand
GGAGGCGCGCACCCAGAGCTGGTCGGTCCCCGGGACACTGCCGCCGACAACGGTCACGCTGTTCAGATCCGCGGCCGCAACGCTGATGCTCTGGGCCGAGCCCTTCTGGACACCATTGACGGCAAAATAGCCGCTCGACGGGTCGGTGCCCGAGTCCCAGAATGAATAGCTCGCTGCCGCATCGCCATCGCTGTCGCTGAAACTCAGCAGAGAGCTGACCGCGACAGAGGCATCGTGTGAAAGCGAGACACTCGTGGCCAAGACAACGGGGGCAACGTTACCCTTAAAAAGAAAATCATCCGAGTTCAATTGTGATTTGGATACGTCACTTAGAGCCAACGAATCCCCTTGACCCAAGTCGATCGTCACACCCGAGCCATTGTTCGAAGCACTGGCTAGCAGATCGTTGAAATTTTTGAATCCGGACCTGGCTGACAAATCAATCCGGTCGGCCAGACCCGCCCCGGCATTGAACCCTTCGATTACGTCATCGCCCTCATTCAGGCTGACCACGAACAAGTCGTCACCCGCGCCGCCGATCAGCGTGTCATTGCCGCTGCCGCCTGTCAGCGTATCGTTGCCACGGCCGCCGGAGAGAAGATTTTGCCCGCCGTTGCCCGAAATAGCATCGTTGCCGTCACCGCCATAGGCTTGCTCAATGGCGGTAAACCAGGTGGTTGAAAGCGTATTGCCGGCAAGCGTGCTGACAGATCCGGGGGTCAGGTTGATGATGCTGTCGGTGGTTATCGCCGCCGCGTTTATCGCGTCGAGGCCGTTGACATCGGACAATACCCGACGTCCGGCATCGCCGCTGAAGCGCGCGAACTCATCAGTGTAAATGTAGGTATTGTGTATTGCGTTACTTGAGTCGCCGAATACGTTCAGCGTCCAGTCGTACAAAACTCCGCCGTACAAACCGTAATGGTCCTGGACCTCCAAGGTCCAGGTGCCGGAACTCCACTCGCCCCAATGGTTCGTGCTGGACAGGGTAAAATTTATGTTGTCCTGGCTTGACCCGCGCGGATTACTGCTGGTCCTGCCCGGCCGGTCGACCAGAACGCTCTCGGTGCCGTCCGGCGACGTCAGCGTGATAACCAGATCACCGATCCAGCTATGCGCCAGATTCAACTCAACTTCCACATGATCGATATCGAGGCCGGTATACCCGGTCACGACTGTATCGGTAATCGAGCCGTTGTTGATGATCGCTTTGTTGGGTGCACTTGATGCGCTGCTTAATCTCTCGTTCGCGGCCGTGCTTTGCGCCGTCCAGGTTTCCGCAAGGCGCACAGCAGCATGGGCATCGACCAAACCGAAACCGAGGTCGTGGCTGGTATGCAAGCCGCCGCCGTTCCAGTTGTGCGCGCCGTTGAAGGCCCAGTCCGGATCGGAGACGTCAACCTGTCGCGCGGTATAGGCGAGAATTTCCTGAACGTCGCGATAACCGAGCGCCGAATTGGCCTCGAGCATTAGGGCTGTCACACCCGCCACGATCGGCGTTGCCGCCGACGTGCCGGTGAACGAATCCGTATAGTCGCCAGTGTTGGATAATCCGCTTGTTCCAAGCAGGTCCGTCGTTGTGATCCCGCGGCTGCCGCCGTTGCTGGGCGCACCAACCAAGATCGGCGCGCCCGGTGTGCTGTAGAAGGCGTCACGACCGAAATTATCGATCGCCGCAACCGCTATGGTCTCGCGGGCGTTCTGAAATCCATGATAGTTAACGTTCTGACCGAAATCCAGGCGCTCATTACCTGCCGCCCACAGTATGACCGTTCCAAGACCACCCCGGCCGTTCGCGGCAGCATTCTCAATCGCGGCGCCAACGCCGTTGAAAGGGTAGCTGTCCAAATTGTCAAAGAAGAAGCCGCCGAAACCCCAACTGTTGTTGGAGATGTCAAGCTGAGCCGCGTGCCGGTTGTAGACATCGGCGAGTTCATAATTCCAAAGATCCCCACCAAAAATTCGGAAACCGGTAATGGATGCATCGAATGCAACGCCGACCGTACCCGAACCGTTGTTTTCCGCCGCGATCAAACCGGCAACTGCGGTGCCGTGATGATCATTGAACGCCGGATATGGATTAGAATCATTGCCGCCGTAATCGTACTGGCCGGAGGGGTTGTAGTTGCCATTCAGATCGTGGTGGGTGTATTGGACGCCGTCATCGACGACCCCGACGCGCACGCCGGCACCCGTGTAATCGTCCCACACACCGGTGACGTTGATGTCAATACCGGGCACGCCACCGCCCTGGCCGGTGTTGCGCAGGTGCCACTGACTGCTGAACAATGAATCGCTCGGCGTGTACGCCAAACCGGCAAATGCGTCATTCAGGATCTGCTCGGAACCAGTCTGTGCCAGCGCCGCGACGTCGCTCTCAAAAAGACGGTTTTGTTCGTGATCCAAACCCGACATCCGCTGAAGAGCAGGCGCGTCGAGCACTGTGTCAATCGTCAAAGAGCCCGCGTCGTCTTTACTCTCGAAAGACCCGTTCTGCAAAACCGGAATGTAGTCGACAACCGCATCCGCGCGCCTGATGATCGGCAGCACGGCAACGTTAATATTTTCTGAATCATACTTCTGATCAGAATCGTTGGCCGAAATGTCGTCGAACTCTTCCATAAATACGTAGTCCGAACCTATCCTTGGAACTAGCGTTCCACTGCAGTCGTACAGTTACAATCCCATTGCACCCAAATATGTCCACTCACCCGGCCCCTGAAGAACCGCAGATTTCCAACCTTGGCGCGATTTGCCGCTTTAAGCGCCGCCACCGCAGAGCCTAAAGTCATGACATCTAACACGACCGCACTGGACCTCCCCTTGTTAACCATAACTCACCATAGCCTGCGTCCAAAACACGCAACGCTAATGCTAATATAGGATTAATTTTACACGGGACAATTGAATTTTGCCAGAATAAATTGCCGCAATATTGTTCTGCGCGGCGGCGGATTTGCGTCTTGGATCAGAAATACGAGGCCAGGGCACCTCGGCACACTGGCGAGAGAGAAAATGCCCGGACTAATTCGATCAACCGCAAAATCTGATTAGGGAATGTGGGCATACATCTCGGGTTTGGTCCAGTCCCATTCGCCGCCGGGGCGGCGTATGCTCAGGTCCAGGCAAGAAGTATGGTATCTTTGAAAAAACAATGCCTTAACCGCATACCACCCGGTTTTCGGCGCCTTGATCTGAATGGCGCCGTTCGTCTGGCAGGTGTGCCGGCCGTCGTGCTCGTACACCTTGATGCCGGACATGGTCACCCGAAGGCCGTCGTTGGATTGAAATTCAAGCTCGTGAACGCCTTCTTCAAAATGCATGAAGCCTTTGATAAAGGCAGACACTTCTTCCCGTGAATCAGAGGTCAGCGCCTTCTCCCCGATCTCGGTATCGCCATACATGAAACCGGTCAGCGGTTTGCCCGGTTTCGCGTAACTGCGGTAGCCTTCCGCAATGTCAAGCCACTTCACCATGCCATAGGCATATTGGACGGCAAGACCGGGCACCAGTGCCGATTTATCCGGTTGCGGACTGGCCGGCGATAGCACGAACATAGCCCCGGCGCTCAAGGGCGTGACATATAACATAAACGCGACGACCAACTGCAACAGAACTGCCCGTTGCAGCAACCCGATTTTTGCCTGTCCCAACATGCCCCAACTCCCCGAAATATCCCGACCGATGGGTAGGGATCGTGGCAAATTTTCCGTCCCATGGCAACATGCTTACGGGATTTGTACAGAGCGTCGCCCACTGCAGACTTGCGCCGCCCCCAGCTTTCCCATATATCCCGCAACTGCGAAACATCATTTCCCGCCTGCGTGCGGAACTGGTGTCTACGGGCGCGTAGCTCAGATGGTTAGAGTGCCGTCTTGACATGGCGGAGGTCCCTGGTTCGATTCCAGGCGCGCCCACCATTTTCCCCTTCAAAGACGCTTGCCGAAATTGTGACGCACGGCCCTGGGCAGGCGCTATGCTGGGGTCTGTTTCAGGCCTGCCAAGGAAAGGCCCCGCCCCATGGCCAGCATATTCAGCCTCACGTCGCACGTGGTCTACGGCCATGTGGGCGCCCAGGCGGCGGCGCCGGCCTGGCATCTGCTGGGCCACCAGGTCTGGCATTTGCCCACGGTGCTGTTTTCCAACCATCCGGGATATGGCGGCTATGGCGGCGGACCGGTGGAACTGGCGCTGCAGAACCGTTTGCTGGATGGGTTGCTGGAACGGGATCTGTTGGCCGGCTGTGCCGCTCTGCACACGGGCTACCTGGGGCAGGCGGGGAGCATCGACGTGGCCTTGCGCGCCATCGCGGCCATGCCCAACGCATTGGTTTTATGCGACCCGGTTCTGGGTGATGAAGGCCGGCTATATGTGGACCCTGAACTGGCGGCCGGGATGCGCGGGCAGCTATTGCCCCGCGCCGATCTTGTCACTCCGAACCGCTTTGAACTGGCCTGGCTGACCGATCGAGAGATCCTTAACCTGGATGACGCCGTGCAGGCAGCCCAGGATCTGCGCCGGGGCGGTCCAGAAACAGTGGTCTGCACCGGCGCCGCGCAGGTCGAGGATTGGCTTTACAATTTGGCGGTCGGGCCGGATGGTATCTTTCAGGTCCGGGTACCTTTCGTCGCCGCCGGGACCGCCCATGGCCCGGGCGTGCCGAAGGGAACGGGCGATGCCTTTGCCGCCATTCTGTTGGGCCATTACCTGAACCATGGCGACATCGCCGCTGCCCTGGCCTGGGCCTCCGCCGCGCTGCATGGCCTGATCCAGGCCAGCATCGCCATGCGATCAGGCGAACTGGCCGTGGTCACGGCCCAGAATGAAATTACGGCGCCAAGCCGGATGTTCGAAGCAGAACGCCTGGATTAGTTGTTTTCGTTCACGCCAGTGCGCCAGGGCGCACGGCTCCCCAAGAGCTTCAGGGAGGGGCGGCGTACAAACGCCGGGGCGCCGTCGCGGCCTTGGTTGCCATTTTCATTCTCGAAAATCGTCTAAAGCGCGGCAGGTTTGGGGCCGCCGGTGGCCCAATCCAGCAGCTCCACAGTATGCACCACCGGCAGATCCAGGCCGCTGCGCAGTTGCACCATGCAGCCGATATTGCCGGCGGCGAGCAGGTCCGGGGTCAGGCTTTCAATATGGCCGGCCTTGCGTTCCAGCAGGCGGCCGGCCAATTCCGGCTGCAGCAGGTTATAGGTGCCGGCGGAGCCGCAGCACAAATGCCCCTCCGGCACATCCATGACCTGAAACCCCGCCTGTTCCAGTAATTGTTTTGGCAAGGCGGTAATTTTCTGTCCATGTTGCAGGGAACAGGCCGCGTGATAGGCCACCTTCAAGGATTGCGCCTGCTGGGGCGCCGGCAGGTCCAGGCGCTGCACCAGTTCGGTAACATCCACGGCCAGTTCGGCAATCCGCCGGGCCGGCGCCGCCCAGTCCGCGTCGGCCGCCAGAATATGGCCATAATCCTTGACCGTCGTGCCGCAGCCCGAGGCGTTGATCACCACCGCATCCAGGCCCTCGCCATCCAGTTCCGCCGTCCAGGCCGCCACATTGGCCCGGATGGAGGTCATGGCCGCCGCCTCGCGGCCCATATGGTGGGTCAGAGCGCCGCAGCAACCGGCTCCTTCGGCCACCACCACATCGCAACCAAGGCGGGTTAGCAGGCGTACGGTGGCCTCGTTGATGCCCGGGTCCAGGACCCGTTGGGCGCAACCCGTCAACAGAGCGACCCGCATCCGTCTGGCGCCCTGGGCCCGGTAAACCTGGGGCCGGTCCATGTCCGACGGGTTGGCCAACTGGTCCGGGGCCATGGCCAGCATGGCCCGCATCCGGCCCGGCGCCAAACCGGCCAAAGGCCTGACCAGGCGCGCGCCATGCAGGGCCAGGCGAAACAATCCGGGCCGGGGCAACACCATCGCCAATATCCAGCGCAACAATCTGTCGCCCAGGGGCCGGCGGAACTGCGCCTCGATCCGGGCCCGGGCCCGATCAAGCAAATGCATATAGTTGACGCCCGAGGGGCAGGTTGTCATGCACGACAGACATGACAGGCAGCGATCAATATGGCGCACCGTGCGCGCATCCGGCCTGGCCCCGGATTCCAGCATATTCTTGATCAGATAGATCCGGCCCCTGGGGCTGTCCAACTCATCGCCCAGCAGCACATAGGTCGGACAGGTCGCTGTGCAAAAGCCGCAATGAACGCATTTGCGCAGAATACCATCGGCCTCGGCCACATCCGGATCGGCCAGCTGATTGGCCATGAAATCCGTTCGCATGGCTAAATATCTCCGTACATGCGGCCGGGATTCAGTATCCGGCGTGGATCGAACGCGTCCTTGATGCGCGCGCTCAAGGCGGCCAATGGCGGCGCACAGGGTTGAAAAACGTCTATCCGTTCACGTAACGCACCGGGCCCGCGCATCAAGGTCGCGTGCCCGCCTTCCTGATCATCCAGGGCGTTCCTTACCAGCCCCGCGCCGCCATTGCGCTGGCCGCCGCCCTGAAGAGGAAGCGCAAGCCAGAGCAAGCCCCCGGCCCAATCGTAATAGCCCTCGCCCCCCATCGCCAACGCCGCCGCGGCGACCTGCGCGCCAAGGCTGGGCGTGACCGAAACCTTCCAGATGATGGCTTCGGGGTCAGGCAGCAGGGGCGCCACATTGGCTATTTCCCGCCACAGAATGGCGCTGTTGTGGCCGTGCAGCTCTTCCACCGCGGCCATGGCGCCCCATTGCCGGCGCAACGCCTCCGTGCGGTGCGTCACCGACGGCGCCGGGCCTTCAAGGCGCACCGCGGTCACCGCGTCGCCGGCAGCGGCGACATAGGATACCGCCGACCGGGCCGCGACCATGCCGGGCAAATGAGCCAGGCCGGAGACCTCATGGGGGCTGCCGGCAGCCTGGCTCATGGCCAGAATGGCCGCCGGGTCATCCAGCCCAAACAACAACACGGTGCGGACCTTTTCCGGTGCCGGGAGCACCTTGACCGTAACTTCCGTCAGGGCCGCCAGGGTGCCGAAGCTGCCGGCCATCAACTTGCACAGATCATAGCCGGTGACGTTCTTGACCACCCGGCCGCCGGATTTGAAGGCCGTGCCCCGGCCCGAGACAGCCTCGACCCCGAGAAAATGATCCCGCGCGGCGCCCGCCTTGATACGGCGCGGCCCGGCCAGATTCGTCGCCAGAACGCCACCGATGGTCTGCTTGTTCACATTCTGATACAGATCGCCAAGATCCGGTGGCTCAAAGGCCAACTGCTGGCGCTGTTGCGCCAACATGGCCTGGATTTCACCCAAGGGGGTGGACGCAGCCGCGCGCAGCACCAATTCCTCGGGCTCATACAGACTGACGCCATTCAGGGCGGACAGGTCAAGGCGATAGTCGGCGGCGACGGGCCGGCCCAGGGCCGCCTTGCTGTCACCCCCCACCAGGGCCATGGATTTTTCCTCGGCCGCGGCCCAGGCCAGCACCTCGGCCACCTGGGCGGCATCTTGCGGCTTGAGGGTTTCAGGCATCAGAAGCGTGGGATTTCCGGGAATGGAAGCTGCCCCTTATGCACGTGCATCTGGCCCAGCTCGGCGCAACGGTGCAGGACCGGGAATACCTTGCCCGGATTGAGGCGGCCATTGGGGTCAAAAGCGCATTTCAGCCGTTGCTGCTGCGCCAGATCATCCTCGGTGAAGGCCGCCGTCATCAGATCGCGCTTTTCGACACCGACCCCATGCTCGCCGGTCAGCACGCCGCCGACTTCGACACAAAGACGCAGGATATCGGCGCCGAACTGCTCCGCTGCTTCCAGTTCACCGGCATTGGCATCATACAGGATCAAAGGATGCAGATTTCCATCACCGGCATGGAACACATTGGCGACACGCAGGCCATAGTGCTCGCTCAATTGGCTCATGCGGGCCAGCACTTCGGGCAGGCGATTGCGCGGAATGGTGCCGTCCATACACAGATAATCGGGGCTGATCCGCCCGATGGCGGGAAAGGCGGCCTTGCGTCCGGCCCAAAACGCCATCCGTTCGGCCTCGTTTTCCGAAACCCGAAGCGAGTTGGAGCCGCAGGCCGTGGCGATCTCGCCGACCTTTTCAATCAGGTAATCCACTTCCGGACCGGGACCATCCAATTCGACGATCAACAGGGCTTCCGCCTCCAGCGGATAGCCGGCCTGGCAGAATTCCTCGGCCGCGTGGATGGCGGCCTTGTCCATCATTTCCATACCGCCGGGAATAATCCCGGCGCCGATGACCTGCGCCACGCAGGCGCCGGCCGCTTCGCTGGAAGGAAAGCCGATCAGCACAGCGCGGGCGGTCTCGGGCTTTTTCAGAATACGCACGGTCACCTCCGTGACCACGCCCAATAGGCCTTCCGAACCGGTTAGCAGGCCCATCAGATCATAGCCGCCGCTATCCAGGTGCTTGCCGCCCAGGCGGATCACCTCGCCCGACAGCAGCACCATTTCCAAGCCCAGCAGATTGTTCGTGGTCACGCCGTATTTCAGGCAATGCACACCGCCGGCATTCTCGGCCACATTGCCGCCGATGGAGCAGGCGATCTGGCTGGACGGATCGGGCGCGTAATAGAATCCGGCGGTCTCGACCGCCTGGCTGATGCCCAAATTTGTGACGCCGGGCTGAACCCTGACGGCCCGGTTTTCATAATCGATTTCCAGCACCTGATTGAATTTACCCAGACCCAGGACAATACCATCAGCCAAGGGCAACGCCCCGCCCGACAGCGAGGTGCCGGCGCCGCGCGGCACGATCTTCACGCCCCATGCCTCGCAAAGACGCATGACGGCGGAAACCTGATCCACGGTCTCGGGCAGCACCACACACATGGGAGTTTGCCGATAGGCGGTCAGGCCGTCGGATTCATAGGCCCGCAGCGCCACCTCATCGGCGATCACGCCTTCCCCAGATACGATTTTACGCAAGGCGGCAACAAGCCCCAACCGTTGCGCCAGAATGTTGGCATCGGGTTCCGGCATGCGCATGGTTTAATCTCCGGCCAAAGGGCTTGGCCAGTAATAGCAAATGTTGCACCGAGAAAGAACGGAAAAACAAAAACCGCGCCTGCACGGCACGGCAACAATGGTCAGTCCAGAAAGTTGGCTATGCTTTAGCCCTGGCGCGCCTTGAAGCGGCGGTTGGTTTTGTTGATCACATAAACCCGACCTTTGCGGCGAATGACCCGGCAATCACGATGGCGCTTTTTCGCCGACTTCAAAGAATTCAGAACTTTCATCATATCACCTGTGCGCGGCCCCTGTTCAGGGCAAAACGGTCGGCGGAACATACAGACGCCCCCAGGGGCTGTCAACGCCACCCAGAGTCGCATTTGCGGTCCTTATCGCAGGGCAATGGCGGGGCAGATTTATCGTTACGCCGGATCGTCATACGCCTTGCTGGCATGAATACGATAGAAGCCGATATTGCCCGCTTTGAGAATGGCTGCGCGCCGGACCCACATTTTCAGTTCCCACATGATCCAGGGATGCTGGTCCTTGGGTACGGAATCCAGTTGCAGACCGTTCGCCACAGTGGCCAGGCCGCGTAAAATCTGCCTGCTAAATTCTTTCGAGATATCCTCCGTCACGTGGACATCCAAAAAGCTGGCCGTCAGGTCCTGTTTGATTTTCTCAACAGAGGACAAGTGCGGATTTATTTTTTCGAAATTGGCCCAATTCGCAGCATCCTGCGTAGCCACTTCCGCCTTCTTGGCCATGAAATCCAACAGCCAGACCTGTCCGCCAGGTTTCAGAAGCGACCATATTTCTCGGAACATCATATCCTTGTCAGCCAGGCCCAATAACGCCTCGCGGCCATAAATAAACTCCTGCGTGCCGGATTCTACAGCGCAATTGCCCAGCCCACCTTCCTGCAGGGCTGCCGTTTCACCCAGCCCGGCATCTTCGGCAATTCGATTGCCAGTTTCCACCTGCGCCGGATCCAACTCTAATCCATCGACCCGGGCGCCAGTTGTTTGGGCGATAACCCGCGCCGAAGTACCAATGCCGGCAGCGATGTCCAACACGCCCGTATCGCCATGCACGGCCAATGGTTTGATTTGCTGGGCAATGATCTTCTCGGCATCAGGGAAAGTACAACCCTGGCCAAACAGTCTTTGCGCCGCAGCCAGGCGAGCGGGCGGCCAACCGGCCCTGTCCGCAATCAGTTTTCGCTGGTTGCCGGCCTGGCCGCCATCGGCATCGAAGGCCCCCTCACCCTCCACCTCCATGCCTTCCCACCAGGCATGCAGACGCGCAAACAAGGACCCCTTGTTGGCCGTGGGGCGTGAATTACTTACAACAGGCATCATCAAGAACAACCAATACTTTCGAGATCCATATTTTGGCGCACCTACATTCTGGATTTTCAGTGCGCAATACCGGCCGCTATAATGCAATGTTTGCATTAACCCGAAGTTAATCGCAGGTCATGCCAAAAGGCTTATACCGGCGCTGGCCAGCATAAGGTTCAAAGGCCGCAGATCAGCTAACCCTCGGCCAGCAAATCATCCTGGTCGTCCGCGTTGTAGTTCGCGTCGTACCACCAGCTGATGTAGTCGGCGTAAGTGATCGGGGGATCGTGCGGTGGGTTATCCTTGTCGCAGCAACTGGGCAGACAGGAGATCAGGGTATCTAGATGCGGCCCCAAAAAATAAGGTATGGCATAACGTGCCCGGTCCTCGGGCGGCACCACTCTGTGCGGCGTGGATTTAAAGCGCCCATTGGTCCAGCGGTGCAGCATATCGCCCGTATTCACCACAAACGATCCGGGTATATAAGGAACGTCCCACCATTCACCGGTCGGCAGCTTGATTTGCAGGCCGGGGACCCCTGATTGGGCCAAAAAGGTCATGAAATTGGCATCCGTATGAGGCGCGATACCGTACTGGTCGGGCTGTTTTTCCGCACAGGGATAATGGGACAGGCGGAACGAAAACTGGCTCTCCGCGAAGGCGGCGTCGAAAGTATCCGGGGCCAGGTCCAAAGCCAGAGCCACGGCCGGTAGCAGCCGCCGGCCCAGGGCGTCGACTGCCTCGGTATAAGCCAGAATGGCCTCGCGAAAGCCCGGCAAATCCGCCGGCCATTCGTTCGGCCCGGCAAACCGCCGCCCGGCCACGACCAGGGGATCGTCCGTCGGCCGCTCCCGCTTGATGAAGAATGCTTCATTCATATCCGGCAGGGCGGCCTCGCTGACCCGCGAGGTGCTAACGTTGTAGCGGCCCATGGCCATGTAACCGTTGTTATGGGCGTTCATCAACAGCGCCCGCTTGGCCGCCATGCCCTGGTCGTGGAAACGCCTGGCCTGAGCAAATGTTTGATCGATCAGCTCTTGCGGCACGCCATGATTGATGATCATGAGGAAGCCGGTCTCTTCCAGTGCCTGCCGCAAAGCCGGGGCAATGTCCCGCGCGCCCGACAACGCGCCATGGGCAATCGGCGCCAGGTCGATCAGCGGTATGTTGCTTTCTGAAACTGGACCAGATCGCGTAACCATGGTGGTTTCCTTTACATCGGCCATCTTCGCATTGAACGCTGATGCCAATCATACGTATGACGCGGGTTACGTCAAATTCATGGGAATCCGGTTGCGGCAAGCAAAAGCCGCTCGATCAATCAATGTCCACAATGGCCGCCCGGCTGGCCGCCGTCAGGGCAGTTCGATAATGATGTTGCCGAATTCGTCACACTTGGCCTTGGCGCTCGGGGGAACCAGGCAGGTGGCGTCGTATTCTTCGATGATCAGGGGGCCGGTATACTGCTCAATCAGGTCGCCACGGCCCAGCACGGCTGCCTCCATCCAACCTACCTCAGGGCCAAAATAAGCCTGGCGCAGGCTGTTTTCCGCCGCGGTGCGCTCGTCCATCCCTTTCAGGCGGTCAGGCACCGGCGGGTGATCGGGAATGGCCCGGCCGATCAACTGCGCGTTGACCAGCATGACCGGCTCCTCCGGGCCGGCGCGGTGGCCATAGGTGCGTTCATGCTCCTGGCCGAAGCGGTCCTCCAACAAGGCGATTTTTTCCCGATCAAAATCACCGTCGGGCGCCGGCACGCTCAGTTCGTAAATCTGGCCCTTGTAATGCATGTTGGCGGTGCGGCGGATTTCAATCTGCCCGGGGGAGAAGCCGTCGGCGGCAAGCTGTTGCCGCGCCTCGTGCTCCAGACCGCCCCAGATCTCGTTCAAGGCCCCGGGCTCGGTATCGCGCAGCACCTGCATCAAGCTGCGGGAATAGTGATGCTCCACATCGGCATAAAGCAGCCCGAAGGAGGAAAACAGGCCCGGAAACGGCGGCACCACGATACGCCGCATATCCAGCGCCTTGGCCATGCCGGCGGCAAACAGCGGGCCATTGCCGCCGAATGCGAACAGGGCATAGTCGCGGGGATCCCGTCCCCGTTCACTGGAAATGGCGCGAATGGCCCGTATCATGTTCGAAATGACGATCTGATGCGCGCCGTAGGCGGCATGGGCCAAGTCCAGGCCAAGCGGCCCGGCGATACGCTGCTGAAACACTTCGCGGCTCATATCCGCCTGTATCGGCAATTCGCCACCGACCAGATAGTCCGGGTTCAAATAGCCCAGGATCACATTGGCGTCGGTTACCGTGGGCTCTTCGCCGCCCATGCCATAGCAGACGGGGCCCGGCACGGCGCCGGCGCTTTGCGGCCCGATCTGCATGGAGCCCCCGGCATCGATCCAGACCAGGGAACCGCCCCCCGCGCCGACCTCGGCCAGGTCAATGGCCGGAATTTTCAGATGATAACCGGCGCCGGACATCAACCGGGAGCCGACCATTATGCCGCCACCCACCTGGTAATCCAGGCTGCGGGTAAACTCGCCATCCTCGACCAGAGAAGCCTTGGCGGTGGTGCCGCCCATATCGAAGGTAATGATATCAGGCAGCTCCAGCTTGCGGGCCAGGGCCTGGGCCCCGACGACACCGCCCGCCGGCCCGGATTCGATGATATTCGCGGGTTTTCTTTCGGCGACCGCCGCATTGATCAAACCGCCATTGGATTGCATCAAAAGCAGGGGGGCATCGATCTCGGCCAATTTCAAGCGGGCGCTCAACTGCCGCAGATACCGGCTGACGATGGGCATGACATAGGCGTTGATGACCGTGGTGGAGGTACGTTGATATTCGCTGATTTCCGGCAATACATCGGCGCTGATGCAATGGGGAAGGGCCGGCGCCAGACGTTCGATTACCGCCTTGATGGCCCGTTCATGATCAGCGTTGGCATAGGAGTTGATCAGGCAAACGGCGATGGCTTCCACCTTCTCCTCCAATAGCCGCCGAACCACACGCTCAACCTCGTCCGGGTCCAGGGCCTTTTCGACCTCACCGCGGTTATTCACCCGTTCGTCCACATCCCGGCGCAAATAACGTTCCGCCAGGGGCGGCGGTTTCTCCCAGGTCAGGTCATACAGCCGGGGCATGCGCAAGGTGCGGATTTCCAGAACGTCGCGAAAGCCTTTGGTGGTGATCAAGCCGGTCTTGGCGCCCTTATGCTCAAGAATGGCGTTGGATGCGACCGTGGTGCCGTGCAGCACCTCGTCAATCTGATCCGGTGTCAATCCAGCTGCGGCAAAAACGCTGGATAGGCCATCCACGATGGCGGCTTCGTATTGGCCCACGGTGGAGGGCACTTTTTTGGTATACAGGGTGCCGTCCTGGCCCAACAGGACAAGGTCGGTGAAGGTGCCGCCGATATCCGCGCCAACTCTAAAATTCGGCATGCTCTTCTATCCTTCCGCCGCTTCGGCCACGGTCGGTTCCTGCCACAAGATCTTCGCCGTCTCGGCGGGCCGGCGGGCTCGCAACACTTGCCTCTGCGCCTCGGTCGCCGCCAGGTCGATGGACCAGGACTCGGTGTCAACCACAACGCCATAGTCGGCGGCGGCCGCTTCCGGGCTGACCAGTTCGTTCCTCACATCGACCAGAACCTTATCCACGTCACGCTCCAGCGGATCACCCCAGCCGCCGCCGCCCGCCAGTTCGTGGCGGAACACAGTACCGTTTTCGATGTTCATGGTAATTTTCGATTCC
The DNA here is from genome assembly GCA_021776235.1 of Alphaproteobacteria bacterium. Classification (GTDB taxonomy): domain Bacteria; phylum Pseudomonadota; class Alphaproteobacteria. Next base: position 90,524 of record JAJFGG010000086.1, on the reverse strand, counting down.
AACGGTCGGTTCTCGGTCTCCGGGTTCAGAAAGTTGGCCGAGGGCTTACCCGGATAGCCGCCATAAAGGCCATAAGGCCGGATTTTGCGCCGGTCCGAGCGCACCTGCAACACCGCCTCTCGTTCCAGGAAACGATAATCCCGGCGGAACGGCGCCCCGCCGCGAAACTTGCCCGGCCCGGCCCGGTCGGGCACGAATTCATAGGACAATATCTGCATGGGCTGTTCGGTTTCAATAACCTCGATCGACTGCGAGGCCATGTTGGCGAACATGTTGGAATTGCCTTGCCAGCCGTCCGCCCATGGCCGCCCACCGTGGGTGCCGCAGGAAAAATCCACATAGATATAGGGCTTGCGCTCGTCGTCGTAACCGCCGATCGAGACACCGGTATTGCCGCCGTCTGAGGCGGCGCAGACCCGGTCCGGCAACATCATGGCCAGGGCGCCGAACATGCAGTCGCCCATACGGAAGCCGGTCAGGCCACGGGCGGCACAGGCCGCCGGCAACACCATATTGGTAATGCTGGCAGGTGGCGCGATCACTTTAATGACCCGGAAGACCCCTTCATTGCTGGGGATATTCAGCGGCAGCACCGAGCGGATGGCGCCCACGGAATGGGCCACGGTGAAGGATAGGGAACTGTTGATGGCGCCCTTGACCTGGGGCGAGCTGCCGGTCCAGTCCACGGTCATGCTGTCGCCGGACTTGGTGATGGTAACGAACAGGCGGATCGGCCGGTCCAGGTCTATGCCGTCGTCGTCGATCCAGTCTTCAAAACTCCATTCCCCATCGGGCAGTTCACTGACCGCGGCCCGGGTCAGACGTTCGGCGTAATCAACCACCTCTTCCATGTATAACGAGACCTTGTCGACGCCATAACGGTTCACCAGTTCGCCGAACTGGGTCGCGGCGATGTGGCAGGCGGCCAGTTGCGCCCGCAGATCGCCCAGAACCTGAATGGGGATGCGCACATTGACCTCGATCAGGGACCACATGGTCTCGTTGCGCTTGCCGCCGTCGAACAGCTTTAGAGGCGGTATACGCAGACCTTCCTGATAAATCTCGGTTGAATCGGAGGCGTTCGACCCCGGCACCCGGCCGCCCACGTCCGAGTGGTGGCTGATGGTCGCGGCAAAGGCGACGTGCCGCCCGTCGTGAAACAGGGGCTGGAATATGAAGATATCCGGTAGATGCATGCCGCCGTCAAACGGGTCATTCAGGATAAACATGTCGCCCTGGTTTATATCGCCTTTGAAACGTTCCACCACGACCGCCAGTGCCGCGGGGATGGAGCCCAGATGTCCCGGCAGGGTCAGACCCTGGGCCACCATCTTGCCATCGGCGTCGGCCAGGGCCGTGGAAAAATCCATATTGTCCCGGAGCACCCCCGAATAGGTCGTGCGGCAGATCGTCACCGCCATTTCGTCGGCAATGGCAAAGATCGCGTTCTTGAATAATTCAAACTCGATGGGATCGCTGATTTTGGCCATGATGTTCGTAGTCCCTGTTGGCTAGGCGACAAACTATGCCGGTCCCATGCCGTTCCGTCCAGCCCGCGCACGCCAATTGCCGTCCGCCACGAATGTCGGTTAAGGTCCCGCATAAGGCGCACACCTCCAGCAGCGGAAGCAGGCCCGGATGAGCAAAACCATTACCCTGTACGAGAACATGCGTACGGTGGTGTACGTGCCATTTTATCTTGCCATCCAGCGCGGCGACTGGGCGGAAATGGGTATCGATGTCTCGGTACAGACCTCGCCCAGCACGCCGGAAACCGCCCAGGGCCTGATCGATGGCCGGGCCGATGTTTCCTGGGGCGGCCCCATGCGGGTGATGCTGCACCACGACCGCGACCGGGATTGTCCCCTTGTCTGTTTCGCCCAGGTGGTGGCCCGCGATCCCTCTATCCTGGTGGGGCGGGAACCCAAGGATCGCTTTCGCTTTGACGATCTGGTGGGCCAGCGGGTCGGCGTGGTGGCGGAAGTGCCTACGCCATGGATGACCTTGCAGGATGATATCAACCGGGCCGGTGTTGATCTTGCGGCCATCGACTGGGTCAAGGATCAAAGTATGGCCGAGAACGCCGCCGCGTTGCGGGCAGGCAGGTTGGACGTTGTCCAGATATTCGAACCCCATGTGGACGCCCTGGTCCAATCCGGTCATGGCCATATCTGGCATCGCTGCGCAGCGCGGGGAGATTCCTGCTGGACCTCGTTTTACACCACCGAAGCCTTCACCAAGAACCAGCCGGAGACCTGCCGGGCCCTGGTGCGCGGTATCGAGCGCGCCTTGGCCGCGCTGCACGAAGAGACCCCGGCCAACATCGCAGATATAGTTGCCGGCTATTTCCCCGATTTGTCCAGCAAAGACCTGGCCCGGATGATCGCAGGCTACCGCGCCTCGGGTCTGTGGCCGCGCAACACCGAATTGCCGGTTACAGCCTTTGTCCGCCTGAAAGCCGCGATGATCTCCGGCGGCTTGATCAGCTACGACGCCCCCTTTGACCGCCTTGTGACCAATTTCCCGGATTAGCGGGAGGTTTTGCTGATCATGGATATCCCACGCATCGATATTGCGCCCTTTCTAACGGGCGGCGCGGCGGACAAGCGCCGGGTGGCGGAGGCCGTGGCGAGAAGTTGCCGGGATCTGGGCTTTCTGGTGATCGCCGGCCACGGCCTGGACGGGGATGTTTTAGGGAACGCCTTTACCCTGACCCGTGATTTCATGGATCTGCCAGAAGCCATCAAGAATCGCTGGCATCCGAGCGGGCCTGCAAAACAGCGGGGCTATCATGGTTTCGCCACGCGCGGCCTGGCCTCGACCATGGACCGGGAGGTTCCGCCGGATCTGCGCGAAACGCTCTTCCTGGGCCCGGTTGATGACCATCAGGCCCATTTCGTCCATTTGCCGGCGGCGGCAACGGCGTATTGGCCCAACACCATCCCCACCGAACCGCCAGGAACGGACACGGCGCTGATCGTCCTTTATCGCGGCTTTGAGCGGCTATCGGATAAGCTGCTGCGCATCTTTGCCCTGGCCCTGGAACTGCCGGAGACTTATTTCGCGGCCAAGACCGACCGGCATTTCTCCATTCTAAGCTGCCACCACTATCCGGCGTTGGCCGCCGCACCTGAACCGGGTCAACTGCGGACCGGAGCCCATACTGATTTCGGCGCCATGACCATTCTGGCCATGACAGACGCGGCCGGCGGCCTGGAAGTCCGTATGCCCGACGGCGAATGGCGCGGTATTCTGCCGGCGCCCGGCGAACTGGTGGTCAACCTGGGCGACATGATGGCGCGCTGGACCAATGACCGCTGGACGTCGACCCTGCACCGGGTCGCAAACCCGGCCAACCTGGCCGATGCGGCCAGCCGGCGGCAGTCCATCGGTTATTTTATGCACCCTAATTTCGACGCCCGGATCGAATGTTTGCCAACCTGCCTGGACGCCGGCGAAAAGCCGCGCTATGCCCCCATCACGGCCGGCGAGCATATCGCCATGAAAATCGCCAAAAGCCACAACGTCTGACGAGGTCAAAAGCATGTACATCAACGGCAACTGGGCCAGCGCACCCGCCGAGTCGGAATTCGAAGTTCTCAATCCCGCCACGGGCGGCGTCATCAAATCCCTGCCCGACGGCGGGGCCGAGGCGGCGCGGTCGGCGATAGCGGCGGCGGCCGAAGCCTTTCCCGCCTGGCGCGCCACGACGCCCTACCAACGGGCCGAATTCCTTATGCGGGCCCATACCCTGATGCTGGAACGCCAGGAAGAACTGGCCCGGGTGCTGACCGAGGAACAGGGCAAGCCCCTGCGTGCCGCCATGACGGAGGTGAAATACGCTTCGGACTTTCTGGCCTGGTTCGCCGAAGAGGGCAAGCGGGTCTATGGCGAGATTATCCCCTCCGCCCGCGCCGACCAGCGGTTTTATGTGCTGCACCAGCCCGTGGGCGTGGTGGCCGCCATCACGCCGTGGAACTACCCCATATCAATGATCACGCGCAAGCTGGGACCAGCCCTGGCGGCGGGCTGCACCGTGGTTTTGAAACCGGCGGAAGCGACGCCGCTGACGGCCATCGAAACCTTCAAGGTTTTCGAGGATGCGGGGTTTCCCCCCGGTGTTGTCAATCTGGTCACCACCGCCGAGCCCGGGCCCGTGGGCGAGGAATTCACCGCCAATCCAAGCGTGGCCAAACTGACCTTCACCGGTTCCACCGCCGTCGGCAAGATGCTGGCGGGCAAGGCCGCGGGCAACATGAAGCGGGTGTCGTGTGAACTGGGCGGCCATGCGCCGTTCATTGTTCTGGCCGACGCCGACCCCGTGCACGCCGCCAAGGGCCTGCAATTGGTGAAATTCCTGAACACCGGCCAGGCCTGCATCAGCCCGAACCGGATCTTCGTCCACCGGGACATTCTGGACAGCTTTCTGGAAACCTTGACCGGCAGGGTTGCCGCCATGAAGGCAGGCAACGGCATGGAGCAAGGCATTACCATTGGTCCTCTGGTCAACGACGCTGCCGTGGCCAAGGTGGAAAATCAAGTGCGTGACGCGGTCGCGAAGGGCGCCAAGGTTATGTGCGGCGGTGAGCGCTTGACCGACGGCGCGCTGGGCCAGGGCCATTTCTTTGCCCCAACCGTCCTCAATAATGTCAGCCCGGAGATGCTGATCTACCGGGAGGAAACCTTTGGCCCGGTCGCCGCCGTCGTGCCGTTCGACAACGACGACGATGTTCTGGCCATGGCGAACGACACCAATTACGGCCTGGCAGCCTATATCTACAGTCAGAATTTGACCAAGGCGATGCGCCTGTTCGAGGGGCTGGAATTCGGTATCATCGGTGTCAACGACATCAACCCCGCCTCCGCCGCGGCCCCGTTCGGCGGCATGAAGGACAGCGGCCTGGGCCGGGAAGGCAGCCGTGAGGGCATTCACGAATACCTGGAAACCAAAGTCGGCGGTTTCAGTATCTAGCCGAAGGTGGTTTTGCGCCGCGTCGGCAACTGTTCAGCCAGCGCGACACCGCCGCCGCCTTGACCCTTGGCTTGATACATGGCCTTGTCGGCGGCGGCTATCAGGCTGTTGCGGTCGTCGGCGTGGTCAGGATAAAGGGCAATGCCGCCGCTGCAGGCAACCTGGAAGCATTGACCCTGCCAGGATATCGGGCGCCTGATTACAGCCAGTATTCGATCGGCGATCTGTAGCGCATAGTCGGCGGAACCGCAGTCCGGCAAAGCAACGACGAACTCGTCGCCACCTATTCGGGATGCCAGATCCATTTCGCGCAGTTCGACCTTGATGCGCCCGGCGATGACCTTTAGCACGACATCACCGGCGTCGTGACCATGGCGGTCATTGATCGGTTTGAAATTGTCCAGATCCAGGAACAGGCAGGCCAGGCGACCGCCGCTGCGGCGAATGCGGGATATCTCCTGATCAAGGTATCTGTGCAGGTTGGGTCGGTTCGCCGCGCCGGTCAGAGAATCTGAATAGGCGTGCTGCAGCAATTCCTCCTCGGACGCCTTGCGTGCGCTGATATCCGAGAAAATGCCAACGTAATTGGTTGCGGTACCGGCCCCGTCGGTGACCTGCGAAATGCGCAGCCATTCGGCAAAGACCTCACCGTCCTTACGCCGGTTGTATACCTCCCCCTCCCAACTGCCCTTGGCAAGGAGCTCGCACCACATCGTTTTGTAGAACTCGGCACCATGCTTCCCAGAAGACAACATACTTGGATTTTTGCCAATGACGTCCTCGGAAGAATAACCAGTTAAGTGGGTGAAGGATTCATTGACCGCCAGAATTAGCCCGTCGGCATCCGTGATCGTGGCGCCTTCGGTCGTGGACTGGAATACCTTCGCATGCAACACATCAGCCGCCGAGGGACCTCCTGGACGATGCTGGGCCACCCACCAGCCGGCAAGAACGCCGGCTGTGAAGATCAGTCCCCAAATAAGGGCCGTGGCGCCGTAGGTAACGCCCATAAACGAAAGCACTACCAAGGCAACCATCAGGGCCGCCGCGCTTTCGGCGGGCGACAATGCGACCCAATTTCGGTTCCAGTGCAGCATGGCTTCTACAAGGCTAAATTTTTGCTAACCCTAATATGCGCCGATCAAGATCAATAAACCGCTAAGCTGTCTTTCAGGTCCGTTCCAGCACGATCAGGGGAATTTCACGGGTCGCCTTGGCTTTTGCCTGGTAATCATCGTAGCTGGGAAAAATCTCCGCCATCATTTGCCAAAGACGTGCCCTCTCGTCTCCCGTTGCGGTATGCGCCGTGGCGGCGAATTGATCCGGTCCCACCTGCAATTGTACGGCCGGGTTGGCCAGCAAATTGCCATACCAGACGGGATCGGCCGGCGTACCGCCCCGTGAGGCGATGATGACGTAGCAGTCCCCGTCCCGGCCATAGATCAAGGCCGTCGTCCGCGCTTCGCCCGTGCGTCGGCCGGTTGTGGTCAGCAACAGGCAGGGCAAATTCTGACTGCCGTCCACGCCTTTCCAGATGTGTCCCTCCGCGCCATTGCTCTCGCGGTATTTACGGATATGCTCGACGACCCAGTCTCGTTGGCTCATTCTGTCCCTCGTGTGTTCATTGCCGGCAGGAAACTATAGCGCCATTCGAGCTACGATCAATCGAGGCCGCGGCGGCGGCGGTGTCGAGAGCAATTTTCAATTAATTGGAGTCGCGATCGCGACCCAAGTGATTGGTTCAATTGTTCTTTTCTTAAGAGTTCGGGCATGTTTTCAGAGAACATGCGCTAGTGGAAAAGAAGGCAAGACCATGATCAAGACAGGTGAACAGCATATCCAATCGCTGCGGGATGGGCGGCAGGTCTATTTGGATGGCGGCGTCGTGGATGATGTTACCACCCACCCGGCCTTCCGCAATGTCGTCGCCTCGGTTGGTCAGCTGTATGACTTTCAAAGCCAGCCTGAAAACAGGGAACTGATGACTTTTGCCATTCCCGATGGTGAATGCCCGGACGGCGGCGGCCGCGCCAACCGTATCTGGCAACTGCCCCATTCCTACGAGGACCTGGTGACCCGGCGCCGGGCCCTGGTGGCCTGGACCGAACTGCACGGCGGTTTTCTGGGCCGGGCGCCGGATCATGTCGCCTCCTGCATCGCCGGCATGTACATGGGGCGCGAGGTGTTCGCGGCCTACGATAAAGCGCGCGCCGGGGCGCTGGCCGACTATTACCGGCATGCCCGGGATAACGAGCTTTACCTGACCTATGTCATCATCAATCCCCAGGCTGACCGTTCCAAGGCGGCCCATGAACAACAAGGTGAATACCTTACCGCCGGCGTGGTCGATCGGGATAGCGAAGGGATCACCGTCCACGGCGCCAAAATGCTGGCGACGGGAGCTGTGGTAGCGAACGAGGTTTTCGTGACCTGTATCCAGCCATTGCCGCCGGGCGATGCCAAATTCGCCCTGTCCTTCGCCGTGCCCATGAATGCAAAGGGCCTGAAAATTCTGTCGCGCAAATCCTATGAGGCCCACGCGCCCAGCGAATTCGACAATCCCCTGTCCCATCGCTTTGACGAGAATGATGCGGTGCTGTTTTTCGATTCCGTCAAGGTTCCCTGGGCTCGGGTCTTCATCGATCAGGATGTGGAGATGTGCCAGAAGCAGTTCCACGCCACCCCGGCGCACGTCTATCAGAATTATCAGGCCCAGGTGCGGCTGATGGTGAAGATGAAGTTTCTAATTGGCCTGGGCCACAAAATCACGGAGACCAATGGCACCACCCAATTTCCCCAGGTCCGCGAAACCCTGGGCCAGCTGGCAGCCCAGGGCGCCATGGTCGACGCCATGGTCCACGCCATGGAAATCAAGGGACAGGCCCAGGGCGACTATTACGTGCCGGACCGGCACACCCTGTATGCGGCCCAGGTTCTGACCCAGCAGCTTTATCCCGAAATCATGACAACATTGCGCGACCTGGCCGGCGGCGGCATGATCATGCTGCCTTCGTCCGTGGCGGATTTCGCCAATCCTGAAATTCGCGACCTGATCGGCATCACCCAGCAATCCCCTGTCCTTGGCTCCGAGGACCGGGTGAAATTCTTCAAGCTGGCCTGGGATGCCGTCGGTTCGGAATTCGCCTCGCGCCATACGCAATACGAAATGTTCTATGCTGGCGCGACCTTCGTGACCAAGAACCACAGCTACCGCACCTATGATTGGGACCACGGCAAGGGCCTGGTGGACCGGATCCTGGATAGCTATTCGCTCACCGAGAATAAGGAAGGAAAATAGACATGGCTGTGACCAAGGCACACAAAGAATTTTTCGCGGTCAACTTCGAGGACGGCTGGGAAGTCCCCGCCGGATATCCCGACGGGATCCAGCAAAAGATACTGGCCGGCTCGCTGGATGAAGAGAATGGCCGCGGCAGCCGGACCCGCTTGCTGCGCTTTCAGCCCGGCGTCTATACCACCGCACCATTTGTTCACGAACATTGGGAGGAGGTCTATCTGGTCTCCGGCGATCTGACGGTCGGCAATGACGCCGATGGCATGGGCGGCGAACCCTTTGCGGCAAACACCTACGCCTGCCGCCCGCCCGGCGCCCCCCACGGCCCCTTCAAATCAGAGACGGGCTGTGTGCTGTTCGAGATCCACTATTACGATCCGGCATAGCGCTGGTTCGATTTGCATCGAACCGGGTCTAGGGCAGGACGATGGGCTGTCCGTGGGGCGTGGCACGGGTGGCGCGGTCCCAGGCATCCTTGCGCTCGCGCAGCGCCTCGCCCGTCAACAGGCCTTTTTCCGCGACCAGGGTTTCCAGCGCCTTTAGCCAATGCAGGTAATAGGTATCGCCCCGGTCCGGGTCACCGTCCGCCTGGGCGGCGCTTATGACCTCGCTCAAACGTTCGGCCCATTCAGGCCAGGTGAAATGGCCTTGTTCATGCAGCCACAAAGTCATGGCAAACGCCTGGGCCTGCCAGGGTTCGGCAAACACCGGGCCGTCTTCATCACGGGGCATGGCGGGCAACTCCGCCCGTGTCGGCAGGTTCTGTTCCGATGACATCTCAACTCACCTCCAGATAGTCATCCCACATGTCCATATAGATTTTGTCGGCGGACGCCGCATCGGAGCCCCAGACCTCCTGGGCGGCAAACTGCACGCTGTAGAGATGTTGCGGCTTCTTGCCGGCAAAAACGGCATTGCTATCGGGGAAGATAAAGACGCCATGATCCCGATCGATCACGCCGACCTTGCCGCGTACATAGCGCGGCAGCCTGGTGTGCCCTTTGGGGTAGATATTGCGGGCCCGTACTTTGTCGCCGGTCTTGAAGCGAGCCGGGACCTCCGCATCAACCCGCGCTGAACGGGCCTGGCGCTGCCGGGCGAAGATGTCTTCAACGCTCAAGGCCTGACCTTGCTTTTCTACCTTGCGCCGTTCCGGCGGGGTCTCCAGTTCCTGTCTGGTCACCATGCCGTGAGCGATGAGAATATTTTCCGTACGGTACAGCCAGCGTTGATAGTAGATGGATTGCAGATAAAGGATCGGGTCCAACTGCTCCATTTCGTAGCGGCCGGCATCAATGTTCCATTTTCCCAGCGCCCCCAAGGCACTGTTCAGGGCCCATACCCGGCCTTCCCAGGGGGCGTGAAAGACAGGTTCGTCCTGTTCGATTGGGATCGGACCGAAGCCGTCCATGCCGCCCATGTCATGAATGCCATCCATTAGCCTGCGCCCCCGCCAGTCAGGCGGTCCGTGCCGATCATGGAATTTCGCGTAACCAGGTCGGCCAACTTTTCCTCGGCCATATCCTCTGTCCCCGGCGGGCGTTCCGGCAGCACCAGATAACGCACCTCGGCCGTGCTGTCCCAGACCCGCACTTCCACGCCATCGGCGATGTCCTGGCCGAACTCCTGGAGGACGCCGCGCGGATCCTTGACCGCCCGCGCCCTGTAGGGAAAGGACTTATACCAGGCCGGCGGCAGGCCCAGTACGGCCCACGGATAACAGGAACAAAGCGAGCAGACGGTAAGATTATGAACTTTCGCGGTGTTCTCCAGCACCACGATATCGGCCCCCTGGGTCGAGGTGTAGCCAAGCGAATCAATGGCGGCGGTGGCGTCGCGCAACAGCCACTGCTTAAAATCAGGATCGACCCAGGCGCGCGCCACCACCTTGGCCCCATTGCGCGGCCCGACCTTATTTTCATAAGTGTCGACGATGGCGTCCAATGCCGCCGGGTCGACCAGGCCCTTGTCTACCAGCAGGGACTCCAGGGCGCGGACCCGCAGCTCGGTATCGGAAAGATGAGAATGATCGGTGTGATCTGTCATGATGGGCACCTGTCAGGCCACGGGGGGCAGGTCTTCTTCAAGGATTGAAATGTTGAGGGCGTAGGATACTTCGCCCTCGTCCTCATCCCTATGCAGCACGCCGATGAACTCGCCGGCGATGGAAACCTCCACCGGTGCGCCGGGCCGCATCGGCGGACTTATGGCTATTCGCTCGTTGGCAAAAGTCCTGCGCAGATAACTTTGCACCCTGGCAATCTCGTTCGCGGTCATCCACAGCCTCCATTTTTATGTTAACGCTGTATACCAGCGATTGGGTGCGAAAGCACCTGCGCCATGCTCTAATCGATTACGCATTCAAGAACAAGGAATCTGCAAGATGTCGGAAATGGAGGGGAAAGTTGCGGTCATCACCGGCGGCGCCAGTGGTATCGGCGAAAGCACGGCCCGGCTATTCGTTGCCGAGGGCGCCAAGGTCGTGATCGCGGATATGCAACGGGAACGCGGCGCGGCGTTGGCCGAGGAACTGGGCCCGGCGGCACTGTTCCGGCAGGTCGAAGTGCGCCAGGAAGCCGAGGTCAAGGCGGCCGTCGATTGCGCGGTCGACACCTGGGGCCGCCTGGATTGCATGTTCAACAACGCCGGCTTTGGCGGTGTCCTGGGGCCCATCGAGGGTATACCACTGGACGATTTCGATATGACCATGGATGTCCTGGTGCGTGGGGTCTTCCTTGGCATGAAGCATGCCGTGCCGGTGATGAAGGCACAGGGTTCGGGCAGCATCATCAATACAGGCAGCATCGCCGGCGTTACCGCCGGGCGCGGCCCGATTATCTATTCGGCGGCAAAAGCGGCGGTGGTGCATCTGTCCAAGGTAACGGCCATGGAGCTGGGCGAGCATTCAATCCGGGTCAACTGCCTTTGTCCCGGTTATATCGCGACGCCGTTGTCGGCCAATACCGTGGGCCGGCCCGATGCCTTGATCGAAAAGAAACATGACACCTATGCGGTGCGCCAACCGATCCCCAGGGTCGGCCTGCCGGACGACATCGCCCAGATGGCCCTGTTTCTGGCCTCCGACCGCTCCACCTTCGTCACCGGGCAGGCCCTGGTCGTTGACGGGGGCGCGGCCACCGGCGTGATGTGGTCCGAGCAAAAGGACGTTTACAAGACCTATCACCCCATCAAGATCTATAATCCGGACAGGGCCTGACGAACATGACCGAATTGACGGTTGCCATCGGCGGCTTTGGCGCCATTGGCGCCACGGTGGCCAAAGCCTTGGACATTGGGGCCCATAATGGCGGTATACCGGGCATCCGCCTGGTTGCGGTTTCGGCCCGTGACCATGACGGCGCGCGCGCGCGCATGGCCGGCATGGCGGCGCCGCCCCCCGTCGTCACCCTGCGGGAACTGGCCGTCCTGGCCGACGTCGTGGTGGAATGCGCCCCGGCCGCCGTATTCGCCGAAGTCGCCGAGGCGGCGGTGGAGGCGGGCAGGATATTCATCCCGCTCAGCTGCGGCGCCCTGCTGCGGCACCCGGAACTGGCGGTACGGGCCGGGGAAACCGGCGCCCGGATCATTGTACCGACCGGCGCCCTGCTGGGCCTGGACGCGGTGCGGGCGGCGGCCGAAGGGGTCATCCATTCGGTCCATATGGTAACGCGCAAACCGCCCAACGGCCTGGCCGGCGCGCCGCATCTGGTGGAGAACCAGATCAATATCGAGAATCTCTCCACAGCCAAATTGGTTTTCCAGGGCAGCGCACGGAACGCGGCCGGGGGCTTCCCGGCCAACGTCAACGTGGCCGCCGCCCTCAGCCTGGCCGGCAATGGGCCGGATAACACGACCATCGAAATCTGGGCCGATCCCGGCGTTACCCGCAATACCCACACCATCACGGTAGACTCAGATGCTACCCGCTTCGAGATGACCATCGAAGGCATCCCCTCGCCCGACAACCCCGCGACCGGTCTGCTGACCCCCCTCAGTGTCCTGGCGACCCTGCGCGGACTGGTCAGCCCTCTGAAAGTAGGTACATAATGCCAATGGGGCATAATCCTGACCACTTCCACCGGGCTGCCGCCCGCCATCGGCGACAGGCAGCTTGCGGTCGAAGGTGGGCCGGGCCGGCGCATAAAACAGATCAATATCAGGGAGCATTGACATCATGTCGCGACTAGGTATCGCCGTCTCCGGCGGCCCCAATCCTTCGGAAATCGTTGATCTGGTCACCCTGGCGGAAACCCTTGGCTATGAATCGGCCTGGGTGGCGGAAGGCCATGGGGGCGATCAATTCTCGGTCCTGACCGGTTGCGCCATGCGGACCTCGAGCATCCAGCTGGGCACCGCCATCTCCAGCGTCTATGTGCGCTCTATCCCAACCATTGCGATGGCCGCGGCGACGGTGGATGATCTGTCAAACGGGCGCTTCATCCTCGGTCTTGGTTCCTCCCACAAGGTTCAGGTGGTGCCCGAACATGGCGTGGCCTACGCCAAACCCATCACCCGCCTGCGCGAGAGCGTCGAGATCATTCGCATGCTGTTACAGACCGGCCAGGCGCACTATGACGGCAAGACGGTACGGATAGAGAATTTTGACCTGTGGTTCACGCCCCGCCGGCCGGACATCCCCATCTATGCCGCGGCCGTATTTCCCAAAATGATGGCGGTATGCGGCGAGATCGCCGATGGCATAATCCTGACCCGCAGCACCTTGAAGACCGGCGCCGAAGTCAAAAAACGCCTTGCCGAGGGGGCCAAGGAAACAGGCCGTGACCCAAGTAAAATCGCCGTGACGTCCCTATTGCCAACCGCCGTGGCGGACAACCGCCAGGACGCGCTGGATGTGATGCGGCCCGGCCTGGCCTTCTATGCGGGTTTTTTTCCCCGCTACAACAAGCTGATCGCGGAACATGGTTTTGCCGAGGAAGCCGCCGCCATCGCCCAGGCCTGGGCCCGGGGCGATCAGGCCGGGGCGGAAGGTTTGGTCAGCGACGCCATGATCGATGCCACATCCATCGTTGGCACGCCGGCCCAATGCCGCGAACGTCTGGAGGCCTACCGGCAATCGGGCATCGACCTGCCCATCATCAGCCCCTTTGCCCGCGGCGCCGGCGCCAAGGCCACCTTCGAGGCCGCTATCAGAGCTTGCGCCCCAAGTTAGAGCATTTCCGGGCTATTGTGATTGCGACATTGTGATCTGACAGGTTGGAATATGGTCTTATAATCGCCATTCAGGAAAATCTTGACAGGGAAATCAGCCAGATGATCAAGGTCAGTGTGCTTTACGCCAACGAAGACGGCAAGAAATTCGACATGGATTACTATTGCAACAGCCACATACCCATGGTGCTGGAGAAAGTGGGCGCGGCCTGCAGCAAGTCCGAGGTGGACCAGGGTCTGGCCGGCGGCGCGCCCGGCGCGCCGGCGGCTTTTATCGCCATGGGCCATCTGTATTTTGATTCGGTCGATAGCTTTCAAGCAGCCTTTGGCCCCCATGCCGAGGCGATCATGGCGGATATCCCCAACTACACGGATATCCAGCCGGACATCCAGATCAGCGAAGTGAAAAGCTAAGCCATCTTCGCGCTACGGAATGGGTGACGGCGGTGCTCGTCGCGCCGGCCCTGGGATTTGCCGGCTTGGCGAGAGCATTTCCGCAATTGCTGAACCGTCACCGGGCCAGCCAGGCATTCATCACAGCTTTACATTATGCGCCAAGGCCGCGACGGCGGCCCGGCGCCCCTGCGCCGCCCTCGCGGAGCGGTGCGCATGGCGCACAAGCGTGAGCGACAATGACCCTAGCGGATATAGATGTGCACTTCGTTGCTGGCCGCCGAGGCGGACGAGGACGCGGAAAGCGAGATCCGGCTGGCGGGCAGGCCCATGTCCATCAATGATTTCAGCACGCTGTTGGTATGCTTCTTGATAGTCGATTGGGCCATGGCCTGTTCCGAAGCACTGCCCCGGTTGGGTGTAACGGCGACCAGGTCGAAGTTTGCCTCCGGCCGCACCTGCATGGTCTTTGCCACCGCGGTGTAGAGGGCCTGTTGATAAGGCACGTTCGGCCGGTCAAAGCGGATTACCACAAGTGGCTGCCGGCCGCCGGCGACAAAGCCGCGGCGCGGTGTGCTCGAGGTTGAAAACGTCGCCGGTTGCGCGCCGGCGCTAAACGCCCGGGCCAGCAGGCTGCTGCCGTGCAATTCACCGTTCTTGATAGAGGCCGACAGGGTGGTCAAATTGCTGCGCTCTCCGGCCACATACGAGGTCTGCCGGGCCACGTCCTCATTGATCTCGCTCAACAGACGGTCGATCAGGACCACGGCGCGGTTGGTCTCGTCCTCCAGCAACGCCAGTTGCCGGTGATCTTCATCAATGGCGCCGGTCAGGCCGTAAGCTTCGCGGGCGGAGCCCAGAACGTAGGTGGCCAGGGCGGAATTAGAGGCGATCTGATTGGCCAGACTGTTCATGGTCGCGATATCGCCACTGATCCGGTCCAGCTCCGCCTGGGCGGCGTTCCATTGGTTGACCAGAATGGGATTGCCCGGCGTGGTGCCCAACTGCAGCCGGGCGCCGATGGCGGCCACGGTGCCATGATAACGCTGGGCATTGTTCGTCGTCATCTGACGGATCTGCTGTAATTGCGCGTTCTGTTGCCCGAGCTGTCCTTTCAGACGCTGCAATTCGCCGCGCAATTGAGCAACCTTTTGTCCGACCAGGGTACCCGTTGGCTGTCCGCTGGCGACCATGCTTGGTGCCGGCGCCGACGCCATCGCGGGCGGCGGCGGCGCGCTAAAGGTGGGCTGGCTGTTCTGCTCGGCCTGCGAGGGCGGAACGTTGATCCTTTGCGATGAGGTGCCCGCCGGCTCGTCACCCGTCAAAGACGGCCACAACGATTCGGAGCTGAAAGAACACCCTGAAAGCAAGATTGCCGCCCCTAGGACAGCACCTGTCGACCTGCGCAAATTCACTCTCCCTGACAGGCGAACCCAAAAAACCATTTAGCCTGAGGTCCTTAATACCCTGGCCACGCGGGTGACCGTTTCGTCAGTCAATTTCAGTCATAGTCGATTCGGCCACAAGGATA
This sequence comes from Alphaproteobacteria bacterium, assembly GCA_021776235.1. Classification (GTDB taxonomy): domain Bacteria; phylum Pseudomonadota; class Alphaproteobacteria. Next base: position 75,164 of record JAJFGG010000086.1, on the reverse strand, counting down.
CAGGCAAATTCGCATGTTTTATGCAAAAAAAAGCCTGCAGCACCAACCTATGACATTTAGGCAACGGCCCCCGAATACTAAAATTAACCGCATTAACCTTTACAATGTGTGATCGTGACGGAGATTAACCAATGCACGGAGCCCGGACAAGCAATGTTCAGGCGATATCCGGCAAAGCCATTTTGCGCGGCACGGGAAAATATTCTCGCCCGCCAGCTCCAAGGCGCTTGCCTTGGCCCGGCCTTTTGGTTAGGTAAGCCACTCCGCTTCCCCCGCCCTGCGGTCTGGCGGTTGCGCGCCCGTAGCTCAACTGGATAGAGCGTCTGACTACGGATCAGGAGGTTGGGAGTTCGAATCTTCCCGGGCGCGCCAAATCTCAAATTTGTAGGATGCGGCAACAATGCACTAAGTACGATTATAGTGCAGCGTCAACGTGACACGAACTCTCCTTCGACGGCATCAACACCGCCAGCTTCGGAAAAAACTACAAAGCGTTACCCATGTGTCCGGTACGAAACGTCACCAATCCCTCAAGTCAGTCATCAAACTAGACCGGTTGCCCGCCCCGGGATTAGATTGCTGGAATTTTCTTTGCAAGATTCAAGACGAGACCCCGATGCTTGCAAAATCTATTGGGGTAAGAGCGGAAGTCGCAGTCTCGAGCCACTACAGGCGCTGTGTCCCATAACCGGTCGTCAGCGATCATTAAATTTCTCCTTAAGGTCCTCCAGCATTTGTCTTTCCGCTCTCTGCTGTTCCAGTTCTTGTGCTTCCTCGTCCGCAATGCGCGCTTCCATCTCTTCATCGGTCTCGGGCCTCTGGAAATGGACCTTCACATTCAAGCAATAATTCCTGCGCGAATCTTGAAAACTGACGGTTTCAAAGGCTGCACTATCCCGATACTCCTCCGGCACCAATCTGAGGTATTTCTCAACCCAGGGGACTAGATCGACCAGTTTCTTTGGCATCCAGTTCCACTCGGATCCAAATTCCTCTTCGCAATTCAGCACGACATCTTTGGTTTTCCTAATCATACCCTTCCCTCACCGCCGTCCTCATGCCGCAGTGCGCGACGCTTTATCTCCCCCACAGGTCCAGGGAGACTTTAAGCATATCCCCGGCTCGATTTTAGCCCGTCCCGTGCACTGTGCGTACGCCTTGAATATGAGGCTGAGACTTTTCAGACGCCCAAAAATAGGTTTTCTTCAACAATATTGCAGCCATAACGGACATCGATTTGGGCTAGGCGGCTGCCCCTGGCGGGAGACGGAACCTGCATCCTCGCCCATGGCCATAAGTTCGTTGCCTCTTCCAGCCTAGTTTTCGCAGCGCCGTTGCCGGGTGTTGCGGATGTGAGTGCTTACGATAACGGCCCTGCAAGCGCGATGCGAGGCCGCTCATCGCCCAGGCCTGTTGAGCCTTTGCAGGGGGAAGTGACTGCCTGAGAGCCTCTACCTGCCGCCCTAGCTGCCGCTTGGAAGCTGATCAAACGGCAATTCCTTGTCGACGCGGATGTCGGGGGGTAGGCCAAGCACCCGTTCGCTGATGATATTGCGTAGAATTTCGTCCGATCCCGCGGCGATCCTGCCGCCCGGCGCATCCAGCAGGGCCTGTTGGTACATCGCCCGCATGGGCGCCATTTCCGGGTCCATGATCCCACCGCCCATGTCCAGCAGATCCATGCCGAAATGGGCAATTTCCTGACGCCGGAAGCTGGATACAAGCTTGGAGACGGAATTCTCGGGGCCGGGCCGCTCGCCCCGGGACAGCGCCGTCATCAAACGGGCCCGGATCAGCTTCACGCCCTGGGCCTTGATATACCAATCGGCAAGCTTCTCGCGAACCGCCGCGTCCGCGATCGCCGGACCGTTCTCGAGTTCGGTGGTCCGGGCCAAAGCGAAAATGTCCTCGAAATCGGGGGCCGGGCGGATGCCCGAGCTTACCCGTTCGTTCATCAAAGTCGTGATCGCCACCTGCCAGCCCTGCCCGACATCGCCCAGGCGCTGGGAATCCGGAATACGCAGATCGGTCATGAAGACCTCGTTGAAATTCGCATATCCGGAAATCTGCCGAATGGGCCGAATGTCTATTCCAGGCGACTTCATATCGAAGAAGAAATAGGTCAGCCCCTTGTGCTTTGGCGCTTCGGGGTCGCTGCGGGTGACCATGATCGCCATATCCGCGTAATGCGCGCCCGAGGTCCAGATCTTCTGGCCGTTGATGACCCAGTCATCGCCATCGCGCACCGCGCGGGTCCGCAGTCCGGCAAGATCCGATCCCCCCGCGGGTTCGGAAAACAGCTGACACCAGATTTCATCGCCGCGCAGGGTGGCCGGCACATAGCGCTGCTTTTGTTCCTCGGTCGCATAGGTCAACATGGTCGGCACCGCCATGCCGTGGCTGATGCTGAAGATGGGCGGCGGGATCAGAAAGTCGGCTTCTTCCTCCGCAAAGATAATCTGCTGTAATCGTGTTTCACCACGGCCGCCGTATTCCTTGGGCAAAGCGATACCGGCAAAGCCGCCCTCGAATTTCTTCGCCTCCCAGGCCCGCGCCGCGGGGATGAGCTCCGGTTCGCCGCGCTTGTATTTGTATACCGCGCCCGGGGTTTTGGGCTCGGCATTGCGTTCCAGCCAAGCGCGGGCTTCGGCGCGAAATTCGGCTTCATCCGGTGTATCGTTGAAATCCATGGCCCTTACACCTCTCCGCCGCTGTTGCGGGCTTCCAAATGGCTGACCAGCCGGTCTTTCCAAAGCCGCTCGCCGCCCAGGGCAAGAGAAAGCAATTTGGCCCGCCGATAGTACAAATGACAGTCGAATTCCCAGGTGAAGCCCATGCCGCCATGGGTTTGGATGTTTTCCCGGGCCGCCAGATTGTAGGCCTCGCTGGCCGCCACCCGCGCCGCGGCGGCGGCCGTTGGCAGATCGGGCGCATCCGTCGCCAGCGCCCAGGCGCCGTAATAGGCATTGGCGCGGGCCAGTTCCGTCGCGATATAGATATCCGCCAATTTATGCTTGATGGCCTGGAACGAACCGATCGCCCGTCCAAAGGCGAAACGGTTCCGGGCGTACTCCGTCGCCATATCGAGGCAGGCCTGCGCGCCGCCAACCTGTTCGAACGCCATCAGGATCGCGGCGCGGTCGAAAACCGCCCGGGTGATGGTCCAGCCTTGGCCCGCTTCGCCAAGGGGTTCGGCACCGGCTTTATCAAATGTAATCTCCACATGGGACCGGGTCGGGTCGATCATTTCCACCGGTTTGCGGCTGACGCTGTGGTCATCAAGGTCAACAAGAAAAAGCGATGGATCACCGCCGCCTCCCGGACCCGCAAGGACAACCGCGAAATCCGCAACATCACCGTCCGCGACCGGCACCTTCGTTCCCTCGATCACGCCGTCGATTGCCAACGTTTGCATAGAGGCCGCATTGGCCACGCCGACGCCCTCCGACACGGCCATGCAGCCGATCCGCTCACCCGCCGCCAGGGCCGGCAGATATTGCTGCTTTTGCAGCTCGCTGCCCGCCATCAACAATGCCTCCGTCGCCAAATAGACCGAGGAAGAAAACGGCGTCGGCGCCAGGGTTCGCCCCAACTCCTCGGCGATGACACACAGGTCCTCGCCGCTCAGGCCGGCGCCGCCATATTCCTCGGGCACCGTGGTGCCGACCCAGCCAAGCTCTGCCATCCCGCGCCAGAGCCCCTGGTCATAGGCGATTGCTTCGTCCTCGAGAACCGCACGCACCGCGGCCGGCGGCGAACGGTCGTCCAAAAATTTCCGCGCTTGATCCCGCAGCAAATACTGCTCTTCTGAAAAATCGAAATTCATGCTGTTCCCATCTAACCGGAATTTTCCGAATATTCTGAAATATCTCCGATCATATTAATTTGGCAGCGCCAGGCAACGCAATCCTCGAACGCCTTGTTGATCTAACACCATCTTGCGCTGCCTGAACCGGGCGAAATTGTCCACGATACGGATTGGCGCCAGGGTCCTCTGCCATGGCCGCTGCTTTTATGATTTCCGAGCATGCAACCGGAGTATATGATTATGGCTCATCGATCAGCCGTTTTCAGGCGGGCCTGCTAACTTGCTCTGACAGGATCGAACCCACCGTCAGGTCCTGAGCCTTTATTTGGCCTGATTTGCTCCATGAAAGTTCATATCCTTTGTCAAAAATCACCATATACACCGCGAAGAAGATCATCACCATGAACAGCCGGCGGCCGATCGCCAGCCATGTTGCGGTGCGGGATGGGCGAATTCTAGGGGCAGGACCCTTGGAGGAACTGGCGGGTTGGGGTGCGTACGAGCTGGACGAGCGGTTCGCCGCCAAGGTGATCATGCCCGGGCTGATCGAGGGGCACGCGCACTCGTGGGAAGGCAGTGCATGGGAAGATACTTTCGTGGGCTATATGGCGCGCACCGCACCGAATGGCGTTCGGCACGCGGGCTGCGATTCCATTGACGAAGTGGTGGCGCGTCTTATGGACGTCGAAGCCGCCATGACGGACCCTGGCGAAGCGCTCATGGCATGGGGCTTCGACCCGATCTATTTCGACGGCCCGCGGATGAACCTGGCCGACCTGGACCGCGTTTCCACCACACGCCCGGTGCTGGTGATGCACGCCAGCGGACATATCGTCAACGGCAACTCTGTCCTGCTGGCGCGGGGAAACATCACCGCAAGTACCAATGTCCAGGGGCTGATGAAGGACGGCAATGGCCAGCCCACCGGCGAGCTGCAGGGACCGGCGTTGCGGCAGATTGCCTATAAGGCCGCCGGCAAGGACCGCTTTCTTGATATGGGCAAGGGCGACTCGCTCTGGCGTTTCGCCTATTCCGCACAACGTGCCGGGGTCACGACCGCAACCGACCTTGCGAATGAATTGCCTGAAGGCACCGTTGAAAGCATGGCCGCCCTGACCGCGCGCGATGATTTTCCGCTGCGCATTGTGCCCGCGTTCGTCGGCATGTCGTGCTCTGCCGAAGATGGCGTCAAATGGGTCACCTCGCTCATTCCACGCAGCAACGAGAAACTGCGTTTTGGCCTCGTCAAACTGGTCGCGGATGGTTCCATTCAGGGCTTTACGGCCCGGTTGAAATGGCCCGGCTATTTCAACGGGGCGGAAAACGGCCTGTGGTACATTGACCCCGAGGAATTGCCGCAGCGTCTTGCCGCCTATCACAAGGCCGGGCTGCAGGTGCATATTCACACCAACGGCGATCAGGCCACCGAAGTCACCATCGACAGCATCGAACAGGTCCTGCGCCAGTCGCCTGACGCCGACGCGCGTTTCACATTGCAGCATTGCCAAATGGCCCATGATGCCCATTTCCGCCGCATGGCGCGGCTGGGCATTTGCGTCAACCTTTTCGCCAACCACCTCTATTACTGGGGCGATCAACATTATGCCCACACCATGGGGCCCGAGCGCGCGCACCGGATGGATGCGGTTGGCACCGCGCACAGGCTGGGCGTGGCCTACACGATACATTCCGATGCACCGGTCACCCATCTCGGCCCTCTGTTTACCGCGTGGTGCGCGGTCAACCGGGTCACCGCCACGGGCCGGGTACTGGGCAAGAACGAGCGCATTGGCGTCGAGGATGCCTTGCATGCAATCACCCTTGGGGCTGCTTTCACCTTGAAGCTGGATAGCGAAATTGGTTCGATCGAGACGGGCAAGCGGGCCGATTTTGCAATTCTGGACGACGACCCCCTGTCGGTTGACCACATGCAGTTGAAGGACATACCTGTCTGGGGCACCGTGATCGGCGGTGAAGTCTTCCCCTGCAGCGAAATCGACTGCCCCTGAGGACCAACGGATATGGACGCGCCGGTTCCCCTTTCGGTCATTGGCGGTTTTCTCGGCACCGGCAAGACGACGCTTCTCAATCAGCTTCTGAATAACCGTTCAGGTGTGCGGTTCGCGGTACTGGTCAATGATTTCGGCGATATTGTCGTGGATGGCGACCTGATCACCGAACATAATGGTCAATCAATGACCTTCGCCAATGGCTGCGTCTGCTGCTCCCTTGGCAACGATCTGCTGGCCGCGCTGACGCAACTTTTGCAGCGCGACGATCCGCCGGAGCAGATTATCGTCGAGGCCAGCGGCGTCGCCGATCCGCGCAATATCGCCGATTTCGCGGCCCTGAATGCCGAATTGTATCGGGATCTGGTCATTGTTCTGGTCGATGCGCAAACCCTGCGTCAACGGGCCTTGGATGAGCGCCTGAGCGATACGGTCAGGCGCCAGATCGCCGCCGCGGATCTGATCATCATGAACAAGTGTGATCTGGTGGATGATGCTGAGCGCCGCGCGACCCGGCTGTGGCTGGAGGCCCAACGCGACGACATCCCGATCATTGAGACCGAACACGCCCGGGTCCCATTTGATTTTCTCTCCGCCGTGCCACCGTCTGACGCGCCCGTTGAGGAGACGACGCAGCATCCGCATGCAATCAATCATGGGGAGCTGTTTCGCAGCGAAACATTGGATGTGGCCGGGCCGGTCGATATTGCGGCCCTACGGCGAAGTCTGGAGGCGTTACCCCGCAGCATACTAAGGGTAAAGGGCTTCGTGCCCATTCAAGGGCGCGACGAACCGTTCTTTCTGGTGCAAGTGAGCGGAAATGAGGTTGAAATCTCGCCGTGGCAGGGGCGCGCGCCCGCGCGGGCCGGCCTGATCGTCATCGGCACACCGGACATGCCGGATAAACAACAGCTCGCGGAGATATTTTCCGCCGAGGGTTGACGCGCATAGTCAGCGGCAGTCGCGCATATTTTTATGGGCTCACCTATTAGAGCCTGTCTATGCGGCGGTGACGCGAACCGGCAGGCTGCGGATGCCGCGGATGAAGGTTGAATAGACCCGGGCCGGTTTGCCGACGACTTCGATCGCCATATTCCGCTTGAGAATTTCTTCCCACAGGATGCGCAGCTGTTGATCCGCCAGGCGGTCACCGACGCAGCGGTGGATGCCGGCGCCATAGGACAGGTGGCGGCGGGCTTTCTTGCGGTCGATGATAAAACGTTCCGGCTCCTCGATCGCGGTTTCATCCCGGTTGCCCGACAGGTACCACATCACCACCTTGTCGCCGGCGGCGATTTTCTGTCCCTGCAGTTCCGTGTCCCGGGTGGCCGTGCGGCGCATGTGGACGACCGGCGTCTGGTGGCGGATGATCTCCGGCACCATGCTGGCGATCAGGCCGGGGTCCGCGCGCAGTTTGCGGTTTTCACCCGGATTTTCGTGCAGGAACAGCACGCCCCCGGTCATGGAATTGCGCGTCGTATCGTTGCCGCCGACGATCAGCAGGCCCAGATTACCCATGAATTCCTGGAACGGCATGTCCCTGGTCGCACTTGAATGAGCCAACATCGAGATCAGGTCGAAGCTCGGCGCGGCCTTTGCCTTCGCGGCCCAAAGCTCGGAAAAATAGGCCGCCATCTTGTGCAGTTCGGCCATGCGCTCTTCCATACTGTCAACCGGCGAATCCGGGTCGTTCACGTTGGCGATGGTGACATCGGACCAAAAGGTCAGCTTGTCGCGGTCTTCCCAGGGAAAGTCAAACAGGGTCGCCAGCATCATGGTGGTCAGCGGCACCGAGACTTTCTTCACCCAGTCGATGGTTTCATTCAGGGGCAGGGCATCGAGCGCCAGCGCCGTGCGTTCGCGGATGGTGGCTTCGAAATTCCGCAGGTTGGCTGGCGCAACAACCGGCGCTACGGTTTTACGCTGGGCAGTGTGTTTTGGCGGGTCCATGCTGATGAAGCTGGGCAACGCCTCTTCCGGGCTGGCATCAGCAATCGAAATGCCCTTTTCAGACGAATAAACCCCGTGATCAAGCTCGACCGCCATGATGTCGTCGTACTTGGTGACCGACCAATAGGGGCCAAACTCACTTTCGGCGCAGTAATGTACCGGCGCCTCCCGGCGCAGGCGCGCGAACAGGGGCCGCCAGGTTTCGTTTTGAAAGATGCCGGGCCTGGCGACGTTGATCTGATCCAGGGGGACATCATCGGAAGCGACCTCATTGGGGGTCGGTTGGGAAATATCAGACATCGCATTTCTCTATGTAGCTGCGGCGGCGTCAGGAAAACCTGTAATGGCATACGGCCTGAGTTGTAGCTGGTATTTCAGTCAGAGTCCCGGGTACAGGATGCGTTGACTCGATTTCGGCAGTCAGAGCCCTGTTTCGCCACGTCTACTTGGAGGGATTGCCTGTGGGCAAATCAAGTCTGCGAAATTGACTGCTTGATGGTGGCCAGAATGTCATCGCGGGCGGCAAACAAATCCGTTCGTATTTGATCGGCCAACTGGCTGGAAACACGGGTTTCCGGGTCATGCTTTTCGGCCCAGGCGAAGATTGCCAGTATGATAGGGAGCAGGTCTTTTCCCTTGTCGGTCAGCTGGTATATGACTTGGCGTCCGTTGGACGGATCCTTTTTCCGGCTGATGATTTGCTGCGTTTCGAGTCGACGGAGCCGGTCCGACAGCACGTTGGTCGAAATGCCTTCGTCAGCATCCAGGAAGCCCTGAAACCGCGTAACGCCGCGAAACATCATGTCGCGGATGATCAATAACGACCAGCGATCCCCGAATACACCGAGCCCAAAACGAATTGGGCATTGATTAGGCTCGTAAATCATAGCCTTAGCATAACTGGTTTCGAATTCCTTGCAAAGAACAAGTGTTTCTGTAAAATCACTTGTTCTTTGCAAGCATTATAATCCCGCCTTCGATGAGACCCAGACCATGACCCAGGCAAAGGCGACCGCCGCCGCAGCCAGCGATGAGACTCGCCGCGGCCGGCTGACCCTCGGCATCGCCGGCCTCGCGGCAATGGTGACCTATCTGGATGCGACAATCCTGTTCGTTGCTTTTCCCGACATTACCAACAGTTTCGGCAGTTCCCCCGCATCGACCCTGTCGTGGGTACTGAACGGGTACACCATCATCTTCGCGGCGCTACTGGTCCCGGCGGGCAAGCTCGCGGACCGTCTTGGGCACCGGCGGGCTTTCCTCGTGGGTTCGACCACATTCACCATTGCTTCAATGGGCTGTGGCCTGGCATCGAATGTCGAGTGGTTGATCGTGGCCCGCGTCCTTCAGGGCACCGGCGCCGCGATCCTCGTCCCGGCGTCACTGGCGCTTGTCATGGCTGCGTTTCCCCGCGAAAAACTGCCACAAGTCGTGGCTATCTGGGGTGCTATCGGGGCGCTCTCTGCCGCGCTGGGACCCTCGCTCGGTGCGTTAATCGTCGATACTCTCGGCTGGAGGTGGGCCTTCTTCCTCAACCTGCCCATCGGCGTCGTCACCCTTGCCGCTGGCTTCCGTTGTCTGCGCGAATCAAGAGATCCGACCATCCGTATTCCCTCACTCATAGGCGTCGTACTCATAGCCCTCGCGGCCGGGGCGGTGTCATATGCCTTGGTCGAATCGGACACGGTCGGCTGGGCGAGCACCCAAACCACGGTCGTCCTCGCCACCGGGCTGGTCCTTCTGGGCGCCTTTATCGCCCACCAGCGATGGACCGAGTCTCCGACCCTTGATCTCGAGCTTTTTGCCCTCGGGAACTTCCGTTGGGGTAATCTCGCAATGTTCAGCTTCTCAATGGCCTTCTCAGCCATGTTCTTCGGGCTGATTCTGTTCCTCGTGAATGTGTGGGAGTGGTCCATCCTCAAGGCTGGTCTGGCGCTCACCCCGGGCCCCGTCCTCGCCGCCATCCTGGCACCTCGTTTTGGCAAGCTCGCGGGACAGATCGGGCAACGGCCACTGGTCATTCTTGGCGGGTCGGTGTTCGCGACAAGCGCCCTCTATCGCGCAGTGTTTCTCACCGCGGACATCGATTACTTAACCGCTATCGCCATACCGCTTGCCCTGGACGGCATCGCCATCGCGCTGATCTTTCCTCAAGTCACCAGCGTGTCGGCCCAGGCACTGCCAGCAAACCGGACCGGTGTCGGCGGCGCGGTGACCCAAGCCGTCCGCCAGTTCGGCGGATCGTTCGGTGTCGCCCTGACGATCGCCCTCCTCGGAGCCGCCACCGAAACCGAAGACCTCCTCGCCGGGTTCGCGCGCATCTGGTGGCTCCTCGTTGCCGCCGGCCTCATCACTGCGATCTTCGCCCTACGGCTGCGAACCCGAGCCACCATCTAGTGTCCTGGGTCATTTGATGGGACGAAAACCATGAACCGCGCTGGAGAATGCTTTTCCTACGCCGGGTGTCGCACAGCAGACCGGGTTTTCTCCAGGCAAATTCCAAAGCGCTGAGGGTGACAAAATGAGAGCCGTTCTGGTCGAAAAATACGATGCGATCGACAACATCCGTATCAGGGATGTTGAAACACCGACGATCTCCGAGGGGCAGTTGCTGGTGAGGGTCCAGGCGGCGAGCATAGGGTTTGTCGATGGTTTGAAAGTTCAGGGCTTGTACCAAACAAAAGACCCTCTGCCATTTACGCCTGGAACGGAGTTCGCCGGCATAGTCGACGATGTGGCCAATGACGTGCCAAACAACGTGCAGGGCTTTGCGCCTGGTACGCCGGTAATGGGTATGGCAAAAAATGGAGCCTTGGCGGAGTATCTGGTCATACCAGCCTCGGAGGCGCAGATCATGCCGAATGGTATCACGCCAGAGGTCGGGGCCTCCCTTAACGCCAATTATCTTACGGCGCTATACGCGCTGGACGCGCGTGCTGCGCTCCGGCCCGGAGAGTGCCTTTTTGTGCTGGGCGCCGCCGGAGGTGTCGGCTCGGCCGCGGTACAGATCGGCAAGCTGCTTGGAGCGCGGGTCATTGCGGCCGCCTCGACGGAAGAAAAACGTGATTTTGCGAGGCAATGCGGCGCCGATGAGACTCTGGATTATTCCCAGCCCGACTGGCGCGATACCCTCAAGGCGTTGACCGCCGGCCACGGCGCCGACGTTATTTTTGATCCTGTTGGCGGCGATGTTTCGGAGCAGGCTTTCCGTTCGATCGCATGGAATGGCCGCCACGTCGTCGTCGGGTTCGCATCCGGCGAAATACCGTCTCTGCGATTTAACCTGCCACTGCTAAAGGGCGGCTTTTTACTGGGCGTTGATTTGGCACAGATCGCCCATCAGGAGCCGGGGTTACAGGAAACACTTATCGGGAAGCTGCACACATGGCTTGAAAACAAGGCTCTCGAACCGGTAATCGGCAGGATATTCGACTTTGACAACTTCCAGGAAGCATTCAAAACCATGCAAAACCGATCCGCACTGGGCAAAATGGTGATTAGGATCGGTTCGCATTAGGGCATGCCCCTGACCGCGTCCGGGCCTGAGGCCAGGCGGAAATTGGCCTGATGCCGGTGTTCGGCGGACCGGTGCCAGAAGCCGCCATGCATATCTTTCAGATTTCCGACAGCCAATCCCTACCGGGTCACTTCTTTGGTGTCCCTTTTATTGATCCGGCCGCCCAGGCCCCCTCGACGCTATGTTTTCTTGTCTGCCTAAAAGAAGACATAGGACCGGACCACGACATTCCTGCGGCAGGGCGCATCGTCAGGGGCGGTTGGGTCGATGCAGGCGGTGTGGAACGACCAGCGCGAGACGGAGCCGTCGGTGACGGAGTCGTAGCACTTGAGCATGGAGACCTCGGTGGGCTTCTGCTCGGGAAACCAGTACCACTCGTGGCCGGGGCGGTGGGTAAAACGGGTGGTCTCGCCGACGCGGTCGTCATAGACCCGGTAGTTGGTGATATACGGCTGGTCGGCGAAAGAGGGCCAGGCGCAGAGCACGAAGGGGTTCTGGCGCACGGTCTCCATGGGCTTGGCGAGGTTGATCGACATGAACCGCCGCGACATCTTCGCGTCGGCCTGCGCCTCGGTGTAGTGCTGTTCACGCCCGAAGTTCCGCAGGTTCTTCGTGAGCAGCTCGCGGCAGCGCACGCGGCCGCTGTTGTCGTTCAGATCGTTGTGCACGAGGTTGGCATAGTTGGCATTGACGCCCGGGTTCTTGTTGTCCTGGTCTTCCGTGCGGTCGCCCTGATAGTCCTTGTCAAAAACGTCGTGATTGTAAACGAGGGCATCCGTCGCGCCGGGGAAAAATTCCAACAGGAGTTTCTCCATCTCCGGATAGAACACGCGCTCCACTTCCGCGGCGTCATAGAAATTCTCGCATTCGGACTCGCAATGGGCCAGCGATACGCCAAGCCTGTCCATGCATTCGGGGCTACTGGGCGAGAGGCCTGGGTAGTATTCCTCCATTCGCCGCGCATCGCGCATCACCTGGGGAAAATAAAGGCATCGCCGACCGTTGTCCTGCTCGTCCTTGCGCAAGGCCTTTGCGTCGGCCTCGCGCGCCGGGTCCTGCCAGAGTGCGTTGGACGAGACGATGGAGTAGGACGGTTGTTGGTTGACAGTATAGCGCAGCGGCAACGCCAGGCCGCCTTCAGGGGCCTGGATGTTGTTCGCCCGGATATATTCCAGGCACTCCTCATAGTCTCGAAACCCCAGGCCCCCCTTGGTCTCGATGGGGCCGGGGGGCGCATTGTCGAGCATGTCGATAACCGCCTGTCCGTTCCCCTGGGCAATCTGGATGAGTGCTGCCTCCGTTGCCGCGGCGGTTCCCGCGTCGCCGCCCCGATCGAACGACATGTAAGATAAACCTCCGTTCGCAGCGATGGGAGCCGGCTGCCCGTCCGTGAGTTGGAGGCTCGGCACATAGGGAGACGAATCTGTGTCCGCCGCCGCCGCTACGTGGTCCGAGATGTCCTTGAGCTCGTTCATGGCATTCCCCCAATTAAAAAAACCCATGGTGGCACACAGTGCCGGCACTTTCCAGGGTTCGTATGTTCTGGCGGCGCGCTGGCCGTCTGGTTAAGTCATGCCCCGTGAGCACTATCTGATTGCCTCGATTCATTGCATAATTTCATAATGCATTGGAGCCGGGAGGAGCCATCATGAGCATCGTACACTATTCAAACGTGGATTGGATCGTCGCCTGGGATGAGAATCTGAAATCCCACACCTATATCAAGGGCGGAGATCTGGTTTTTGACGGCAACCGGATCAGCCACATCGGAAGGGCCCACGAGGGCCCCGCTGATCGTGTCATCGACGGCGCCGGCCTATGCCTGATGCCCGGTCTGGTCGACGTTCATTCTCATCCCGCCAGCGAGGTCATGTATCGTGGCATTCGCGAAGATCACAGCGTCCGCGAACATTACATGACCGGCCTGTACGAGCGGTCCTGTTCCTTTCCCATCGATCCCGAGGATATGAAGATTGGCGCCGAGGTCGCTTATGCGGATCTGATGTTGAGCGGCGTGACGACGCTGGTCGATATCACCTTTCCTTATCCCGGTTGGGCCGATGTCATGGAGCGCAGTGGTCTGCGCCTGTTCGCCGCCCCTGGTTTCAACACGGCCCGTTGGCATCGTGATAATGCCCATGAGTTGAAATATGTCGAAGACATCGCCCTGGGGCGGCGCAATTTTGATGCCGCGCTGAAAATAGTCGATCAAATGGCGGCGCATTCCTCGGGCCGCCTGTCCGGTGTGATCTCACCGTTTCAGATCGACAACAACAACACCGAGATGCTGGTCGACAGCCACGCGGCGGCGCGCGAGCGCAACCTGCCCTGGACAACCCATGCCGCCCAGGCGGTCGTGGAACATCAGGTCATGGTCCAGCGCCATGGCATCACGCCGATCCAGTATCTGGACAAACTGGGACTGTTGGGCCGGGGTACGATCCTGGGCCATGCCATCACGATCGATCAGCATTCCTGGATCGGCTGGCATACCGATAGAGATTTAGGCCTGCTTGGCGACAGCGAAACCGCCGTCGCCCATTGCCCGACGCCGTTCATGCGCTATGGCACGATTTTGGAGCATTTTGGCAAGTACAAGGATGCCGGCGTCGTTTTGGCCATCGGCACGGACACTATACCCCACAATATGCTGGAGGACCTCCGCTACGCCGCCATTCTGGGCCGGGTCGCCAGCCATGATGGCCAGGTCGCTTCGACCTCGGATGTCTTCCACGCCGGTACCGTTGGCGGCGCCCGGGCCCTGATGCGGGACGATATCGGCAAGCTCGCCGTGGGTGCGAAAGCCGATATCGTTGTCGTGGATACCACTCACCCGGTCATGGCGCCGGTGCGCGATCCAATTGTCAGCCTTGTTCACTCGGCGGCAGAGCGGGCGGTCCGGGACGTCTACATCGACGGTAATCTGGTGGTCGAAAATCACCGGGTCCTTACCCTTGACCGTAACGAGGCGGCGGGACAACTGGCTGAATGCCAGGCCCGCATGGAAGCCGGTGTGCCGGACAAGGATTATCTCGGACGCAGCAGCCGGGACATTGCCCCCCTCAGCCTGCCAGAGGCCTTCTCCAACGCGGTGGTCTAAATAATTAGTTTCAATCCGCTGTGGAGATGATGCCTTGCCGGTCTGATCCTCTCCCTGCGATCCGGCACGTCCAGACGCACCAGCCACTCATTGAAAACACGATTATCGTTCTTGCGCCGGTTCTCGCACCAGCCGTGGATCAATAGACGACCTGCACTTCGAAACGCATGCCCGAAGCATCATTGCGGTCTTCCTGGAAGGTATAAAAGCTCTCGAGTTGCAGCTGGACACGCTGGCCAATGGCCTGCTGAAGCTGGAAGCCGAGGCCCAACGCATTCGTGTCATTGTCGTCTTTGGTATCTATGCGGCTGGCAATTTCCAGGATCAGATTTCGCCGCTTGTGATCGTAAAAGGCCTGATACCCTAGGGCAAAGCCGGCCACGTCCTCGGTGAAGGGATTGATCTCGGCGCCGTAGGTCGAAAGATTGGGTGAGGCGAAAAGAATTCCCGTATTCGCCAAAGGCCCCCCGACAATTCGCTCGCGCCCCGCCTGGGTATAGTTGTCAATACCGACGAAGGTATTGAAATATGCAATATCGTCGGACCCGGTCACCAATGATGAAATCTCCGCCGTCAACAGGGTGCCATCGGCGATGACGTTGCCGCCTATTTCATCTTCAAGCGCAAAGGAGCTGTTGATCCGGAAGGCCGTGGAGATGCCGCCCCAACCGCGCAACCGCTGGATCGCCGAGGCGCCAATGTAAAAGCCGTCGCCTTCGCCATTGTCGTCAACGTAGATGGCGTCGAGATTGAAGGAACTGACGTTGGCATCCGCGAAACCAAACAGCCCGAACATATTTGACTCAACCCCGCGCGAGCGGTCGTTCCGATCCAGGCGGTTCCACGCCCACATGCCTGAAATCCGCAAATTGGAGGTGTTTGGAAACGACAGATTGTTGCGCACGATGCCGACGGAATCGACAGTATCGTTGATCAGGATGCCTTCCTGGAAAGTGATCGGCTGGCGCCCTACGGTAAAGCCGTAATCCAGCGGCGTTATCCCGGCGCGGTCCAGGTTGGGTATCAGACTGCCAAGGTCCCCTTCAAAGAACAGGGTCTCCACGTCGACGTTTAATTCGTTGTTGGAGTCCTCTTCGGCGCCTTCAAAGGTATAGCGCGTAAAACGGCGCGGCTGGTTATTGTCGAAAGGCCGCAAACCAAGCAGCACCTTCTCGGTGCCGGTGAGTTGCAGGTTGGCATACAAATCCATCCGGTTGGCAACTTCGCTTTCACG
Organism: Alphaproteobacteria bacterium; assembly: GCA_021776235.1. Classification (GTDB taxonomy): domain Bacteria; phylum Pseudomonadota; class Alphaproteobacteria. Next base: position 59,546 of record JAJFGG010000086.1, on the reverse strand, counting down.
CTCGGTTCCAGGGGCATGATTGTCAAATGTCTGCACGGCTGTGCGGTTGATCATATAGGACCACAGGCGCGGCTGCCAGACGGCGCCCAGGATGGGAACGTCGAACCCGGCGTCAAGCTTGCCGGTATCGAGAAAACCATCACCGGCTTCGAGGAGCAATTCCGGCCGATGAGGGATTTGGCCCAAACCTTTGAAGGGGACGTATTCCTCCTTCACCGTATGTAGCGGGGTCTTGTCGCCCAATGGGAAAATACTGTCGGCAAGCGCCACTGTAGCCGGAAAGACGCCAAAACCAAGTACGGCGGCAAAAGGCAAAGCGGAAACAAAACACATTCCCTTGCGCAAAATCGGGTTCATACTTTTAGTTCCCTGTCGCTGCTCCTCCTCCCCGCAATGAGGAAGTAGGGGTAGGTTGACTTTTGTTGGGCTAATCTCCGGCCCGGCTTGATCGACCAGGGGAAATCCGCCCATTTCACTGATGCCATCACGAAACTGAAACATTGCCTGACAAACAGGTTACTGAGTTTCGAATTTTATCTCCCGCTCCCAAAGCACCTGGGCCCCGGCCACCAGACCATCACGGACCTGGGCTGGTGTAAGACCAAAGTCGAAACCAACATCTTGCATGGCGATAACAAGGTTGACCGGCGCGGGTTGCGAAATAAGTTTCACCGTGGCGGTGTATGGACCCTTTCCGGTCATAGCGTCAGCCTTGACTTCATAATGCCCCCAGCGCTGGCCCAACGGCTCGATACCACGCTTGTGATTGCGTTCCGTCGGCGGCTCGCCGGTAAAGATCAATGAGAGCGGCGACGGCAGGACCCGGGGCAGGGCGGTTACCGGGTACGGAATAGGTATGACATGCTCGATCTCGCCACCACGGGCGTTCTGAGTTACAAAATAGGATTGCAGGCTCAAAAGATGCTGATCCAGCTCCGCCTCGCCCGCATGGACGTATGAAGAATGCCCATCCCGCAGATCACCGTTAGGATCACGGTCGCCGGAGACGAAAACCACCTTCCCGCTGCTGTCCCTGACCTTGACCTCGAGCCAGACCAGGCGTTCGCCGGTAAAGCCGGTGGGGACGTTGTGACCGTCCGTGCCATTTTTCACCTGGACCTTGAAGGCAATACCGCCGGCATCGGCCCGTTCGGTAACGACGTCACCGAGAACATAGCCGGCGCGCAAGACCTCGAGCCGCTTTAGCCGCGCCCATTCCAGCAATTCCAGCTGCTCGCCAATGATTTCCCGGGCATCATAACGGTCATCGATCGATGCCCAACGCTCCGGGAATTTGTGATCATCGGCAATCTTGTCTTCAAACTCGTCGGTTCCCCAGCCCGCCGCTATATCAAACTTCAGCCACTCCTCGATACTGGCCAGCTGCTGCGCTTTGATGTTGTGGGGGAAGATGCCCGGGGGGATCAGAGAATAATCAGGCCCGGCGAAAAAGTGATTCGCAAGCTTGCGCGGTTTCGTCGGCACGCCACCGACCACCGCCGCCGGACCGTATTCGTAGCCGGACTCCACCCCCTGAATTTTACCCATATGGCAGTCTTGGCAGGTTACGCCGCGTGCGGCCGCGGGCGATGTACGATACTCGCTGTATGCCTCCTCCAGCCGAAAGCCGTTAAAAAGCGTAACGTCATGACAGCTGCCGCAGAATGTCGGGTTGGAAAGAGAGACGAATTGTTTCGCTTCCTTGTGAATTTTGCGTCCCGGTTTTTCGGGGTCCGTAACGACCCGGTATTCATGGGTATTGTCCAGAACGCGTTCCATTTCCTTGTTGCCGCTTGGTCCAAAGACGACCTCGGTCAGATCGCCCTCGACCAGCGCCAGCCGCCCGCTCGCTTTGGCATAATCCTTGTTCAAGCGGTGGCAGACAACGCAGGTGATGCCTTCACGCGAGGTTGGGTGGCGCTTTAGATTTGAATCGAAGGAATTTTCGCCGAGATTGGCGCCAACCTGATTGTGGCAGCGGATGCAGAAGTCCCCGTTGGAACCATTGGACAACTCATTGATCTTATTGTTGAGCGACAAATAAGCCGGGCTGAGCTGGGAATAAGCGTGCTGGGAGACCGACCATTCACGGTACTCCTTGGGATGGCAGGTGCCGCAGGTCGCGGCGGAGGGAAAACGCGCCTCGGCAAACAGGGACTCGTGCTCGGCGCTGGCGTCCGTCACGGCTTCTTCGCTCGCCGTGCCTTCAGACTTGGCATCCGCGCTCTCTTTATCTTTTAGCAGATCGTCATCGTCGTCATCGTCGTCGTCATCTTTCAGAAGATCATCATCGTCGTCGTCGTCGTCATCATCGTCTTTTTCGAGGTCATCGGACGCCTTTCCGGATGCACTGCTCTGCGCCACGACAATGGTTTCCGGGCGCATCGACGTGCCTGTTGTTGGAGGGTCTTCATTGGCCCATGCGCTCGAAGCAAGGCTCGTCAAACCAAGAAACAAAATGGCGGCAGCAACGCGCACGGTCGATCCAAGAAATTGCGAAACCATGTTGAGAACACCCCGGCTTTTGTAACACCCTCGTTAACCTTGCACGCAAACACGAAATCAGAGTACCCATTTCGGCGCGCGGCGGCAAGAAGCCACGGGCCAGACAGAAGTCTTAACCCGTTGAAGAAGAAGACTCAACATTGACGGCGAAGCTATGGTCGCCTTGCCTCAAAACTATACCGGCGCCAACATGGCTTCACCCTCAAGCCGGCAGGAAAACCGGCTCTCGGGCCGATGAACCTTCGAATTAGCCCGCCTTCCCCAAGGCTGAGGCCTCAATCTCGTTCCATTCAGGCAAACCCATCAGGTCGCTCAGGCGTTCCAACGGCATCAACGCGCCTTCACTGGCCGGGCCCAGGCGCCCATTGGTTAGCAGATCGCCATAAACCATCATCTGGGCCTTCAGCGCCGCGCCAAGACCGGTAACCGCATAAAGCACCAGTTTGACTCCCAGTTCCGCGAATTCATCACGCGACAGCATGCTTTCGGGCCATTCGGCGCAACCGCCAACCATGGCCAGAGGCCCGTTGATTTCGCGGCAAAGGCGGCGCAGTTCGGCGATCTCGAATGGTTCGGCGATCATCGCCAGATCGGCGCCGGCGGCAAAATAGGCATTCAAACGCTCAATCACCGCGTCCAAGCCGTGCTCGGACTTGGCATCCGTGCGGGCGATGATCACGAAATCCGAATCGCGCCGTGCGCCCTGCGCGGCCCGCAGGCGGGCCACCATTTCGGCCGTGGCAACGACCTTGCGCCCGGCCATGCCGCCGCAACGCTTTGGCAGGGCCTGATCCTCTATATGAATACCCGCTATGCCCGCGCGCTCGAACTCGCGGACGGTGCGGTGGACGTTGGTCAGGCCGCCATAACCAGTGTCCGCGTCCGACAACACGGGGATCGGTACGGCGGCGGCAATATGGCCCGCGTGGCCGACGATTTCGGCCTGGGAGGCAAGGCCGATATCAGGCATGCCGAGAATCGATGCCTCCATGCCGAAACCGGTCAGATAGACGGCGGCATGGCCCAGGGCGTGCACGACACGGGCAGAGGCGCCGTCATAGGCGCCGGGAACGAGAAGCGGTTGGTCGGCGGCGAGGAGCTGCCGTAATTGCGTGGTCGGTTTCATGCTTTTGAAAACCCTCCGTTTTGCCGGACTGCCATCCTGGCGTTTGTAGCATGGGCGCAGCTTGTCGTCCCGAATGCAGTGACAGACAAGAAATGCCAGCTGATGTTTTACAGGCCGGCCGCCATCGACTGACGGGGGGTTTGTGCTAACGTTGAGTAGATCACTGCCGGCAACCTGAAGATTGCCATAGGGGGAGGAAGCAATGGCACCGATCCGGATTTGCTATCAAAGCTACGTCGATTACGAGAATGGCGCGACCTATTGGGATCATCTGCGCCAGCATCTGGCTGCTGTCGTCGATGCCGACACCCATGTCGAAGTCATCGGCATTACGCCATTCGATTCCTACGCCCATCCTCTGGTGGAGTTTCGTTGCGCCCGCGAGATGATTGCCCATGCCATCACCGCCGAGCGTGAGGGCTATGACGCTTTTATCGTCGGTCATTTTCAGGATGCCGGGCTGTACGAAGCGCGCTCGGCGGTCGACATTCCCGTCCTCGCCTTGGGCGAAGCCTCAATGCTGTATAGCTGCCAGTTGGGCCAGCAGAGCGGCATCGTCACCATAAATCCGCGCTTCATCCCCTGGTTTCACCATCAAATAGGCAAATATGGCCTGCGCGAAAGGGTCACCGGGGTACACGCCATGACCTTCGAGCCCGGACAAATTCTGGATGGCTTCAGTTCAGACGAGAATTTCCAGGAGGTGAAGCGCCTGTTCGCGGAACAGGCTAGGCCCCTGGTCGCCCAAGGCGTCGATGTGCTGATACCAGGGGGTGGCATACCGATGTTGCTGTTTGCCCGGGAGCATAATCATAACGTCGATGGCGCCCCGATCATAAATGGTATTCCGATCGTGGTGAAGATGGCGGAAATGGCGGTGAAACTAAGGCGGTTGACCGGCCTGCACGTCAGCCGCACATCCGACTATGCACGGCCGCCGCCGGAAGTGATCGAGGAATTCATGACCCATCCGAAGGGGCTTTGAGCCGGGTGATGGAGTTGCCGTCAATATGACAGGCCGGCAGGAAGCAACCCGCCTGGGGCGTATGGGTTACGAAGGCGTGGCTGTCTGTGTGCCCGTTACCATCCCCTATAGCCGCTATTCCCTGCGCAGCGCCCATTGGTTCTGTGGCCGGGCCCTGGCCGCTCTGCTGCAACAGGCCGGCATTACCAAGGACGAGGTGGATGGCTTTTGCATCTCTTCCTTCACCCTTGCGCCCGATACGGCCGTAGGGTTGACCCAGCATCTGGGCGTTTCTCCGCGCTGGCTGGACCATATTCCCATGGGCGGCGCCTCGGGCGCGGTGGCCCTGCGGCGGGCGGCACGGGCGGTCCAGAGCGGCGATGCCGAGGTGGTGGCCTGTATTGCCGGCGATACCAATCACGTCGACAGCTTTCGCAAGACCATCGCGTCCTTCTCGCAATTCGCCAACGACGCGGTCTATCCCTATGGCTCCGGCGGCCCGAACGCCTCCTTTGCCTTTCTGACTGATCATTACATGCGCCAATACGGCGCCCGCCGGGAAGACTTCGCCAAACTGTGCATCGCCCAGCGCGATAACGCATTGCATTACCCCCATGCCTTGATGAAGCGGCCCCTGCGCCTGGACGATTACCTGGACGCCCGGCCCATCGCCGATCCCTTGTGCCTGTTTGATTGCGTCATGCCCTGTGCCGGCGCCGAGGCCTTCCTGGTAATGACCCAGGATCGGGCGCGGTCGTTGGATTTGCCATTTGTCTCCATCCTCTCCACCATCGAGCGGCACAATGCCTACCCCGACGACCCCATCCAGATCCGGGGCGGCTGGGCCATGGACGTTGACGGGTTTTATGATCTGGCCGGTATCGGCCCCGATGAGATAGATTTTGTCGAGGCCTATGACGACTATCCGGTCATCTGCTTCATGCAGATCGAGGATCTGGGATTTTGCGGCAAGGGCGAGGCGCCCGATTTCGTCCGCCAACACGACCTGACCACAACCGGCGATTTTCCCTTCAACACTTCTGGCGGGCAATTATCCGTGGGCCAGGCAGGGGCGGCGGGCGGCTCTTTGGGCCTGGTCGAGGCGATCCGTCAATTGACCGATAGCTGCCTTGGCGCGGCGGTGACAGACCCACGCCATGGCCTGGTCTCGTGCTTTGGCATGATCAATTACGACCGCGGGCTCTGCAGTTCGGCGGCTATTTTGGGCCGGGTGGAAAAATGACCACAGCTTTACCGCCACCGAAAAAGAAAGATCCGGTCCGGCGCACACGGCAACCTACCCTGCCCCCCGGCAACCGGTCCCGCGAGGCCCAGGGTCTGACCGCCATGGCCGCGGTGGGCCGCTTTGCCCTGCAGATATGCACTGCCTGCGGCCAGACGCAGTATCCGCCCCGGCAGGTGTGCGGAAACTGTCTGGGCGACGATCTGCCCTGGCGTGACCTGGATCCTGGCGGCACCCTGCTGGCCGAGACCAGGCTGCACCACGCCAACGACCTGTTTTTCCGCGATCGTCTACCCTGGCGCCTGGGCGTGGTGCGGATGGATGCCGGCCCCTCGGTGGTGGTTCATCTGGCGGAAGACTGCCAGCAGGGCATGCGGGTCCGCCTGTCCCTCAACCTTGATCGCAGCGGCCATGCGGTAATGAACGCCCGGCCGGAGACGCCGGGACCAAATTCGGAGGATGATTTGCAATTGCGCGAACTGACAATGGACCCGAAAGACCGCAGGGTGCTGATCGTCAACGGCAAGACCGAACTGGGGCTGGCCCTGGCGCAAGGTTTCAAGGCCGCCGGGGCGCGCGAGATCTTTGTCGGCTATGCCGAGCCCTGGAAAGCAAGTGCCGCTCTGGACGCGGCCAAGGCCGTGGATGGCGTTACCCTATTTCCCCTGGACGTGACGGATACGGATTCCGTGCAAGAGCTGGCCGCGGTCCTGGGCGGCAAGGTCGAGATCATGGTCAATAACAGCTATCATCCGCGCCCTGGCGGCGCCGTCGATCGCCTGGACATGAACCTCTCGCGCGAGGAAATGGACATCCATTATTTCGGCCTGTTACGTCTGGCGGGCTACTTTGGACCGACAATGCGGGCACGGGGCGCCGACGGGGCGCACGGCGCCTGCGCCTGGGTCAATGTGTTGTCCGCCTATGCCCAGGTCAATAATCCCGCATTCGGAACCTATTCGGCCAGCCAGGCCGCGGCCTGGTCCCTGGCGCAATGCCTGCGCGCGGAGTTATCGCCGGGCGGCATCCGGGTGGTCAATGCCTTCATGGGACCGCTGGACGATGAGTGGCACCAGATGGTGCCGCCGCCAAAGCTGCCTTCGGACATGGTGGCGGGACGGATCATCGAGGCCCTGCAAAAGGGCCGGGAAGACGTTCCCATTGGCGCGGTGGCGGAAGAGATCATGCAAAGATTGGTGGAAAATCCCAAGGAAATCGAACGTGAAATCACGCTATAGGGCGGCAACAGGGACGAGTGGAAGGATGCGGTCAAATGGCTGACGGGCAAGACGCCAAAGCGGCAATCAGCAATACGGCAGGCGGCAATGCGGCGGGCGGCATGTTGGGTCAATTGCTGGGCGGCATCCTGGGCGGCGGTATCCGGGTCGTGGATTTGACCATGACCCTGCAACCGGACGTGCCCACCATCGTGATGCCACCGGAATTCGGCCAGTCATGGCCGTTCCGCATGGAGGAAATATCCCGCTACGATCACCGGGGGCCGTTCTGTTACTGGAATAACCTGTCGTGCGGCGAACATACCGGCACCCATTTTGACGCCCCAATTCATTGGGTGTCGGGTAAGGATCTGCCGGAAAATGCCACCGATACCATCCCGGTGGAAAAATTCATCGCCCATGCCTGCGTGGTGGATTGCTCGGCCCAGGCGGCGGCCGATCCGGACTTTCTGTTAACCCGGGACGCGGTCGAAGATTGGGAGGCCGTGCATGGCCTCATCCCGCCTCGTTCCTGGCTTTTGATGCGGACGGATTGGTCCCTGAAACAAAACCCGGTGGCTTATATGAACATGACCGATGATGGCGCCCATACACCGGGACCGCACGAGGATCTGATCCCCTGGCTGATCGAAGAACGGGACGTTATTGGTTTTGGTTGCGAGGCGGTTGGAACGGATGCCGGCCAGGCCCAGCACTTCAACGTCCCCTTTCCCTGTCATTACCATATGCATGGCAACAATCGCTTTGGCCTGCCGGCGTTGACAAATCTGGACGCCCTGCCGCCGCAAGGCGCGGTACTGATCACCCCGCCTTTGAAAATCAGACAGGGATCGGGCAGCCCGGCGCGCGTACTGGCGCTGGTTGAGGCCACCTGATGACGAGGCGTCGTGATGTCATCTTCTGATCCGGTCAGCCTGGCGGGCGGCGGCAATGTAGGACGGATGTTCGCCGCCCAGGCCCGCCGCTGGCCCAACGACATCGCCCTGACCGGCGGTGATGAAACGCTGACCTATAGCCAGTTGAACAAACGGGTTAACCGCCTAGCCCACGTCATGCTGGCTCGGGGCGTCCGCCGTGGCGATCGTGTTGGGCTGCTGGCGCGTAACTGTCTTTGCTTTATCGAAGTGGAACTGGCCGCCGCCGGCATTGGCGCCATTACGGTCAGTTTGAACTGGCGCCTCTCACCGGTGGAACTAGGCCACTGTATCGCATTGACCGGGCCCAAGTTCATCTTCACCCAGGACGAATATGTCGCGCACCTGAACGGGGCCGGGCGGACCGGTCCGGACCAACTGGTTTTCGGCCAAGACTACGAGGCAGCGCTGGCCGGCGCCCCCGCATCCGAGCCACCATTAATGGAGACAAGCCATGCGGGGGGCGAGGACGGTCTGGTCATTATCTTCACCTCCGGCACCACCGGCCTGCCGAAAGGCGCCCTGATCAGCCATCGCGCCATGCTCGCCCGCAGCATGATTTATGGCGCCGAAACGGGCGCCCCGGGCAAGGATACTTTCGTGGCCTGGACCCCGCTGTTTCATATGGGGGCCAACGATTTCGCCCTGGCAACGCTGCTCAGGGGCGGCAAGGTCATCGTCGTTGACGGCTACCAACCCGACGCGCTGGTCGAAGCCATCAAGACAGAGAAGATCCATTATCTGCCGTTGATCCCCGGCATGATCATGGAATTCATAGAGGTACTGCGCGCGGGAAAGGTACGGCCCAAGGGCATCGGCATGATCGGCGCCATGGCCGACCTGGTGCCGCGCCAACAATTGGCCGAGGTGACCCGGCTACTCAATGCGCCATATCTGAATACTTTTGGCTCGACCGAAACCGGCATGCCCCCCGCCACGGCAAACTATATCGCGATCGGCACGGCGCCAACGTCATTGCCCAAACGACAGAATGATTTCTGTGAAATCCGTCTGGTCGACGCCAATGACAACGACGTCGCCCAGGGCGAACCGGGGGAATTGGCCATTCGCGGCCCGTCGCTGTTCAGCGGCTATTGGAATGATGACGAAGCCAACGCGGAAAGTTTTCGCGGTGGCTGGTTCCATATGGGAGATGTATTTCGCCGCAATTCCGACGGGACCCTGGATTTTGTTGACCGGGTCAAATACATGATCAAATCCGGCGGCGAGAATATTTATCCGGCGGAGATCGAACAATACATTCTGGCCGATCCCCGGGTGGCCGAGGCCGCGGTCGTACGCAAACCCGATGACCGCTGGGGCGAGGTGCCTGTCCTCTTCGCCGCGCGCCGGCAATCCACTCAGCCTGACGGGGATCTGACGGCCGAGGATCTGCTCGCGGCCTGCAAAGGCCGGCTGGCCAGCTACAAGCTGCCCAAGGAAGTCCATTTCATCGATCTGGAGGATTTTCCCCGCAGCACCAGCGGCAAAATCCAGCGCCACGCCTTAGAGGCCCGCCTGCGGCGCTGAATAGTCAAGCCTGGGAGCGGCTGGCACCGCCGTTCCCGCGATAGGGTCTAATCCGTAATGTCGTTCCACAATTCCTTGGCTTTTTGGAAAAAGCCTTCGCTTTCCGGGCTGGTGCCGCCGTCGCCCAACGAGGATTGGAATTCCTGCAACAAGTGCTTCTGCTCTTTCGACAGATTGACCGGGGTTTCGACGACGGCCTGAACATACATATCGCCCTGTCCCCGGCCCCGCATTTGCGGCATCCCCTTGCCCCGCAGCCGAAACTGCCGCCCGGTCTGGGTACCTTCAGGCAGGGAGACCGCGACCCGGCCCCCGTCCAGGGTCGGCACGTCGATATCACCACCGAGGGCCGCCGTGGTCATGGCGATGGGCACTCGGCAATAGATGTTGGCGCCATCGCGTTGGAAAACTTCATGGGCCATTAGCGTAAGAAAGATATAGAGATCACCCGATGGGCCGCCACGCAACCCGGCCTCGCCCTCGCCGGTCAGACGGATGCGGGTGCCGTCCTCGACGCCTTTCGGAATATTGACCGACAGGGTTTTGTCTTTTTCAACCCGGCCGGCGCCCGAACAATCTTTGCATGGATGGGAAATGACCCGGCCCACGCCGCCACAATTGGGACAGGTCCGCTCAATCGTAAAAAAGCCCGACTGCGCCCGCACCTTGCCGTGGCCCTGACAGGTCGTGCAGGTACTGGGCTTGGAGCCGGCTTCCGCTCCCGAGCCCTCGCAACCTTCGCAGACCGACGTGGTGGGAATGGTGATCTTGGCCGCCTTGCCGTTGAAAGCCTCTTCGAGGGAGATTTCCATATTGTAACGTAAATCGGCGCCACGGTTGCCGCCGCCGCCGCGCCGCTGCCGTCCGCCACCCATGAACTCGCCAAAAAGGTCGTCAAAGACATCGGCGAAAGATGTGCCGAAGCCACCTTCAAAGCCGCCGCCGCCGCCGTTCTGGAACGCGGCATGGCCAAACCGGTCATAGGCGTCACGCTTTTCCTCATCCGAAAGGATGTCATAGGCGACGGAGATTTCCTTGAATCTGGTTTCCGCCTCGGCATCGCCCGGATTGCGGTCCGGGTGATATTGCATGGCCAGTTTTCGATAGGCCTTTTTCAGCTCCGGCTGGCTAGCCTGGCGGTCGACGCCAAGCAATTCATATAAATCCTGCTCGGCCACGACTTCAGCCCCCTAAACCAAGGCATGCCTGCAGGCATAGCGAAGCGCGGCCCCATTTCTGAAGCCGCGCCTGTTCGTTACAAGACCACGCTGACATGGCGCGCACCTAAATCAGGCGGACGTGCTTTTCTTGTCATCGTCGTCGACTTCCTCGAAGTCGGCATCAACGACATCATCAGCGCCGGCATCATCAGCGGCCGCGGCCGCGGGATCGCCGCCATCGCCTTCCTGTTGCGCCTGATAGGCCATTTCACCCAGCTTCATCGAAGCTTGCATCAAAGTCTCGCTTTTGGATTTGATGGCTTCGATATCGTCGCCTTCCAGGGCCGTACGCAGGTCGGCCACAGCGGCTTCAAGGCTGGTTTTTTCGTCGGCGGGCACCTGATCGCCCAGTTCAGAAAGACTTTTTTCTGTGGCATGGATCAGGGCATCAGCCTGGTTTCTGGTCTCAACCTCTTCCCGGCGCTTCTGGTCTTCCTCGGCGTGCGCCTCGGCGTCCTGCACCATCGTCTCGATCTCGTTATCGGACAAACCGCCGGATGCCTGGATGCGGATCTGCTGTTCCTTGCCAGTCGCCTTGTCCTTGGCCGAGACATTTACGATGCCATTGGCATCAATATCGAAAGTCACTTCAATCTGCGGCACGCCGCGCGGTGCGGCCGGCAGGCCGACCAGATCAAACTGACCCAGCAGTTTGTTGTCAGCGGCCATTTCACGCTCGCCCTGGAAGACCCTGATAGTCACGGCCGACTGGCCATCCTCGGCAGTCGAGAAGGTCTGGCTTTTCTTGGTCGGGATGGTCGTGTTGCGTTCGATCAACTTCGAGAACACACCGCCCAGGGTTTCAATGCCAAGCGACAGTGGCGTGACGTCCAGCAACAGGACATCCTTGACATCGCCCTGCAGGACGCCGGCCTGGATTGCAGCGCCCAGCGCTACCACTTCGTCCGGATTGACACCCTTGTGGGGCTCGCGCCCGAAGAAGGTTTTCACCGATTCAATGACCTTGGGCATCCGGGTCATACCGCCGACCAGCACCACTTCGTCAATTTCACCGGCGCTCATGGACGCGTCCTTCAACGCAGCCTTCAACGGCGGCAGGGTGCGTTGAACCAATTCATCCACCAGGGCGTCCAGTTTGGCCCGGGTCAGTTTCATGGTCAGATGTTTCGGCCCGCTTTGATCGGCGGTGATGAAGGGCAGGTTGACCTCGGTCTGCACCGCCGAGGACAACTCTATCTTGGCCTTTTCCGCCGCTTCCTTGAGCCGCTGCAGCGCCAATTTGTCCTGCCGCAGGTCTATGCCGTTTTCCTTTTTGAACTCGTCAGCCAGATAATCGACGATCACCAGATCGAAGTCTTCGCCGCCCAGGAAGGTGTCGCCGTTGGTCGACTTGACCTCGAACACCCCGTCGCCGATCTCCAGGATCGAGATATCAAAAGTACCGCCGCCCAGATCATAAACTGCGATGGTCTTGCCGTCGCTTTGCTTGTCCAGGCCATAGGCCAATGCCGCCGCCGTCGGCTCGTTGATAATACGCAAGACTTCAAGGCCGGCAATCTTGCCCGCATCCTTGGTCGCCTGACGCTGGGAATCGTTGAAATATGCCGGTACCGTAATCACGGCCTGCTCGACAGTCTCGCCCAAATAAGCCTCGGCCGTTTCCTTCATCTTTTGCAGGACGAAGGCACTGATCTGGCTGGGTGCGAATTTCTGGTCCCGGACGGAGACCCAGGCATCGCCATTGTCGGCTTTGATAATTTCGAACGGCACATTTTCACGCATTTCCGTGACTGCCCTGCCATCGAAACTGCGGCCAATCAGCCGCTTAATGGCAAACAGGGTGCCGTCAGGATTGGTGACCGCCTGCCGTTTCGCGGGCTGGCCCACCAGCATTTCGCCATCGTCACCTTCGGTAAATGCCACGATGGACGGCGTCGTCCGTGTACCCTCTGCGTTCTCGACGACCTTGCCGTCGCCACCCTCCATCAATGCGATGCAAGAGTTGGTGGTTCCAAGATCAATACCGATTACTTTACCCATTTCTAACAATCCTCCGTTGGCAGATCGATGGTCGGCCCCTTAAGCACCGCCTGGATCCCCGGTTGTCAATGATTCCGACGCGACGACACGTTGCTTCGCGTATGCGAGGTATATAGGTCTGCAATAATCGGTGTGCAACCTTGGAAATATCGGAAACACAAACAGAAATCGGCAATATTTCGACAATCCCGACACGGTGGTGCAATATCGTTGCGTTTTGATCTTGCCTGCAGGGGCGGCGATGATTGTTTCAGCCTCATATCGCACGGACATTCCGGCGTTCTATTCTGAATGGTTTGCCCGCCGCCTCGCCACGGGGCATGCCGTTGTCGCCAATCCTTATGGCGGCAAGCCCTACCAGGTGCCATTGCGGGGCGAAGGGGTCGATGGTTTTGTCTTTTGGACCCGGAATATGGAACCGTTTCGGGAAAACCTGATCGCCGTCGCGGCCCAGGGCGCGCCGTTTATGGTACAATATACAGTGACGGGCTATCCCCGGCCTTTGGAGCCATCGGTGGTTGCCGCGCAACAGGCCCTCGCCTCGATCGTCAGCCTGGCCAGACAATATGGCGAACGCGCCGTCGTCTGGCGATATGATCCCATCCTTTATACCAGCTTGACCGATCATGGCTTTCATCAGGGCAACTTTGCGCAACTGGCGGGTGCCCTGACCGGCGCCGTGGACGAAGTCTGTATCTCGTTTGCGCAGATCTATCGCAAAAGCCGACGTAACCTTGATCTTGCGGCGACGCAACATGGCTTTACCTGGCGGGATCCGGCATGGGAGGAAAAACAGGCCCTTCTGGAGGATTTGCAGGTCATCGCCGCCGACCATCGCATGCGCCTGACCGTCTGCAGCCAGCCGGAAATTGACGGTCCGGCGGCGCAATGTATCGATAGCAAACGGCTATCGGACCTGGCCGGCCACGATATTGCGGCCCGGCAAAAGGGCAACCGGGCGGGCTGTCTATGCGCCGAAAGCCGAGACATCGGCGCCTATGACACCTGTCCCCACGGCTGTGTCTATTGTTATGCCGTCCATGGCCGGGAGACAGCCCTGGACAACTACCGCCGGCACCATGCGAGAAACACTCGACTTGCCGTCCCATAGGACCCGCACCAAGACGAGACGAATAGCGTAGTCCGGAGGACAACCGGCCTCTATCCGCCAGTAACGTCAAGACAAAAAACGCCGCGATAAAGTCGCGAAGAACTGTCGAAAGACACCATTTATATCCAAACTCCCGGTCAACCTTAAGCCCTGGCTCTTCATGCAGGTCGGAACGGCTACCTTATTGCGGATGCGGCACCTTATCATTTTGGCAATTAACGAAATATTACGAAACATTCGATACAAAGCCCTTACAAACAACTCATTTGGGAATAATACTATGCTGAAGAACATTACAATGCTTAAAAGGATTCTCATTGGCGTTGGCCTTGCGATGATGTTTGTCGGCCCAGCCGCGGCCGCAAAGATCAATGTCACAGATCCAAAGATCGAAATGCATGGTCAGGTCGCGTCGGTCGAGATGGTCATCAACATCGAGGGCGGCAGCGACAAGCTTTACGCCGTTAAAAGCAAGGCGGCAAAAAAGGCCATGCTTGGCGCGGCAAAGGGCGATGCTGCAGGCGGTCATGGTGGAATGGGCGCGGCGACGGTCTTCATGGTTATGCCCGGCAAGCCGCTTGTGCTCGAGGCAGGAGGCAAGCACTTGATGCTGCGTCACCTGAAGAAAGAGCTGAAACCAGGCGACACCGTGAAACTCACCTTGTTTTTCGAGAAATCCGGGCCTGTCAAGGTCAAGGCCAAGGTCTCCGGGCACTAAATGAATATTGGAGCGAGGCGATCGGCGGTGAACTTGCCGATCGCCTCGACTTTGATCAACAATCAAGTTGCTCAGGCGCGTTGCTATCGACGCCCAATCCGGGATTATCGCTATGACTCTCCAAGCCAAACTCATTGCCGTAATCGCCATTCTAGGGCTAATTATCGGTGGTTTTGCCACGGTTTCGGCCATTGATTCGTTAAAGCGCCGAAGTCTGACCCTCGACGTATCGGCGGTCGTGGCTGCCAGTGATCAGGTGGCGGTAACGACCTTGGCGATGCTTAGCGAGACGGATGTAATGGCCAGCGCCATTTACACCGAGCCGTCCGGCCTCGCCCAGTGGGAAGCAAAACTTTCAAATGCATCGGCGCGGACCGGAACACAGGCAGCCGCGGCCAATGCGGTCTTCAGCGACAATCAGCCGACGCATTCGGGCTTCGGCGCAGCCTTCGAAACCGCTTTGACGGATTTCCGCCAGCAGCGCGAAGCCATGATCGGCGATCTGGGCAACGCCGTAGAGGACCGCGACCCGGCGACACGCTCCGCCTGGCAGCAGTCGGCAGCTTCGACAATTCTTGTGCTCGCCGGCGCCCGGCGCGAAATATCCTCGCATGCGGCCGCATTGGACCCCATGACCGGTCGCTTCTCTGAAATCAAGGGTGCGGCCATCATGGCAGCATCCCTGATCGATCAGGAACGCGGGCTGCTTGCAGCGTTGATTTACGACGAACTTCCCATTTCTCCCAGCAGTTTGAAGGAATTGTCGGGCTTGAGCGGCCAATTCACGACCCTGTGGCGCTTCGTCTCGGAAAACATCAAGACCATGGGCCTGCCCAAGCTCCTCGCAGAGTTCGAGACCGGCCGCGCCTTGGTGGACGACGACTACCTTGCGGCACGGCATGCTGCTGTCAACGCGGGTCTACAGGCCGACGACTACCCTGTTTCCCTGCAGGAGTGGCTTGCCGCAAGCACCTCCGCGACTGGCGTGATCGAAAGACTCACGGAATTGATGATGGCGGAGCACAATGGCCATCTGACGGCGTCTATTGATAAGGCGAACACTGAACTGTTGCTATCCGGCGCCATCTCAATCGTCGGAATCATATTCGCCCTTGCCGCTTTGTTTATGGTTAAAGTCAGCATCGTTTCACCTTTACACCAAATGACTTCGGCCATGGGACGCCTGGCCGAGGGTGACCTTGAATCGGAAATAGCCGGCATCTCGCGCAAGGACGAGATTGGCAAAATGGCCCAGGCCGTCGAAGTTTTCAAACAGAACGCCCTCGAGGTCGCCCGCCTGCAGTCCGAGCAAGTCGAAAATGAGCGGCGGGCGGTTGAGGAGAAGAAGCAGGCCGCCTCGACAATGGCGGATAACTTCGACAGCCAGATCGGCGGCGTCGTCAATGCTGTCTCGCAAGCAGCCGTCGAAATGGAAAACTCGGCCCAGACGCTGACCGAAAACGCGGATCAGTCCATGAGCCAAAGCGCGACGGTGGCCAAGGCGGCCGAGGAAGCCAGCAGCAACGTGCAGACCGTGGCCTCCGCCTCGGAGGAATTGTCGGCGTCTCTGCGTGAGGTCAGCAACCAGGTTGCCGAATGCGCCAACATCACCCAAATGGCCGCCGACGAGGCCGGGCAAACCAATACTGAGATTGCCGCACTGTCTGAAAACGCGGAAAAAATTGGCAATGTCATCGAGATGATCAACGATATCGCCTCCCAGACCAATTTGCTGGCCCTGAATGCCACCATTGAAGCGGCCCGCGCCGGCGATGCCGGTAAGGGCTTTGCCGTGGTCGCCTCGGAAGTGAAAAATCTGGCCAATCAAACGGCCAGTGCCACCGATGAAATTTCCAGCCAAATTGCCGGCGTGCAAGAATCCACGAACGGTTTCGTGCAATCCATGGGCAGCATTTCCCAAACCATCAATCAGGTGAATGAAATCGCCTCGGCCATCGCTGCCGCGGTGGAGCAGCAAAATGCCGCCACAGGCGAAATCAGCCGCAGCATTCAGGAAGCCTCGGTTGCGACCCAGCGCGTCTCGGACGGCATCGGCGCCGTCACCGAGGCCAACTCACGCACCGGCGGCGCGGCTGGCAACGTCGAAACGGCAGCATCGGGTCTGGCCCAACAATCCGATACCCTGAGGATTGCGGTGGATGGTTTCCTCGGCAAAGTCAGGGCCGGCTGACTAAATCCGCATCTGTTTTGACCGGAGTCACATCCGACAGTCCGACAACTCCGGTATTGGCAAATCCGGTGGCATGATCATCTAACGGCGGCCTTCGATGGCATCCCAGATCAGGCCCGATAGGTCACTGCCGTCAAATCGACTGCATTCCTGAATGCCCGTGGGCGAGGTAACGTTGATTTCAGTCAGATAGTCGCCGATCACGTCGATGCCGACAAAAATCATGCCCTGTTCCTTCAGAACCGGTCCGATGGCGCGGCAGATCTCCAAATCCCGGGCGGTCAATTCGCTTTTTAGCGGCGTACCGCCCACATGCATGTTCGAACGCGCCTCACCCTCTGCCGGCACCCGATTAATGGCCCCCACGGCTTCACCATCAACCAGAATGACCCGCTTGTCGCCAAGGCGCACGGCGGGCAGGTAACCTTGCACGATGATCGGCTCGCGGGAGCGTTCAGTAAACATCTCGATCAGGGCCGTGAGATTTTCGTCGCCCGGCTGAATATGAAACACCCCGGCGCCCCCGTTGCCGAACAGCGGCTTGACGATAATGTCCTGATGCGCCTCGCGAAAAGCCTTTATCTCGTCGCCATTGGCCGTGATCAGGGTGGGTGGCATCAAATCTGGGAAATGGGTCACGAACAGCTTTTCGGGCGCGTTGCGGACACTGGCCGGATCGTTCACGACGAGGGTCTTGGGATGGATATGTTCCAGCACATGGGTGGCGGTGATATAGGCCATGTCGAAGGGCGGATCCTGACGCATCAGAACCACGTCCATCTGGGCCAAATCGATTTCCTCCAGCGGGCCCAGGGTGGCATGATTGCCCAATTCGCGGCGCACTTCCAGGCTTCGGCCCCAGGCCACGACACGGCCTGTTTTCAGGCTCAGGTCCTTGACCAGGTAATGGTACAGGCGATGGCCGCGGCGCTGCGCTTCCTCGGCCAGGGCAAAGGTGCTGTCGGCATCAATGTCGATGGGCTCAATCGCATCCATCTGTATGGCCACGGCAAGGCTCATGGCTGCTCCTTTTCGCTGTTACAGTGCGCCGTTTGCGGTGCGCTGATGTTGTTGCGCCGGTTCTGATCTACCGCCTGCATCGGGCGCCGCTTATGAATTTCGTCTCGGATCGTCTTTCAGGATCACATGGCTGACCACCCTGCTGACGCCTTTGACATTGCGGGCATGGCCGATGGCGCGGTCCAGTTCGGCCTGTGATTGAGCGATACCAAACAGGTAGACCACGCCATTTAAGGTGTCGACGGTATAGTTGATCGCCGCAAGATCGGCATCGCCCAGCAATTTGACCTTCAACTGGGTGGTAATCCAGATATCCTTGCCATAATCGCGGAGCGAGCTTTGATCGTTGATTTCAAGCTCATTTAGAACCTCGCGGACATCCGTGGCCTGCCATGCCATGCGGGCGGCTTCCACCCGCTCCTCGGGCTTGTCTACATTCCCGGTCAACAGGACCCGGCCTTCCACCACCTCGATATCAACGTTGGCGAACAAGGTCTCCGAACGCTGCAGCAGGTAGTGATTTACCTCGGCCTGGATCGCGGTATCATCCATGGCGCTACCGACCGAGCGTTCCTGGGCAGCGGCCACGCCGACCGTGGCTCCGGCTCCAATCAAGGCCGAAGCGCAGCCGCCCAGTCCCCCTGCCAGAACAGCCAAGGTTACGCCTAGGCAAAGTTTCCCGGACCACGATTTCATCTACACACCTCCCGCCAATCCACCGACATCGCCAGATTCCACCGCCGGCCCCATCGCCCGCCAAGGCATATCAAGGCCGCCAGGCATCCTTAATATGCCTTGGCGGACGATGGGGCCGCACCACTATTACATCGAAACGAATATCCAAGTCACCAAGACCCATATGGCTTGCGAGAAACGCCTGCGCGGCACGGGCGATGCGCCGTTGCTGCCGCGCGGTCACAGCCGCCAAGGCGGCGGCCATGTCGGGCCGCCGTTTCACCTCGACCACCGCCAATAAACGGCCCCGCCGGGCCACTATATCCAATTCGCCGACGCCTGCACGATAATCTCTGGCCAATATGCGATAGCCCTTCAAGCGCAACAACGCCGCAGCAAGCATTTCCGCCCTGCGTCCGGCGCGATATGCCCGCCGACGTGGCCTTCGCGCCGCTTCCTTCGCCCCTGCCTTGGCCAAATCTATTCATCCTCCGTACGCGGGCGCAGGTCGTCGCGCGTGCCGGCGCGCAAGGCCAACGCCCGGTTGTACAAGGTCCGGCGGGGCAGGCCCGTACGTTCGGCCAGGGCAGCGGCGGCATCCCGGACGCTGCCCTGATCCAGTGCGGTCAGCAGCAAATCATCAATTTGCCCCTCGTCCAAGATGACCCCCGGGGCCTCGGGGGGCGCCACCAGGACGACGATTTCGCCTTTTGGTGGCCCCTCGGCCTGATAATGGCTGGCCAAATCGGGCAGGTTGCCGTGCCGGGCTTCTTCAAATTTTTTCGTCAGTTCGCGTAGCACGGCGGCCTCGCGCGGGCCCAGTTCGGCCGTCATGTCGGTCAATGACGCGGCCAAACGCGGTGCCGATTCGAAGAAAACCAGAGTAGCGGATATGGCTGCCAGCTCGCTCAGTGCCCGTCGGCGGGCCACACTTTTACTGGGCAGGAACCCCGCGAACAAAAACTTGTCCGTCGGCAATCCGGCGCTGGCCAGGGCGGCCAATGGTGCCGAGGCGCCCGGCAGCGCGGTCACGGCGACGCCGGCCTTGTGGGCTTCCTTGACCAGGCGGTAGCCGGGGTCCGAGATCAGAGGCGTGCCCGCATCGCTGACAAGCGCCACAATTTCGCCCTTTATCAGGCGCTCCATAAGACGCGGACGAACGCGGGCGGCATTGTGGTCGTGATAGGCTAGGGTTGGGCGGTCAATGCCATGGATGATTAATAGTTTGCGGGTAACTCGGGTATCCTCGCAGGCGATGACATCCGCGCTCTGCAGCAGATCCAGCGCCCGCAGGGTGATGTCACGGGCATTGCCGATGGGGGTCGCGACCACGTAGAGGCCTGGCGCAAAGGACGCGGGCATGGCTTTACCACCCATGTTCTGGGCACTAGATTGAACACCTACGCCGGAAGTTTCAGTAGATGCGCGCACATATCTTAAAGAGGACGAGGCGCTTGCACCCTTCGCCGATCCATCATTGGCCTTCCCGCCCGACTTTTGTTTTGGTCGCATGTCTGCTGATCCCTACGCTGCTGACGGGCTGTGCGCAAACGCCGCTCTTCGCAGCCGACAGTGTGCCAGTAGTGACCCCTAAGGCTGAAACGAAAAAGCCGGCCGGACAAAAACAAGCCACGGATTTGCCACCAGGGCAAAGCAGGGCTCCGGCTCCCATAGTTCGTGCGGTACCGGCACCGCAGGACGTGACCGTGCGCGCCGCGCCGGCCTTGCGACCGCCGTCCGGTATCGAGGGCCAACCAACCCGCGTCGGACTGCTGCTGCCCTTGAGCGGCCCCGACAATGCCGCCGGATTGGGTCATGCCATGCTGAATGCGGCGATGCTGGCGCTGTTCGATATTGGTGGCAAACGGCTGTTATTGATGCCCCGGGACACAGGCGGCACACCGGAAGGGGCCGGCCGCGCCGCCGCGGAACTGGTTGGCGAAGGGGCGGAAATCGTCCTCGGCCCCCTATTCAACACCTCTGTCCAGGCGACGGCCGCCATTACCCGCAATGCCGACATACCCATAATAGCCTTTTCGTCGGATCGGCGGGTGGCTGGCAATGGCGTCTATCTGTTGAGCTTCACACCGTACCAGGAAGTTGACACGGTAATCGGCTTTGCCGCTTCCCGTGGTTTAAAACGATTCGCGGTCCTGGCGCCGGAAGACCCTTATGGACTGGCCGTATTGGAGGCCGCACGGGAAGCGGTCCTGCGCCATGGCGCAGAGCTGGCCCAGGCGGAATTCTATTCCCCCAGTGGCGAGGACCTGGATAAATCGGTCAAACGTCTGGCCCATTATCACGTGCGCCGGCAGGCGTTGCTGGCGCGGCGCAAGGAGCTGGAAAAAAGCGAAACGCAAACGGCCGGACGGATGCTGAAGGCGTTAAAGAATCACGACACCCTTGGCGACCTGGACTACGACGCTGTCCTGCTGCCCGAGGGCGGTGAGTTGTTGAAATCCTTGGCCCCGCTACTGCCCTACTATGACATCGACACGGCGGAAATCCGCATGTTGGGCACCGGCCGCTGGGATGATGCCAAAGTCAGGCTGGAACCGGCCCTGTTGGGCGGCTGGTTCGCCGGCGCGGACCGGACGACGGCTGCAGATTTTCGCGGCCGCTACCAGGCTACATTCGGCCACCGCCCGCCGCGGCTGGCTTCGCTGGCCTATGACGCCATGGCGCTGGCCGCCGTCCTGGCGCTGGAAGAGGGGGGACCTGATTTCTCCGCCCGCGCCATTACCGATCCCGATGGCTTCGTTGGCAGTGACGGTATTTTCCGCTTCGGGCTCGATGGCGTGGCCGAAAGGGGCATGGCGGTTCTGGAAATCGGACGGGACGGCTTTCAGGTCCAGCGAAAAGCACCCACCACGTTCGAGGCGCTGACCAATTAGAACGCATCAAGACCGGTCCGAACCGCCCGCGGTGACCCGTAGTATTTTCGATGCCTATCTGATCGTCGATTGGAGCGCCAACGCCACGCCGAAACAGGGCGCGGACAGCATCTGGTATTGCCTGATGCAGCGGCGCGGCCGCGGCCTGCGCCGAATGCGCCTGTGCAATCCGGCAACGCGCTGGCGGGCTCGTGTCGAGATCGCGGATATTCTGAAGGACCTGGCGGCGGAGGGGCAACGGGTTCTGGCCGGCTTTGACTTTCCCAACGGCTATCCGGCCGGCTTTGCCCGTGCGGCCGGCTTTTCCGGGCCGCCGTGGCGCGCGGTCTGGGATGGTCTGGCTGCTTTGATCCAAGATACCGCGGACAATGCAAACAACCGCTTTGAAGTCGCTGCCGGCCTGAACCAACGCATATCCGGCGGACCATTTCCATTCTGGGGCTGCCCATCCCATCGGCAAAGCGCGGATTTGTCCGCGCGCAAGACCCGTGCCTACGGCGAGATGATACCCGAACGGCGCCATTGCGAGGCCTGGTTGCCACGCACGCAGCCTTGTTGGAAGCTCTACACCACCGGATCCGTGGGCAGTCAATCCCTGGTAGGCATTCCCGTTTTGAAAGCCTTGCGTGACGATCCGGGTTTGGCCCTGAAGACGCTTGTCTGGCCTTTCGAAACCGGCCTGGCGCCGCCGGATCCCGGACAGCCATGGCAGGTCATCTTGGCGGAAGTCTATCCATCGATCCTCAAGATCAAGCCAGAGCAGGGCATGATCAAGGATGCGGTTCAGGTCGAAACCATTGCCCGTTATTTGGCCCGCCGCGATGGGCGCGGCGAACTGGCCGCCGATCTGGCGGGTCCGGCCGGCCTGAGCCGCAGGGAGCGCGCCCTGATTGGAAACGAGGAAGGCTGGATCCTGGGGGCCGGCACGTTTGCCTGAGGGGCGCCGCCGGTCGCCTGAAGCGCGGCGCCGGGCCCTGGGTACGGCCCTGGCGGTGATCTCGGCCGTGGGCCTTGGCCTGGCCGTGGCACTTTCCCGCTACGCTTATGACGGGGGCAGCAATGGCATCACGGTGGCCACGACACGGGCTTGCCTGATGGCTGTCGGCTTGCCGATGTTTTGCTGGTTCAGCGGCCGTTCCCTGGCCTTGCCGTGGCGGGTGCAGGCCCATTGCGCCGGTCTGGGCGGTCTCACCGCCATGATGTTTTACGGCCATGTTGGCGCCGTCGAATTTATTCCGGTGGGCCTGGCGGTACTGTTGTTCTTCACCTATCCGCCCATGATCGCGGTACTGAACATCCTGGTAATCCGCGAACGAATTACCGTCCCCAACCTGACCGCCATCGCCGCCGCGTTTCTAGGTCTGGCCCTGATGTTGGGGGTTTCACTGAATGTGGTCGACATTCGCGGTGTTGCCCTGGCCTTTGGGGCGGGTATGGCGGCGGCCTGGAATGCGGTTTGGCTGGTCCGGCGTATGGGGCAATACGACACCATGGTGGTTACCACCCATATGGCCCTGGTCGCCGCCGCCGTGTTGCTGGGTTTGTGCCTTGGTTTTGGTGGTATGACCTGGCCGCACACTGGCCCGGGCTGGGGCGGCCTGATAGCCGTGGTGCTGTTGCAGGCCACTTCCGTGCCGATTTATTTCCTGGCCCTAAGCTATATTGGCGCCTTGAAATCAGCCATGCTCACCAATACCCAACCATTGGTCTCTATCACGGCAGCCTATCTGCTGTTTGGCGAAATTATGACACCGGTGCAGTTGCTGGGTGGTGTAATGGTGCTTGGTGGAATCTGGCTGATGCAGTTTTCCGGGCGCAGATCCGGACCGCTGTCCGGGCCGCGAAAAAACCAGGGTCGTGCGTCATGATCCCCGGTCAGCGGCGCGGCGTTGGGCCAGTTCGGCCATGACGGCATGCTGTTTGTCGGCGCTCATATCCTGCCATCCCGCGATTTCACCGATGGTCCGGTAGCAGCCCAGGCAGAATTTGGTTTCGGTGTGTAAGATACAGACGCCAGCGCAGGGCGAGACCACCCGTTGCAGGGTTTCGGGCCGATCAGATGACGATGTCACAGGCCGCTCCATTTTCCGTTTCCACTGGCTGCATTGCAAATAATCTACAAGGCGACCCCCTGCTTGCGCAAATGCCCTTGAAGGTTCCTGGCGGAGCGACTATTTAACGGGCCGAAATCACCCGAAAATAACACACCAGATCGATTCTGGGCGAAAAAGGCAAAACATCTATGGATTGGATGATCGAGGTCGAGGGTCTGGTCAAAACCTTTGGCCACCTTACGGCCGTAGACGGCGTCAGCTTCAATGTGCCCAAGGGTCAGGTATTGGGGTTTCTGGGACCAAATGGTGCTGGCAAATCCACGACAATGAAGATGATTACCGGCTTCATGACGCCAACGGCGGGTTCGGTCCGGGTGGCCGGCCATGACGTTGACGATCAGCCCATCGCCGCCAAGGCGCAGATTGGTTATCTGCCCGAGGGCGCACCGGCCTATCCCGATATGACGCCGATCGGCTTCTTGAATTTCGTCGCCGATGTGCGCCGCCTTGATGCGGCCACGCGCCGGCGGCGCCTGGACTACGTCATCGCCAATGTGCATTTGGAAACGGTCCTGGAACAACCCATCGAAACCCTGTCCAAGGGCTTTAAACGACGGGTCGGTCTGGCCCAGGCGATCCTGCATGATCCCCCCGTGCTGGTTCTGGACGAACCGACCGACGGCTTGGACCCGAACCAAAAACACGAGGTGCGGAGCCTGATCGCCGATATGGCGAAAGAAAAGGCCATCATTATTTCGACCCACATTCTGGAAGAGGTCGACGCGGTCTGTAGCCGGGCCATGATCATCGCCAACGGCCGGATTGTCGCCGACGGCACACCAGCGGAACTGGAGCGCCAATCGCCGTTCCACAACGCGGTGCTGATCAACTGCCAGGACGGCGGCGTCGCCGAAGCCCTCGGGGCCATGGCCAACGTATCCAAGGTTGAAGAGATGCCGGACGGGTACTATCGGGCCTACCCCAAAAACGGCGTATCCATCGTCGCGGAGGTTGCCGATTTGATCAAACAACGGAACTGGTCAACCTCGCGTTTGTCGGTGGAACCGCCTCGTCTGGATGATGTATTCCGCAGCATCACCCGGTCCCGGCCGGAACCAGGCCAGGCCGTCGAACCGGGCACTGGGCAGGGAGAGGCCGTATGATGGCAACCACCTGGGCCGTATTCCGCCGCGAGTTGAAGGGCTATTTCAACACCCCGCTGGCGTACATTTTCATCGTCATATTTCTGTTTCTGACCGGCATCTTTACCTTTTATCTGGGCAGCTTTTTCCTCCGCGGACAGGCGGATCTAAAGCCATTCTTCAACTTCCATCCCTGGCTGTATCTGTTCCTGGTGCCAGCCATCGCCATGCGCCTCTGGGCTGAAGAGCGTAAATCCGGCTCTATCGAACTGTTGCTGACCCTGCCCCTGTCGGTGTGGTCCACGGTTGTGGGCAAATTCCTGGCCGCCTGGGTTTTCATTTGCATCGCCCTGGGGCTGACCTTTCCCATGTGGTTGACCGTCAGCTATCTGGGCCAGCCCGATCATGGCGTGATCGTGGCCTCCTATCTGGGCAGCATGTTGATGGCTGGGGGCTATCTGGCCATCGGGGCCTGCATTTCTGCGGCCACCAAGAACCAGGTTGTCGCCTTCGTTGTTTCCGTCGTGGTGTGCTTCCTTTTCACCGTTTCCGGCGCCCCGATCGTGCTGGATTTCTTTGCCGCCTGGGCACCGCAGGCGCTGCTGGACGCGGTCGCTTCGTTCAGCTTCCTGACCCACTTCAACGCAATTCAGAACGGCGTCATTGACCTGCGCGATCTGATTTACTTCGTCTCGCTGATCCTGCTTTGGCTATTCGCCAATTTGATCATCGTCGATCTGAAAAAAGCCGATTAGGGGGATAGGCGCATGAACCGTTCAACAACCGCCGTGCTGGCCCTGGTTCTGGCCAGCATCCTGTATCTCAGCATCAACGTATTTTCGTCCAACGCCCTGCGGTCAACCCGCCTCGATCTGACCCAGCAAGGCCTGTATACCCTAAGCGCGGGTTCGAAACGCATCCTGGATGAGATACCCGAACCAATCCGTCTGCGTTTCTACTTTTCAGAGAAACTGGCCAACCAGCTACCCAATATCAAATCCTATGGCCTACGGGTCCGGGAACTGCTGGAAGAGTACGTCAATTTGTCCCAGGGCAAAATCCGCCTTGAGATTATCGACCCCGAACCTTTTACCGAGAACGAGGATGACGCTGTCCGGCTTGGTCTGCAGGCCGTGCCCCTTGGCACGGGAGACAGTCTGTATTTTGGCCTGGTTGCCACCAACACCATCGACGACCGTCAGGTTGTGCCGTTTTTCAGCCGCGAGAAAGAAGCGTTCCTGGAATACGACCTGACCCGGATGCTGTTTAATCTGAGTGATCCGAAAAAGCCGGTAATCGGTCTGATCAGCGGTCTGCCCATGAACGCGGACGCGTCCCCCATGATGCGTTTTGGGGGCGGACCGCAGCCCTGGGCCATCGTCAGCACCATCCGCGATGTCTTTGATTTGAAGACACTGGATCCACGGCAGGGCGGAATCCCGGACGATGTCGACGTCGTTATGATCGCCCATCCCCTGGGCCTGAACGACCAGGCCCTTTACGCCATTGACCAGTTTGTCATGGCTGGCGGCCGGGTCCTGGTCTTTGTCGATCCCTTTTCCGAAGTATCCGCACGAGGCCAGCAACAACAACGGGGACGGCAGCAGGCCGTGGAGCAGGCCAGTTCACAACTTGAAAAACTGCTGAACGCCTGGGGCGTATCCGTCGCCACCGAATTCGTCATTGGCGATTTTGAAGCCGCCCAGCAGGTCAACGCCGGCCAAGGAGGGCGTACCCGGGTCGTCCGCTATCTGGTTTGGCTGCAAATGGGTCCCGGAAACCTGAACGCAGAGGACGTGGTAACCGCCGACCTTGGCCCCATGATATTGGCCAATGCGGGCAGTATCGAAGCACTGCCCGAGAGCAAGGTCGCGATCACGCCGCTAATCTCCAGCTCCGCCCAGGCCATGCGGATGGAGACCAATCTGGTCCGCTTTGGCCCCGCGCCCGACCGCCTGCTGGAGATTTTCAAACCGGACGGCGTCCGCCACACCATCGCGGCCCGCCTGGGCGGCATAGCCAAATCAGCCTTCCCCGATGGCCCGCCGCAGGGCCAAGAAGAGGTTGCAGGCAAGCCGGCGCAACCCCATCTGAAGGAGAGCAGTGATCCCATCAGTGTCATCGTGGTCGCTGATAGTGATTTGCTGCATGACCAATTCTGGCTGCGCCGGCAGAACCTGATGGGCCAGGACGTGATCGTGCCGATCGCGGCCAACGCCGATTTCGTGATCAATGCCCTGGATAATCTAACAGGTTCTTCCGATCTGATCGGGCTGCGAAGCCGCGGCAAATCCACCCGCCCGTTTGATGTGGTGGAAGCCATGCGTCTGGCTGCCGAACAGAAATTCCTGGCCGAGGAGCGGAAGCTGAAAGAGAGCCTGGAAAAGAGCAAAAACCGCATTGCCGAGCTTGAATCCAGGGCCCAGGCCGGAGGCGGCAGCCTGTTGACGCCGGAACAGCAGGCTGAAATTCAATCGGTCCGCAGCCAGGTATTCCAGACCCGAAAGCAGCTGCGCGATGTCCAACACAACCTGAACCGGGATATTGATGGGCTGGAGACACGGTTGAAATTTGCCAATGTGGGGCTGATGCCCCTGGCGGTAGCAGTCGTCGCGGCCATCCTTGCCTTGTTCCGGCTGCGCCGGCGGCGGCGCGCAGGCGCGGCGCGAAGCTGACAGGGGAATAGAAAATGAAAACAAAACCATTTGCCCTCCTCGCCATGATCACCGCATTGTTCGTCGCGGCGGCCGTCTGGTCTACCGTGGAACGGAGTCGCGCCACGGCATCCGCCGCGCCCCCAGGCAGCCTGTTTCCAGATTTGATGGCACAGATCAACAGCATCGCACAGGTCAATGTGCATACGCCAAAGCTGGCGTTCACCGTTCTTCGTGGCCAGGGAGATGACTGGCGGGTCAAGGAACGGGATGGTTATCCGGTAAAATTCGCGACCATAAAACAGGCGGTCGTGGGCATTGCCAGCATGCGCCTGTTGGAAGCCAAGACCGCCAAGCCCGAGTTGCACGAACGGCTGTTTCTGAAGGCGCCGAATGATGGTGGGCGGGGCACCAGCATCGCCCTTGCGGATGGCGAGGGCGCCGCCATCGCCGCCATTGTCGTCGGCAAAACCAAGGTCAGTCCGACCCAGAATGAAGACGGTATCCACTATGTCCGCCGCCTGGACGACGATCAGAGCTATCTGGCCTCCGGCCGGATTGAAGCCTGGGAGACCATCGATCGCTGGCTGGACGACGCGATGCCGACCATCGATCGCAAAAGGGTCCGCGCTGCAGCCACCGTCCAGCCGGACGGCGCCCGCATCGAGGTTGTTCGGGCGGATCCCGACGGCCGCGATTTTACGGTCGCCGACATCCCCCCGGGCATGAAACAGCTGCACGATACCGCCGGCAATGCCCTGGGTTCGGCCTTGGGTTTTTTGACCTTCGAGGACGTGCGCCGCGCCGACAAAGTGGATTTCAATGGCGCCAACCGCGCGGAGTTCAAGACCTTTGACGGCGTCACCTTGCAAGTCTCCGTGATCAAGCGCAAGGACAGCCATTGGCTTCGCCTGACAGCTGCCTTCAATGCCGCCGATATCCGACTGGAAGGTCTGACGAAAGAGCAGAAGACGGCCATGAAAAGCATCGACGACGCCAAGTCGGAGGTCGCCCATATCAACCAGCGTTTCGCCCCATGGGCCTACGAATTGCCGGAATACAAGGCGAAAGATTTCCTGACCCAGGCCAGCGCTCTGCTGGTCGAGGACAAAGATGCCAGCAAAAAATAAAGGATCATCCAAAATGAGCGAGGAAACACTCTCCTTCCAGGCCGAGGTTGCGCGGCTGCTGCGGCTGATGGTCAATTCGGTATACTCCGATAAGGAGGTCTTCCTGCGGGAATTGATTTCCAATGCCTCGGATGCCTGCGACAAGGCGCGTTACCTGTCCATTACCGAGCCGGAAATTCTCGGCGACGACCCGGACTTCGCCGTACATATCAAGGTTGATACGGCGGCGCGAACCCTGTCCCTGTCCGACAACGGCATCGGCATGGATCGTGATGGCATGATCAGCGACCTGGGCACCATTGCCCGCTCGGGCACCTCCGCCTTCATGGAAAACCTCAGTGGCGACGCCGCCGAGGACATGCAGTTGATTGGTCAATTCGGCGTCGGCTTTTATTCGGTCTTCATGGTCGCGGATAAGGTTGAAGTAACCTCGCGCCGGGCCGGGGACGAGGCGGCCTGGGTCTGGACCTCGGACGGCCTGGGAGAATTCACCATGGCCGAGGCGGAACGCCCAGGCCGGGGCACGACAATTCTGATCCACCTGAAAGAGGGCGAGGATGAATGGCTGGACGCAGGCAAACTGCAGGGCGTCGTAAAAAAATACTCCGACCACATCGCCCTGCCGATCATGCTGGCCATCGACGAGGCCGAGGAGGAGGCCGCCAATGCAGCCTCGGCCCTATGGAGCCGTCCCAAATCCGAGATCACCGACGAGCAATACAACGAGTTCTATCACCATGTCGGCCACGCCATGGACGATCCCTGGCTCACCATTCATTACAAGGCCGAGGGCAAGATCGAATACACCGGCCTGCTGTATGTCCCGACGCGCCGGCCCTTTGATCTGTTCGACCCGGCCCGGCGTCACGCCGTCAAATTGTATGTGCGGCGGATCTTTATTACCGACGAGGCGGAAGGCCTGATCCCTTCGTATCTGCGTTTTTTGCGCGGCATCGTGGACAGCGAGGATCTGCCCTTGAACATCAGCCGCGAGATGCTCCAGACCTCACCCGTAATGCGGCATATGAATCAGGCGGTCACCCGGCGTGTCCTGACCGAGTTGGGCAGGAAAGCGGAAAAGGAACCGAAGGAGTATGCCGAATTCTGGGAAAACTTCGGTTCGGTCCTGAAGGAAGGCCTCTACGAGGATCAGGAACGGCAAGCCGAACTGCTGGAACTGGTGCGTTTCCGTTCCACCGCCGGCGACGATCTGGTCGGTCTGAAAGACTACGCGGAACGCATGAAGGAGGGCCAGGAAGCCATTTACTACATTACGGGCGACGATCTGCAGACCCTCGAAAACAGCCCCCATTTGGAAGGCTTCCGGGCCCGCGGCATAGAGGTTCTGCTGCTGTCCGATCCGGTGGATGATTTCTGGCTTTCCACGGTCTTTGAGTATGACGGTCATGCCCTGACCTCGGCGACCCGTGGCGCCACTGATCTTTCGAACTTGGGCGAGGAGCCGGCCGAGGATGAGGCGGAGGAGGCCGAGCCCATTCGCGACTCTGAATTGGCCACCCTGATCGCCCTGGTAAAACAAACCCTGGGGGAGGCGGTCAAGGATGTGCGCTCCACCGACCGTCTGACCGATAGCGCGGTCTGTCTGGTTGCCGATGACGGCGATATGGATATGCGGTTGGAACGGATGTTAAAGGCGCATAATCAACTGAATACCGATTCCGTCCGAATTCTGGAAATCAATCCCAAGCACGCCTTGATCAAGAACATGGCCAATGCGGCCACCAAGGGCGGCGCAGCCGATGATATGGCCGACCTGGCCCATTTGCTGTTGGATCAGGCGCGCATTATCGAAGGCGATCCGTTGCCCGATCCGGCGGCGTTTTCACGGCGCATGGCGACGGTGATGGCGAAAGCGGCGGGCTGACAAACGCTAGGCTGACAAACGGTAAGCTGACAAGTCGGGGACGACATGCCAAAGTCGCCGGTCTGAACCGTTACGACATATCTCGGGAGGCATCGATGCGAAAGCTGACGCAAAGCTATAATCATGGGGCCAGTGCAGTACCGTTGATTGGCGAGACCATCGGTGCCTATTTCGATGCCGCCGTTGGACGCTGGGGCGAGAGAGACGCCCTGATCGTGCGTCACCAAAATCTGCGCTGGACCTACGCCCAGTTGAAGGAGGCGGTGGATGATTTTGCGGCCGGACTGCTGGCCTTGGGCCTGGCGCCCGGCGAACGCATTGGAATCTGGTCCCAGAACAACGCCGAATGGGCCGTCAGCCAGTTCGCTACCGCCAAGGCCGGCCTGATCCTGGTCAACATCAACCCCGCCTATCGCCTGGCGGAGTTGGAATACGCCCTGAACAAGGTGCAGTGCAAGGCGTTGATCATCTCGCCCAGCTTCAAGACCTCCGACTACATCGGCATGGTCCGCAAACTGGCGCCGGAGATCGACAGCGCCGAGCCTGGCGCATTGCAGGCGGAAAAACTGCCGCATCTTCGCATTGTCATTCGCATGGGCGCCGAGGCCACGGCGGGGATGTACAATTTCGATGCCATTGCCACGCTGGGCGGGGACAGCCAGCGGCAGCAACTGAGCGCCCTGGCCGGTGAGCTTCAGTTCGACGACGCCATCAACGTTCAATTCACTTCGGGCACCACCGGCTTTCCCAAGGGTGCGACCCTGACCCACCACAATATCCTCAACAACGGTTATTTCGTCGGCGAGGCGATCAAAATGACCGAGGCCGACCGCCTGTGCATTCCCGTGCCCTTGTATCATTGCTTTGGCATGGTCATGGGCAACCTGGCTTGTCTGACCCACGGCGCCGCGATGATCTATCCCGGCGAAGGCTTCGATCCGACGGAAGTCCTGCAGGCCGTCCAGGACGAAGGCTGCACGGCGCTCTATGGCGTGCCGACCATGTTCATTGCGGCCCTGGATCACGCCGATTTCGACAGCTTCGATCTTTCCACTCTGCGTACGGGCATCATGGCCGGCTCTCCCTGTCCCATCGAAGTGATGAAGCAGGTGGTCGAGAAGATGAACATGACCGAGGTCACCATCGCCTATGGCATGACGGAAACTTCGCCGGTCAGCTTCCAGACGGCGGTGGACGATGCCATGGAACGCAAGGTTGGCACGGTGGGGCGGTCCCTGCCCCACGTGGAGTCCAAAATCATCGATGCCGACGGTCGTATCGTACCACCGGGCGAGACCGGCGAGATCCTGACCCGGGGCTATAATGTCATGCTGGGTTATTGGGACGATGCGGAGCGCACGGCCGAGGCCATCGATGCCGCCGGCTGGATGCATACCGGCGATCTGGGCACCATGGACGAGTACGGCTATGGCAATGTGGTCGGGCGGATCAAGGACATGGTGATCCGGGGCGGCGAAAACGTCTATCCCCGCGAGATCGAGGAATACCTGTACCGCCACGACAAGATCCAGGACGTGCAGGTGGTGGGCATACCCGATCTGAAATTCGGCGAGGAACTGTGCGCCTGGATCGTTCTGCGCGAAGGGGAAACGGCGGAAGAGGAAGAGATCCGGGACTTCTGCCGCGGCCAGATCGCCCACTACAAGGTGCCGCGCTATATCAAGTTCGTCGACGAATTCCCCATGACCGTGACCGGCAAGGTGCAAAAATTCGTCATGCGGGAAATGATGATCGAAGAACTGAACCTGGCCGAAGTGAAAACCGCCTAGATGTTTAGTCCCAGTATGTGATGGATTGGAAGGCGCTGGCGACGATATAAGCGCCCAGCATAAGTAGAGCGATAAAGAACACCCGCCGGAATAATTGCTCGGACAGTTTTTGCCGGATGCGCTGCCCAATCACCATGCCGATCAAGGCGGGCAGCAACGCCGCGGCTGACATTTTTCCAAGTTCAAGGGTCAGAAGATTGCTGCCCTGCAAGGCCGCAGCAAGGGCCAAGGTTGATGCGGTAAACAACATACCCATCGCCTGAATCAATTGGTCGCGCGCCAGTCCAATCGCCTGCAGGAACAAGACCCCCGGCACCACGAACGATCCCGTCATACCCGTCAGCACGCCATTGGCGCCGCCAACCAATAAACCGATCCATGTTTCCCGGCCCGCGTTGACAGTAAACCGCAGGCCAGCCAGGCTGACCGTCGCGTAAGAAACCAGTAGCATACCAAGGAGCCCCGAGAGCCAGGCAAGATCAATCCGTGTCAGCGCCGCCGCGCCCAGCCAGACCGTGGCCGTCGCCATCAAAAGAAATGGCCAGATGCGGCGCAAAATGGCTTTCCCCTGGCCGCCGGCCAGAGCCTGCCAGAGGTTTGTGATGAACGACGGCACCAGCAACAGGGCCATGGCGCTGGTCAAATCGAGCGCCACAGTCAAAAGCGCCAGGCTGACCGTAGGAAGGCCAAGGCCAATAACGCCCTTGACAGTGCCGGCAATCAGAAAGGTCCCGAAAATCGCGAAAACCGTGAAAGTATCAAACATGCTGGCACGCTATCGGCGGTGCCTTGCCAAGGCAAGCGCCTGGGACCGCCGCGGGCGCCTGCTCTCATGGTGGCTCAATTGGTGATCTTCTTCCAGTAGGTGTCTTTCGAAGCCAGCTTGTCGCCCCGGAAGGTGTAGATATCCACGGCGCGCACGTCGAACGGGCCGGTGGCATGAAACTCACCCTGGGCCCGATAAGTGGTGAAGATCCTGTCGCCGCACTGATATTGAGCCGATTCGATGAAGCGGATCGGCCCTTTCAGCTGGCCTGAACGTTCGACCACGGCGGCACAGGCCGCCGCCGGGCCCTTTAGAATCCGGGCGTCCGGGCTGTTGGGGCCTTCGTAGAACAGCCAGACGAAGTCGTCGGTCACGAGCTTCGCTGTTGCCGCAACATCATTGCTGTTGAAGACCTTGCTGAAGGCGGCAAGACGGTCGGCCTTGTCTTGATCCAGGTCCGGCATGTTGCGTCTCCTTATCACTTATGATTAACCGCAGTTTACCGGATCCCGGATGCACCTTGCATACCTAGCCGTCGCCGAGACTCAGCGCCAGCTTGGGTGCCGCCAGGCCCACGGCTTCTTCGGCCGGGAAGTTGAGCTCAATCGTGATGCCGTTGGGATCCTGCATAAAGATCTGATAGAGATTCTGGCCGCCGGCCTGTTGCTCGATGAACTCGACCTGCAGGGACCTTAGGTGCGCCACAGTCGCGGTGAGGCCGTTGGCGCGGAAGGCGATGTGATGGATTGGCCGGCCGCCGTGGGCAATATCTTCACGGCTGCCCGGAACCGCCCCTTCCTTACCGCCGTCCGGCGCCTGGGCGATATGAATGACGTCGCCTGCACCAAGATAGAGCCAGCTGACCGGCGTCCCGAAATCGGGGCTGTCGCCAACAGAAAAGCCAAGCACGTCGACATACCATGCCGTGGTCGCCTCCATATCATCGGCGATGATCAGAAAATGTTCGAGATGCGAGAGCGCCATAGGGCTAGAGCACTTCCGGGCTATTGTAGGTCATTTGATGGCGTCCATAAGCCATTCGGGTAGGCGCGACGCGTAGCACGATGTGGTACATCGGGCAAGCGACGCAACGCATCCGAATGGCTTAGGGTCGCCACCAAAGGCCGTCCACCAAGGCCCCCTGGCGGCGTAACGGTTTTTGGATGATGTCCCACATCGACCTGCAAACCGCGCCTACCCACGGGGCCTTGGTGGACGGTCAAATGACCCACAATAGCCCGGAAATGCTCTAGGTTCCTGTTCCTAACGGACCGCGTCCGCCGCGGGGGATGGGGACAGTTTCGACAGAATCTCCTCGTGCAATCTGGCGAGATTTTCCTCCAGGTTGCCTCGGGCGAGAAGGCCCAGGGGGACCAACAGGCGGGCAACGCCCAGCTCGCGATAGGCTTCCAGGCCCGCCATGCCATCGCTGAATTGCCGCCACAGGGTGGTGATCTCGATACTGGCGGGGTCGCGCCCGGCGACCTCGGCCGCCCCTCGTAATTGCACCAACATTTGCGCCAGTTCGCCGGCGTCTTTGGCAAAGGCGAACCAGCCGTCGCCCATGACCGCCGTACGTTGCAATGCCGCCCGGCTATGGCCGCCGATAATAATGGGCGGATGGGGTTTTTGACTGGGCAGAGGGTAGCTCTTGAAGCCCTGCCATTGCAGAAATTCGCTGTTGTGGTCGACCACCTCGCCGGACCAGACCTTTTTCATGGCCGTCAGATAATCGTCAAAGCGTTTGCCCCGGCCTGCGAAGGGCACGCCCATGGCCTGAAATTCCTCCGCCAGCCAGCCGACACCCAGGCCCAACAGCAAACGCCCGCCCGAGAGAAAATCCAGGCTGGCCACCTGTTTCGCCAGTAACAGGGGATTGCTTTGCGGCAGCAGATTGATGCCCGTGCCCAGGCGTAGCCTGGTCGTATGGGCCGCGATGAAGGACAGTGTGACCAGGGGATCGCTGAAATGCCCTTCCGGCGGAATGCTGACCTTACCGGAACTGTTGAACGGATAGCGGGAGCCATATTCCAGGGGGATCATCACATGCTCCCCGGTCCAAACGGATTCAAAACCCAGTTTCTCCACCTTCGCCACCAGGGGCAGCAGCGAAGCAGGGGCGTCCTCCTGCCCCATGTTGACACCGAATAATCCGATTTTCATGGCAGGCGGCCTCTGGATTGGCTTTGCCGTCACGCCAGGAGGTCGCGGCAGGCGTCCATTATGGCCTGTTGGTCCAGGCCATAATGTTCCCGGACCTTGGCCGTGGGGCCGACAATGGCGAATTCGTCGGGCAGGCCGATCATGCGCATGCGTGTGGGCTGTTCCCGGGCCAGCAGCTCGGCCACAGCGCCGCCGAGACCGCCGGTGATACGGTGTTCCTCCGCCGTCACGATGGCACCGGTTTCCGCCGCTGCCGCCAACACTGCTTCCCGATCCAAGGGCTTGATGGTGTGCATGTTCAGAACCCGGACGGCGATACCCGAACTGGCCAGGGCATCGGCGGCGGCAATAGCCGGCGCGACCAGGCAACCGCAGGCGATCACCGTTACGTCGCCGCCGGGGCGCAACAGATCAGCCTGGCCAATGCGGAAATCAGCGGCGATGTCCGTTACGGGCGGTTCCTCGAACTTGCCGCCAAGACGGATATAGCTGGGGCCGTCCAATTGCTCCGTCTGCAAGGCCGCATGCCAGGTCTGCCGGGCGTCCGCCGGCACGATCACGGTCATATTGGGCATGTTTCGCATGATGGCGAGGTCTTCCACCGCATGATGGGTGCCCCCGGCCATGGCCAGGACGATACCGCCGCAGGCAGCACCAATGACGACCCGCTGATGGGCATACGCCACATCGTTGCGCAATTGCTCCAAAGAGCGCGCTGTAATGAAAGGCGCATAGCCGCATAGGATTGGCCGCATGCCGGTGGTGGCCAGGCCGGAGGCGATGCCCATGGCGTTCTGCTCGGCGATGCCGGCTTCGATCAAGCGGTCGGGATTGCTTTCGAGAAATCCGCGCAGGCCGAACAGGTCAATCGTGTCAGCGGAGATCGCCACCACCTGGCTGTCCCGGCGGGCCAGTTCGCCCACCGCCAGGCCAAACGCCAGACGTGACTGATTTTCGGCCAGGCGTTCCCATTCGGGGCGCTCAAGGCCAGGACGCTGGGCATCGTTCATTCCGCTTCTCCCAACTCTTCCAGGGCCCGGCCATAGACTTCGTCCGTGACCAGGTTGTTGTGCCAAAGATAGGTATCCTCGGCAAAGCTGACGCCCTTGCCCTTGACCGTATGGGCAATGATCAGTGACGGTTTGTCTGGGGCCAGGGGCAGCGCATCCAAGGCCTCGACGATTGCTTCCATGTCATGGCCGTCTATTTCCCGCACCGCCCAGCCGAAGGCGGTCCATTTATCGGCCATGGGTTCCAGGTCCAGCATTTCGCCGACATGGCCGCTTTGCTGGACCTTGTTGTAATCCAGGATCGCCGTAAGGTTGGACACACCAAGATGCGCCGCCGCCATGGCTCCCTCCCAATTGGAGCCCTCCTGCAATTCCCCATCGCCCAGCATGACGCAGGTGCGAAAATCCATATTCTGCATGCGCGCGCCCAAGGCCATGCCCAGGCCCACAGAGAGCCCATGACCCAGGCCGCCGGTACTCATTTCCACGCCCGGCATCTTGATATCCGGGTGCATGCCGAAGGAAGACTGGTAGGCATAAAACTGGTCCAATACGCTGTCATCGATGAAGCCGGCACGGGCCAGGGCAGCGCCCAAGGCGGCGTTGGCGTGGCCCTTCGAGAGGACAAAGCGGTCGCGGCCCGGCCATTCGGGTTCATCCGGCCGCTGCCGCAAATAGTGAAAATACAGAGCCGCCAGCAGATCCGCCGCCGATGACGAACCGCCCATATGCCCGGATCCGGCAGCATGCAGCGCCCGCCACACGTTACGCCGGATATGCAAGGCATCGCGTTGCAGGGCTTCTATCTTGGCCGGAAAATTGCTGGTCATCAGGGGTGTATCCTTGCCTTGCGGGCGTCTGCCAATTGTCCGCCGGGCTTAACGACGGTGCTGAAAATCGAGCTTACGAGGACTGCTGCAGGATCACCTCGACCTGATCGTCGGGCACATAGATATAGGAGCCGGGGCGGAACTCATAGCCCAGGTCCCCCAGCAGGCGCCGTTGTCTGGGCGTGCAACGCGCCGCAACTTCCGAGGCAACCGCATAATCATAGGGGCGGACAAACATCTGACAGTAATTATAGAGCAATGATTTTCGGGCCCGTCCCGACAGATTCTGACTTGGGCCATGCCATAGGGAGTGCGAGAACAGGAAACAATCGCCTGCCTTGCCCATCAGCGGCACCGCGCCCGGCATATCGGGCGTGGGGATCGGCTCGTCCAGTTCCGGAAACGGCCGCAGATGGCTGCCCGGAAAGACGGTGAAGTTGCCGCATTTGGCTTCTGTCACGTCGGTCAAAAGATAAAACGCCTTCATGGCCAAAGGCC
Source organism: Alphaproteobacteria bacterium (assembly GCA_021776235.1). GTDB lineage: Bacteria > Pseudomonadota > Alphaproteobacteria. Next base: position 22,274 of record JAJFGG010000086.1, on the reverse strand, counting down.
GGCTGCTCTCGGTTACCCTGATGCGCCGCAGGCCCTCGCCACCATCAGTATGGGTATAGCCGGGAAATTCCGGGGTCGAGGCCCGTACGATGGCCTGGGACATACTGAATGACAGATACGGCCCCATGATATCGACGATCAGGTCGAAGACGCCGGGCCGATCGACCAGATCTATGAATGCATCGTTGTAGGACAGAAGATCGCGCCGATCCATGAAGCTTTCCGGGTCCATGTTGGCGTGCTCGACCCAGCCGTAATGTCCGCGGGGCAGATTGGTGGGTTCCCAGCCAGGCTTGGCCCGCAATCTATCAATCTCATCACTGTAAAAGGCGACTTCGTCCGCGTCGAACGCGCCTTCCAGATGGATGTAACCATCAATTTCCCAACGGCGGCGCTGTTCCTTGCTAAGTGTCTGCACGGTTGTCTATCCTCCAAAATGCTGGTCGCGCCGTTGAAACGGCATCGCGAATGATATGCTCCCAAATTGCCGTGGCGAATTCAACCTTGTTCGCAGCCCTGAAGCGCGGCGCGAAAATTGGCTTTCGCGATTGAAATCTGACACTTTGGCCGTCGGAAGAACCGAACGGATCAGGAGGATAGCCGTTGCCCACCAAAGATATGTCGAGCTGGAATACCGCGATTTCAGAGGTAATCAGCACCGAAGACGAAGAGGAGATCATGGTTCGTGGCCAGCCTTTGAGCCAGCTGATCGGCAAGATTTCGTTCGCCGAAATGATGTTTCTGATGTTGCAGGGCAACCTGCCCAGCCCGGCCCAGGCGCGGGTGCTGGATGCGCTATTGGTGGCCTCCATGGAACACGGCATCGCGCCGCCGTCCATGATCAGCCGTTGCTTCGCCTCTTACGGTACATCAATCCAGGCTGCCGTCGGCGGCGGCGTATTGGCCTTTGGCGACCGCATGGGGGGCCTGGGCGAACAGCTGGCCAAGACAATGGTCGAGCATCTGGCGCCGCATGACCCGAATAACGGAGAGATCGGCGACGACGCTCTGGAAGCGACGGCCGCCCGCATTGTCGCGGACGCCCAACACATGCGGCAGCGGGTGCCGGGTTATGGTATTCCCCTGCACGGCGCCGATCCACGGGCGCCGGGGGTCCTGTCGGTGGCGCGGGCGGAAGGCACCTACGGTAATTACTGCCGCCTGGGCCTGGCAATCGAGGCCGCCCTGGCGGCCCAGCGGGGCGGCAAGGCGGTGCCCATGAACCTGGACGGCGTCAGTGCCGCGGTGATCCTGGATCTGGGCTTTACCTGGCAGAGCACACGGCTGTTTCTGCTGACCCCGCGCTCGGTCTCCATGGGCGCGCACTATCTGGAGGAACAGGCACAAGACAGTACCTGGCGCCATATCCCCGCCGATCAAATCAGGTATGATCGCTAGAGCATTCACAGAGGAGGTTACAAATGCCCTTCAACGCGAAATACGCCTTCATGGTCAGCATGGATGTCGATGCCGACAAGGAAGATTTATTCAACGAAGTTTATGACGAGGAGCATATTCCGGCCCTGTTGAAGGTGCCCGGCGTGGTCGCCGTTTCGCGCCTGAAAACTGTGCCCGCAACCCTGAGCATGGCCGGTCAGGAGCACGCGGTTACCGGCGAGGGTTTACCGCATTATATCGCCATCTATGAAATCGACAGCCCGGGCGTTCTCAACAGCCCGGCCTGGGCCGAGGCCGTCGAAGAGGGCCGTTGGGGCGGACAGGTACGGCCCTATACTTCCAACCGCCAGCACGTGCTACGTAAACTGTTATAGGGCCCATGCCGGGGGTCGGGACTTGCACGCCGCATCAGCCGGACATTTATGGTCGGCAATTAAATCTTAACCATTATCCGTGAATTTCTCGGGTGGCTGAAATTGTCCAAGATATAGCCTTAGCATGCACCTGCATTTGCCAGGTTGAACATTAATATCCTAGACAATATGTACTCAGGAGGTTTGGAAATAGGAGAAATGGAATAATTATGCTGGCTTGTTGCCGTGCCGACGCCTGACTCGACCGGGGTGCAGGGCTCGCGTCTGGACGACGCGGCGGCCAAGGATCTGCTTCGGGACTATGCTGCGACCCTGGGGGGCTGGTTTTGGGAAACCGATGCCGAACTTCGCTATACCTATTTCTCACCCAGCGTTTTCGATATCACCGGCGTCACGGCCGAATGGCACTATGGCAAGACCCGTGAGGATATTGGCATTCCGGACTCCATGGCGCCGGAGGCGTGGCAGGCGCATCTTGAATGTCTACGGCGGCGCGAGCCGTTTTCCGATTTCGTATTCCAACGGCGCGCCCCAGACGGCGTCAGGTGGATGCGTACCAGCGGCATCCCGGTGTTCGGTGGTTGCGGCCAATTCCAAGGCTACCGCGGCACGGCGTCGGTCATCACCGCAGAAGTTGAAGCACAGCGCCGCAATGACAGCCTGATCAACGCAATCGAAAACTTTAGCGAGATGTTCGCCCTATGGGGCCCCAATGACCGCCTGGTGGTCTGTAATCAACGCTTTCGTGAGATCAACGCCAAATTTGCTTCGGGCTGTCAGCCGGGCGTTTTATTCGAAGAACATATTCGCATGGCTATGGCAGTCGGGATGTACCCTGATGCCGCCGGACGTGAGGAAGACTGGATTCAAAGGCGACTGCTACGGCATCGCGCGCCCGGCGCACCATTCGAAATGCAGCGCCAAGACGGCCGCTGGATTTTGTTGACGGAACAGCGCCTTCCTGACGGTTCAACCACGACAATTTCTACCGATATCACTGAACGAAAACGCGCAGAACGGGCGCTTGCAGCCCAGAACGACATTCTGCAGGCGGCCCTGACCACCATTCCCGATGGCGTCCAGGTCCTGGACAATGATCTCAACCTGGTGGCCTGGAATGAGCGGCTGTTCGAGGTCGCAGAACTGGATAAAGACGCCATCCTGGGCGCCGGTGATCCCGGCAAGGCTCTGCGCCATGCGTTGACCGAACGGGGTGAATTCGGCTCGGTAGATGTTCCTGCCACTACCGAAGTCGAGGACGCCGCAAGCCACGCGCCCACACCGTCCCAGCAGGAACAACAACTGACAAACGGAAAATGGATCGAACGCCGGGTCCGTCCCATCGCCAGCGGCGGTTCCTTGACGGTCTATCGCGACATTGATGAAAGCAAACGGCTTTATGAACGGCTGGAATTTTTGGCCACAACCGACGCTCTGACGGAAGTCGCCAATCGCCGCAGCTTTCTTGATCGGGCCGAGGCGGAATTCGACCGCGCCAAACGTTACGGCAGAAATATCTCGATCTTGATGATCGACGTGGATCATTTCAAGGCGGTCAATGACAGCCATGGCCATGCGATAGGCGATGATGCATTGCGGCGGGTAGCGGCGGTATGCAGCGCTGCGTTACGCGATTCAGATGTGTTAGGCAGGGTCGGTGGTGAGGAATTTGGCGCCCTGTTGCCCGAAGCCGGCGCCGAAACGGCCCATTTGGTGGCCGAACGATTGCGTGCAAGCGTGGCCGGGCAAACCATTGAAACCAAGACTGGTTCCCTGAACGTAACCATCAGCGTCGGTGTCACCACGGCGTCCGAAGCCCGCGGCGATCTGGAAGCAATTATCGCGGAAGCCGACGAGGCGCTTTATCGCGCCAAGCAAGACGGCCGCAACAGGGTCGTCCATTTCGCCGGTTCAGACATGGGTATCCGCTAGGCGTTTTGCCTGCCTGCCCGGAAGTACTCAAGAGCACTTCCGGGCTATTCTGGGTCATTTGACCGCCCACCAAGACCCCGTGGGTAGGCGCGGTTTGCAGGTCGATGTAGTACATCGTCCAAAAACCGCAACGCCGCCACGGGGCCTTGGTGGGCGGCCTTCGGTGGCGGCCCTAAGCCATTCGGATGCGTTGCGCCGCTTGCCCGATGAACCACATCGCGCGACGCGACGCGCCTACCCGAATGGCTTAGGGTCGCTATCAAATAACTCACAATAGCCCGGAAGTACTCTTGAGATCAGGCCGTGTCCTTGAACAGCTCCCGGCCGATCAGCATGCGGCGGATTTCCGAGGTGCCGGCGCCAATTTCATACAGTTTGGCATCGCGCAACAGACGGCCGGTTGGATATTCATTGATATAGCCGTTGCCCCCCAGCGCCTGCACCGCCTCCAGCGCCATCCAGGTGGCTTTCTCCGCCGCATATAGTATGGCGCCCGCGGCGTCCGCGCGGGTGGTATCGCCCCGGTCGCAGGCCTGGGCTACCATATAGACATAGGATCTGGCCGCATTCATGGTGGTATACATATCCGCGATCTTGCCCTGCATGAGCTGGAATTCGCCAATCGCCTGGCCGAACTGTTCCCGCTCGTGCACATAGGGCATGACCACGTCCATACAGGCCTGCATGATGCCCAAGGGGCCGGCGGAGAGCACCAGACGTTCATAGTCCAGGCCGCTCATCAAAATCCTGACGCCCTCACCGACATTTCCAAGGACGTTTTCCTCCGGCACCGGGCAATCCTCGAAGACCAGTTCACAGGTATCGGAACCGCGCATGCCCAACTTGTCCAGTTTTTGCGCCGTGCTAAAACCAGCGAAGCCCTTCTCGATCAGGAAGGCGGTGATGCCGCGCGGTCCGGCTTCTGGATCGGTCTTGGCATAGACCACCAGGGTATCGGCTTCCGGGCCGTTGGTGATCCACATTTTGGTGCCGTTCAGGATGTATTGATCGCCACGCCTTTCCGCCCGCAAACGCATGGAAACCACATCCGAGCCGGCGCCAGATTCGCTCATGGCCAGGGCGCCCACGTGCTCGCCACTGATCAACTTCGGCAGATAACGGCCTTTTTGCGCCGCCGTACCCTGGCGGCGAATTTGATTGACGCATAAATTGGAATGGGCGCCATAGCTGAGACCGACCGAGGCAGAGGCACGGCTGATCTCTTCCATCGCCACGCAATGTTCCAGATAGCCCAGGCCGGCACCGCCATATTCCTCTTCCACGGTGACACCCAGAACTCCCAGTTCCCCCAACTGGGGCCACAGATCCCTGGGAAATTTGTTCGAGGCATCGATCTCGGCGGCCCGCGGCGCAATTCTGTCGGCGGCAAACCCAGCCACGCTGTCGCGGATCATGTCGGCGGTTTCGCCCAGGCCGAAATCAAAGCTGGGAATTGCGTTGGGGATCATGGGAAACCTCTTCCATATTGCGGTCAACGCCGGACCATAGCCATTGCGGCGCCGAAGCAGAACCCGATATTTCCCGGGTTGGCCCAAATCTATACTTTGATACCGACCCAGCCGCGTCGGCGCCACAGGAAAACAAACACCATGGCCTGTAGTGAACGATAGGCCAACTGGGTCATCCATACGGCCAGCAGACCCAAGCCGAAATAGGGTCCGGCCAGCCACGCCAGGGGCAAACCCAACAGCCATTGACTACCCACCGCCACGATCATCACCTGGCGCGCCGCGCCGGCGCCCAGTAGCGCATGCAACAGGACCAGTCCGACGCCATCAATGACAATGGTTGCGCCCATCAGCCGCAGTGGATCCCGCGCCACGGCGATCACGTCGGCATCATGGATGAAGCCGGCAAGAACCACATCCGGCGCCACCAGCGCCGGAAGTCCCAGTGCGCCGAGGCTCACCACTGCGACCTTGACCACGTCCCAGGCCCACTGCGAGGCCTCGTCCGGGTCATTGCGCCCAAGCCCCTCACCGACCAGGGTCAGTGCCGCCATACCCAGGCCGACGGCCGGCAGAATGGCGACCAGGACCAGGGTAATCAGTACATTGCTGGCGGCGACCTCCGCCGTACCCATCATGCCGACAATCCAGAAAAAGGCGGTAAACCCGGCCGCAAAGAGAAACTCCTGCACCGCCGCTGGCCCCCCCAGACGAAGCATCGTGAGCATGGTCTCGCGCCGTGGCAGCCGGCTGAAAAAGCCGTTTTTCCGTGCATCTTTCCAGGCCAGGACAAAATAGACGGCGGTGCCCAGATACAAGGAAATGGTCGTGCCCAGGCCCGCCCCTTCCGTCCCAAGTTCGGGAAACCCAAATTTGCCGAAAATCAAGAGGTAGCTGAGCGCCGCGTTCGCCACCTGAATGACCAGCAGAGTATGCAGATAGCGGCGACTTTGACTGACCCCGGCCCAATAGCCGCGAAATGCGAAATTCATGCCGGTGGCGACGACGCCCAGCAAACGCGCGTCGAAATAGGGTAACCCGGCGTCGACCACGCCTGGGTTGTCGTTGATCAGGGGCAACAGCGTCGGCGAAAAGGCCAGGACGACGAAGGTGATCGGCAATCCGATTGCCAGGGCCAGGAACAACCCGCCAGTCAGCGGCACGGCCGCCTCGTCGGCGCGCCCCTCGCCAATGCGCCGGGCCGACATGGCCTGCACCCCAGAAGACAACCCCATCACCAGGGCCGTCGCCATGAAAGCGGCAAAACTGGCCGTACCCACGCCGGCCAGGGCGTTTTTTCCCAAGACCCCGACCATCGCCGTATCAACCAGATTGAGGACGGTTTGCGACACCATGCCGCCGACGATGGGCAGGGCCAGATGACCGATCCGATTAAGCCGCCGACGTTCCATGGCCCATACCAAGCTGTATCGATCGGGGAAAGGCCGGACCATAACCAGTTCAGCCGCCCGGCAGAACCGGATAACGGCTAATTCGCCCGCACGGGACCATATGCCGCAGCCCGTCGGCCATGCCGCCCCGCATGCGCCGGCGCCCGCGCCAACGCCGGCCTGGGTTAATGCGCGACGTAGCCGCCGTCCACGGTCATCGCGGTTCCGTTGACAAACGAGGCCGCGTCCGAGCACAACCAGACGGCGGCCTCGGAAACTTCCTCGGGCACTCCCAAGCGTCCGACCGGATGGTCGGCGACGATCTGCGCCTTGCGTTCCGGGTGGCGCTCAAAAACACCTGCGACCAACGGTGTCATGATGTAGCCGGGACAAACCGCGTTTACCCGAACTCCAGACTCGGCATAGGCAAGGGCCGCGTTTTTCGTAATGCCGATAACCCCGTGCTTGCTGGCGGTATAAGCGACCGGGTTAGTGGCACTGCTGATCAGACCCATGACCGACGCCGTGTTGACGATCGCGCCGCCACCAGGGCTCTGGCTCAGCATCTGACGGATCTCGTATTTCATGCACAGCCAGACGCCCTTCAGGTTGATGCCTATGACACGGTCCCATAACTCTTCGGAATAATCGGTCAGGGGCACGATGTCGCCGGCAATGCCCGCGTTGTTGAAGGCAAAATCCAGGCGGCCAAATGTCCCGACCGTTTCTTGCACCAGCGCCTCTACCTCTGCCGCCTGGGTGACATCGGTGCGCACGCAGATGGCTTCGCCGCCAATCTGATCGATCATCGCCCTGGTTGTCTCACTGCCTGCCATGTCTACATCGGCAATGACGACTTTCGCGCCTTCGCTGGCGAACTTCAGGGCGGCGGCCCGCCCAATACCCGAACCGGCGCCGGTGATAAGCCCGGCGCGGCCGGCAAATCCTTCACCCATGGCAGTCTCCCAGTATCTGTTTGATCTAGATGCGCGGCAGGCTTTCCTCGGCCTTTAACAGGGTCACAGCCTGCTCGAACGCCGCCACCGTCTGCTCCAGGTCGCCGTCATCGTGGGTGGCGGAAATGACGCCGCCGCCCGAGCCGCTGAAATCGACGCCGCCGATCAGCAACGCCAGACGCAGTTTGTTCAGCAGGCCCGGCGGTTTGGCCTTGAGGTCCTGGTAGGGTATGGCCAGGGGATCGAAATTCCGCGGATCGATGGCCAGCCCGGCCGCATTCATGAAGATGAAAATGCTTGCCGGCTGATCATAGGCGGCCCAGGCGACCCCGGCGCGGGCGAAACTTTCGTTCAACCTTTGCCGCAGTTCGGCCCCAAAGGCCGCGGCACGGGCGCAGGCGTCACTGCTGGCAATGATTTCCAGGGTCTTTGTCCCCGCCGCCGCCGACAGGGGATTGGCATTAAAGGTGCCGGGATGATGGATTTTCTCAAAATCCCGATCCGCCGCCGCCTGAAAATCCAAATGGTCAAGGATGTCGGCCCGGCCGGCCACCGCCCCGCCCGGCAAGCCGCCGGCCAGGATCTTGGCCAGGGTCGTCAAATCCGGGGTCACGCCCAATAGGCCCTGGGCACCGCCGCGATGAACACGGAAACCGGTTACGACCTCATCCATGATCAGCAAAACACCGTGTTGCGCGGTAAGCGCGCGTAGCTGGGTCACGAAGTCAGGCGCCAGAGGTATCATGCCGCCGCCGCCGCCCGTTGGTTCCAGGATCACGGCGGAGATTTCCGGATCCCGTTCCAGAACCCCGGCAACGCCATCAATATCGTTGGGGTCCAACAGGACCACCTGGGCCGCGACTTCGGGCAGCACGCCTGGCGTCGGGCTGCCGTCGTAATGATTGGCGACGCCAAAGGCCATATGATCATGCCAGCCATGAAAATGGGTGCGGAAACGGGCGATCTTGTTCTTGCCCGTGAAGGCCCGCGCCAGACGCATGGCAAGCAGGGTTGCCTCGGTCCCGGACGAGGTAAAGCGAATACGCTCCGCCGAGGGCATCAGACGCTGCACGGCCTCGGCCCAGGCCACCTCGAAGCGATGGGAGGAGCCGAAATGCGTTCCGGCCGCCAGAGCCTCTTGGATACAGGCTTCTACCTCGGCATTGCGATGCCCCAGCAGCAACGCCCCATGGCCACCGAAATAATCCACGTAAACGTTGCCGTCGGCGTCCCATTTTCGTGACCCCAGGGCCTTGTCCACGTAAATCCCGTAAGGCGTGGTGTGGCGAGAATCGTGGCTGATGGCCGAGGGAAAAAACTTCCCGGCCCGCTCGGCCAGCGCCTGGCTGGACGGCGTCCGGTCTACATACTCGTTCACAATGGGGGAATTGCTCAACATAACATCACCCGCAGGGCTGTTCGATCCAGAATCGATGATAGCCCATTTTCAAGATTGACTGAACCACCTGCTGCGCAGGGCAATCGGGTGAGTTTTCGCGTGACATGATTTGAAAAGTCTGAATCCCTTGAGATCCTTTTGATACGCATGGAGGATTGGGAAAATGTCGCGACGGTTTGCAACAGCGGACGAGGCCTTCGATCAGGTCGTTGATTTTCTTGAATATTTTCACGATTTCGAAGACCCGCGACAACACGCCAAGGTGCTCTATCCACTGGATGAGGGTCTGTTGTTGTGCCTGTTCCGCGTGCTCGCCGGATGTGAAGGTTGGGTCGAGATATCCAGTACGGTGAGAAAAAGCTGGGTTTCCTGCGCCGATTCCGCCCCTTCAGCCAAGGCACGCCGTCCCACGACCAACTCGGTGACATCTTCGCGGTGCTTGACGGCGAGCAATTTCAGCATTGTTTCATCGCCTGGACGTCCTCTCTCACCGGGCTCGGCGCGGACGTCGTCGCCATCGACGGCAAGACCCTGCGGCGGAGCTATCAGAAGGGTGGGGCCAAGGCGCCGATCCACATGGTCCCGGCCTGGAGCACGGGGCAAAACCTGGTGCTCGGCCAAGCCGTCGTGGCGGACAAATCGAACGAGATTGTCGCCATCCCGAAGCTGCTGGAACTGCTGGCGATCGAGGGCGCGACAGTGACCATCGACGCCAGGGGCTGCCAGCGCAAGATCGCCCAAAAGATCATCGACAAGGGCGCCGGCTATATCCTCGCCCTCAAGGACAATCAGGGCACATTGCGCGACGATGTGGAATTGTTCGTCACCGATCAGGCTTAGACATGAACAACCTATAGAGACTGCACATCTAGGTCAGTGCTTCGAGTTGGGTGCGTGTCTACCATGAGCCATCTTTTTTGGACCGGTGCCAGTCACCACCAAACCATGTTAAGGCTCATGTGAGGAAAATGGTGAAACTTATGCTTGCTTTTATAAGAGCACAAGTTTACCTTTCATGGTTGTATAACATCGCTATGAAAATTTTTCTCTGCGCTGGCATGTAGGAGATCCAGCAAGCACTTTAGCGAAATAAAGTGATTGCAGCGGCGCTTCGAGCTGTGTTTCCATTGTACTCCAATCGACTCTTTAATTGGGGAAATGCCATGCAAGGCCACCAGGGCCATCATGGTTTTCTTAAATCTACGATGGCAGTTGTGATGTCCGTCACAAACTTGAGTGGTGTTTGTTACAGGCAGGCTTTTGCAGAAACGGATGAGCCGAGCGGCGAGCCTTATGAATCCCAAATCGTTTGGTAATCCAAACCCTGATGCGACACAATAAGGCTGTGCTATTAAGTTTACCGAAAGTGGGGTGGCAGCCTTCCAGGGTGGACATGACGGACAGACGATCATGTTGGACTATGGTAAGCGGCCACAGCAGCCTGCTCTGTCTAGTAGCAACAAATTCTGGAACGATATATTTGACGGGAGAACAGGTATGAACAAGTTACTAACCGTTTTCACTTTGCTCGCGCCTTTTTTGACCTCGGAAATAGCTCAGGCTGCCACTGTTACCGTTACATCGGCAGTTGCATCGGTAGTTCAGGCGCCGGCGAACTGTAGTGTCACTGTTAAGGGTACAGCTGTAGAATCTGGACGGATCCCCGCCACCGCCGTCTCTCTTTATCTCTTAGACCAAAACGGCATTAAATCTCCACTGATAATCAATCTTGGGCTTACTGCTGACGGGGCATACACTTGGACCGGTGTTATTACTGGTGTGACTTCACTAACGGGTTATAAGATTCAGGCCTACACAAATCGCCAGGTAAATGTAACAGCGGCGATTACAGGCATTTGTCCACAATTTTTCGGCGCACATGCCTACAAAGTACCACATGACCTGCCGAAACAAGGTAGCAAAACCATCAGCCAGCAACAGACCGCCCTGGCGGCCTTTGCCTGGAAAGAATTTATTGCCCTGAATTGGCCCTCCAGCTACACCGCAGCAACCCTAACGCGCGGACAGCCGGATATGTCTAAATCCGTGGCCCAATTTGCTCAGCCAAACAGCACGGGCGAGCTGGTTTGGCAAACCTATAAGCACCGTGTTGAGGTTTATCCGGAGGGTGCGACGACCAGTAATTATAATTCAAGCTTTAATACGGTCCCAAGCTACAGCTACCCCAAAAATATTGGCATTGATCAAAGCACAAACAACAAGATACCCCAGTGCGGTGCTTTTGTTCCCATGACGGGAACTGATCCCACGAAGGGAACCTGGGTGGTGAATCACGATGTGACGCTCAGTAGCATCAGTCTGTTTAATAACCTCGACGAAACTTCAGAGATTGATCTAGCCACCATGTTCACCGACGGTGACCCCAACGCGCCGGGCACTGCGCCGCCTAGTACAATCCCCAATTATTATGGATTACCCAAGCAGCCAAGGCGCTTTATCTATGAGGCCAAGGCCAACCAGGTGATGTTTGACTATATCGCCGGCAAGAATTATTTTGTCTCTTCGACGCGCAAAACAGCGCAAAAGGCGACTTATACCGCCGTGCGCAACAATGGCATGGGCGGTCTTGCCCCTTGTCCCGACGACGACAGCATTATCTGCTTTCGTCCTAATGTACTGCCAACAGCAGCCAAACCTGCCGGCAAAGAAGGCACTATCTTGGTCAAGGCCACATGGCGACAGCTGACCAGGTTGGAAGCCAACAGTGGTCGTTTCCTGATGGCGCCGATTATTCGCTATCGCAACCCTGATCCCGCCAATGCTAAGGCTTTTTGTTTTGAGACTGTTACAGTGCCAGCGATCCCTATTTCGGCGGGGGACACGGCCCCTTTGCCCTACGGCTTGATCGGTCTGCATATCATTCATAAAACCACCAATTATCCGACCTTTGTTTTTGCCACCTTCGAGCAGAGTGATACGCTCAATTCGGGCACGCCTCATAGCGGCCTTTTTTATTACAACCGCCAAGTAGCGGCAGGCACCCAACCCATCAAGCAAACGGTTACCTCACGGGCGCACCCAATCAGCGACGCGACGAATGCTGTCACCGATCAGGTGCACTTCCAGTTGCGAACGCAATTGGCGATGGACCAAAGTGGCCCTCAGGATAGCGTCTGGCTCCATTATAAGCTCATCGGCGTACAAGGGGCTGCCACCAACCCTTCCAATACAGATGGCACCGACTATTTCCTTGCCAACCTGGTCACCGAAACCAATGAAATATTGCGCAGCTTCAGCGGGACCCTCGATGCAGAAAACGGGACCATTAATCCCCAGAATACCAATCTTCGAGTTGGCCAAACAGCTTACACGGGCGGTGGCTGCAAGGGCTGCCACGGCAACGCCCAGGTCGGCCCGAAACAGCAACCGGGCGCCAAGCCATTGAATCCGATGAAGAAGATTGCCTCTGATTTTAGTTTTATCACCCAGCAAGCGCCCTTTGGCGGCATCCCCGATGCGATTAATCAGCCATTGAAGGCTCCCGATAACTGACAGCAATGGGGGCGGCGACACTGTTACAGCCGGCAAAGACGAAAAAGAGTGAATTCCCATAGGGGCGGCGCCAAGGGGCGCCACGTCAGCTGACAAATTGTAAGGAAAAACCATGACTTCTTATTCAAATGTAGCTTCGATAAAAGTATCGCCCGGGATCGGTATCGGCCGCGTAGGCAACAGTGACGAGTATTTCTTCGGTCCCGAAACGCCAGGCGTAATCCCCAGCCCGGACAGTTTTACTATCCCTGGAGGCACCGCTGGTACGGAGCCCGGGAAATATAAAGACTCCAGCGGCCATATCAAGCGTCAGGCACAGCGGTTTCGGGTTTATGGCTATGCCAGTGATGGCAGCCCCAAAGGTGAGATCGTTCACGGAGACACGGTGAATAATAAAGTGGTCTCATTGGATTGGCACGTTCACGTGACCAATATGAAAGCCGCGAATTACGCCTTTCAGGGCCAATATGTCTTCAATCCTGATGATCTGCGCAATTCGACTATTCAGTCCGGCATGGCCCCGCATCTGCGTGACAAGCTGATCATTGATCCGGGATCAATGAGTATCAGTGGTGCGTCTCAGGGCCCCATGAAATTGATGGGGGCAAACAGCACGATATTTGACTTGCCAGTTGGATTTACCAGTTCGATCTCGAACAGATTGAAGTTTGACCCGCCTCAAAGCGGAACAGGTGATGTTACAGTCACTTATGAATCCGCGACGGTTAGCCTCGGCGCCCTGCGTACCGACGCAGAAGGGCGGTTAATATTCATCGGCGGTGCGGGCATTTCCAAATCCTGCACAACCCCGGCAGTGGTTGTTTCGAAAGTCACAGAAGAGCCGGAAGTTGCTAATCCCGAATATAACGGCAATTCCTACTTTAATAATCCGGGCTGGTATGATGATACCTGCGGCGGCTCCATCAATGTAACTCTCAAAGATGCCAGCGGAGACACGGTTTGCACGACTGTTGGCAAAGCCGCAGATCAGGGCTGGATAGCCGTGACACCGCCTCACTATGCGCCGGCTACCTATAATGTTGTCTCGCTGCTGGATCTGCAACTGGACATATATCCCAAAATTGATCCCAATACCGGTTTAGGGCCTATTACTTTTGCGCAAGAGAATGGCGGCACACTCTATGTTGGAACCTCGCCGACGGGGGAAGCCAGCAGCTTCGCTCCTGCGGCGGTTCATTCCGAATTGACTTTCGCTACCGCTCCGGCATTGGCTGTGCTCAACGGGGTGACAAATGTCGCTATTTCCGACAGTAGCAAACTTTTATACAACGGCGTAGACACCGGCAGCGGCTATACATTCACGCAACTCACTGCTGCCCCGACGAGTGCAGCTCCCGCCGCTCTGGCCGTGCTCAACAATATACTCTATTATGCTGTAAACAGTGCTGGCGATTTATATATCAGTGCTGGTGATGGCTCTGATATCAGCTTCAACCCATTCACCGATCCCGGATTTACGGTCAACGCCGACCAAGCGCCGGCGCTGGCCGCTTTCAATGGCTCGCTGTTTTATGGGGCGATCAGCAATGATGGCAATATCTACCTTGCCAGTTCATTGACCGATAGCACGTTGGATCATTTTGTATTTGCCGAGATCGGAAATTCAACACCTGCTCTGGGCACCTCGAATTTGAGTCTAACGGTCTATGCAGGGAAATTATATTGTGCCTATATCGGCAGTGATAATGGCCTCTATCTCGGCAGCTCCTCGGATGGTAGCAGCTTTACCTTTATCAATATTCCGCTTGCAGGCGCGCCCTCCCCTTCCGGGGTTTTTCTGAGCGCGTTTAATAATCAGCTCTACTATGCGGTGGGATTAAGTGACGACGCTAAGCTAGGTGTTTCGAGCGATGGCAGTGATTTTACTTTCAGCGACGTCCCATCGAGCACATCCGGCACACCCGCCCTTGTCACCGATATTCCAGTGAGTTTTTACCGGGATATCTATCCGATCCTCAAGACGGTAACCGACTATGCCTGGACCAATGAACGCGCCTTCCATGGCCACCAACCCGGCTCCAAGGGGGATTTTCTATCCGATGCGCATATAACCGGGCTCAAAAATCCTGGCATCCCTGCGGCTGGCGTAATTTACACAAGGCCGTTCGTGTTTAATTTTATCCGGCCCCCGGTTCAGGACATCTATTTAGGTGACAATATCATCACCATTCCACCGCCACCATGCCCGGCACTACCTAAAGGCACCACCAAGAAAGTAACAAACGGTGGCCAGCAGCAGCGGGCCGACCTGATGCCGAGGCTTTTTGGCAATGGCGGCTCGGTGGCTGAAAATATTACCAATGGTACGAAGCACCCCAATCAGTGGTTGTCCTTGACCAACCATCAGCTGGAGAAATTTCAGCAATGGGTAAACGGCAACTTTAAAACTGGCTGCTCGACCGACACCCAGTGGCAAGGGCTTTCTGAACCCGATCAGCATAGTTTTGCGGCGCTGCAGCCGACGGTTGGAGGCGGCTTCCACCCAGGCATCGAATTGACCTATCTGATGAGCTATGAGCATTATTTCAAAGAACCGTTCCGCTTTCACGAGGCCATACTGCCTGGTTCCATCGCCGCCTATATGTCGGTGCCCTGGCAGGGCGATTTCTGGTCTTGTAATATCTCGTGGTGGCCGTCATTGCGGCCTGATATTGTTGTCGAATCGAGCAGTGATACACCGCCTGTGTTGAGCCGAATGCAATGGTTCAGGGGCAATGAAATTCCGCCAAATTCCAATGGTGTTGCGGACTATCAAGGTGGCTACAGCGCCATGTTGGATTCATGGACGGACCTGGGCTTTGTCACGCCAACGGGAGATATGAATTTGGGCGAGGTCGTCTTTGCTGAAACAGAACGCAACCCGTCCCTCAATGATCCTTCGGCTATTGTCAGCATCAATAGCGATAACATGATGAGTAGTGGTTCGGCGCTTGAGTATGATGGCACCACCATTAAGACGGCAGTGATTGTAATGGGCGCTGCATCCCAAAAGTGGACCCTGATTGAAAATGAAAGTGCCGTGGAGTATTTTTATATTCAGTATATGGGCACGGGGAGTGACCAGAATAAGTATTTGACCGCTGCCTTTAATGGCGCACTCACCCTCGAAACTCAGAAAGTACCGCAATCTTCTGGTCAGTTGTGGCAATATGTTGCCTCCGGCTATCCTGGTCAGTTTAACATAACCAGCCAGTTGACCTTGAGCCTGTTAACTACTACGAGTGGCACCGTTTCTTTGGCCGCGGCCACGACTGGTTTGCAGCAATTGTGGCGCTTGGATGCCGCTTAAAGGTACAACGTCAATACGTTGCACGCCACTGACAGGCTAAAATTGGGTTTGTGTCGCTGAAAGGCACGAGGCAACGGTATTCTTTTGTCTCGGTAAATATTCGATTTTTATTGCAGGACACGTATGCAGACTGTTGTGATAGTTGGAGCGGGACCTGTTGGTGCGGTTGCAGCACACCTGTTAATGCAGCGTGGATTTTATGTCCAACTCATTCACCGGGCCAATAGCAAGGGTGGGGAAAACAGCTTTAAGGCGGGTGAAACGCTGCCGCCTGTTGCCAATGGTTTGCTGCGTCATCTCGGCCTCTATGAGCTGCTTGAGCAGGCGGGGCATATCAAGTGCCCTGGCAATCAAAGCGCCTTTGGCTCGGCGGATTTGGTTGATTTTGATTTTATATTCACTGCGAACGGCTTGGGCTGGCATCTGGACCGCCGCTCCTTCGAGCGTCAGTTGCTTGACCGCGCTGAAGCGGCGGGCGCCCGTATTCTGACCAGTAAAATACAGACGGCGGAGCGACAGGGTGATCAGTGGCACTTAACGCTGGCGCCCTCTGCGGCCGAGGACACGTCTGAGACCCTTTTAAAGGCGGACTATCTGGTGGATGCCAGCGGAATTTCGCGTTTTCTACTGCGCCAAAAAAACATACCCCTTGAGCATCACGACAAGCTTGGTGCCCGCATCGCCATCTTTAAGACCGACGCAGAGCAGAGAGACCACCGTACCCTTACGGAGGCTGATCATGATGGCTGGTGGTACAGCAGCTGTGCCCCCTCTGGTGTGCGTCTCGTGATGTTTTTCAGCGATAGTGATTTGCCGGGATTTCAAGCCTGTGGGACACGCGAAGCCTTTCTGGAGCGGCTTGAGCAGACATACTATATCAAGCAAAAACTGGCGTCAGAGTGCGCCGATTATCGGGATCTTGACGCCATGTCCCTTTATAGCGAACCGGCACGCAGCACAATTGCCAGCCAGCTACAGGGTGAAAAATGGATCGCCATCGGTGACGCCGCCATGTCATTTGATCCGCTCTCTTCCCAAGGGCTTTGGGTTGGCTTTCAAAGCGCCAACCTTGCCGTGCAATCCATCATTGATCAGGCGCGGGAAGGCATACCTTCATGCATGGAACCGAACTGCGGCTACGTACAATGGGCGAAAAATGTTTATGACGATTATTTGCTGCAAAGAAAAAACTATTACGGGATGGAACAACGCTGGAGAAATAATGAATTTTGGCGACGAAGAAATGAGGACAGGTCCGGATATGCCCGCCCCGATCAATGAACCTGTATGTTTTCTGACGTGTGACTTGGCAAGGTCCTGGGCCCATGTGCGCGACAAGGCACAGTTTGGCGGCCGCAATTCGCCGGCGGCATTGTTCCATTATTCGCGCGATCGCCGCCTCAAGGCGTCATATGATGATGATTATGGCGCCAGCGCGGGGCGAAACCGGCATTGCATTCGGCACGCTTGGCCAACAGATCAAGTAACACCAACACGGGAA
Organism: Alphaproteobacteria bacterium; assembly: GCA_021776235.1. Classification (GTDB taxonomy): domain Bacteria; phylum Pseudomonadota; class Alphaproteobacteria. The sequence goes on along the minus strand of JAJFGG010000086.1, from coordinate 5,031 downwards.
ACAAGACCAGCAAGAGAAAGGCCTACATCTTGACAACACCGGACGAGAAATTTGACGCGGCTGACGGGCCATTACCGTGGCAAGTGGCTCTGGAAACTGGGGTCGTTATTTTAGAACTCAAGGTAATGCTGGACACCGACCCCGGCTTGAAAAATTTGCTCAAGGCGTCCTTGATAAAGGCTAAGGCTCAGGGCGAGACGAAACTAAAATCTGACTTGTATAATGCTCTTCAGTGGCCGGTAACCACCGATGGATATCTGGATTACCTGTGGTGGTTCGCGCGCTGGACGCCACATGAAAGCACCGACCCGGCATGGACGGCGCCGGGCACGGATGAGCAACAGGAGGTCTACGACCACCTGTGCCACTTTTACTGGCTCATCGACCAGGAAGTGGGGTCGGGCAAAAAGATTGCCCAGGACAATGAATGGTTCGGCAAGTGGCTGGTCTCCTATGCGAAGGCCTGGGGTGACTATCTGAATACGACACAGTCTTTCAGTCCGGAAACCCTGGACTCGTTCATCAACAATTCGCCCAAGTTCGCCGTTGGCGACTCCATGATTTTCGACGCCAAAACTCCTGACGGCCGGCCCAACGCGGCCAGCGGCTGGCTGACTTTTAACCAGTTTTTCGCCCGTGAACTGAACCCCGGTTTGCGGCCGATTTCCAGCCCCATGGATAATGCAGTCATCACCTCACCGGCCGACTGCACCTACCGCAAAACTTATGCCATCGACTGTGATTCGAAAATTGAAGGTATTGTTACCATAAAGAAGACCCACCAAGTCGCCAGTGTGGTCGAGCTTCTCGAGGGCAGCCCCTACGGCGATGCCTTTGCCAACGGAAAATTTGTGCATTATTTCCTCGGCCCCAACTCCTATCACCGCTTTCATGCACCCGTGGCCGGCCTGCTGCGCGAGTGCCGCGCGGTCACGGGACTGGCTTATCTGGATGTGAAAACAAGAAATGGGCAGTTTCACGCACCGGACAATTCCCAGGGCGGTTACGAGTTCGCCCAGGCCCGCGGCATTGTCATCCTGGATACATCTGAATCCGCCTGCGGCGATGTCGGGCTGGTGGGTATCGTGCCGGTCGGCATGTGCCAGGTCTCATCGGTCAATATGACCGCCATGGTCGGCAACAATTTGCGGAAAGGCGGTGAGTTCGGCTATTTTCTGTTTGGCGGTTCGGACATCATCCTGCTGTTCCAGGACGGTGTTAATCCACAGATCCACAAGGGCAACCAGTATCGCCACTACGGCACAACAGTGGCGACTTGCGGTTCATGATGACGCCGGCAGAGAAAGAGAAGGTCATATTCTAAGTGACCTAATTGCGTCTGATCACCATTGAGTGGCATGCCAAGCAGGGCCAAGGCAGCGACCGCCAACTTGCAAGTGGGTGGCTATGCCGGCGGCAAACGGGTCGCCGGTGAAAGGCCGCCAGGCCTTGATGGACGTCAAGACCGGCGCCACTTCACGTGCTAGACTTGCGGTCATGGAAATCGTCCTGTTCACAATCGCTGCGGTCGTTCTCTATATCGCATCGGACCGCGCCCTGAACTATGTCGAGCTACGCCGCGGTGCCAGGTTCGAGCACCGCAGTTTGATTTTCTTCACCATCCTGGTGGTTCTGGCCGTGGTCAGCTTTGCCTTGATCCAGCGCCTGGCGGGCGTGTGAGCGGGCCGATCTTTTTGCCCCGATCAGCAACCGCGTGATACGCTGCGTCCATGCATGACGCGGCCACAGTGGGCGAAGAATTCCGCGACGACCGGCGCGGCCGGCGGGCCCTGCCGGCAGCACTGGTCAAGCAATTGTCGCGCCAGGACGACGCCAAGGCCTGGGCCTCGGTGCTGTCCTTGCTGGCCGTCATTGCCGCTTGCATCGTGGCCTCGCTGCTTTGGTGGACGCCCTGGGTCGTGGTGCCCGCCATTCTGATCATCGCCTCGCGGCAACAGGCCTGTTTTGTTCTGGCCCACGATGCGGCCCATTACCGCCTGTTTCGGAACCGGGCTCTGAACGATTTGGTCGGCCGTGCCCTGGCGACACCGGTCGGCATTTCCATGCGTACGTATCGGGTGGTGCACCGTCTGCATCACAATCATCTGTATCAGGCGCAGGACCCCGATATTCCCCTGCACGGAGGTTATCCGCGGGGGCGGCGTTATCTGATCCGCAAACTATTGCTGGATCTGACCGGCCGCACGGCGCCCAAGACCTTTGCCTATTTCCTGGGCTCACCGGCGATCAATGATGACGTGTCTGAGGCCGACCGGCCACGACGCGACAGGTTGAACGATACCACGCCGGCATTGCGGCGGGCGGCCCGGCAAGACCGCTACCTGGTTGTGGCCTTTCATGTGTGCGCGCCCATACTGGCCGTCGCAGGCGGCCAAGGCCTGGCCTATTTTCTTCTGTGGATACTACCTTTGTGCACCGTCCTGCAGGCGTTGTTGCGGTTTCGCGCAATCTGCGAACACGGCGCCGTCAGGGATGAACAATCGCCCCTGCTGGCGGCGCGGACCAACCTGGGGCCGGACTGGCTGATGTGGTACCTGTTCCCCTATCAGGTAAACTATCACATCGAACACCACCTTTACCCTGCCGTACCCCATTACAACCTGGCCGCCTGCCACCGGGAAATGCGAATACGCGGCCTGCTGCAGGACGCGGAGGTACGCCATATATTCAACACCACCGGCATGGTCAGCGCCGATCCGGCACCGGCAGGCTAGGACATACTATTTACACTCTGACCGAGGACATGAAGTGAGCATAATGATGGGGAATCGAATTCTGAAACAGATGCTTCTGGCCAGTATAATCATAGCCTGGACAGCATTGTCGGCCCTGGCCGGCGAGAGCAAAGACGGTGGCCACAAGAGAACCGGGAAAGCCGTACATTGGGGCTATTCGGGCGCCCAGGGTCCGGGCCATTGGGGTGATCTGTCAGACCGCTACGCTTTGTGCAAGACGGGGCAGCAGCAATCCCCCATTGATATTGGCGAAACCCAACAATCCGGTCTGGCGGCCTTTACCGTCGACTATCGGACGACCCCCTTACAGGTGGTCAACAACGGCCACACCATTCAGGCCAATTATGCCGCTGGCAGCACCCTGACCCTGGGCCGCCGGGTATACCAGTTGGCGCAATTTCACTTTCACAGCCCCAGCGAAAACCTGCTGAACGGTAAACAATTCGATATGGAGATTCACTTCGTCCATAAGGATCAGGCTGGCCGTCTTGGCGTGTTGGGCGTATTCGTTGAAAAAGGCGCGGCCAACCCGGCATTGGCGGAAATCTGGCGCCATCTGCCGCAAGGGGCCCAGGGCAAGATGGCCCCCCAAGGCGTCGCCATCAATGGCGCTGATCTGCTGCCGCCCGACCGCCGCTATTACCGCTTTGTCGGCTCCCTGACCACGCCGCCCTGTAGCGAAGGGGTGCAATGGCATGTCCTGAAACAGCCGATCACCGCCTCGACCGAACAGATCGATGCCTTCCTGCATTTAATCGGCCCGAACAATCGCCCGGTACAGAAAATCAATAATCGTCTGCTGATCGATTCCCAAACGGTGACGGACGGCAAGCCCTGACACCGACCGCCGGCCGGGTCGCGCCAAGCCGCCGGCTGTGGCCGGACGGTGCAATCGGTTTCACGATCGTTTACGGCAGCCAAGAGCCGGCGTAAACTGCCCTCAATTCATAGGAGTTTGTTCTTGTTATCCATGTCTATTCCGACCCCTTTCGATCAGTACCGCGCGACCGTTCAGCCAGAGTGGATCGACCACAACGGGCATTTGAACATGGGCTATTATATGGTGGTGTTTGATTACGCCACCGATGAGTTCATGGATTTCGTCCATCTGACCCGGGATCATCGCAAAGAACATCAGGTCACCACCTTTTCCCTGGAAGGTCATATCACCTATAACCGGGAAATCGGCGAAGGTGAGCCCATGCGTTTCACCACCGAGTTGCTGGACTTCGATGAAAAGCGTTTCCACTATATCCACCACATGTATCACGGGACCGAGGGCTATTTGGCATCGACCAATGAATTGATGAGCCTGCATGTCTCGTTGGCCACGCGCCGGGCCGCCCCTATGGAGCCGGTCATTCTGGACCGCCTGGCGGCCATCAAGGCGGCCCATGCCGCCCTGCCGTCAAATCCCTATACCGGCCGGTTGATCGGCCTGCGGGCCAAGGCGACGACGAAATCCTGACAACGCCGGATTAATGCCATCTTGCGATGACAGGGACCCACATAGACGGAGGACACCATGACGAACCCCATGAACCTGACGGACTGCAATCTTCTGATCACCGGCGCGGGTCAGGGCATTGGCCGGGCAACGGCGGAACTAGCGGTGGAATTGGGCGCAAAGGTGGCGTTGGTCGACCTGAACGGCGACACGGTACATCAGGTCGCCGATGACCTGGGAACGAATGCCAAGGCCTATGTGGGCAGCGTGGCCGAGCCGGGCTTTGTGCAAGGCATGGTGGCCGACGTGGTGCGCGACTTTGGCGCCATTCATGGCCTGATGAACAATGCCGGCATCGTGCGCGCGGCGATGATCCATAAAATGCCGGTGGAAACCTGGCAGCAGGTCATCGACGTCAATCTGACCGGCGTCTTCCTGTGTCTGCAGGAGGTCGGCCGCCATCTGATGCAGCGGGCCAAGGACGGTGACGAGGCGCCGGGTTCCATCGTCAATGTTTCCTCCATCGCGGGCCGGCGGGGCACCATAGGGCAGATCAACTATGGCGCCGCCAAATCCGGCGTTCTGGGCATTACCATGAGCGCGGCCAGGGAATGGGGGCGCTTTGGCATTCGGGTCAACTCGGTCTGTTTTGGCCTGGTGGAGACCACAATGACCGAGACGGTTCGTGGTGAGAAGTTCCGCGATCAGTATATGGCGCAGATCCCCATGGGGCGCTTTTCCGCGCCGGGCGAAGTGGCCAAGCCGGTCTGTTTTCTGATGTCCGATGGCGCCAGCTACATCACGGGACAGCACCTCAATATCGACGGC
>JAJFGG010000085.1 GCA_021776235.1 Alphaproteobacteria bacterium | reverse complement strand
GCCATCGAAGACAACATTAGGAAACACCCATATGCCCCGCATTTCCCCGCTGAATCCCGCCGATATGAACGCTGAACAACGCCAGTTTCATGACAACATCATGTCCGGGCCCCGGGGCAGCATGGGGGGGCCGTTCCAGGCCTGGATTCACAGCCCCGAATTTGCCGACCGGGCCCAAAGGGTCGGGGAATACTGCCGCTTCAACTCTGTGCTGGAGACCCGCCTGTCCGAACTGGCCATCTTGATCACCGCCCGCCATTGGACGGCCCAGTTCGAATGGTTCGCGCACGCGCCCATGGCCTTGAATGGCGGCCTCTCGGCCGACGTCATCGCCGACCTGCGGGAGCGCCGTGAACCAACCTTTGCCAAGGCCGATGAAGCAGCCGTCTATCGGTTTTGTACCGAGCTTTACCGCGACTCCGCAGTCTCCGATAACACGTACAGCGAAGCCAGGACGCAACTGGGCGAACAGGGTGTGGTCGATCTGGTCGGTATTCTGGGATATTACGCCCTGGTTTCCATGACTCTGAATGTCTTCGAGATGCCCCTGCCCGACGGCATAGCGCCGCCCTTGTCGCCTTAGGATGAGGCGAAAATCGGGAAAAAGAGGGAAAAAGACCCACTTTCCCCGCTTTCTTTACGCACTACGACGTTGGCAATGGCGACCGCGCGGCAATTTCGGCGCTCGCCCTGAGCCTCGGGCCAGCCCTGGCAGCGCTGTTGGTAGATGGAGCCCCGATCGTAACCAGCCAGGCGATGGCGGTCCTAAATTGCCGGAAGCAGCCGTCGCCGTGCTGCATCGCTTCGGACCGGTAATTTCTCTACAGCAAAGATGCTTCACTAGCGCGATCGGACCATTCCGATTACGCTAGAAATAGGCCAATGCCACTGAATGGCGACATCGGTTCGCGTTCCCCTCGGAACGCGGAATTGATCATTCGCTGCAGCCGGCGAGGTAGGATTGCCATGACAATACAAAGCCGTTTTCAACTCATGTTCGGCCTGCTCCTGGGCGCGGTGGTGCTGGCCAGCGTCGTCAATATCTGGGCGATCCGGACGGTCGACCGATTGACGGCGGTGGAGGCGCAACGCTTCGAATCGTTCCGGCTAGCCGATGAACTGCGGCAGAGTTCCGACGATCTGACGCGCATGGCGCGCAGCTTTGCCGCCACCGGCGAGCAGCACTTTCGTGACTATTTCCGGGACATTCTCGAGATCCGCGCCGGAGAGCAGCACTACCCAGAGGGCTATTCTGGCATCTTCTGGGACTTTGTGATCGCTGAAAACAAGGTGTTGCAGCAAGGCGGCACTGCGCCCAGCTTTCAGGAGCGTATGCGGCGGCTGGGGTTTGGAGAAGCCGAGTTCGCCAAATTGCGCGAGGCCGAACGAAACTCCAATGACCTGACCCGCCTCGAAGCTCAAGCCATACACGCGGTCGTCGGGGAGTTCGAGGACGACAATGGCGCCTACACCGTGAGCGGCCCTCCCGACCAACAACTGGCCGTGCGGCTTCTGTTCAGCAAAGACTATCACCTGGCCAAGGCCAGGATCATGCGGCCGATTCAGGAGTTCTTCGATCTTTTGAACGAGCGCACGTTGGCCGAGGCCCAGGCGATCGAGGCGCAGCACCGGCGGTTCCTGATCATCGCCATTGTCGCCACGTTGACCGCATTCGCGTTGAGTGGATGGGCCTTCCTGTCCTTGCGCAGCTGGGTGATCCGGCCATTGGCGGATCTACAGCACGGCATTGAGGCGTTCCGGGTCAGCCGGTCCGCTGTGGAAATTCCCCACGCTGCCCGCAGCGATGAAATTGGTGTGATCGCCGAGGGATTTCAGACCGCGGCACGGGATGTGGCGAGTTATATCGAAGATATCAACGCGGCCCGCGAGGAACTCGCCCGCGGCCAGGCCGAACTGTTGGAGCGCGAGGAACGGCTTCGGTCCTTGATCGAGGTCAGCCCATTGGGCTTCATGGTAACCCGTCGAAATGGCGACATCCTGCTGGTCAATGAAGCCTTGCGCGACATTCTTGGCCACGCGCCCGGCACGGATAGGCTCTTGGCTACGCCGTCGCTCTACAAGCATCCCGAGGACCGCAAGCGCTTCCTCGAGCAGCTGCAGCGGGACGGCAGCGTCACTGGCTTCGAGGTCGTGTTGTCCCGCGCGGACGGCAGCGATGTCTGGGTCGTCCTGCATTCCAAGATCATTGAGTTCGAAGGCGAAGCTGCGATCATGACCTGGGTCGACGACATCAGCGAGCGCAAACGGGCGGAAGTCGATCTGCAGCGGCGGGAGAGCCAACTGCGCACCGTGCTGGAACAAATTCCGGCTGGCGTCTATTTGGCCAACGCCGATCTCGAGGTCGAAGTCTGCAACGGCAAGTTCTCCGAGTATTATGGCTTTCCTGATGGGCTTGTGCAGATCGGCACTCGGGTGCCGGATTTGATCCGCTGGCTCGCCGATCGTGGCAACTACCCAGGCGAAGAACCTGGTGCCGCGGTAGCCAGACGCACGGCGGCGCTGACAAGCGGCAAATTCACGGTATCCGAGCAGTCACCGCCTAGCGGCCTGCAAATCCAGCTCGCCCATGTCCCGACCCCGGACGGCGGCGTCTGCGCCATCATCAGCGATATCACCGAGCGCAAGAAGGCCGAAGAGGAACTGAAGCGCAGCGAAGCGCGGGTTCGAAACATTCTGGAAACCAGCCCGGCAGGCGTCGCCATAGTCTCCTATGCCACGGACGAGCGGATCTATTGTAATCGGCGTTTCAACGAGATGTTCAGCGGCGATCCTGACCGATCCTTGCTCGGCGAAAGTATCGTCGACACTTTCGTCAGCGATCAGGAGCGCCAGGCCCTGCTCGAGCAGATCGTGTCTAATGGTTATCACCATGACGCCGAAGCCGAACGCAAAGGCCTCGACGGCTCGACGTTCTGGTGCCTGCACAGCTGGCGCCCGGTCGATTTCTGGGGCGAGAATGCCTACATTTGTTGGCACTACGACATTACTGTACGTCGAGAGGCCGAGGAAGAGGCCCGGGCGGCAAGGGAACGCGCCGAAACGGCGCTGGCCGAACTGAAAACCTTGCAGGGGCAATTGATCCAGTCCGAGAAGATGGCGTCGCTGGGTCAGTTGACTGCCGGCATCGCCCACGAGATCAAGAATCCCCTTAATTTCGTCAACAACTTTTCGGAAACCTCGATCGAGCTGCTCGACGAGTTGAAGGAGGCTCTCGAGCCGGTCGTCGACAAGCTGGACGAGGACACCCGGGACGATGTCGAGGACTTGGTCGAAACCGTGGCCGGGGATCTGCAGAAGATCAACAATCACGGCAAGCGCGCCGACAGTATCGTCAAATCCATGCTGCTGCATGCGCGGGGTGGTGATCCTGATCGGGTTATGTCGCCGATCAACGGCTTGGTCGAGGAGGCATTCAATCTGGCCTATCATGGGGAGCGGGCGCGCGACAGCAGCTTCCAGGCTGAGCAGGTCTTAAAGCTCGACGAAAGCGCTGGCGAAGCGCGCGTGGTGCCACAGGACATCACCCGGGTTCTCGTCAACCTGTTCAGTAATGCCTTTTATGCGGTGAAGGCGAGAGGCCGGGAGCAGGCGTCCGAGACCTATCGGCCACGGGTCGAGGCCGGCACGCGGGATCTCGGCGAGACCGTGGAAATCCGCATTCGGGACAACGGCACCGGCATCCCCGAAGAGGTGAAAGACAGGTTGTTCGACCCGTTCTTCACGACCAAACCCGCCAACGAGGGGACAGGACTCGGACTTTCCATGTGCTATGACCTTGTCGTGCAACAACATGGTGGCCAAATATCAGTTGACAGTGAATCCGGTGCGTTCACGGAATTCGTCATCGAGTTGCCAAAACACGGCACATTATAAATGCAGAAAGATCAGCCGGGAGCTTTGATATGAGCGTTTCGATCATGGTGGTCGATGATGAACCGGACGTCGTCGAATTGTTCAAGCGCCGTTTCCGCAAGGAGCTGCGTAAGGGCGACTATATCATTCATTTCGCCGACTCGGGGGAGGAGGCGCTGCAGAACCTGACGGGTGGCCTCGAGCCGAAGGTCATGCTGATCCTCTCGGATATCAACATGCCGGGGATGAGTGGATTTGAATTGCTTAAGGAAGCCAGGCAACGCTGGCCGCACCTGCCCGTGGCAATGATCACCGCCTATGGCGATGACGACAGCAGGCAGAAGGCGATGCGGGCCGGTGCGTCTTATTTCTTGAGCAAGCCTCTGGACTTTGACGAATTACGCGGCAGGATTTTGGAGATGATCGCCCAGCGGGAGGCGCAATAGATGACAGCCAAGATCCTTGTCGTCGATGACGAACTGGACCTGCAGGAACTCATGAAGCGACGCTTCCGCCGTGAGTTGCGTCATGGTGATATCTCGTTCGTGTTCGCCAATGACGGCGTCAACGCGCTTGAAAAGTTACGGGAAATCGACGACATCGACTTGGTCATCACGGACATCAACATGCCGCGCATGGACGGCCTGACCTTGCTGGAGCATCTCGGCGAATACGAGGAGCAATTGAAGGCGATCATCATCTCTGCCTATGGCGACATGGACAACATCCGCGCCGCGATGAACCGGGGGGCGGCGGATTTCGTCACCAAACCGATCGACTTCGACGACCTGCAGGTTACCGTCAAGAAGACCCTGGATCAGCTGGATGTCTTGAAGGAAGCCTTCGAGGAACGGCTTGCGGCCGAACGAGCACGCAGCAACCTGGCCAGATATTTTGCGCCCGTATTGGCCGATACGTTGGCCAAGCGGGACGAGCCATTCGGGGCGCCGCGGAAGCAGAATATCGCCGTCCTATTTGTCGACATACGCGGCTTCACAACCATGGCCGAAGGCATGGAGCCAGAGGCGGTGATGGAGTTGTTGCGAGGTTTTCATGCCCGGATGGAAGACGCCGTATTTAGACATGACGGCAATTTGGACAACTATATCGGCGATGCCGTGCTGGCGACCTTCGGGGTGCCAGAGCTAGGCGACCGAGATGCCGTCAACGCGCTGGCCTGCGCCTATAGCATGCTCGACGCCATGGAGGAATGGAACGCCCAAAGGGCAGCCCAAGGTGAAGCACCGATCGGCGTCGGTATCGGTCTGCACTATGGCTCGGCTGTCTTGGGCGATACCGGCAGCGAACGTTCCATGGCCTTCGCCGTCATTGGCGACACCGTGAATACCGCCAGCCGCATACAGGGGCTGACCCGAGGTCTCGAAACCGATCTCGTCGTCAGCCAGGCTCTGATCGATCAGATCAATCAGAGCGACCACATGGATACCGCTGATTTGTTGGCGAGATTGGAGAACGCCGGCGAGAAGGAAATCAGGGGACGCAGCAATAAGGTTCCAGTTTTTGTCCTGCCGAGGGGATAGAACGACGAGAAACTCTTCTACCGCTTGCCTGACGATGGCTATGGACCCGGTTGTCACGTCGAATTCGCATGTAACACCAATCTGCAGGCAATCATGTTTCGCTGGGCAACTGGCGGAAATCCGGCGAGAGAGGGCCGTTCCAAGCTTCGAACCTGACGCATTGGACCCGCGCGGACGGCGGGCCCTGGCGGCATTGGTCCAGCATGGCGTCAACGTCGGTTTCCGGGCCTGAGAACACCGCCTCGACGCTGCCGTCGCGGCGGTTGCGCACCCAGCCACAGAGACCCAGGGACCGGGCCGTCGCGACCGTCCAACCCCGGTACCAGACGCCCTGGACCCGGCCTTGAACAAACACCCGAACTGTGCGTTGCGGGGTCGGCAAGATCAGACCTATTCAAATTCCAGAATGACGTCGTCCACCGCCAGACTATCGCCGGGTGCTGCCTTCAGAGCTGCCACAACCCCATCACGTTCCGCACGTAGAATATTTTCCATCTTCATGGCCTCAACCACGGCCAGGGCTTGACCCGTCTTGATTTCGTCACCCGCGCTCACATTCAGGGAGACGACCAGTCCGGGCATAGGACATAACAGGTATTTTGATGTGTCGGGCGGCGCCTTTACGGGCATAAGGGCGGCCAGCTCGGCCGCGCGTGGGCTGCGGACGGTCACCAAGGCCTCGGCCCCGCCATGATAGAGGCGAAAACCGCTGGCCTCGGGATCCGCCTGCATGGTGACGTGATGGCCGTTCACCATGCCCGTAAACAGCCGTTGCCCAGGTTGCCAGTAACTGCGCACGGCGATCAACCGCCCGGCCATTTCCACGTCAAAGCCGTCCTCTACGCTATCAACCGTGACCGGGTACTGCTCACCGTCCAAGGCGACCACCCATGCCGCGCCAAAGTTCGGGCGATAGTTCGCCAATTGCCCGCTGATCGACGCCTCGCGCCGGGCCGTGAGCCGGTGCATCAATACCCCGGCCGCCAACAGCGCATCCAGCACTTGGCCCTGACGCGGCGCCCCGGCAAAACCGTCGGGATATTCTTCGTCAATGAAAGCGGTGGTCAATCGGCCTTCGACAAACCGCGGGTGGTTGATCAAGGCGGAAAGGAAGCTCATGTTGTGATTGATGCCGCGCACGTAATAGCCGTCCAATGCTTCTCTCATGGCCGCGATCGCTTCGGCCCGGTCGCGGCCCCTGGTGACCAGTTTGGCGATCATCGGGTCGTAGTACATGGTGATTTCAGAGCCTTCGATCACACCGGTATCGACCCGCACCGCCGCCGTCTGGGCCGGCGGCCGGCAGCGCGTCAGGCGGCCAATGGACGGCATGAAATTGCGATAGGGGTCTTCCGCGTAGAGCCGGCATTCAATGGCCCAGCCGTCGGCGCGAATGTCATCCTGGCGCAGGCTCAAGGTTTCCCCGGCCGCGATGCGGATCATCTGCTCCACCAAATCAACGCCATAGACCATTTCGGTTACCGGATGCTCCACCTGCAGCCGGGTGTTCATTTCCAGGAAGTAGAAGTTCTGGTCCTTATCGACAATGAATTCCACAGTGCCGGCAGAGCGATAGTCCACCGCCCTGGCCAATGCCATCGCCTGTTCACCCATGGCGCGCCGGGTCGATGGGTCCAGAAACGGGCTGGGCGCCTCTTCGATCACTTTCTGGTGGCGCCGCTGGATGGAGCATTCGCGTTCGCCCAGATAGATGCAATTACCGGCGCCATCGGCCAAAACCTGGATCTCAATATGGCGGGGCTGTTCGATGAATTTCTCGGCGAAAATCCGATCATCGGCAAAACTGGAAACCGCTTCGTTCACCGCGGAAGTGAAGCCTTCCCGCGTCTCCGCCTCGTTGTAGGCCACCCGCATGCCTTTGCCGCCACCGCCGGCCGAGGCCTTCAGCATCACCGGATAGCCCAGATCGGCGGCCACCCGAACCGCTTCATCGGCGTCCGTCAGCACCTCTAAATGCCCAGGCACGGCGTTCACGCCAGCCGCCCGCGCCAGTTTCTTGGAGGCAATTTTGTCGCCCATGGCCTCGATGGCGCCCACAGGCGGTCCGATGAAAGTCACGCCCGTATCCGCGAGCGCCATGGCGAAGGCGGCGTTTTCCGACAGGAAGCCATAACCCGGATGCACCGCATCGGCGCCGCTGCGTTTGACCGCATCAAGGATCCGATCAATGACCAGATAACTTTCCGCCGCCGGCGCCGGGCCGATCGCAATGGCCTCATCCGCCTCTTCCACATGCAAGGCATTGGCATCCACCTCGGAATAGACAGCGACAGTGGCAATGCCCATGGCGCGTGCCGAGCGGATGACACGGCAGGCGATCTCGCCGCGATTGGCGATCAGAATTTTAGAGAACATCGATGCGGTACTTTCGCGCTTTAGCCCTATTCTTCGTCATAGGGGAATATTGCCGTGTTTTTTCCAGGGATTTTCGAGCTTTTTGTTCTGCAACATGGACAACGCCCTGGCCAGCCGCCGGCGCGTGTTGCGGGGCAGGATGACATCGTCAATATAGCCGCGCTTGCCGGCAATGAAGGGATTGGCGAAGGTCTCACCATACTCCTGGGTCAATTCCTCGATCCGGTCCGCATTGTCCAGTTCCGAGCGAAAGATGATCTCCACAGCGCCTTTCGCCCCCATCACGGCGATCTCGGCCGCCGGCCAGGCGAAATTGACATCGCCGCGCAGATGTTTCGAGGCCATGACATCATAGGCCCCGCCATAGGCCTTGCGGGTGATCACCGTAACCTTGGGAACCGTTGCCTCGGCGTAGGCGTACAACAGCTTGGCGCCATGCATGATGATGCCGCCATATTCCTGGGCGGTGCCGGGCAGGAAACCGGGCACATCGACAAAGGTCACGATGGGTATATTGAAGCAGTCGCAAAAGCGCACAAAGCGGGCGCCCTTGCGGGCCGAATCAATGTCCAGACAACCGGCCAGCACCATTGGCTGATTGGCCACGAAACCCGTTGTGGCGCCATCGATACGGCCAAAGCCGATGACGATGTTGCCGGCGAATTCCGGTTGAATTTCATAGAAATCGCCGTCGTCGGCCACTTTCTCCAGCAATTCCTTAATGTTATAGGGCTTGTTAGGATTGGCCGGCACCAGGGTATCGAGTGAATTTTCCACCCGGTCGACGGGATCGTCGGTGTCGCGGCGTGGCAGGCTATCCCGGTTCGACAGAGGTAGAAAGTCGAACAGCCGGCGGATCTGAGCCAGGGCCTCCACATCATTTTCATAGGCCAGATCGGCAACGCCGGATTTTCGGCTGTGACTAGAGGCGCCACCCAGTTCTTCATGGGTAACCTCTTCCTGGGTCACCGTCTTCACCACGTCCGGGCCAGTCACATACATGTATGAGCTGTCCTTGACCATGCAGATAAAGTCGGTCATCGCCGGTGAATAAACCGCGCCGCCGGCGCATGGCCCCATGATCACGGATATCTGCGGCACCACGCCCGAGGCCAAAACATTGCGCTGAAAGACTTCCGCGTAGCCGCCCAGCGAGGCGACGCCTTCTTGAATACGGGCACCACCGGAATCGTTCAGGCCGATGACTGGGGCCCCGGTTTTCATGGCCTGATCCATAATCTTGCAGATCTTTTCCGCATGCGCTTCGGACAAGGAGCCGCCAAAGACGGTGAAATCCTGGCTAAAGACAAAGACCAGGCGGCCGTTGATGGTACCCCAGCCGGTGACCACGCCATCGCCCGGTATGCGCTGCTCCGACATGCCGAAATCTTCACAACGATGCTCGACGAACATGTCATATTCTTCGAAAGAATCAGGATCGAGAAGGAATTCCAACCTCTCCCGCGCGGTCAGTTTGCCTTTGGCATGTTGTGCCAGAATGCGTTTTTCGCCACCGCCGGCCCGCGCCGCGGCGCGCTTCAGTTCCAGCTGACGCAGGATATCCTGCATGTACCTATCGCCTCCCCTATGGGACGTTATACCAACGGTCATTAATATCGACCTGTTTCATGGGTCGGTATTAGTGACCGTTGGTATTATTAAACCAGCCCGCTTGATAGCACGATACGGGTCTGCGAGCATATTGCGGAAAAGCGATGCCGCCCAGTGGCAAATCAGTGGGCGCGGTGGAGCTCCAGAAAACGAGCGGCCATTACGAATTCGCCGCGCAAACGGGTGCTGTGGGCCTCGGCCTCGGCGTCCAGGCCCCAGCGCTCGGCCTGATAATCGTTGTCCAGGCGGGCCGCAGCCCATGCCGCCCCAACGTCCAGGGCGCCGGCGCTGACCGCCAGGGCCAACACCAGCGAGCCGGCAATGGTGACAAGGTCGTTCAGTCCGGCCAGCTCCATGACATCATGGCCGTCCACCGCAGTATGCAACGCCGCCAGGGCCGCGTCATCCTGCGCGATGTGGCTGACGCCGTCCGTGGTGGCCAGGGTAGCGCCATACCGTGCCGCCGCCCAAGTCAGCCAGGGCGACCAGAGCCGGTCCTGGCGTTGCACCAGATCCTCCGGCTCGCTGGCCCGATAACACAGCAAATCCGTGCCGGCGAAGCCGGCCAAATTGGCGACCACGGCATCCCGTTGCCCGGCGACCATGTCGATCGCCGTATTGGCCAGGCGCAACAGGGGCATTGTCTGGGGCGCTATGTTTTCGCCTTGTTGCCGCCACTCCTCGGCAATGGCCTCGGCCAGGGTCTCGGTTGCGACGGCAAGGGCGGCCTTTTTCGGCGTCCGGACAGAGCGGCCATCCAATTCAATGCAGAACCCCGCCGCACCCGGCAGCACGGAGACTTGCTTATAAAACCGCTTCATTTAGAGCACTTCCGGGCTATTGCAAAAGTTTTGCAGCAACTATTTGTAGCACATCAAGGTAGATGCGAATGAACCTCAGGGCCCGTTCCATTGCTCGATCACGTAGGGCATTAGATCGCGAAAATCTTCCAGCACTACGCGGGCGCCGGCTGCATACAGGGCATCCGCGTCGTGATTGCCCCACGCGACGCCAACCGGCGTCACGCCGGCATTTACCGCCATCGCCATATCAAAGCCGGTATCTCCAAGCATCAAGGTCTCGGCCGCCTCCACATCGGCCTCCGCCATGGCCTGAAGCAGCATCGAGGGATGCGGCTTACCCGGATGGCCATCAGCGGTTTGCCGCGTCAAAAAGACGTCATGCAGATCGTGCCCGGTAAGCACCGCGTCAAGCCCCCGGCGCGATTTTCCCGTCGCCACGCCCAACAGATAACCCGCCATCTGCAATTGCCGCAGTACGGTGTCGGCATGCGGGAACAGGCGGTCGGGCGCCGCCGCCCGGCTGCGCTGCTCGAAAAACAGGCGGCGATAGCCGGCAACCAGCAGCGCGCTGTCCGCCGCACCGCCCTGAGGCCACAGCAGGTTTATGGTCTCTTCCAGAGACAGGCCGATCAGGGCGCGAATGGCGTTGCCGTCGGGCGGCGGCAGGTCCATTTCCACAAAGGCTGCCGTCATCGTGGCTACGATGGCATGCTGGCTATCCACCAGAGTGCCGTCACAGTCAAAAACGATCAGACGCAGGCTTTCAGCGCACATTTCGACTGGCCGTCCCAAGAAATCGGCTTATCGCCGGTCCGGACCGGCAACCAGGGCCGAGTCGGAAACCGAGCGCGGATCGCGCAAATCCCAGCGATCCTCTTCCACCATGGCCAGAAACTCCGCGACTGCCTGGTTGAAGACAGCCGGTTCTTCCAAATTGGCTGCATGACCGGTTCGCGGCAGCATCAACAGTCCCGATGACGGTATGGTGCGCTTGAGGTAAAGGTTGGCATCCAGACAAGGTTCATCCTCGTCCCCGGTGACCAGCAGTGTGGGCAGCTGCAATTGTCCCAAGCCGTCTTCCAGGTCATACAGCGAAGGCCGTTTGGCCTGGACATTGCCCATGGTCAAACCGGAACCCTCCGCCGAATGGCCCAAAAACCGCTCCTGAAACTCGGCGAAACCGCGGGGATCCTTGTTCTGAAATTGCACCCGCGTCGGGCCCACGGAATAAGCCGCGGCAACCTCTGCCATGCCTTTTTCCAGGAAGGAGGCGGCGAATGTCTCGGCATCGTTGGTAAAATCGCCGCGCAGATCCTTTTTGGCGCCATAACCGCAACCGACCACCACCAGGCTGCGCGCCATGTTGGCATAGCGCAGGCCGAAATGAAGCGTGGCGAAAGCGCCCATGCTGCAGCCAATGACATGAGCCCTGTCTATGTCCAGGCCGCGTAGTACGGCGGCAATATCGTCGGCGGCAATATCCTGGGAATACAATTCCGGATTGCCCGGCACGTCCGAGGGTGGATAGCCACGGGCATTGAAGCTGATGCAGCGGTAGCGCCGGGAAAAATAGCGCATTTGTGGCTCCCAACCGCGGCAGTCATCGGCAAATTCATGCACGAAGACAATTGGCTCGCCGCTGCCGGCCTCCTCGTAATAAAGTTTGGCGCCTTCGGCCTGAATATATGGCACGGCCTGACCTCCGTTGTTGCTTTGCTCTGTGGGAAGACTAGCAGAAGATGACTGAAATTGGGACGAAGGGTGGTTTCACCATTCTTCATCCTCGGTCAGCAATTCCGTCATGCGCTCGGCTGCGGCTTCCGAATTGAACCCCAGGGCCTGCATGGTGGTGCGAAAATGCGCCGGGATGGGCGCCTCCACGGACAAGCTGCCACCATCGGGGTGGGGCAATGTGATGGCGCGGGCATGCAAATGCAATCCTGCGCCCAGGTCCATGCCGGGCAATGTGGCGTCAATTCCGCCATATTTGCCGTCACCCAGGATGGGCGTGCCAATGGCTGCGCAATGGGCCCGCAACTGATGCGTCCGGCCCGTGCGCGGCCACAGGGCCAGCCAGGCGGCCTGTCCGCCGATCTGTTCGATTACCGCGAATTCGGTAACAGCCTGTTTGCCTCCCTTACGGTCAACCCTTACCCGCTCGCCGTCCGGACCGGGGGATTTGGCCAGGGGCAGATTAATCTGGCCACGGGTTTCCGCCGGCACGCCCGAAACAATAGCCCAATATAACTTTTCGGTGCTGCGGTCGCGAAACGCACTGGCCAAGGCGGAGGCGGCCCGGGCGTGGCGGGCCAGGACCAGCACGCCGGTGGTATCCCGATCGAGGCGATGCACCAGACGGGGCCGTTCCGTCGCATCGAATTGCAGTGCGGGCAACATACCGTCGATATGGCGCTTGGTGCCGCTACCGCCCTGTACTGCCAGGCCGGCAGGTTTGTTGATCACAAGAACCGCGGCATCCTGGTGCAGAATGCGTTGGCGCAATTCCTTGGCGTCCTGTTCGGAAACCATATCCTCGCGCCGCTTCAGCGCCGGCCCCCGTAAAGGCGCCGGCCCGTCCAGGGGCGGCACCCGCACCATCTGACCGGGCCGTAGGCGATGGCCGGCTTTGACCTTGGCACCGTCAACCCGCACCTGCCCCTTGCGCAACAACTTTTCCAGCCGGCCATGGCTGAGTTCGGGAAAGCGGCGCCGGAACCAACGGTCCAGGCGTACTTCGCCCTCGTTTTCGTCCACTGCCACCAGTTGCACCGTGCTCATGTCAGCACCTGTCGGAACAGCCATAATCCGGCGATAAGGCCACAGATCGACAGCACCAGGTTTCCCGCGATGTAGGCAAAGGCCGGTCCCAGGCTGCCGCGTTCCAGCAGCAGCACCGCATCCAGGGAAAAGGCCGAAAATGTGGTGAACCCGCCCAATACGCCGACCACCAGAAAGCCCCGCATTTCCTGCGTGGTGGACCACCGCAAAGCCATGTATTCCACCAGTGCGCCCAAAATAAACGATCCCATGACATTCACGATCAAAGTGCCCCAGGGAAATCCACTGCCCGCCCAGCGCATGACCTGACCGGATATCAAATGACGGCCCATGGCACCCAAGGCACCGCCACAGGCTACGGCAAAATACATACTCATGACTCCGACCCCTCTTGTGGCCCTGGTTTAGGCTCGTCCTGGCCCTTGCCGCGCAGCTTATCCCAATAAGCAATGCGTTTGGCCACTTCGCGCTCAAATCCGCGTTCCGCAGGGCGGTAATAGCTTTGCCGGGGCATCTGCTCGGGGAAATAGTCCTGGCCCGAAAAGCCATCCTCGGTACCATGGTCATAGACGTAGCCGGCGCCATACCCCAGGTCTTTCATCAGGCTGGTGGGCGCGTTCAGGATGTGTTTTGGCGGCATCAGAGATCCGGTTTGTTTGGCAGCCTTGCTGGCCTGGCTCATCGCTTCATAGGCAGCGTTGGATTTAGGCGCCGTGGCGAGATAAATCACTGCCTGGGCAATAGCCAGTTCGCCTTCGGGGCTGCCCAGAAAGTCATAGGCATCCTTGGCCGCGTTGGCCTGCACCAAAGCCTGGGGATCGGCCAGGCCAATATCCTCCACCGCGAAACGAACCAGCCGGCGGGTGATATACAGAGGCTGTTCACCCGCTGTCAGCATGCGTGCCAGCCAATACAGGGCCGCATCCACGTCCGAGCCGCGTAGCGATTTATGCAAGGCGCTGATCAGGTTGTAATGACCTTCCTGCGCCTTGTCATACACCGGCGCCCGGCGCTGCAATGTCTGGCTCAATTCGGCAACACCAAGCGGTTCCGGCGCGGTCAGCGCCAAAAGCTCTTCTGCCAGATTCAAGACAAAGCGGCCATCGCCATCGGCCATGGCCCGCAGGGTCAGCCGAGCTTCCGGCAACAGCGGCAGATCCTTGCCGCTGGTGACCTCGGCCCGGCACAACAACTGCTCCAGGGCCGCATCATCCAGACGGTTCAAGACCAGCACCTGACAGCGGGACAGCAGGGCGGCGTTCAGTTCGAACGATGGGTTTTCCGTAGTGGCCCCGATCAGGACGATGGTGCCGTCCTCTACATAAGGCAGGAAACCGTCCTGTTGCGACCGGTTGAAGCGGTGAATTTCATCCACGAACAACAGGGTACCCTGACCGTCCCTACGCCGGTCCCGCGCCGCCGCGAAGGCCTTGCGCAGGTCAGCTACGCCCGAGAATACAGCGGAAAGCTGCTCGAAATGCAGTCCCACGTGGGCCGCCAGCAAACGTGCGATGGTGGTCTTACCGCTACCCGGCGGGCCCCAAAGGACCAGGGACGCCAAACGCCCGCCATCCAGCATGCGGCGAAGGGCCCCGTCACCGGCCAGCAAATGATCCTGGCCGATGACCTGGTCCAGACTGTCCGGCCGCAAGCGCTCCGCCAGGGGCCGAAGCGGACCCTGATCCATCCCGGCGGCTTCAAACAGATTGCTCATTGCCCAATCCGGATTGTATGTACCTTGCCCCCCCGCTGCATGGTGATCTGCCATTCGTCAGCCGGTTGTTTCATGACCGCGACCAGATCAGCGACCAGGGCGACACGACTCTCATTGACGCGCAACACTTGGTCGCCTTTGCGGAAGCGAAAGCGCCGGGCCGGGCTGCGCGGGTCGAGTTTTAGAATGATAACGCCTCTGGCGAGGGTATCCAGGCCTAATTCCTCGGACAGGGCGGGCGATAGATTGGCGACTGTGGCCCCCGCCAAAGGCTGGCGGCCGGTCAATTCCGTGATATCACGGGGCGGCGTCTCCGGAGGGGCGACGAGCTTCAAGACCAGCATTTCAGGATCGTCATCGCGCCAAATTTCGATGCGTGCGGTCTTGCCGATCATGCGGGTGCCCAGGCGAAAGTTGAGCGCCTTGGGCGAAGCCACGGCATGGCCGTCGATGGCGAGGATCACATCGCCCACCGCCATGCCAGCCCGGTCCGCTGGGCCATCGCCGTAAAGCGCGCGGACCATCACACCCCGCGGGCGCTTCATGCCGAGGGAGCCCGCGATATCCGCGCTTACCACCTGGGTCGCCGCCCCCAGCCATGGCCGTTTCACCTGGTGCCGGCCGGCCTTGGCGCTGAGCAGAACCGCGCGCACCATGGCCGAAGGCACCGCGAAACCGATACCATGCGAGGCGCCGGATTTGGAGTAGATGGCCGTGTTGACGCCAACCAGGCGGCCATCCATGGCGATCAACGCCCCCCCCGAATTGCCTGGATTGATAGCTGCATCGGTCTGAATGAAAAACTGAAAATCCGAGACCCCGATGCCGGTCCGCGCCAAGGCCGAGACGATGCCCGAAGTCACAGTCTGGCCGACGTTAAAGGGATTTCCGATCGCCAGTACCAGGTCACCCACTTCCAGACTGTCGGAATCCCGCAGTTCCAGATAGGGTAGTTTTTCTCCCTCGGTGTCGATTTTCAGTACCGACAGATCCGTACGCTCGTCATCCAGCACCAGGGTGGCTTCGAAAACCCGGCGGTCCGACAGAGCCACCGTGATCTCGTCCGCGCCAGCGATCACATGATGATTGGTAACGATCATACCGTCGGCTGTCAGCAGCACCCCGGAGCCCAGGGAATTTTGCTGCCTGCGTTGCGCACGGCCACCGCCACCGCCAAATCGTTCGCCAAAAAACCGGCGGAAAAAGGGATCATCAAACAACGGCGAACGGGCCACCGCTTCAACCACCCGTTGGGTATAGATGTTGACCACCGCCGGTGCCGCCTGTTTGACCAGCGGCGCGAATGAAAGCTGCACCTGGGCCTGAGATTTGGGCACCGTTTTCGCCCCGACGCCAGAGGCAGGCGCGATCGTCGCCGCCGCAAGCAGAATGGTCAGAAACCGCATCAATGCCGCAAAATTCCCCACGCCGGGTCGTTCCTCATTTGGGTCAGGTATTGCCGCCCGCAAGAGCACGAATAGAAAGGGCAGCCCAAAGGCTGCCCCAGATTGATCATAATTTCCAGACCGGCAAAGCGCCACAATCAGATGACCTCTACCGGAAGGCCATGATCAGGCGGCAACATCCTCGTCATCGTCAGATGTGCCTACTGGGCCTGAATCCAGTCCTTTGGCTTCGACATCCCGATCGACGAATTCGATATAGGCCATGGGCGCGCAATCGCCATGGCGAAAATTCGCCCGAATGATCCGGATATAGCCGCCCTGGCGATCGGCATAGCGCGGACCCAAAACGTCAAACAACTTGCTTACCATGGCGCGATCAGGGATGCGGGCGTAGGCCAGACGGCGGGCGTGCAGATCGCCACGCTTGCCCAGGGTGATCAATTTCTCCACGATCGGGCGCAACTCCTTGGCCTTGGGCAGAGTCGTATTAATCTGCTCGTGCTTGATCAAGGACGAAGCCATATTGGCAAACATCGCCTTGCGGTGCGAGCTGTCGCGGTTCAGTTTGCGTCCACTTTTGCGGTGCCGCATGTTGCTACTCCCTATGCCAACCCAAGGGTCGTTACCTCAATTGTCGCCAACCCAACTGGCTGTAGCGTATCAGTCTCTGATGCGCTCAAATCGTAAAAATACAGAGCAATTAAAAAATCACGTGAACCGCATGCACGGTCCCGTTCGCTTGAAAATTGCCCTAGAAATCCGTTTCCATCTGCTTTGCGAGATCATCAATGTTCTCGGGCGGCCATTCACTGACTTCCATGCCGAGATGCAGGCCCATCTGGGTCAGCACCTCCTTGATTTCATTCAAGGATTTGCGGCCAAAGTTGGGTGTCCGCAGCATCTCGGATTCAGTTTTCTGCACCAGATCGCCAATATAAATGATGTTGTCGTTTTTCAGACAATTGGCCGAACGTACAGACAATTCCAACTCGTCCACCTTGCGCAGCAGATTGCGGTTGATCCTCGGTACCTGTGGTTCGAAATGCACCGGTTCTTCCCGGGGCTCCTCGAAATTGATGAACAACTGCAACTGATCCTGCAGGATTCGAGCGGCATAGGCGATCGCATCTTCGGGCGTCACGGTGCCGTCGGTTTCGATATCCATGGTCAGTTTATCGTAGTCCAGGATTTGACCTTCGCGGGAGTTCTCCACCCGGTAGGCAATTTGGCGTACGGGGCTGAAAACCGAATCTACAGGGATCAGGCCAATGGGAGAATCCTCGGTCCGGTTATGTTCCGCCGCCAGATAGCCCTTACCGGATTCAACCGTCAATTCCATGGACAAATTGGCACCATCATCCAGGTGGCAGATCACCAATTCCGGGTTCATGACTTCGATATCAGGGCCCATTTCCAGACTCGCCGCCGTCACCGGGCCCGGCGCGTCCGCCTTCAAGGTCATCCTCCGCGGCCCTTCCGTATGCAACCGAACGGCCAACCCCTTGATGTTCAGAACAATGTCCGTGACATCCTCGCGGACGCCGGGGATCGAAGAGAATTCATGCAGAACCCCATCGATCTGCAGTGAGGTTACCGCCGCACCATGCAGCGACGACAGCAAAATGCGCCGCAATGCATTGCCCAACGTCAGCCCAAAGCCGCGTTCCAATGGCTCGGCCACCAGGGTAGCCTTGCGATCGGGATCATTATCCGCCACAACATTCAATTTGCTGGGCTTAATCAATTCTTGCCAATTCTTCTGGATCACGTCGTATCCTCGCGCTCGCCAACCGCTGCAACCGGGAAAATCCCGGAATATCCAAAATCCAAGTCGACCGGCCCCCTACAGGCGCCGACCGACGGAATTAGACTCGCCGCCGTTTGGGTGGCCGACAGCCATTGTGTGGTATCGGCGTCACGTCTTTGATGAAAGTGATGGTGAAACCCACCGCCTGTAACGCCCTGAGCGCGGATTCGCGCCCCGAGCCCGGACCCTTGACAAACACTTCAAGGGATTTCATGCCATGTTCCTGTGCCTTCCGGCCGGCATCCTCCGCCGCCATCTGCGCCGAATAAGGCGTCGATTTCCGCGAGCCCTTAAAGCCCTGCGCGCCGGCGGACGACCAGGCAATCACATTGCCCTGCACGTCCGAAATGGTAACCATGGTGTTGTTGAATGTCGCATTGACATGCGCCACACCCGAGATGATGTTTTTCTTCTCGCGACGGCGGACGCGTGTACGTTCTTTTGCCATTGGCTAACCTACGCCTTCTTTCGGCCGGCGATGGGCCGCGCCGGGCCTTTGCGCGTACGCGCATTGGTATGAGTACGTTGACCACGCAGCGGCAAGCCCTTGCGGTGACGGATGCCGCGATAGCAGCCCAGGTCCATCAAACGCTTTATGTTCATTGCCACTTCGCGCCGCAAATCGCCCTCGACCATATAGTCCTGGTCGATCACTTCACGAATTCGAATGACTTCCTGGTCGGTCAGTTCCGCCACCCGTCGTTCGTCGGGGATGCCAACCTTGCTACAAATGTCCTTGGCCTTGGTCCGGCCAATCCCATGGATATAGGTCAACGAAATCAGGACCCTCTTATTGGTCGGAATATTTATGCCTGCTATCCGCGCCACCCGGATTCTCCTTGTCTTTGCCCCGTATCGGGCCTTCGAAACTTATAAACGCCGGCCGGCCTTGTCCGCCCCGCCGAAGTAATTAATACCCTATGTGCCCAGGTCCAACGAACTCGCCTGCGCCCCACTCGTTTGCATCAAACTTCCTTGAATTGCGCGACCCTTCCGGTTCGCAATTCGCCCCGTAGTCGACCACAAGCGGGGCAACCAGATTGGCGGCAATCTCAATGAATATAGAACATCGCGATCTAATGCTTTTTTCCCACCAAGTCAACGCTTTAACCCGCCTCCAGCACCGCTTTGATCTGTCCGCTAACCTCGTCTATGTCCGCCATGCCATCGACCGCCAGCAAACTGCCCTTTTTTTGGTAAAAAGGCAGCAACGGCGCCGTCTGTTCATGATAGGCATTTAGCCGTAACGCCACGGTCTCGGCATTGTCATCGGCCCGGCGGTTGAAGTCGGCACCGCCACATTTGTCGCAAATGCCGGCCACCTTTGGCTGCAGGTTCCGGTCATGATAGCCAGCACCACAGGCCGCACAGGTGTAGCGGCCGGTGATCCGGCCAATTAACGCGGCATCATCGACCTGCATCTCGATAACGGCATTCAATTGCAGTGACTTTTCCGCCAGCATCTGCTCCAGCGCCTCGGCCTGGGCCAGGGTGCGCGGAAATCCGTCCAGGATAAAGCCGTTTTGACAATCATCCTGCTCAACGCGATCGGCAATGATGCCCACGACAATGTCATCGGAGACCAGATCGCCCGCTTCCATCACCGCCTTGGCGCGCAGACCGACCTCTGTCCCCGCCGCAACGGCGGCGCGCAGCATGTCACCAGTTGACAATTGCGCGATACCATAGCGATCCACCAAACGCTGGGCCTGAGTGCCCTTCCCGGCGCCTGGGGGACCCAACAGGATCAGCCTCATCGGTTGCGGCCCCGCAACTTGGATTTCTTGATCAGGCCCTCGTACTGATGCGCCAACAGGTGCGATTGGACCTGGGACACCGTATCCATGGTCACGCTAACCACGATCAGCAATGACGTGCCGCCGAAATAGAAGGGCACCGCATATTGCGACATCAACAGTTCCGGCAACAGACAGACCAGGGCCAGGTACCCGGCACCCACCACCGTCAACCGGGTCAGTACATAATCCAGGTAGTCCGCTGTTCGTTTGCCGGGACGAATTCCGGGAATGAAGCCGCCATACTTTTTCAGGTTGTCCGCCGTATCGGTCGGATTGAAGACGATAGCGGTATAGAAGAAACAGAAAAATACAATCCCGCCAATATACAGGGCCAGATAAAGCGGCTGGCCCCGTCCCAGCAGCGAGGTCACGGTGGTCAGCCATTCCGGTCCGCCCTGGGCAGAGAAAGACGCCACGGTAACAGGCAGCAGCAACAGCGAAGAGGCGAAGATTGGCGGGATGACACCGGCGGTATTCAGCTTCAACGGCAGATGTGTGCTTTCACCACCAAACATCCGCTGCCCAACCTGACGCTTGGGATATTGCACGATGATGCGGCGTTGGGATCGCTCGATAAAGACGATGAAGGTAATTGTCGCGATCACTAGAATGATCAGAAACAGGATGAACAAGGTGTTCAGCGCGCCGGTTCGCCCCAATTCAAGGGTCGAAGCGATGGCCGAAGGCAGCTGCGCCACGATACCGGCGAAAATGATCAATGAAATGCCATTCCCCACGCCACGCGCTGTGATCTGTTCACCTAGCCACATCAGGAAGATGGTGCCGCCTACCAAGGTGATCACGGTGCTGGCCTTGAAGAACACACCGGGCGCCAGAACCACACCAGCACCGCCAGAGGCTGACATCCCCTCCAACCCGGCTGCGATGCCATAGGCCTGCAGTGCCGTCAGAATAACCGTGCCGTAGCGGGTATATTGGTTGATTTTCTTGCGGCCCTGCTCCCCCTCCTTCTTCAGCTGCTCCAAATGGGGCGAGACCGTGGTCATAAGCTGAATAATGATGGAGGCAGAGATATACGGCATGATGTTCAAGGCGAAGATCGTCATTCGCCCCAAAGCGCCGCCCGAAAAGACATCGAACATGCCCAGGATGCCGCCGCGCTGCTGCTCGAATATATCGGCCAGCGCAGCGGGATCGATACCTGGTATGGGGATATAGGTGCCGATACGATAGACGATCAGGGCGCCCAATGTGAACCACAGACGCTTCTTCAATTCCGTCGCCTTGGAAAAGGCGCCGAAATTTATGTTAGCCGCCAATTGTTCCGCCGCAGATGCCATATTGTTCGTCCTTGCGGTAGCCTCGCCGTGTTTCGCGAAGCTGCCCCTTCAAAACCAATACACCAGCCCGGCGCCAAGATAGCGCGGTAAAACCGGTGACTACTCCTGCCGCTACTCGTCTGCTTCCGGCCCGCCTTCGGCGCCCGCAGCAGCCATTTCCTTTGCCGCCGCCACCGTCACGGTGCCACCGGCGCCCTGCACGGCAGCCACGGCCGCAGCCGAAGCGCCCGCCACGGTAATCGCCACTTTGGCGGTCAACTCGCCCTGGGCCAAAAGACGCACGCCGTCGCGGGCCTTGCGCACCAGGCCAGAGGCAATCATTTCAGACACGCCGATCGGCTGCCCGGCATCCAATTTACCGGCATCAATCGCGGCCTGCAGCCGCCCCAGATTGACCACTTGATAATGCTTGGAGAAAATGTTCTTGAAGCCGCGCTTTGGCAGGCGCCGATACAGAGGCATCTGGCCACCTTCGAAACCCTTGATCGCCACACCCGAGCGTGACTTCTGACCCTTGTGGCCCCGGCCGGCGGTTTTGCCCTTGCCAGAGCCGATGCCCCGGCCCAGACGCTTGGATTTATGGCGGGCACCAGGATTATCGCGTAATTCGTTCAGTTTCATGACTTACTCCGCCGCTTCAACGCGGACCAGGTGATGCACCTTGTTGATCATACCGCGCACCGAAGGAGTATCCTCCAACTCGCGGGTCCGGTGCATCTTGTTCAGGCCCAGGCCGATCAAGGTCTGCCGTTGCCATTGCGGCCGCCCGATCGGACTACCGACCTGGGTCACCGTCAGTGTTTTCTTTGCTTTCGCCATAGTTCGTAATCCCGTCTGACCTAACGCCTTGGCCAAATAGTTCAGTCACATATATGCATGGTTGGCGCCTTTAACAGCACCCGGTTATGCGTCCGCCGTTTCAGCCACCGGTTCGGAAGACTCGGCGGCATCCTTTTCCGGCCCGGCGCCGCGGCTGCGGCGGCCGATGACCTCGGCTACCTTTTTACCCCTTTTGGCCGCCACCGTACGTGGTGAAACCTGATTCTTCAGGGCCTCGAAAGTCGCCCGAACCATATTATAGGGATTGGAGGAACCCTGTGATTTCGTCACCACGTCCTGCACACCAATGCACTCAAAGACGGCGCGCATTGGACCGCCGGCAATGATGCCGGTGCCCGGAGGTGCTGCACGCAGCAAAACCTTGCCGGCACCGTGGCGGCCGGTAATGTCATGATGCAGGGTCCGCCCTTCACGCAACGGTACGCGGATCATGCCTTTCTTGGCGGTCTCCGTCGCCTTGCGAATGGCCTCGGGCACCTCGCGGGCCTTGCCATGGCCGAATCCGACCCGGCCCTTTTGGTCTCCGACCACCACCAGGGCCGCGAAACCGAAGCGGCGGCCACCTTTGACCACCTTGGCGACCCGATTGATATGAACCAGCTTATCGACAAATTCACTGTCGCCGCGGTCTCCGAAATCATTGCGTGCCATGCGACCTAGCCTTTCCTAAAAACTCAAACCGGCTTCGCGCGCGGCATCCGCCAGCGCCTTGACCCGGCCATGAAATTGATATCCGCCACGGTCAAACACCACCGCCTCGACACCGGCGCTCTTGGCCCGTTCGGCGATCAACGCCCCCACTTTGGCGGCGGCATCCTTGTCAGCGCCGGTTTTCAGGCCGCCGCGCAGGTCCTTTTCCAGGCTGGAGGCCGCGGCAAGCGTCTTTCCCGCGACATCATCGATGACCTGGGCATATATGTGCTGCGAAGACCGGAACACAGAGAGACGCGGCCGCCCCGTGGCAAGTTTTGCCAGTGAATGACGGTTGCGCCGCTGCCGGCGTTTGAATAATTCTTTTGTATTGCCCATATTCGCCTACTTTTTCTTGCCTTCCTTACGGAAGACGTACTCGCCCGCATAACGCACACCTTTGCCCTTGTAGGGCTCGGGCGGGCGAAACGCCCTGATCTTCGCGGCAACTTGACCGACCTGCTGCTTGTCGATGCCCTTGATTTTAATCGCCGTGGGGCGCTCGCATTCGATCGCTATACCCTCTGGAATTGGGAAATCAATGTCGTGGCTATGACCCAGCTGCAGCTTCAAAATCTTGTCCTGCAAGGTCGCGCGATAGCCAACACCCTGGATCTCCAGCTCCTTGACGAAACCTTCCGAAACACCGGTTACAAGGTTTTGCGCCAAACTGCGCTGCAGTCCCCACATGGAGCGGGAGACCTTGGTCTGGTCCTTTGGCGTAACAACGATTTTATTGTCGGCGAGGTCGATATCAACCTGATCAACCACCTGCATGGACAGTTCGCCCAATTTGCCCTTGACGATCAAGGCCTGATTGGCCAGCTCTATAGTGACGCCGTCGGGCACACTCACCGGCTTGTTTCCAATACGGGACATCGGCGTTCCCCTAAAATACCTGACAGATGACTTCGCCGCCCACGTTGGCTTCGCGCGCCTCGGTATCCGACAGCACCCCTTGCGGTGTGGTGAGAATGGAAATACCCAGGCCGTTGGCCACACGAGGCAACTGCTTGACCGACGAATAAACCCGCCGGCCCGGCGTTGATACCCGTTTTATCTGCTGGATCACCGGCGCGCCTTCATAATACTTCAGCTCGATCGATAATTCAGCCTTGCCACGGTCGTAATCTGTACGCGAATAGCCACGGATATAACCTTCGCGTTGCAATACTTCCAAAACGCGTTCCCGCAACCGGGACGCCGGCGAAAGGATGCTTCCCTTGCCCGCGCGCTGGCCATTGCGAATTCGCGTCAGCATGTCGCCGATCGGATCGGTCATCGACATCGTTACGCCTCCTCTACCAGCTAGACTTGGTCAGGCCCGGAATCTGTCCGAGCGAGCCCAGTTCGCGCAACGCGATCCGGGATAGTTTGAATTTGCGGTAATAGCCACGGGACCGACCGGTCAGTTCGCAGCGGTTACGCACTCTGTTCGGTGCCGAATTACGCGGCAATTGCGCCAGCTTCAGCCGGGCGGAAAAGCGCTCCTCCTGGCTTAGCCCCTTGTCCGAGGCGACCGCCTTCAGACGCGTACGCTTGGCCGAATACTTCCCGGCCAACTTGGCCCGGGCCTTGTTCTTTTCAATGGCACTTTTTTTGGCCATGCATGGAACCCCTTGGTTTCCCTAGTGACGCGAAAATCTCAGTATGAAACTTTCGCCGAAAATCCTTATATCCGCAGCATCAATCCCAACCGGATGTCAGCTTTGAAAAGGCATGTTGAATCCGGCCAGCAGCGCCAGACCCTGTTCATTGTCGACCGCCGTGGTACAGATCACTACGTCCATGCCACGCACATCATCAATCTCGTCGTAGTTGATTTCCGGAAAGATGATCTGCTCCGTCAGGCCCATGGCATAGTTGCCCCGACCGTCGAAACTTTTCCGCGAGACGCCACGAAAATCCCGGACCCGCGGCAGAGCCACAGTGATCAGACGATCCAGGAATTCGTACATACGTTCCCGGCGCAAGGTCACCTTGCAGCCAATCTGCATTCCTTCGCGCAACTTGAACACCGCGACTGAACGTTTGGCCACCGTGATAACCGGCTTTTGCCCCGCAATCTTGGCCAGGTCGCCATAAGCGGCCTCAACCTTTTTGCGGTCGTCGGTACCCGCACCAACGCCAATGTTCAGGACGATCTTTTCCAGGCGCGGCACTTGCAAATCGTTGGCAAAGCTGAACTCCTCCTTCAACTTGCTGTGCAACTCGTCCTGATAAAATTGTTTCAACCGCGGCATATTAGACATCGACTACCTCCCCCGACCGCTTGGCGAACCGAACCTTGCGGCCATCGTCCAGGAACCGGTATCCGATCCGCGTCGCGACGCCGTCCTTCGGATCGGCCAAGGCAACGTTGGAAATATGTATCGGGGCTTCCTTTTCGATAATACCGCCGGGCTGGGAGCCACTGGGCCGCGTGTGCCGCTTGACCATGTTGACACCATCCACCAAGACCCGATCGTCCTGGCGCATTACGCGGAGGATAGAGCCCGTCTTGCCCTTGTCCCGGCCGCTGACAACGACGACGTCGTCGCCTTTCCGTAATTTGAACTTCTTTGCCATCAGATGACCTCTGGCGCCAGCGAGATGATTTTCATGTGGTTCTTAGCCCGTAGTTCACGCGTCACCGGGCCAAAAATGCGTGTCCCGATGGGCTCGTTCTGCGGATTGATCAATACGGCGGCATTGCGGTCAAAGCGGATCGCGGAACCATCCGAGCGGTGAATGTCCTTGGCGGTTCGCACCACCACTGCCCGATGAATATCACCTTTTTTCACCCGGCCCCGCGGGATGGCTTCCTTTATAGAAACCACGATCACGTCGCCGACGGAGGCGTATTTGCGCTTGGAACCACCAAGCACCTTGATGCACTGTACCCGACGCGCGCCGGAATTATCGGCGATTTCGAGCATGGTTTCTGTTTGAATCATGGCTGCCTACCCTGTCCGTCCTAGCTGCTCGCTGCCTCGGCGAGAACAATCCATCGCTTCAGTTTCGAAATGGGCGCGCATTCCTCGATACGGACCTGATCGCCAATCTTGAATTTGTTCTCCGGGTCGTGGGCATGAAAGCGCTTGGACCGGCGGATCACCTTTTTGTACAATGCGTGCGTGAAGCGGCGTTCGACCCGGACCACAATGGTCTTGTCGCCCTTGTCGCTGACCACGACGCCCTGCATGACTCGTTTTGGCATCCTGTTCTCCTGATCCTAGGCCTGAGCCTGAATGTCGCTCTGCATCCGGTTCAACACCGTTTTGATGCGGGCAATATCGCGGCGCACCTGGCGTACGCGTGCCGTATTTTCCAGCTGACCGCTGACCCGTTGAAAGCGCAAATTGAACTGCTCCTTGCGCAGGTCCAACAGCTGATCGCCCAACTGATCCTTGGTTTTGCCACGTAGTTCCTCGGCCTTCATCAGTGGCCCTCCCCAACGCGGGCAACGAACTTGGTCGGCAATGGCAACTTGGCCGCCGCCAACCGGCAGGCTTCGCGCGCCACGTCCATGGGGACGCCGTCAATTTCGAACATCACCCGACCCGGTTTGATCCGGCAGATCCAAAATTCCGGTGTGCCCTTACCCTTACCCATGCGTACTTCCGTCGGTTTTTTCGACACCGGCACATCGGGAAAGACGCGGATCCATAATTTTCCGGCACGTTTCATTTGCCGGGTCATGGCGCGGCGGGCCGCCTCAATCTGGCGCGCGGTGATCCGCGCCGGGCCGACCGCCTTCAGCCCGTAGGCTCCGAAATCCAGCTTATTGCCGCCTTTGGCCTTGCCGTGAATTCGGCCCTTGTGGGCCTTGCGGAATTTTGTTCGTTTTGGTTGCAACATGACGCGATCAACCTATGTCCTTGTCGTTTTGAGCCGGCGGGCCAATTCCGCGCCGACTCCTCGCCGGTCCTTATGAACGCGGCGTCTGTGTATCCTGGTTCCGTTTTTCCTGGCCCAAAGGGTCATGATCCATGATCTCGCCCTTAAAGACCCAAACCTTAACGCCGCAGGTGCCATAGGCGGTAAATGCCGTGGCTTCGCCATAGTCAATATCGGCGCGCAGGGTATGAAGCGGTACCCGGCCCTCGCGATACCATTCGGTGCGGGCGATTTCCGCCCCGCCGAGACGGCCACCACAGTTGATGCGGATGCCCAGGGCGCCCAGACGCATGGCCGATTGCACGGCCCGCTTCATGGCCCGGCGAAACGCGATCCGGCGCTCCAACTGATTGCAGATATTCTCGGCCACCAGCTTGGCATCAATCTCTGGCTTGCGGATTTCGAGAATATTCAAATGCACATCGCTGCCGGTCATCTTTGACAACGCCTGACGCAACTTCTCAATATCCGCGCCTTTCTTGCCGATAACCAGGCCGGGCCGGGCGGTGGAAATCGTCACCCGGGCTTTCTTTGCCGGCCGTTCGATGACAATGCGGGAAACGCCGGCCTGATGCAGACGTTTCTGCAAAAAGCGGCGGATCGCGATATCTTCATGCAGCAGGGAGCCGTACTCCCGCTTGTTGGCGTACCAGCGGGAATCCCAGGTCCGGTTAATGCCCAGCCGCAAGCCGATCGGATTTACTTTTTGACCCATTAGTTGGTCTCCTCGCGTTCGCGCACCACGATGCGTATCTCGCTAAATGGTTTCAAGATGCGGGCCATACGGCCGCGGGCGCGTGGACGCATCCGCTTCATCACCATATTCTTGCCGACGCTGGCCTCTGCCACGAACAGAGCGTCAACATCCAGGTCGTGGTTGTTTTCCGCATTGGCGATAGCAGATTGCAGAACCTTCTTCACGTCGCCGGCGATCCGACGCTTCGAAAAGGTCAATTCCGCGAGGGCGGACTCGACACTTTTTCCCCTGATGGATTCCGCCACCAAGTTCAATTTCTGCGGCGAAATCCGGATTTTCCGGCCCTGCGCCCCGGCTTCGTTGTCGGTCAGACGCCGATCTTTTGCCTGCTTGCCCATGCCTTAACCCCGCCGCGCCTTCTTATCGGCAGTATGGCCATAGTAGGTGCGGGTCGGCGCGAACTCGCCGAACTTGTGCCCCACCATGTCCTCGTTTACCAATACCGGAATGTGTTTGTGGCCATTGTGTACGCCAAAGGTCAGGCCAACGAACTGCGGCAAAATGGTAGACCGCCGCGACCAGATTTTAATGACATCCTTGCGCCCCGATTGCGCGGCCACTTCTGCTTTCTTCAACAGATAGCCGTCGACGAAGGGGCCTTTCCAGACAGAACGGGTCATCTCTATGCCTCCTCCTATTTCGAACGCCGGCGGCGCAGAATGTATTTGCTACTGGGCTTCTTGGTGGACCGGGTCCGCTTGCCCTTGGTGGGTTTGCCCCACGGGGTCACCGGATGACGGCCACCCGATGTACGGCCTTCGCCGCCGCCATGGGGATGGTCAACCGGGTTCATGGCGACGCCTCGAACCGATGGGCGTTTGCCCAACCAGCGGTTGCGACCCGCCTTGGCCAACTTGATATTGGATTTATCCGGGTTGGAGACGGCGCCGACTGTAGCCATGCATTCCGCCCGCACCAAACGCTGTTCGCCAGAGGTCAGACGTAGAATGGCATATCCCTGGTCGCGGCCGACGAGTTGCACATAGGTGCCTGCGGATCGCGCCATTTGACCGCCCTTGCCTGGCTTCATCTCCACATTGTGGATGATGGTGCCGATGGGCATGCTGGCCAAGGGCATGGCATTGCCCGGCTTGACGTCGACCCGCTCCCCCGCCACCAAGCTGTCACCCGGGGCCAGGCGTTGTGGCGCCAGGATATAGCTTAGCTCGTCATTGGGATAACGGATCAGGGCAATAAAGGCGGACCGGTTCGGATCATATTCCAACCGCTCGACCTTGGCGGTTTCGAAACGGCGGCGCTTGAAATCGACAATGCGATAGCTGCGCTTGGCCCCGCCGCCGCGGCGCCGCGCCGTTATGCGGCCATGGTTGTTGCGACCGCCGCTTTTGCTCAAACCCACGGTCAACGCCTTGACGGGCTTGCCCTTGTGCAATTCCGAGCGATCGACCAGGACCAAACCTCTGCGGCCCGGCGTGGTTGGTTTATACTGCTTCAACGCCATTCGTCTACACCCCGCCCATTACGTCAATGGAATGGCCGTCTTCCAAGGTCACAACGGCTTTTTTCCAGTCCGACCGGCGCCCCTTGACGCCGCGAAACCGCTTGGTCTTGCCCTTAACGCGCAAGGTGTTGACCGCCTTGACCTTGACCGAGAACAATTCCTCCACCGCCTGCTTGATGCGCGGCTTGGTGGCGTCCATGGTCACCCGAAATGTGACCTGCCCGTGCTCGGACCCCATGGTGGCCTTTTCAGTCACCACTGGCCCCAGGACAGTCTGATATACTTGCTCGCGGTTCATGCTAGCCGCGCCTCCAATGCTTCAACGGCACTTTTAGTCAGCACCAGGGTGTCGCGCCGCAAGATGTCGTAAACATTGGCCCCGGCCGAGGCCATCACCTGCACCGCTGCCAGGTTGCCGGCTGCCTGCACCAGGTTCTGGTCCAGGTCACCGCCATCGATAATCAACACATCGGACCAGCCCAGGCCCGCCAGTTTGGCCGTCAGGGCCTTGGTCTTGGCTTCGGCGAGCGCGGCTTCGTCCAATATTACCAGTTTGCCTTCCGCCTGCTTGGCGGACAGGGCCGAACGCAGGCCAAGCGCCCGCACTTTTTTCGTCAGCTTGTGGACATGATCGTGCACGCGGGGACCATGGGCGACGCCACCACCGCGAAACTGCGGCGCCTTGCGCGAGGAATGCCGCGCCCGCCCGGTGCCCTTCTGGCGCCAGATCTTCGCGCCCGAGCCCTGAATGGCATGCCGCTCCTTCGTCGCATGGTTACCGTTACGGCGCTTGGCCAACTGCCAGGTCACCACACGATGCAGGATATCCCGGCGCGGCGTCACACCAAAGACCGCCTCCGCCAGATCGATACTGCCGGCGCTTTTATTGTCGAGGGTTGTTACCATTGCCTTCATGGCACTTATTCCTTTTCGGCCGTGTCGGCGGATGTGCTCTCCGCGGCCGTATCTTCGGTCGCTGCGTCTTCCGCAGCCCCGGCTTCCGCCTGCGGCGCTGCCTCATCGGCTGGCCGTTCGATTAGACCGGCGGGGATCGGGGTATCTTTATGCAGCGCCTTTTTGACCGCATCCTGCACCATGACCCAGCCGCTTTTCGGTCCCGGCACCGAGCCCTTGATCATCAACAGCCCGGCTTCCTCGTCGGCGCCAACTACTTCCAGGTTCTGCATGGTGACCCGGCCCGCGCCCAAATGGCCGGCCATCTTTTTACCCTTGAAAACCTTGCCCGGATCCTGGCATTGACCGGTTGAGCCATGCGAGCGATGCGAGATCGAAACGCCGTGAGAGGCGCGCAGACCGCCAAATCCCCAACGCTTCATAGCGCCGGCGAAACCTTTGCCGATCGAAGTGCCCGCCACATCCACATATTGGCCGGCGGCAAAATGGCTCGGGCTCAACTCGGCGCCAACCTCGATCAAGGCGTCTTCTGATACGCGAAACTCGGCAACGCGCTGCTTTGGCTCTACTTGCGCCTTGGCAAAATGGCCGCGCATGGCCTGACCAACCCGTTTGACCTTGGCCTTGCCCGCGCCCAATTGGACGGCACTGTAGCCGTCCCTATCAATGGTGCGCTGGTCCACCACCTGGCAATTCTCCACGTGCAACACAGTGACCGGCACATGGTTGCCATCTTCTTGAAAAACCCGCGTCATACCGAGTTTTTGCGCTATTAGACCGGAACGCCTCATTGCCAATTCCTAAAGTTTGATTTCCACATCCACGCCGGCCGCCAGGTCGAGCTTCATCAGCGCATCGACCGTCTGGGGCGTGGGATCAATAATATCCAGCAACCGTTTGTGGGTGCGAATTTCAAATTGCTCGCGCGACTTCTTATCGATATGCGGCGAGCGCAGGACCGTGAACTTTTCAATTCGCGTGGGCAGGGGGATGGGCCCGCGCACCCGTGCGCCGGTCCGCTTTGCCGTGCTGGCAATTTCCGATGTGGCCTGGTCGAGCACACGATGCTCGAAAGCCTTCAAGCGAATACGGATATTTTGGCTTTCCATGTCTTTATTCCTGCTTACGCGTCAATGGCCCGTCGTTGTCGCTAGATGGCCGCCAACTGGCGGCGGCCAAACTTGCGTCTCTGCTTATTCCTGGATGCCGGCGACGACGCCGGCGCCCACGGTGCGGCCGCCTTCGCGGATCGCGAAACGCAGCCCCTCGTCCATGGCAATCGGCGCAATCAACTCAACCGACATCTCGATATTGTCACCAGGCATCACCAT
>JAJFGG010000084.1 GCA_021776235.1 Alphaproteobacteria bacterium | reverse complement strand
CTCAGTTTAGAGGCCAAAGGCCTGGAAACTGAGCTGGACGTCGTCGAATTGCATGCCTTCGACGACGTCCAGCTCAGTTTCCAGGCCTTTGGCCGCTTCAACCGTGATGACGCCTTCCTTGCCGACCTTCTGCATGGCTTTGGCGATCATGTTACCGATTTCAGCCTCACCATTCGAGGAAATGGTGCCAACCTGGCGCACTTCAGCCTCGGTAGAGATGGTCTTGGACTGTTTGCCCAGATGGGCCACAACGGCGTCCACGGCGAGATCGATACCGCGGCGCAGATCCATCGGGTTCATGCCCGCTGCGACCGACTTGCAGCCCTCGCGCACGATGGCCTGGGCCAAGACGGTGGCCGTGGTGGTGCCATCACCGGCAATGTCGTTGGTTTTGGACGCGACTTCCCGGACCATTTGGGCGCCCATGTTCTCGAACTTGTCACTCAGTTCGATTTCCTTGGCTACGGTCACGCCATCCTTGGTGATGCGAGGCGCGCCGAATGACTTGTCCAGCACCACATTACGGCCCTTGGGGCCCAGCGTGATCTTCACCGCATCGGCGAGGACATCCACACCACGCAACATGCGCGAGCGCGCGTCGGTATTAAATCGTACTTCTTTTGCCGCCATTTGTCGGGGCTCCTTTATTCAATGACACCCATGATGTCGGATTCTTTCATGATGACCAGTTCTTCGCCATCCAACGTCACCTCTGTACCGGCCCATTTGCCGAACAGAACACGGTTGCCCGCGTTGACGTCCAAGGCTTGAATCTTGCCGTTCTCGCCACGGATGCCTTCGCCTGCGGCCAGAACTTCTCCCTCCATCGGCTTTTCCTGCGCCGTGTCGGGGATGATGATGCCGCCCGCGGTTTTTTCTTCACTATTTAGCCGGCGGACCAGCACACGGTCATGCAACGGTCTGATTTTCATCAGATACCTCCAGAAATTGCTGTTATTCAAGGTTTTTCGGTATTTGTTAGCACTCTACTTAAGTGAGTGCCAGCTATATAGGGTCGGCATTTTACACTGTCAATACGTAGCCCCGTTAATCGTCCTGCCAGGTCGGTAAAAGAAGGAATTAGTATTCCGGTCCCGTCCTATTTTGGCACAGTCACAGCGGCCACTGTGTCAGATTATCACCTCAATTTCGCCAATCCGGCGCAGCCATACTGCCGTAAGACATTGAAAACCAACAAACTACGTTGTTGGCATGATTGTTGCGTTTCAACTGACCAGGCTGTCTTCGCAATATGGAGTCCCAAATCATGCAGACGAAAAACTTCATTGGCGCCCTGGCTATGACGATATTGGTTTTGCTGGCTGGTGTTACGAGAGTGGATGTGCTGGCAGATATCATGGGCGCCTTCTAGGGTCTGTGGACATTTAGCGTATTTCGATGACTGTTGCGGCGATGTGCCAGGTTGCCTCATAGCTTGTATCGGTCTTGTCATAGCGGGTGTTGATGCCCCTGAACTCTTTGATTTTGCTGAAGTAGTTCTCGACGAGATGACGCCACTTGTAAGCCTCTTCATCATGCGGGATATGGACCTTTCGATTGCGTTTTGACGGGATTACAGCCATCGCGCCGCGATCCTCCAGGTCTTGTCGCAAGCGATTGGCGTCAAAGGCCTTGTCGCCCATCAAGGCATCAAATGTGAGGCCGTCGATCAAGTCTGGCACACCGGTAATCTCACTGCGCTGACCAGGCAACAGCTTGAACCGCACGAGATTACCCAAGGCATCCGTGAGGGCCAGAACTTTGGTCGTCAGTCCGCCTTTCGAGCGTCCAATGGCTTGATGGAGAGTCCCCCTTTTGCGCCGCTTGCTTTCTGATGCACGCTGATAATAGTCCCATCAATCATGACATACTCAAAGTCTGGATCGTCAGCCACAGCCTCAAAAATACGCTTGAACACACCCTTCAGCGCCCACCGCCGGAAGCGACGGAAAACACTGTTCCATTCGCCAAAACCTGGCGGCAAATCACGCCACGGACCGCCAACGCGCACGCGCCATAAAACAGCCTCAAGAAACAGACGAGTGTTCTTTGCCGTCACACCCCGGTCCCGCTCCGTCCCCGGCACCAAGGGCTCAATGATAGCCCAGCTTCGATCATTGATAACAAATCGCTCTTCGCGCATGATAAACCTCCTCAAAAGGAAGCTTGAATCACATTTCTAACGATCTGTGAATCCTAAATGTCCACAGACCCTAGACCTGCCTCAAACTGCTCTGGCAGCGGGCTGGACCCCGCACGGCAAACGCGCTTCAATGATCCCGGTACATTGCAGCGATAAGCAAAGAGGTCGCAGTGGATATCGGGATCATGACTTTCAATACGGATTATGGGATTCGAGCCGATCATATGGCTGTCGCGCTGGAAGACGCCGGGTATGAATCCTTCTGGGTGCCGGAACATACCCATATTCCGGCCGAACGCCGCTCGCCCTATCCCGGCGGCGGCGTACTGCCCCGTCCCTATTACCACATGGCGGACCCGTTCGTATCCCTCGGTGTCGCGGCGGGCGTAACCAAACGTCTGAAGCTGGCGACCGGGATTTGTCTTGTGGTCGAACGCGATCCCATTACCCTGGCCAAGGAAGTGGCGACGTTGGACATGCTATCGGATGGCCGTTTCCTGTTTGGAATTGGTGCTGGCTGGAACGCCGAGGAGATGGAGAATCATGGTACAGACTTCAAATCCCGCTTTAAATTAATGAAGGAACAGGTTGAAGCCATTAAGGTTATATGGGCGAACGAACAGGCCAGCTATAATGGGGACTTCATCAAATTTGACAGAATCATTTCCTACCCGAAGCCTGTCCAAACGCCCCATCCACCCATTATTTTCGGCGGTGCCACACCCTTGGCGCGCCAACGGGTGGTGGATTATTGTGATGGCTGGATGCCCATAGACGTGCTGTTGGAAGATTTGCCCGCCGCCATGGCGGATTTGCGACAGCGTGCCGAGACTGCCGGCCGTGAGCCCGACGCCATTAGCGTTACCATGTTCGCCTTTGACGGCGGCGATGGCGACGCCATTTTACGTTACCACGACCTTGGTATCGACCGAGTGGTTCTGGTGGCGCCGCGGGCGCGGGACGATGCGCTGGCATTTGTCGAGCGGTTTGCCGAAATGAATGCCCGTGTCGCCTAATTTTCCACTACTGGGCAAAATACCTTACGATAACGGCTGATTCGATATCAAAAGAACCGTATTTGCGGGCGATCGGGGGAGAAGATGTTCAAAAGGCTGTCCAGTTGTTTGGCCGTAATCTTTG
This sequence comes from Alphaproteobacteria bacterium, assembly GCA_021776235.1. Lineage (GTDB taxonomy): Bacteria > Pseudomonadota > Alphaproteobacteria. Next base: position 16,693 of record JAJFGG010000084.1, on the reverse strand, counting down.
TATTGCTGTTTTCAGGTGATCCGGCGCTTGCTGCCGAAGCAGCGCTGAATGGCGCCGATACGGCCTGGATATTGACGTCCACGGCCCTCGTACTTTTTATGACGCTGCCCGGTCTGGCGCTTTTTTATGGTGGTTTGGTGCGGGCGAACAATGTCTTATCCGTATTAATGCACTGTTTTGCCATCGCTTGCCTGGCGTCAATCCTATGGTTGATTGGCGGTTATGCGCTGGCATTTGGCGACGGCGCCGGCGTACAGGCGTGGATCGGTGGGGCCGAAAAATGGTTTCTTTTGGGCATTGGCCCCGATCTCTTGTCCGGCAGCATTCCGGAAATCCTCTTTGTCATGTTCCAGATGACCTTTGCCATCATCACCCCTGCCCTGATTGTTGGCGCTTACGTCGAGCGCATCAAATTTAGTGCTGTCATGGTTTTTTCCGGACTATGGCTTGTGCTGGTTTACGCCCCGGTTTGCCATTGGGTATGGGGCGGCGGTTGGCTCGCCGAAATGGGAGTGATGGATTTTGCGGGCGGCATCGTGGTCCACGTGACAGCAGGTTCTTCGGCGCTGCTGATGGCTAAAATGCTCGGTGGGCGGCGGGGCTTCCCAAAAGACCTGCGCCCGCCCCATAACCCCGGCATGACCATGATCGGCGCCGCCATGCTGTGGGTCGGTTGGTTCGGCTTCAATGCCGGCAGTGCCCTGGCGGCGGACGGCAGCGCCAGCATGGCCATGTTAGTGACCCATATCTCGGCCGCCGCGGCCGCCCTGACCTGGGCGATCCTGGAATGGCAGCGGTTTGGCAAATCCTCATTGATTGGCATCGTTACGGGCATGGTGGCCGAGCTAGCCACAATCACCCCGGCTTCAGGCTTTGTCGGACCGTTGGGGGCCCTGTGCATTGGTGTCGCGGCAGGCGTGGTTTGCCATTTCGCGGTCGAATGGGTGAAGCAGAAAATTCTCATCGACGACTCTCTGGATGTCTTCGCAGTGCATGGTGTTGGCGGAGCCTTGGGTACATTATTGACAGCGTTCTTCGCTGCCGTAAGCCTGGGCGGTATGGGGCTGGCCGAGGGCACCAGCATGGGTCAGCAGTTTGGCGTACAACTGATGGGCGTGGCTGCGGTCCTGGTCTGGTCGGTGGTGCTCAGTTACATCATCATCAAGGCGGTAGATGCCATGGTTGGCCTGCGGGTTGAAGACGAAGACGAGATCGTGGGCCTGGATCTGATCGCCCATGGCGAACGCGGTTATGACCTTTGACAGGCCATTAAGGCCTGACCGAATTGAAATAGAGAGGCAGAAACAATGAAAATGATCGTCGCCGTGATCAAGCCGCACCGCCTGGATCAGGTTCGCGACGCCCTGACGGCGGTTGGCGTCCATGGTCTGACAGTCTCGGAAGTACGGGGCTATGGCCGCCAGGGCGGGCATACGGAAATCTATCGTGGTGCAGAATATCAGATCAATTTCGTGCCCAAGCTGAAACTGGAAGTCGCTGTTCCTGATAGCCTTTGCGAGCGCGTGGTCGAAGCCATTCGCGAGGCGGCCAATAACAATCAGATTGGTGATGGCAAGATTTTTGTCATGGACCTGGAACAAGCCATGCGCATCAGAACCGGCGAGTCCGACAACGAGGCGCTGTAGGCTCTGGGATATGCGCCTATTCGGCAGCCTTGACCATATCATCTGCCCAATCCAGGGGGCGTCCGAGGCGTTTTTCCAGGCGGCCGGCGTTGGCGTCGTCCAGTTTTACGACCAGCCAAGCGGTCTCTTCGTCGTCCCGCCGCTCGACAATTTCACCAACTTCGTAGAGCCAGGCCAGGGTGGCCCCGTCCTGATGCGACAGGGCAAGGCGAACCGGGCGGTCGTGTCGGCCAATTTGTCCGCCGATTAAAGACAGCAATTGTTCGCAGCCCTCGCCGCTCAAGGCCGAGACCGCCACCGCCGAAGGGAAACGCTCCAATAAATTCGCGATACGCCGGCGCTCATCATCATCGGCCCGGTCGATTTTATTGAACACCTCAATCATGCTATCCCGCCGCGGACCGTCCACGCCCAGGTCGGCCAGCACCTTCAGCACATCCTGTTTCTGGGCTTCGCTGTCAGGATGGACGATATCACGGACATGAATTATCACATCAGCGCCCAGGACCTCTTCCAGCGTCGCGCGAAACGCCGCAACCAACTGGGTCGGCAGAGCGGAGACAAACCCCACCGTATCCGACAGGATAATGCGCCCGCCCCGGCCTGGAATCTCCACCGCCCGCATTGTGGGATCAAGGGTCGCGAACAGCTGATCTTCAGCCATCACCGCCGCGCCGGTCAGGCGATTGAACAGGGTAGACTTGCCGGCGTTGGTATAGCCGACCAGGGCGACGACGGGATAGGGCACATCACGGCGGGTCTTGCGGTGCAGTTCCCGCGTTCGCACCACGGCTTCCAATTCCCGGCGCAGCCGCAGCACCCGGTCATCGATCATCCGCCGATCGGCTTCGATCTGTGTTTCACCGGGGCCGCCAACTGTCCCCAGGCCGCCCCGTTGCCGTTCCAAATGGGTCCAGGACCGTACCAGCCGGCTGCGCTGATAGGTCAATTGCGCCAATTCGACCTGCAACCGGCCTTCCTTGGTACGGGCCCGGTCAGCAAAAATTTCCAATATCAGGCCAGTACGGTCGATCACCTTGCAATTCCAGGCGCGCTCCAGATTGCGTTGTTGGATCGGTGACAGGGCTGTATCCAGGATTGCCACCTCGATTTCCTCGGCAGCAATCCGGGCCGCCAGTTCCGCCACTTTGCCCGTGCCGAACAAGGTCGCCGGACGCGGTCGATTGACAGCAATTACCTCCGCCCCAACAACCGCCAGACCAATGGCATTGGCAAGACCTTCGGCTTCGTGAAGTTGAGCCTGGGGCAGACGGCCGGCCCCGACCACCGGCGTTCTAAGTTGTGGATGTACAATCAGGGCCCGGCCGGCACCACCATTATCATTTCCAACGCCATTCCCCTCGCCGTGCCGGTCAATCTGTTCGTTATCCGGACCAGCCACGTCTATTCTTGATCCTCGGAGGCGTCATATAATTGTATCGGTTGAGCTGGCATCACCGTGGAAATGGCATGTTTATAGACCAGTTGAATATGCCCATCGCGCCGCAACAAGACACAGAAATTATCGAAACCGGAAATAAAGCCCTGCAATTTTACGCCGTTTACCAAAAACACGGTTACTGGGGTTTTCGCCTTGCGGACATGATTTAGGAACACATCCTGCACGTTTTGCTTTTCATTCGCCATGTTCGGCTCCATTTTGTTTTGCTTGGCGCCCACTCAAGTAAGGCGTGTCGGCATTTGATTATTGGGATGCCCGTTTCGTCCACAGGCCGGCAGCATCCGACTACTTCGCTGTAATACAATACGCCAATGTTTAAATCATTCACCGGGGTCTGTACCAGATTACTTGTTACTTCAGATGGGGTCGATTGGCTAATCGGCAAGTTAATCATTTATCGCAACATTGTGATCAATCGAAATCGGTCTCTTTTTCAGCCATAAATTCCATATAAAGTTGCCTTAGGCTTAGCGTACGGCTGCCTGGCCGGCCGTTGCCTAAAACCGTTTCATCAATCCGCACGACCGGCAGAACAAAGGCCGTGGTCGAGGTCAGAAACGCTTCTCGTGCCGATTTGGCTTCCGCGAGGCTGAAGGGCCGTTCTACGACCGTGATACCCTGCTGCTTTGCCAATGCCAGCAATCGGCGGCGGGTAATGCCGTTCAAAATGGCGTTTTCCACCGGTCTGGTTATCAGATGGCCATCGCCATTGATAATCCAGGCGTTGGTTGAGGCGCCCTCGGTGACAAAGCCATCGCCGTCAACTTGCCACGCTTCGAACGCGCCCTGTACCCGCGCGGCCTGTTTGACCAGAACGTTCGGCAAAAGCGAAATGGATTTTATGTCACAGCGATCCCAGCGAATATCTGGCTGTGAAATCACGCTGACGCCCGCATCAATGATCTTCGCTGCCAGGGGAGGTGTCCGCCGGGCTGTCACCACCAGGGCAGGCCGCGTATCAGCGCTTGGGAATGGATGATCGCGCCGGGCTACGCCCCGGCTGATCTGGAGATACACAATGCCCTCGCGAAAGCGGTTGCGGCGTGCGGTTTCCCGCAGCACGACGTTGAGGGCCGTGACCGACATGGGCATTCCGATCTGTAGTTCCGACAATGAGCGCTGCAGTCGCTCCATGTGCCAGTCGCCGTCGATCAAGACGCCATCGCGCACCGCAATCACTTCATAAACACCATCGGCGAACTGATAGCCGCGATCCTCAATATGCACGGATGCCGCGCCGTGCGGCAGGTAGCGTCCGTTTACATAGGCTATACGACTCATGATCAGCTTTCTTTGTTATCTGCCTAACGGCGCCAGTATGCAGGGTTCAGGAGGCTCAACAAAGCCAGCAATTCAACCCGTCCGGCCAGCATACCCAAGGCCAGGACATATTTGGCGCCATCGGGCATGTCGGCATAGCCGCCTGCTTCTGGTGCGATGGTATGGAGAAACGGCCCGGCATTACTGATCGCAAGCACCGCCGCAGCCACGGCGACGTCCGCGGGCAGACCGAAATACGCCAGCGCAAGCGCTGTTGCCGCCAAGACCAGGATCAAGACAAAGAAGAAACTCCAGACGGCCCAAATAATCGGGTTCTGAATGCGCATTTTGCCCAGGCGCAGCGGTCGGATACCGTGGGGGTGCGAAAGGCGCAGCAATTCCCGTTGCGCCTGTTTGAACAAAACCGCGACCCGCATCAAACGCATGCCGCCGGTGGTCGAGCCCGCGGCACCGCCTACCAGCACCAGACCAATAATCAGGATTGGTGCCAGAACTGGGGCGGCTAAACCGCCGCCCGCGGAGCCGCTGTTGCTGAAGCCAGTAGTGGTCAGGGCCGAAACAGCCATGAAAATTGTTTCGCGCAGTCCGATGACGAAATCGCGTTCCGGGCCGTTAATCAGCGTTAGGGCGATGCCCGCAAATACCAGGAAGGTGATGGCAGCCGTCAGATAGTACACCTCGGCGTTATCACGAAAGACACGAAACCGGCCGTTAAATGCGGCCCAGTGCAGGGTAAAATTCATCGCCCCCAATATCATAATTGCCATTAGAACCAATTCGATGACCGGACTGCTGTAGGCGGCGATGCCGCCGTCGCGTGTACTGAAACCTCCCGTGGAAAGGGCCGTGAAGGCATGGCAGAGAGCGTCGAATGCCGACATGCCCGCCGCCCACAATGCCAGGGCACCAAATAGGGTCAGGATCACGTAGATCCAGAACAGATCTTGCGCCGTTTGCAACATTCGCGCCGGCACACTGGCCCCCTCCCCCCGCGGCAGCGCGCTTTGAAAGGCTGCCATGCCGCCAATTCCCAAATGAGAAACCAGGCTCACTGCCAGGACGATGCTCAACAACCCACCACCCCATTGCAGCAAGGCACGCCACAACAAAATAGCCGGCGGCACCTCCTCCAATTCTTCAAAAACCGTGGCACCGGTGGTGGTTAGGCCGGAAATAGCCTCGAAAAATGCATCAATGGGACGCCCCGGCAATCCGGAAAAATGCAATGGAATCGCGCCGAACAGGGCCAGGACCAACCAGACCAGGACCAGAAACATAAACCCTTCACGCTTGCCGAACTGCGCCGCTTGACGCTTGGTGGTCATGGCAAAACCGGCGCCGAAAAAGCCGCTCAGCACTGCCGAGGCAGCGAAGGTCCAGGCCAGGGCGGTGTTGCCGTCCAGCATTGCCGTCAAGGCCGGCAATATCATTAAGGCGGCCAACAAAACAATAGCCCAGCCAAGGCAATGGAAGACACTTGTATAGGACATGGTGTGCCTGTGCCGTCTCCCTGGTGCTAGAGCATTTCCGAGCTATTCCGACTCAGAAGAAATCGAGGCGGACCGAGAACATTTTTTCGACCTTTTTGACAACATCGGCCAGGGCAAATATCACCACCCGGTCGTTGACCTGGATGATGGTGTCACCGCGGGGAATGATCACGCGATCAACGCGCAACACACCGCCGATGATCACGCCGGCAGGCAGTTTGACCTCGCGCAAAGGCACCCCAACCAGGGGAGAGGTTTCCAGGGCCTCGGCCTCGATTACCTCCGCCATGCCGTCGCGCAGGCTATGTACCGCCCGAATGCGGCCTCGGCGTACATGTTGCAAAATGGTGGAAACGGTAGAGGCGCGGGGATTGACCACCGCATCGATGCCCAGTGACGCCAACAGCGGGCCATAACCGGAATTATTGATCAACGTTACCGCCCGCTGACAGCCATAGCGTTTTGCCAGGAGCGAGGCCAGGATATTGACTTCATCATCGTCCGCCACCGCGACCACGGTTTCGGTATTCGCGGCGTTCGCCTCGATCAAAATTTCGCTGTCCAGGGCGTCGCCATTGATCACCACGGCGCGACCCAGTTGCTCGGCCACATACTCCGCCCGTTCCCGGTTCAATTCCACGATCTTGACCCGAACGGCTGGATTATCCCGTTCCAGGCTTTCAGCCAGGAACAGGCCGATGTTGCCACCACCGACAATGATGACGCGCCGGGCCTCTTTTTCTTCATGGCCGAACAGGCTCAAGGCGCGGCTGACATGCTCCCGATCGGCGATAAAGAAGATCTCGTCGCCGGCCAGCATCTGATCATCGCCGGTCGGCACCAGTAACTGGCCGGCGCGGTCAATGCCGACCACGACTATATTCAGATCAGGGAACAGCTCTGTCAGTTGCCGCAAAGGCGTGTCGATAATGGGGCAGTCGTCCGATAGGCGGACACCAATCAGGCGCAACTTGTCGTCGCCAAATGGGATCATGTCGAAGGCGCCAGGCACTTCCAGGCGCCTCTTGGCGGACCGCGCGACTTCCATTTCCGGCGAGATGATTACGTCGATGGGCATGTTGTCGCGGCTGAACAAGTCGCGCCAAATGGAACGAAGGTAGCTTTGCGCCCGCACCCGGGCGATCTTGGTTGGCACATTAAACAGGGAATGGGCAACCTGACAGGCCACCATGTTGACCTCATCGGCGAAGGTCACGGCGATAATCATATCCGCGTCCGCCGCGCCTGCGACCTCTAACACATCCGGTTGCGAGGCAAAGCCAACCAACCCATGCACATCCAAATTGTCGTTAATGCGTTTTACCAAATCCGGCGACTGATCAATCACGGTCACATCGTTATGTTCACCCGAAAGGTGTCGGGCGATGTTGTAGCCGACCTGGCCAGCGCCGCAAACGATGACTTTCATAATCGGCACCCGTCCGTAAGATTCAGCGGCGCGGCGGATCGGCTGCTCTGATCTTGCGATGCGCCGGAAATGCGGCAGGCCACAGTTCTCAATGCAGAAAACCGCGAATCCGTCATAGGGACCATCCTATCTTCATAGTGAGTACCCGCACGGCCAGTTTTAGTCATGTTTGATTTCCACTTCGCACCTCACAATGGCTTGTCATGGCCGCGTGGGGATACCTAGCGATTTCAATTTTCTATGCAACGCGGAGCGTTCCATACCAACGAATTCCGCGGTACGGGAAATGTTACCACCAAATCGGCCTATTTGAGCCATCAGGTATTCGCGTTCAAAATTCTCCCTGGCCTCGCGCAACGGCAACGACATGACTTCGGTTTCGCCATTGTCGCGCACCGCTGTTGGAGTCGGAGAGCTGATATCCATCGGTAACATGTCGAGGGAAATGGCTGCCTCATTCCCTTGCGCCATGATTACGAGGTTTTCGACAATATTGCGAAGCTGACGCACATTGCCCGGCCAGTCGTGACGTTGCAGCGCGGCCATGGCGTCGGCAGTTACCTGGCGCGGCGACAGGCCAAGGGTTTCGGCTGAACGGTTCATGAAATGCTCCACCAGTATCGGAATATCCAACGGCCGATCCCTAAGCGGCGGCACCATAAACGGCACTACGTTCAGGCGATGGTACAAATCCTCACGAAAGCGCCCGTTTGCAATCTCTTCGCGCAGATCACGGGTCGAGGAACATATGACCCGGACATCCACCGTGACATAATCCGTGCCTCCGACCCTTTGAAAGCTCTGATCCACCAAGACGCGCAATATCTTGGCTTGGCTTTCCAGTGGCATATCCGCGATTTCATCCAGAAACAGCGTCCCGCCATGGGCTCGTTCGAAAACGCCAACCCGATCCGGCGCACCTGTGCCATCATCATCGGCGCCTGTGCCATCCTGACGTTCCACCCCAAACAGTTCGATTTCCAGGCGTTCCGGCGCCATTGTTGCTGCATTTAGAACCACAAAGGCGCCCCGATCCCGGTTTGACCGCGTATGCAGGGCCCGTGCGGCCACTTCCTTGCCGGCGCCCGCCGGGCCACTGATCATGACGCGGCTGCCGGTTGGGGCGACTTTTTCGATAGCCGCGCGCATGGTGTTGATAGCCTGACTATTGCCAATGATCTCGGTTTCCGGGCCGGCACGCCGGCGTAGTTCCCTATTTTCCCTGGTCAGTCTGGCGGCCTCGATCGCGCGTTGCACGATCAGCAACAGGCGATCGGTTTCAAACGGCTTTTCTATGAAGTCATAGGCGCCCAACTTGATGGCATGCACCGCCGTTTCAATGTTGCCGTGACCGGATATCATTACCACCGGCACGTCATCGTGCTGGCTGCGTATTTTCTGCAGAATTTCTATGCCATCAAGCTTGCTGCCGCGGAGCCAGATATCCAGGATCACCAAGGAGGGTCGGCGCATGGCGACCGACGCCAAGGCCTGTGTATCGGTGCTGGCTAGGCGCGTTTCATAACCCTCATCGCTTAGTATTCCCGCGATTAATTCGCGTATATCCGACTCGTCGTCGACGATTAAGATGTCACGCGCCATTTATTGCCTCATTCTCATCAATCTGGTCGTCGATAGCCTGCTGTGCTTCATCGGCTAAGGGAAAACTCAGATGAACCCGCGCGCCGCCACCTTCGGCGTCACCCAGGTGCATCCGCCCACCATGTTCTTCCATGACTTTTTTCACGATAGCCAAACCCAATCCGGTGCCTTTTTCCCGGTTGGTGACGTAGGGCTCGGTTAAGCGCTCACGTCCTTCCGCCGGCAGGCCAATGCCGTTATCCCGAATTTCGAATATGGCATTCTGCCCGTCCGCAAACACGGCAACTTCGATGATACCACGTGGCAGACTGCCCTCATCCGGCGCTTTGCGGGCGGCAATCGCTTCCTGGGCGTTTTGCAGTAAATTCGTCAGCAACCGGTTCAGATGCCGCGCATCACATCGAATTTTTACGCCGCCATCGGGCAGCTGCATCCGATAGTCAATATCCTTGCGGGCAAAGTCCTCGGCAAATGTCGCACCACGCACAATCTCGCATAGATCCTCGAACCGCATCTCCGCCGCCGGCATCCGCGCAAAGGCGGAAAACTCGTCCACCATGCGCCCAATGTCGCCGACCTGCCGGATGATGGTTTCGGTGCATTGGATAAAAACTTCCGGTTCGGACGTAATCTGCTTGAGATACTTTCGTTTCAGGCGTTCCGCGGACAGTTGAATGGGGGTCAGCGGATTCTTGATCTCGTGTGCGATGCGCCGGGCAACATCCGCCCACGCCGCTGTACGCTGCGCCGTGACCAGTTCAGTGACATCGTCGAAAGTGACGATAGCGCCAAAGCGCTGATCGCTGCTTCGGTCGTCGGTTTGATAACCGGTTCGGTCACTGCCGATCCGCACCATGAAGCTACGGCGATGCCCCATGCGAATAAGCGAAACCTCCCCCTCCACGATCCTGCCGGGCCTCTGGCGGGCCTGCTGCAGCAAGGGAGTCATTTCCGGCACCGCATCGGCAAAGGATTTGCCGGTCAAATCGTCAACCGAAGATTCCAACAAGGTGGCGGCCGAACGATTGGGGAGAGTGATGATACCTTCCCCATCCAGGCCGACGACGCCGGCTGATACGCCACTCAACACGCCTTCGGTAAAACGCCGGCGGCGGTCCATCCGTTGGTTCGCTGCTACCAGTTCCTGGTGCTGTTCGGCCAATTGTCCCGCCATTCGATTAAACGCCCGGCTAAGAGACCCTATTTCATCACGTTCGTCACCCTCCTCGACCCGGGTCGAAAGATCGCCGTCACGAATCCTTTCCGCCGCCACCATCAAGCCGCGGATGGGGCCAACCAGACGATTGGCAAAGGTCAAGCCAAGCCAGATCGCGGCCATCAACAACATCAAAGCGACGACGATAAATATGAGCGCCGAGGTTAACTGAATATCCGTGCGCGCGCCCTCCAGTGCTTCGTATTCACGGACCACGGCTCGGGTGGTTTCGACGTGGTTCAGCACCACCGGATCGACAAAACGGGCGACATAAAGGTAGGCGTCAAGAAAGCCATCCAGGCGCAATAGCGCACGGACCTGATCGTCCCGGTCGCTTTCAAAGATAACTGGATCGCTACGCGATGCGGCTTCAATGCGGTTCAAAGGCAGTTCGTCGAATGCAGCGCTGACACTCAGATATGTCCGGCCCAGAATGAGGCCATTGCTGTTGAACACCGTGGCCTCACTCAATGCCCGACGCGAGGCTTGAAGCGCTAGAAACCGGGAAAACTGCTGTTGATTACCGCCCAAACGGGGTGCCATGCGATCGATATCGTTTGCCATGGCCAGAATTTCGGCGCGAATTGTGTGGCGGTGTTCCGATACATAGGCCTCGGCCACCGCAAGGGACTCGCCGACGGCGGTGCGAACCCGGTCGCTAAACCACGACTGCATGCCAAGATAGAAGAATACAACCGAGAATAGCGCCACGACGATCACTGGCGTTACCGCCACCAGGCTGAACATGGCGACGAAGCGTGTATGTAATCGCGAGCCGGCGGAACCGGCCCGGCGGGCGACCCATAATTGCACCAGATGCCGCGCGATCAAGGCACCAAGTGAGAGCACCAACACCAGATCGATGGTCAACAAGATCAACACGACCCGAGAATTCTGCGTCAACGGCGCAGAACCAGTCCAAACCGTATAAGTCGCCATGCCGGACGCGAACGCCGCAAGCGCAAGCGCAATGGGCAATTTGCCGCTCATGCTCGCCTGCCGTGCCCAAGGCACGAAATTATCGGCAAAGGCGGCTTCCAGGCGGCTCCGTTCGTGCGTTTCAACCATGAGGTTCAAGGGCTCGATTACACATAGAATCTGTGGCAATTATGCATCAGTTCAAGCCGCGCACCACTTGAATATCGAGATCTTTGATTTTTTTTCGCAAAGTATTGCGATTCAGGCCCAGCAGTTCTGCGGCACGGATTTGATTGCCGCGAGTCGCCGCCAGACACAACTGGATCAGCGGGCGCTCGACCTCACGCACCACGCGGTCATACAGACCGGCCGGAGGCAGGCTGTCCCCATGAGCTTGAAAATAGCGCGCCAGATGCTGTTCGACGGACGCGCCGATGCTATCACCCGCCATCTGACCGTCGCCGCCACTTGCATCAGGCAGGCCAGAACCCATGGACATCAAACCCAATTCCGCCTCCACCACCCCCCGTTCAATCACATCTTCCGGGTACAACGCGACGATACGTTGGATCAAATTTTCCAATTCCCGGACATTGCCGGGCCAGCTGTGGGTCCGCAAGCGTTCCAAGGCCGCCCGGGTTATCCGTTTCGCCGGCAGGCCAGCCGCTTCGGCCTGCAGCAGAAAATGGCGTGCCAAATCGGGGACATCTTCAGTCCTTTCCCGTAAGGGCGGCATCCGCATTGGGACGACGTTCAGACGATAGTATAAATCTTCACGAAACAGGCCCTGTCGGATCAGTTGCCGCAAATCTTGATTGGTAGCGGCGATTATGCGTACGTTGGCGCGAATCGATGTGCGGCCGCCGACCATGTTATATTCACCCTGCTGCAAGACCCGCAGCAGACGGGTTTGCGCCTCGGCCGGCATGTCACCAATTTCATCCAGAAACAACGTACCCCCTTCCGCCAATTCGAAGTGACCAGGGTTGCGGGCGGTGGCGCCGGTGAAGGCGCCTTTTTCATGGCCGAATAACTCGCTTTCGATCAAATCCTTCGGAATTGCCGCCATGTTGATAGCCACAAACGGGCCATTGCGCCGCTTGCCGTAATCGTGCAGGGCCCGGGCAACCAATTCCTTACCGGTGCCCGATTCACCAGAAATCATCACCGTCAGATCGGTCTGCATAAGCCGGGCCAAGGTACGATAGATATCCTGCATGGCGGCGGACCGCCCGATAACGGGCAGACGTTCCTCGCCCTCATCAAGGGCGCCGCCGGCCGTCTGCTCGCCATTGGTCAAGGCTCGTTGTACCACATTGACCAGTTCCTTTAGATCAAATGGCTTGGGCAGATACTCATGAGCGCCCCGTTCGGCCGCCTTGATGGCCGTTAAAATAGTTGACTGCGCGCTCATGACAACGACCGGCAAATCAGGCCGCATTTTTTTGATCCGAGGTAATAAATCCAGGCCATTTTCATCGGGCATGACAATATCCGTAATGACCAAGTCCCCCTGGCCGTCACCGATCCAACGCCACAAAGTCGTGGCATTGGCAGTGGAGCGGACCTCGTATCCGGCCCGGCCCAAGGCTTGGTCCAACACGGTGCGAATAGCCTGATCGTCATCGGCAATCAATATGGTCCCGCGGCTCATACTCCGCCTACCCCCTCATCCATGGGTAGCATGACGCGAAATTGCGTACCCCTGGCGACCTCGGCACACTCTACGACGCCGCCATGATCATCTACCACTTTCGCCACCAACGCCAAGCCCAGACCGGAGCCCTGAGGCTTGTTGGTAACGAAAGCGTCAAACAAATAGGGCCTGATATCGTCGGCCACGCCGGGGCCATTATCGTGCACGGCAACTTCAATCGGCAATTTCATTCGGCTCTGGCTGCCGGGAACCGAGAGGCGCAGGCCATGCCGGTATGCGGTGCTTAAGGCGATCTCACCTCCTTTGACCGGCGCGGCCTCGGCCGCGTTCTTGATCAAGTTGAGGAAAACCTGAACCAGCTGATCAAAATTGCCCAACACGGGCGGAATGGAGGGATCATAATTCTCCTGAAAGCGGATGCTTTTGGCAAAGCCGCTTTGCGCGATTTGGCGCACCCGTTCCAAAACCCGGTGAATATTAACCGGTTCCCGCGCTGCAGGTTTGTCCGAGAACATTTCCATTCGCTCTACGATGCCAACGATGCGGTCAGTCTCGTCACAGATCAGGCGCGTCAACACCCGGTCATCATTATTGGCATTCTCCTCCAACAATTGCGCAGCGCCACGAATACCACTTAGCGGATTTTTTACTTCGTGGGCCAGCATAGCAGCCATGCCCGTGACCGAGCGCGCCGCGCCGCGATGGACCAACTGCCGCTCCATCTTCGAAGCGATGTTGTTTTCCCGCAATGTCAGGACAATACATTCAGGTGTTTCGACGACGGGCGAGGCAGTGATATCGACCAGGCGCGATCCTATCCGCGGCGTGCCCAAATCGATGCCATATTCGGAAATTGTTGCGGCCTTCTGACGGGCCTCCCGCACCAGGCTTTGCGCTGGACTGCCGAATGGCAACAGATCACTCAAATGACCGCGGCAAAGCTGAAGGGCGCCGGTAGCAAAAAACTGTTCAGCGCCAGGATTGGCGGAGATCACCCTGTCGTCCCCATCCAGCAACAAGATGGGTTGGGGAAGGGCATTGAGAATTGTCTCCGCGGCAATCATTTCAGGCAGTGGCAATTGCGTCTCCTTACCGGACGACGAAGCTGTCATCAGGCGGCCTCCCGCTGTATCACCCGCTCATACAGATCCGCGATATTCTGCACCACCGCGCCGCTGTCGTCCTGGCGCAATACCTGGCGCCGATCCTGTTTACCCACCCCTAGGCGTTCCAAATAACGGTTTACATGCTTGCGCGCGATACGCAGGCCCCGCCTCTCGCCATAATGCGCCAGAATTGCACCATAATGGGCAATAACGGTGTTCCGCTGTGTGGCCAGGTCAGGATCGGCCAGGTGCTCGCCCGTCCTCAGATAATGGCGCACCTGGGCGGGAAACCAGGGCCGCCCGAAGGCGCCGCGCCCTATCATCACGCCATCGGCGCCGGAGCGGCCCAGCATGGCATCGGCGTCTTCCGGGCGAACCACATCGCCGTTGGCAATCACTGGAATATCCACGGCGCGCTTCACCTCGGCAATGAAGTCCCAGTCCGCCCGACCATTGTAAAACTGGCAACGGGTTCGTCCATGCACCGTAATCATCGCCACCCCGGCCACCTGGGCCCGCGCCGCCAGGGCCGGCGCATTGCGCTGATCAAAGTCCCATCCCGTGCGCATTTTTAAGGTCACCGGGATATCAACCGCGTCGACAACCGCCTCGATCAGACGCAAGGCCAGGGCCTCATCCCGCATCAAGGCGGAACCGGCGCTGCCGCCGACCACTTTTTTTACGGGGCAACCCATATTGATATCGATGACATCGGCACCTTGGTCCTGATTGAGCCGGGCCGCCTCTGCCATCGCTTGGGGCAGACAACCAGCCAACTGCACCACCCGCAAGCCTTCATCAGCAGCCCAAATTGCCCGTTCCCTGGAAAGCCGATTGCCGCTGACCACGCCGGCAGAAGCGATCATCTCGCTGACCACCATATCAACCCCGAAACCACTGACCAGGCGTCGAAACGGCAGGTCCGTAATGCCGGACATCGGCGCCAGTACAACCGGTTGGTCAAAGGTGATGGAAGCTAAATGTATGCTCATGAAATAGGCATTCGAGACATGTTCTCTTGAACTGCTTAATTTTAAGGCTATCTAAGGCGACTTCACGACAAATACCACTAATATCTCCATTTGCGGCATTTGTTCGGCGTGCCCTGAACTCGCAATATTAGGCCGGTCAATGTCCGGCCAAATCGTTCCACTGCGGCAGCAGGACGATACAGTTGGGATTTAGACCCATGTTCTTGAGTGTATCCATGGAGGCCACGACTTTCAGGGTTTTGAGATCGACGACCGAAACAGATCCGTCCCGCATGCCCGGCAGGTTCAGGAAGGAGTTCTGCACAAAGCCGTATCGGCCATCCCGGGTCAAACCAACATGATGCGCGCCTTGACCAGTCGATATCGACTTGATCAACTTTGGCTTGGCAGGGTTCTCCGATAGGTCAAAAACATGAAATAGGCCCGGGTTTGCGGTGGTGACATACATGGTTTTACCGTTGTCGACGAAATATATCTCGAGCGGTACGCCGCCGTTGACGGGCGCCAAATCAAAGGCCTGGGCAACCTCAAATCCATTCGTACCGGGGTTCCAAATCGCCGTCCACAATGCGGCGCCAAACATGTTGGTGGTGTAGACAATCGCTGGGTCGGAACCAGGCACCCGCAGCACCTCGACCGGGGCCACGCCCGAGGGCGATTCCTTGTTCGACATCTTGAGCGTGCCTAAGACCTTATGGGTGCTAGCCTCGATCACAACCAAGTCTTCCCGCGGTGTTTTCAGATCGCCGGTGATCGTGCTTGTCACCAAAAGACGGTCGATATCGCTTAAAACTACCAGGCCATGGGGGTTGGTTCCCGGAATATCGATGATCCCGGTAATCTTGTCCGTCGCTGTTTCGCCCACATAAACATTACCGGAATTCATGCATGTCAGGTACCAGGTCCTGTTATCTTCGGAAAAAACCACATCCTCGCCCATCACGCATTTCGGCACTGCAATGCGTTTCAGGCGGTAGGGGAAATTGTTCAGGTTGAAAACATGAAGCTCGGGTTTGCCCAGTGCGGTGATGTAGGCCTTTTTCATTTCACGGTCATAGAAAATATGATGGGCAACCAAATCCGGCGGCAGTGGAATATCCATCAGGATCTTACCGAATGCCGGCGTGTTGGGATCCACATCAATGATGGCGATGCCCTCCCGGCGCTCGGCTGCGCCGGTTAACTTAAGCGCCTTCAGGGAGTCCGCCGGTTTACTTTCGTAATTCATCATTGCCAGAATTTCGCTCTTCGCGAAATCCGGAACGGCCGCCACGGCAATTGATGCGACAGCCAAGCAGGTTAGCATTCGTTTCATCGCTGCCACTCCCGTAGAATGAGAAAATATGATAAGGTTGCTGGTGTTGACGTCGTTATCAGAAGATTAAGGCCAAACTCACGCCCCTCATAGCGCAAAAGAAATCAGCCTTGCCATTGACAAATTCCAACAAGAGCCGCCGTGGCATCCTTCTGACCCTGGCGGCCATTGTAATTGGCGGCGCTGGGCAGATGACGACGTCGGGGGCCGCCTTGGCACAGCCGAAAAATCGCCGAACCATCGAACTGGAGATCCGCCAGGGCAAGGTGACCGGCGACAAACGGACAATTCGGGCAACCGAAGACGAGGAAATCGACATCAGATGGACGACGGATAAAGCGGTGGAACTACATCTGCATGGCTACGACGTCCACGCCTTGGCCAAACCCGGCCGATCGGTCTCCATGACCTTCGTGGCCCATACCGCCGGGCGGTTTCCCATCTCGGCCCACGGCCACGGGCACGACAGAATGATCTACCTGGAAATCTACCCCCGATAGCGCAAAAACGCCTTTGATGATTGATTGCACCAGGATCAGGCTAGACCATTTTCGAGATTGACTTACCCGCCCGCTCCCC
>JAJFGG010000083.1 GCA_021776235.1 Alphaproteobacteria bacterium | reverse complement strand
GTGGTCGCTAAGAAGGCCGCCATGCGGAAACCTGCCGCCAAGAAGACGGTCGCAACGAAGGTTGCCGCCAAAAAGGCCGTGACAAAAAAGGTTGTTGCTAAGAAGGCCGCCGTGCGGAAACCTGTCGCCAAGAAGACTGTCGCCAAGAAGGCCGTGACAAAAAAGGTGGTCGCTAAGAAGGCCGCCGTGCGGAAACCTGTCGCCAAGAAGACTGTTACCAAAAAGGCCGCGACAAAAAAGGTTGTCGCCAAGAAGACTGTCGCAACGAAGGTTGCCGCCAAGAAGACTGTCGCCAAAAAGGCCGTGACAAAAAAGGTGGTCGCTAAGAAGGCCGCCGTGCGGAAACCTGTCGCCAAGAAGACTGTTGCCAAAAAGGCCGCGACAAAAAAGGTGGTCGCTAAGAATGCCGTCGCAAGGAAGGTTCTTGCCTATAAGAAACCGGCGAAAAAGACCCTGCCAGCACGCAAGATTTCGCGGAAAGCCGCCTAATCAACGGTCATTAATCGCGAAGCCGGCAAGGGGCAAAGCGCCCTCGCGCCTGGCACGCGGCGTCATTAAGAACGCGAAAGCGGCGGTCCTTGGGCCGCCGTTTTCAGTTGGAATAAACGGGGATGCCGACGGCAGGTTCCGGCCCGACCGCCAGCGCCGAAGTCTAGCTAGCCACACAGGGTATGATGCGGAGGTGCAGGGTGGCTGTCATCTTGAAGCCAGGGTAATGGCAGAGGCCGTGACCGGTCGGGGCTGGGCAGAGCATAGCCATATACCAACTCGCGCTGATAGGAACCACCCAACGCAGTGGCGTGCTCGTGGCGCCTACGTCGGGGCCTGCTCTTTGCCGCGAAGCATCACGACAAGGCCTGCTGCAATTTGCAACACCGTGCAAATCAACAGAGGCGAACGATAATCGCCGTAGAAATCCCGTAGAATGCCTAACATCATCGGCCCGAATGCATAGGTGATTTGCCCGATCGCCGTTGCCAATCCCGCCAACATTCCAAAATCTACAAGGCCGAATTCTTTACGAATAATGAGCGTGGGAAAAGTGATCATATTGCCGACTGACGCACCGAATAACGCACAAGCAGCAAACAGAATAACGTTGTCATTCGTAAAAGCAATAATGGCAAGTGCAAGGGCCTGGCTTAGCATCGAAACCGCGGAAACAATGCGTTGGTCAAGCCTGTCGATGACAAATCCGATTGCAACGCGGCCCAAAACGGCCATCCCGGAAGTAACCGCAATAATAATGCCAGCCTGCTCGCGTCCCACACGAACCTCAAGAAGGACCAACTGGTGCACGAGAAAACCGACCTGAACCAGAAGGATGAGCGCGAAGGGGCCGGCAATCGTCCAGAAGCGGAAAGAACCAAGAGCTTGCCTTCGCGTCAGCGCGATCTCCCCCTCAATCCTATTGACACTGTTCTTATCGGCAGTGATCGTATCTGGCCTGCCAACCCAATAAATAACAGCCGGCAGCAATATAAATGCAGCAAAGATGGTGCCCATAGCCATCGCTGATGCAAAGCCAAATTTCGCGGTCAGGTAGACCAGTACCGGTAAAACGACAATGCCTCCTGCGGAGGCGCCATTTAGCGCCAGGCTGACCGCCAAGCCCAAACGCTCTCGGAACCACAGGCTCAGGATGTTGGATATTGCTGCAATCGTTGTGGCAGCCCAGCCGATTGCCATGATCATGTAGGCGAGAAATAGTTGCCATGGTTCGATGACCCAGGGAACAGCAGCTGCCGATACCAACATGCAAATGACGCCGACCAGCGCGACGGCCTTCGGCCCCGTGGCCGCAATAGCTGAATTGACATAAACCAACAGGAGGGCGCTGACAAAATAATAGGCCGTACTGGCGCTCGACGTTAGCGTCGCGGACCATCCGTGAGCTTTCTGCAACTCCAGCAGAAATATTCCGTGGCCGTAAAAACCGAAGCCCCAGCTGGCCAGCGCGAGTAGAAAGCAGGCAAAAGCAACACCCCATCCCCTGTACGCCAAAGAACTTTCATGCGTAGCCATTAACGAAGCCAAATCTCCATCTCTAAACGCCCGATGCTGGATGTCAGATGCTGAACGTCAGATGAGCTCGTTGCAGCAGGATTGCTTGCCTGGCCCGAATTAGAACATTTCCCGGCGCCATGAAACGATCCGATTCTTGCTCTGGAGCGGGTTTTGCGAAGATTTGACAAACCCTGCTGTGCTGCCGCCGCCACCGAACTAAGGACGCGCGGGATTGGTTTGGCGGGCTACGCCGTGCCAATCCAACTCTTAATCTTCGAAGCCGGGGGTATCGCGGAAATGGGCGAAAATTCGGATCAGGCTCGAGACGTGCCACTTGCAGGCATCGCATGGTCGGATCGATAATGACGCTCGGCGAAGGGCTGGCGGCCGAAGCATGACATTCTTGGTCCCTGAGGAAACGCAGCTGTAACATCGAGGAGGAAAAAATTTGGCGATGTACGAAACAGTAAGAGTTGGCCAGACCGGCGGTCTATTGTGGATAACCCTCAATCGGCCGAAGGTCATGAATGCCTTCAACCTTGCGCAATGGCGCGACCTTAAAGCGGCGCTCGACGATGCGGCGGCTGATGACGAGGTACGGGTGGTGGCAATTCGTGGCGAAGGCGGAAATTTTTCCGCGGGCTATGACCTCACCGCCGCGCTGGGCGGTGATCTGGCAGCGCCATTGCCGAACGCTTTCCGCGACTATGCCGATGTGGGCAACGATACTTGCTGGGCTGTGTGGAACCTTAAAAAGCCGGTCATCTCGGTGATCCGGGGCTATTGCCTGGGCGGCGCCTTCGAGCTCGCCATGGCCTGCGACTTCGCCTACGCCGATACCACCGCCCAGCTGGGCGAACCCGAAATTCTGTTGTCGGACGCACCGCCCTTCCTGATCAGCCCATGGGTGATGGGCATGCGTCAGGCCAAGCATATTCTGCTGTCGGGAGAACTGGTATCCGCCGAAAAGGCCTTTGCATATGGCATTCTCAATCAGCTGTGCGAGCCTGACGACCTCGAGGGAACCGTCACGCGTATGGCGAAGCGGCTGATGGGTTTCGCGCCGGAGACCTGGCATCAGAACAAAAATGCGGTGAACCGATCGTACGAGATTATGGGCTTCCAATCCTGTGTCGAGATGGGCAAGGAGGCCTTTGTCACCGCCAATGTGACGCCCAATCCCGTCAAGACCGAGTTCCTCGAGCGTTTCAACCGGGACGGCTTCTCGGCGGCGATCAAGTGGGTACATAGCCTTTTCGCTTCCTAGAGCACTTCCGGGCTAATGTATCGGGGCTGGCGGAACGAGCGGAGCAGCGATGGATAATCTTGCGGCCTACAGCATCCCGGCACTGGTGCAGGCGGCAGCCAATGCCTTTGGCGAGAAGACCTGTGCAATCACGCCTGAACGCACGGTCAGCTTCCGGCAGTTCGCCGCGGATGTGGCATCAATCGCCGGGCATCTGGACGCCCTCGGCATCGTGCCGGGCGACAGAGTGGCAATTCTTGATGTCAACAGCCTGAACTTCCTCGAAATCCTGTGTGCGCTTGGCGTTCTGGGGGCGATCGCGGTGCCATTGAATTACCGCCAACGGGTCACCGAAAATCGCTTCCAGCTAGAGGATTCGGGTGCGCGATTGCTGCTCGCCAATTCCCGCTACGGGGCGGAGGCCAGGGAACTGGCTTCACCTTTGGCGCTTGGCTGGCGCGCGATCGATGACGCAACGCAGATCGGCCTGCCGGGAAAGGCTGCGGACGGCCTGGTCCGGCTGACCGACCGGGACCCGGCGACGCCCCTCGCCATCTGTTACACCTCCGGCACGACCGGCCGGCCCAAAGGCGCTGTGATCGATCAGTTCACTGCCAGCCTGCGCGCCTTCAAGCTCATGTACGACCTGCGGCTGGGGCCGGATGACGTCATGCACATGACGACACCGATGTTCCACATCTCATGCCTGATGCTCAGCCTGGCGGCGCTGCAACGGGGGGCGGCGCAGCTGATCCTGCCACAGTTCGAATATGAAACCACGATGGCTGCGGTCCGGGAGCACAAAGTCACCTTCATCAACACAGTACCGACGATTTTGAGCATGGCCCTGGCAAGGGGCGACTTCACGCCGGACGTTTTCGCCGGCTTGCGATTGATCATGTACACGGCGGCGCCCATGAGCCTGCCGCTGTTGCGGCGGCTGATGTCCGTCTACCAGGGCGATCTGGTTCAGTTTCTTGGCCAAACCGAGGATCTGCCGCAGACCGTTCTGACGCCGGAGGATCACCACAAAGCGCTCGCCGGCATCGCGCCGGGCCGACTCGAATCCATTGGTTTGCCCAGCGCCGGCGTCGATCTTGCGATTTGCGATGATGCCGGCGAACCGGTGGCCCACGGCGAGATTGGCGAGATCGTTACCCGCGCCGGCACCGCCATGTCCGGCTATTGGAACCTGCCCGACGAGACGGCGGCAACATTGAAGGATGGCTGGATCTACACCGGCGATCTCGGCCGCCGGGACGCCGATGGATATGTCTACCTCGCCGGACGCAAGAAGCACATGATCATCCGGGGCGGAGAGAATGTATATCCCTCGGAGGTGGAGCCGGTTCTGTTGCAGGCCCCCGGGGTACGCGACGCGGTCATTCTTGGGCTGCCGGACGAGACTTGGGGCGAGATCGTCGTGGCGGTGGTGACACGTGAAAATGGCGACGCCGAGGCCGAGGCAATCATCGCGCACTGCAAGCGCCAGCTGGCCAGCTACCGGTGCCCCGAAAAGATTTACTTTGTCGATGAAATGCCGCTCAACGCGGCCGGTAAAATTCTTCGCCACCTGTTATTGGACGAAATAGCGACACAAGGGTGATTGCGTAATCGATGCAGCATAAGCCTGACGGGAGAATAATTGCACAAGGTAGAGCCATTTCGAAGCCTCCACGCAGGTTTCAATCAGACTGAATTGGCTCGATATCGGGGGCAATGCGGAAATAGGCGTCATTCCGGCTCAAGCTCAAATCAAGCCAAACCCGGACTCCAAGCATTGACCGACAGCTCCCAATCGATGCTGCCGAAGTAACCTTTGACGTATGCTCCGCTCTCCGATTACCTCTCTCTGTCAAGATGATGAAGGCATTTGGAATGGACGACAGCTACTTGGCTCTATTGGTTGACCTGCATAAACGACAGAAGCGTCAAGGTCCCGGTGGGGAAGTTGAGACGGGTAAAGCCATGGCTCTGGCGAATCTCCAGAAGTCAGGGCCGCTTCGGATCGCCGACATCGGCTGTGGAACCGGGGCTTCGACGCTGCAACTCGCGCGTTCCTTGAATGCTGAAATTACCGCCGTGGATTTTTTGCCGGATTTCATCGAAGTCCTGAAAGACAACGCCGAAACGGAAGGCTTATCTGAGAGAATAGAACCACTTGTATGTTCAATGGAGCAACTGCCCTTTGCCGAAGAGGAATATGACGTTTTTTGGTCAGAGGGCGCCATTTACAACATGGGCTTTGAAAAAGGGGTAAATGAGTGGAGGCGCTTTCTGAAGCCGGGCGGATTTCTGGTGGTATCCGAGATTACATGGCTGACAAACACTCGCCCGCCCAAGTTACAACAATATTGGGAGGCCCAGTATCCGGAAATTGCCACCGCTTCTGAAAAACTCAAGGTTCTTGAAGCCGGCGGATACTCACCGATCGGATACTTTGTGTTGCCAGAGAATTGTTGGTTAGTGAATTACTATCGACCCCTGCAGGACAGCTTTCCCGACTTTGTCGCAAGACAGAAAAATGACGAGAGGGCGACCACCATCGTCGAGTCTGAAAAAAAAGAAATTGCACTCTATAAGAAGCATAAATCCTATTATGGCTATGGCATGTATGTAGCTCAAAAATTTGGCTAGCCGACGCTTGGCGCGAGGTCCTACTCTACAAAAACCCCGAAAATTTCGAACAAAATGTCGATGGCCTGCACAAGGCCGGATTGCCTGAAGCATGACCGCCGAGGGCATGTGAGCCAGGTGTTTCATCCGAGCTGAGGGAGCCGATTTTCAGCCCGGCAAACATGACACGCTGCTGTTGCCCGGGAGCTTGGTATCATTGAAATTCCTGCTTAGAGTCGAACCCGGAAATGAAAACCTTCTGATTCAATGCCTGCAGCCGGCGGATAATCGGACATGGCCCTGACATCTTCACACAGCAACGTGCGGTGACAAATTTTTGAAAGGAACAACATGAGCCTGCAAACCCGAGTCCTGATCGCCAACCGCGGCGAAATCGCCATCCGTATTGCAAAGGCCGCCAAGGCGTTGGGCCTTGAATCCGTCTCGGTCCATGCGCCGGTGGATGCGTTGTCGCTGCACACCCGGTTAACAACCCATACACGTGCCATCGGGGACGGTGACCAACAGGATCCTGTCGCCGCCTATCTGGATGGTGCCGCGATCATCAAGACGGCCAAGGAAATGCACTGCGATTGCATTCATCCCGGCTATGGCTTCCTGTCCGAAAATGCCAATTTCGCGGCCATGTGCGCGGCCGAGGGCATCGCATTCATCGGGCCGTCCCCATCGGCACTGCAGTTGTTCGGCGACAAGGTCACGGCACGGGCGCTGGCGCAGTCCTGCGGCATTCCCGTTATCGCGGGCAGCACCGGCGCCCTTGGGTCCAGCGGCGAAGCGCGCGAGATTGCCCACGGCATCGGCTATCCGGTCATGCTGAAAGCCGCCGCGGGGGGCGGCGGCCGGGGCATGCGCGCTGTACGAAGTGAAGATGAGTTGAGCGAAGCCTTCGAGCGCTGCCAGAGCGAAGCGGCGGCCGCCTTTGGCGATGGTTCCATCTTCATCGAAAAGCTCATAGAACGGCCGCGCCATATCGAAGTGCAGATCCTGGCCGATACCAAAGGTCAGACCGTCCATTTACATGAACGGGACTGCTCGGTGCAGATCCGCAATCAGAAAGTCGTCGAGATCGCCCCCGCCGCGGGCCTTGATCCAGCACTCAGACAAAACATGCTTGATGCCGCGATCGAGCTGGCCAAGGCGGCGGATTACGTCAACGCCGGCACGGTCGAGTTCCTGGTGGCGCCGGAGAGCGGGGATTACTATTTCATTGAGTGTAATCCACGCATCCAGGTGGAACACACGGTGACGGAGCAGGTCACTGGCATCGACCTGGTGGAAGCGCAATTCCGCATCGCGGGCGGCGCGTCGTTGGACGCGTTGGGCATTGGGGATCAAACGGCGATCGGCGCGCCCAGGGGCTATGCGGTTCAGACCCGGGTCGTCGCCCAGGGCGCCGGCACCATTTCGGGTTATAAGGAGCCATCGGGCCCCGGTATCCGCGTCGACGGCTGCGGCTATCTGGGCTACACACCGCCAAGCCAGTTTGATCCGCTGCTGGCGAAACTAATATGCACCTCCAGTTCCGGCGGCACCCTGGGGGCGGCCGTGGAACGCGCACTTGCCGCCCTGGATGAATTCCATATCGGTGGATTGCCGACAAATCTGGCGCAGTTGCGAGCCATTCTGGAGAAGCCGGAGGTACGGCACGGCGATGCCAGAACCTCGCTGATGGCGGAGTATCCGGAACTGTCGAATTTGGCGCCGCAGCAGCCGGCGGCGGAAGCGGTCAGTTTTCTGGCGCAACAGGCGGCCACTCTTATGGCACCCGGCGGCGGGCGAGGCAGCGCGCAGTTTGAATCCAACCTGCCGCCATTGGACATCGCCGACAACGCGACAGGGCTGGAATGCCCCATGGCCGGCAGCATTCTGGAAATATCCCTTGTCGAGGGCAGCCGCGTCAAGGCCGGCGATACCCTGCTCGTGATCAGCGCCATGAAGATGGAGGCCGCCGTCGCCGCCCCGTGCTCGGGCACCATCACCGCGGTCCAATCGGTCCGCGAAGGCGACAATGTCACCGCGGGCCAGGTGGTTGCCGGGATCACGCCGGATGTGGGCGATGCGGAGCGGGATCTGGCCGAACAAGACGTTAACGAGACCTGGACGCCGATGCTGGAGGAAGTCGAAACCCTGCAGGAATTCGCACATGCCCGCCTGGCGCCCGGTTCCGATGATCCGGGCGTGGTCAGACAGCGAAACCGGGATAAATTGACCTGCCGGGAGCGGATCGCCTTGCTGTTGGACAAGGACTCGTTTCGCGAGGTGGGCAGCCTGGCGGGCTTCGCGACCTACGACGAGGATGGCAACGTCGCTGCTTTTACCCCCGCCAATCACGTCGGCGGCTGGGGCAAGATCGCCGGGCGCACGGCTATTGTCTGCGCCGATGACTTCACCTCGCGGGGCGGGCATGCGGATGGCGCCATCGGTTCCAAAAGCCGTCATCTGGACGGCCTTTCCCTGGAGATGCTGGCGCCGTCGATCAGGTTGCTTGACGGCTCATCCGGCGGCGGCAGTGTCGCCACCATGGTGCCGCAACAGCAGCAATCCGGCGACAGCGACGCCAAGGAAAGCGCCGGCGCCATCAAAGCCGGCCGGCCAAGGGTTACCGGCGGCGGCGGTTCGTTCCTGCCCGGCGAACTGGGCAGCGGGCTCTACACCGAACAGCTGTTTACGGTCCCCGTGGTCAACATGCTGTTGGGCAGCGTCGTGGGTATCGGCGCGGCGAAAGCGGTACTCGGGCATTTTTCGGTCATGGTGCGCGATATCTCGCAGTTGTTCGTCGCCGGCCCGCCCGTTGTCAGTCATGCCATGGGCTACGATATCAGCAAGGAAGAACTGGGTGACTGGCGCATCCACTGCACCAACGGTTCCGTCGATAATCTGGCGGAGAGCGAGGAAGATGCCGCGGCCCAGACCCGGCGGTTTCTCTCCTACCTGCCTTCGAGCGCCTATGAGGCGCCTGCGGTGCTGCCGCCGAACCCAGACGATCCAGCAGACCGGCGGGAAGAAGAGCTGTTCACGCTGATCCCGCGCAGCCGCACCGCCACCTTCGACATGCGCAAGGTCATCCGGTTAATGGCCGATCGGGACTCGTTCTTTGAAATCGGCTCTCTGTGGGGCACGGATCAGATCACAGGCTTTGTCCGCTTCAACGGACATCCCCTCGGCGTGATCGCCTCGGACAGCCGGCATGTCAACGGCGGCGCCTTGACGGCAGATGGCTGCGACAAGCTGAAACGCCATATTGACCTCTGCGACGTTTTCCACATCCCACTTCTGAATCTGGTCGACAACCCGGGCTTTGCGGTTGGCCTCGAACACGAAATCGCCGGCACCATTCGCAAGGGCGGTGAATGGATGGTGGCATTCGCGCAAATCCAGGTGCCCATATTTACGGTCATCGCCAGGCGCAGCTTTGGTGTGGCCGGCAACAACTATGCGACACCCCGGGCAAGGCCGTGTGTCCGGGTCGCATGGCCGGCGGCGGATACCGGCGGCATTCCGCCCGAGGGCGGTATCGAAGCCGCCTACAAGCGGCAATTGGCGGAGGCCGAAGACCCTATTGCGTTACGTGCGGAAATCAACGCCCGCATCGAAAGCGCGCGCGGACCCGTTGGCCCCCTCAACAAATTCCAGATCGAAGAAATGATCGACCCCAGGGATACCCGCCAGCTGGTGTGCGAATGGGTCGAAACCGCATATCAGATCGTCTCACAGCCGGCTCGCCTTGCACCGCGCGCACTACAATTCAGACCTTGAATGGCGGTCCGCAAAATCAACACTACGGCGCGCTGTAAGACAATGAAAGGCTTGACCGTGCAATGAATGAAAAAGGGCTTTAGGTCCCATATGGCTAGGTCGGGAGCGGCTGCGGCAAATACGCCGGCACGGGAGCTTGAGGCGCGCATCCATCAGGTGGCGCGGCAGATCCCGGCTGGTCAGGTGGCGACCTATGGTCAGGTTGCCCTGGTCGCCGGGGCCAATTCGGCCCGGCGGGTGGGACGCGCCATGGCAACGTTGCCGGAGGGCTCCGATGTGCCCTGGCACCGAATAATCAACAGCCAGGGCAAGATCAGTATCCGGCGCCAAGGCGGCCCTGATCCGGAGCAGAAGCGGCGCCTGCGGCGCGAGGGGGTGCGGCTCGACCGCCAGGGCCGGGTCGACCTGCCGGCGGTCGCCTGGCCGGGGCCCTCT
Organism: Alphaproteobacteria bacterium; assembly: GCA_021776235.1. GTDB lineage: Bacteria > Pseudomonadota > Alphaproteobacteria. The sequence continues at coordinate 44,714 of JAJFGG010000083.1, read as the reverse complement.
TTGCAATGGCTCGAGGCCAACGGCTACGACATCGAAGACCTGATCCTACGCAGCCAGCGCAAGGGCCGGCAGGGGGCCTGGGTGAACTGGAAGCTATGAGTCGAGGTTTCTGTCCTGCACCGGGAGACCGTTGAAAGTTTGTCTTCTTGAAGATGTCGGGGCTATTTTGATTCATTTGATGGGCGAGGATGAAACCGGTACGCTTGGAGCGTCGTGAGACCTTCGCCGGGATTTGCTCCAACCCAGTGTTTCCATACACCGTGGCGAAGTCGTCAAAAGCATGGGCGATGACGGACTGGTGAAGTTTGTGTCCGTGGTCTGGACAATTTGGAATGGCGAGGGCATCAAATGGATACGAAGAGGGTCGGACTCCTGTTGCGGCAGAAGGGTGCGACGAAACCTTGCCACCGGTGCGACCATATGAATTTCAGCGTCCTCGATGGCTTCACCAAATTTATACTGCAGCAGAATTTTAGAGACGGCGTAGAGGTTGATGGCGCCTCTGTACCCGTCGTGCATGTCGCATGTGACAACTGCGGGGCAATAACGGCGCATGCCATCGGCGCGTTTGGATTGAAGTTGGATTAGTGCATGTCGGGGCTATTGGCTCACCGCAAACTCGACACCACGGCGCGCTGTAAGAATTTGAAAAGCTTGGCCCTGATCCCAAGTTTGCGGTCCCCGGGCTGTGGCGAAACGTCCGACCGCGGCGGGCATGGCTCATTAGACAGCCCTCAACCCTTGGGTATAGTCTTCATGGAAGGATTGGAAACAGGCCGCCATCAATGAAACCTAGTATATCGCCTCTAACGGCACATACAGGGGCCGAAGTTCTTGGTGTCGATCTGTCGGGCCCGATAGATCCGCCGACACGCGAAGAACTCAACCGCGCGTTCCTTGAATATTCTGTGCTGGTAATTCGTGAGCAAAATCTGTCGGCGGCAAAACTTCTCGATGCCGTGCAGATATTTGGTGATGTATTCGAGCAGCACAACACGCGTTTCGCTCTGCCTGAATGTCCGAAAATTCACTACCTCTCCAACCAGGACCACTATGCCGACGGCAAACGCTATATTCCTGGTGCGGGATACCACACCGATCATTCCAATGATGCCGCGCCGCCGAAGGCGACCATATTGTTCGCGGTCGAATTACCGGACAGCGGCGGCGACACGCAGTTTGTCAATATGCAGCGGGCTTACGGGGATTTACCGGACGAGATGAAGGCGCAGATAGATGGTCTTAAAGGCATGCATGTCTATCAAAGCAAACACAGCACGCGAAAGCTGATGGGCCTGACGCCGGAGCAGCAAAAAAAGGTGCCAAAATCCGTCGTCCATCCCCTTGTCCGCACGCATCCCGAATCCGGCCGCAAATCGCTCTACCTCAACCCCATCCGCATCGAAGAAATTGTCGGTATGCCGGAAGATGAAGCGGCAACAATGCTTGCAGGATTGCTAGCGCATGCGACGCAGGAAAAAAATCAGTATCGACACCGTTGGCGGCCCGGCGATCTGGTGATGTGGGATAATCGTTGTCTGCTGCATAAGGCCAATGGCGACTACGCTCACACGCAAAACCGGTACCTTTACCGGATCATGCTCAAGGGGACGGTCCCCTATTGACACGCCCCTACGGCATTTGCTCGCCAATAGCTGTATTGCGGCAGATCCAATGGCTCTTTCAATGGCTCTCGCACACCCGCCGTTACGATCATAGGCGGCCAACAAAAAATCGGTGGGCTTCTCAGGCCTCTAACAATAAGATCCTGAACGAGAGGGAAAACTTGGGTACGCACCCATCCATGCCAAGACGATAGGTCTTTGCCTGGACGAGTCGAAACGGAGGTATCATGTCACAAAAACTAAATCTGACGACTACGGTTCTCGCTGCGGCCATCATCGCGGCGTCCAGCCAGATGGCGGGCGCTGCAGAGCCGGTTAAACTGCGCTGGGCATCGGATCACAACGGTCCGCCACACCCGGCCGCGATCGCGGAAGTCTATTTCGCCGAGCAGGTGGAAAAGAGAATTCCCGGCAGCAAGGTGCAGATTTTCTGGGCCAAATCGCTCTACACGGTGCCGCAGGGCGTGAAGGCTCTGACCCAGGGTAACCTGGAAGTCCTCACGGGCCAGTTTGGCAAGACCTCCAGCATCGAGCCTCTGGCGAACGTGCTACTGGGGGCGGGTAAGCTGACCACGGTCGGCGCCATCGACGGCGTAGATACGACCAAGACCTTCAAGGACCTGGCGGTGCACTTCAACAAGACCCACGACATCACCATTATGGGTGCCGGGCATTTGAGCATGTACATGGGTGCCGGCGCCGTTAAGGGCCGGTTGATCGGACCGGCTGATTTCGCCGGCAAGAAAATGCGTTCCATGGGCCCGGCCGAAAATGCTCTGCTAAGCGCGCTGGGCGCCAATCCGCAGGCCATGGCCTTCGGCGACGTGCCGCCGGCCCTGCAAACCGGTGTTATCGACGGCCTCTTGACGTCGCTTGGCGGCTTTAATGCCACCAAGGAGCAGGCGCCGTACTTCACGGTGGCCGGTCTCAACGGGATCGTCGGCGACTACTACTGGTTCGGCGTTTCGAACCGCTGGTGGAACAAGCTCTCGAAAGAGCAGCAGGATGTTCTGACCGACATCATCAAGAACGACTTCATCCCGTTCCAGCGTGTCATCAACTATTGCAACGACGCGCGTACGCTGGCGAAGTTCGTCACCAAGGATAAGGCGGCGCCAGGCATCTACGTCCTGAATCCAGACGAAGCTTCCGTTATCCAAAAGGCCGAAGGCGGCGCCACCAACAAGTGGATCAAAACCAAGGTGAACGACATGGGCGATAAGATGGTCGACCAGTTCACGGCGGAAGCCGCGGCCTTGGTGACGGCCAATCCTACGGGATCGCACGCCCTCGAAAAGACCGACTGCTCAAAATACGAGCAGTATTTCGCGAAATACGGCAAGGGCGCGGATCTTTATAAGGCGAAAAACCGGAAATAACGGTCGTCTCGCAAATAGTGTTCAAGGGGCTGCCGCGCTGCTGGCGGCCCCTTGTTCGTTCGATGGATTTGGTTCGATAGATCGAGACATCTGCTGATCGGGAGTGGACATGGACGGGTTCCTCGCATTTTCGAACCGCGCGAAAGAAGCCATACATTTAGTACTTGGTTGGCTTGGCTCTGCCATGTTGCTGGTTCTGACCCTGTTCGCTCTGCTCGAAATTGTTCGCCGCTACATTTTTGGCGTCGTCTTTGAATGGGGGCAGGACGCGATCATCGTTGGCATGGTTGCGGCGGTGGCATTTTATTTCTGCGTGACCCAAGTACGACGCAGCCATCTGGTGATGAACGCGGTCGTGCAGCTTTTGCATGGGCGTGGCCACTACAGATCGGTCGGTATTTTGAAAATTGCCGTATCGGTGATCATTGTGATGTTCTGCAGTGCCATCGGCATCACCGGTTGGGACACCCTCAGCTATGCGTGGGAGAGGAATTTGACCACCTATAGTCTGCTCATTCCACTATGGCCGTTTTATCTGATTTTGATGTTTGGCTTCTTGTTAATGGCCCTTGTTGCATTCCTGCAGACAATCGAAGACGTCGTCAGTTTCGTGCGTGGGGAGCATTTCGAGGCCGAAATCGAAATGACCACGGATGTTTAAACAGCTGCCCGTCGGGGATTTCGAGGCTGTGTCATGCTGCCCCTAGCGTTCGTACTTTTTGGATTGCTTCTGGTCGGCGTGCCGATTGGTATTTCTCTGGCCGGGTCCGCCGCCGTCCTGGTCCTGTTTGACGATTTCCTCACCTTTGGTACGCTGTTCGAAGCATTTTTCATCTTCATCAGCAAATACACGCTGATTGCCATCCCATTCTTCATTTACGCCGGTTTTCTCATGGAGAAGACGGGCCTGGTGCGAGGACTGTTCAATTTGGCGGACGCCCTGATCGGTTGGGTGCCGGGTGGTTTCGCCTATGCGACATTGATCGCCGCCGTGCTGTTCGGCGCCATTTCGGGCTCCTCCACCGCCATGGCGGCGGCCATGAGTGTCATCGCTTATCCAGAAATGATCAAACGCGGCTATCCGAAATGGATGGCGGCTGGCGTAATCGCTTCGGCCGGCGGGATCGCGCTGCTTATTCCGCCGAGTATTACGCTAATCCTATTCGGCGTGATCACCGAAATCTCCATCGTTGATTTATTCTTTGCCGGCGTTTTTCCGGGCATCATGCTGGCCATCAGTGATGCGGTGATCATTGTTTGTGTGTCGGTTTTCATTGTCAAGCTGCCTGCGGGCACGTTCGAACTGCATAAGTGCCGGACGGCCTTTGTGGAGGCGCTGCCGGCGTTGTTGATGCCGGTGATCATCCTGGGCGGCCTTTACGGCGGTCTCTTCACGCCAACCGAGGCCGGCGCGGCCGCGGCCTGTTACGCGCTGGCCTATGGCGTGATTTTCAAGGGCAAGCCCTTTATCAGAGAGCTGATGGGCGTGACCCGCCGCGCCATGAACCTGACGGCGGTCGTGTTCTTCCTGCTCGGCTGTGTCGGCATCTTCCAGTTCTTCCTGGCCAACATGGGCTGGCCGCAGGAGATCGCCGCCTGGGCGGGCACCCTCGGACTGTCGAAATACACCTTCCTGTTCGCCCTGATGGGGACCCTGTTGGCGCTTTCCATGTGGCTAACAGGCGTCGCTATTCTGGTGCTCACCGTACCGATTTATTTCCCCGTGGCGCTGTCATTGGGCGTAGATCCGGTGCATTTGGGAATTTTAACCGCGCTCTGTATCGAGATCGGCAGCGTCATTCCGCCGGTCGGCCTAAATCTGTTCGCTGTCAGCGGCGTCACCGGCCTGCCGGTTACGCAGGTGATCAGGGGTTCCTTCCCCTTCTGTATTTCCGACACCGTTGTGCTGATCATCGTGCTGCTGTTCCCGATGCTGGCGCTCTGGCTCCCAAGCATGCTGATCACCTCGCATTTCTGAGCCGGACGGCCCGCAGGCAATATCGTGTAACGACCATGATACTTTGGACCGAGTTCGAGTTCGAATTACGCAATTCAGGCCGCGACGGCGGCCCGGCGCTAATGCGCCGCCCTCGCGGAGCGGTGCGCTTTGGCGCGCGAGCGTGAGCGACAAGACCTAGACCGGGCTTGATGAATATCGAACCCGGTCTAGGTCCCGAACACCGCCGTTGATCTGCCGCCGTCGCAGGTGATCAGCGCGCCGGTGGTGTAGGCCGAGGCGCGCGAGGACAGGAAGATGGCGACGCCGGCGATGTCTTCGGGCCTGCCGATGCGCTTGCGCGGGTTGCTTGCGCGGATGCGATCCCCGTGGACGCGAATGGTTTCCGCCATCATCTGACTTTCGAAGGCGCCCGGCGCGATGGTGTTGACCAGGATGTCGTCGCCCGCCAACTTGGCCGCCAGCACCCGGGTCAGATAATGCAGCCCGGCCTTGGCCGCCGTATAGGAATAGTTCTCGATCGACGGAATTGTCAGCGCATCGATCGAGCCGATGTTGATCACCCGGGCGGGCTCATCCGCACTGGCCGCCGCACGCAGTTGCGGCAGCAGGGCCTTGGTCAGGTAGAAGGGCCCCTTGAGGTTGGTGTTCATCACCTTGTCCCAGCCGGATTCGGGGAAATCCTCCAGGGGCGCCGCCCAGACCGCACCGGCATTATTGACCAGGATGTCGAGCCTGTCTTCGCGCCCGGCGATCTCGCCGGCGAGATATTCCGCCCCCGCCGCGCTGGAGATATCCGCCGGGATCGAGATGCATTCACCGCCCTGCTCCGCCATCAGGCGCTGGGCCGTCGCATCGCACACTTCCGCCTTGCGCGAGGAGATATAGACCTTCACACCGTTGGCCAGAAAACCGGCGGCGATCATCTCGCCGATCCCGCGCGAGCCGCCGGTGACCAGCGCCACCTTGCCGTCGACCGAAAATAAATTCTTCATGCTGACATGTCCTCTCCGACTAAAAAAGTTCTACCGAAACATCATCGCACCGTTCGAAGTCCTGTCAAAAATCCTCTAAGGTGCGCGCATGAACTTATTCGCCACAAGATTTCGGTGTCTACCATCGGATTTTGAGGGGTGAGGCTGTTGTTGCGCGGTGGGCAGGTGGGCAAGTTAGAGCAAGGAACATTGGAGCATGTCGGCCGTTCGTCCGCCAATGCCTTTATCGAACATGAAGGTGGTGGCGAGGTCAGTGGCGTGACAGACCCGGCCGTAGGAATAAAGGATTTGCAGTATGACTAACGACCGCTTTGGTATCCGCTGGGGGTTGGCCGGCGGCACGGCCCTGGCATCCATTAATGAGGCGCGCGAGGCGGCCCGATTTGCCGAAGAAGCGGGCTTCGACAGCTTCTGGATTTCCCACGCCATGGGTGTCGATTCCATTGCCGCGCTGGCCTGCATTGCCAATGATATTGGCAAAATTAGTGAAGTCGGCACATCGGTTGTGCCGCTGTATGGCCGCCATCCGGTCGGCCTCGCCCAGCTATCGCGGACGGCTCAGAATGCCTTGGGTGGACGGTTCACCCTTGGCATCGGCGCCGCCTCCAGGCGGCATGCCGAGGAGGTGCTTGGCCTTACCTGGGACAAACCGTTCTCCTATACACAACAGTTCATCGCGGCGTTGGAGCCGCTGCTGGCCGGCGCGCGGGCGGATACAGACGGAGACCAGATTTCCGTCCATGCCGAATTGGGGATCGAGGCCGCCCCTACGCCCATTCTGCTGGCGGCGCTCGGCCCGAGGATGCTGCGCTTTGCGGGTGGCAGATTGCAGGGCACGACGCTGGGTCAATGCGGGCCTCGGACCATATCGTCCTACATCCTGCCGCACCTCCGGGCCGGTGCCGAGGCTGCGGGCCGAAGCGACGTCCCGCGCGTCATGGCGCTGGTGCGGATCTGCGTCACCGACGATATTGCCGGGGCAAAAGTTCTGGCACGGGAAATCGCCGCGCAGTACCAGGCCAACCCCTCCTATGCCAATGCCACCAAGCACGAGGGCCTGGATGACGCCTCTGATCTGCACTTGATCGGTAGTTGGCAACAAGTGCTGGATGGGCTGGCGGCATACGCCAAGGCGGGCGCGACGGATTTGCGCATACAGGTCGCCGCGCACGACAATGCATCCGAAGAAAGAACCTACGGCTTCCTGGCCGACTATCTTTCGTAGGGCCCGCTCGTCGGGCAGACCGGCCGCCCGCCAATAGGCGGGCGGCTGACTACGCTATGCTGACTGTTCCACAAAGAATGTGTAAATGCCTATGATGAACGAAGTTGGAGACGGCGCCCACGGTCTGGATTGGCTCGAAAACCAGGTTTATCGTGAGCTCGATATTTTCCGCCACAGTTACCAGCCCTGGGTCCAGCCCGCGGCAGATATGGACGGCAAGCCGGTCGTCGATGTCCTCATCGTCGGTGGCGGGCTTTACGGCATGGGTCTCGCCTGGGGACTTCTCCGTTCCAAGGTCACGAACATCCTGGTTGTCGACCAGACGCCTCCAGGGCAAGAAGGGATTTGGTTGACCTCCGCCCGCATGAAGACGCTGCGCACGGCGAAACATCTGACGGGCATAGAGTTCGGCATTCCCAGTCTCTCTGTGCAGGCCTATTGGGAGGCTAAGTTCGGCCGCGCCGCATGGGCGGAACTGCCCCGCATCCCACGGCTGGAGTGGTTTCGTTACCTGGAATGGTTCCGCCGCGTTCTTGAAATCCCCGTGCGCAATAATACGGAAGTAGTAGCCATAGACGGCGACGCCGATCTGGTCCGTGTGACCGTCCGTCAGGACGGTCGGGAAGAAACGCTGTTTACGCGTCGGCTCGTACTGGCGACCGGCTTACTCGGCAGCGGCGGGGCACATGTTCCCGCGGAAACTGTCAAAACCTTGCCGGCGGACCGCTGGGCCCATTCTGCCGATGACATCGATTTCACGCGTTGTAGGGATGCGGATGTCGGTGTCCTGGGCGCCGGGGCCTCGGCTTTCGACAATGCGATTACCGCTATTGAGAATGGCGCCGCCAGCGCATCTGTGTTCTGCCGCCGGCCGGAACTGCCGTGGCTCAGCGCGAAAAAAGGCTTGGAAAACGCGGGCTTCATGCGCCATTTCGCCAGCTTACCGGACACCTACCGCTGGCAGTTCATCAAGACCATAGTCGAGACGCCGATCCCGCCGCCCCGGCATACGGTCGAGCGTGCACTGTCTTATGCCAATTTCCAACTATGCCTTGGCAGCCCCTGGACGGCCTGCCGCATGGACGCCGACAAAGTGCTGGTCATTACTCCCGATGGCGAACACCGATTTGATTTCGTCATCCTTGGCACCGGCTTCGACATGGATATCGCCCGCCGCCCGGAAATGGCGGCGCTCGCCCCCCACATGCTGCTGTGGCGAGACCGTTTCACGCCGCCGGAAGGCGAAGATAACGAAATGCTCCTGGATCAGCCTTACCTCGGCGATGGGTGCGAGTTTCAGGAGCGTGTGCCCGGCAGCTGTCCGGTTCTCGGCCGGGTAAGTCTGCTCGGCGCCGCCGCGACGTTAAGCATTGGGCCCCTATTCGGCGGCCTCAACGGGCTCAAATTCCTTCTGGAGCGCATGGTCGAGCAGACCTGCCGGGGTCTGATACTGGAGACCCTCGATGTCTTTTATGACGATTTTCGTGAAAGGTTGCAGGCGCCGAAGCCGCCCGGGGCGCTGGGTTCGACAGATTGAGCTCCCGCACCATGCGCATCGCAAATCGCCGGCAGGACGTCTAAAGTGACAATGTCGCCGCCTTACATATACTTCGCCAGAAACAGTCGGAGAGAATAGAATGCGCCCTACATTATACGGCAGCAGGCATGCTGTTTCCGCGGGGCACTATCTTGCGAGCGCCGCCGCATTTTCAATCCTCGAAGCTGGCGGCAACGCTATTGATGCCGGATGCTGCGCTGGTATCGCGCTTGCCGTGCTGCATCCCGACGAAGTGAACTTCGCTGGCGTCGCCCCCATAATGATTAGAACCGGCGCGGGAAAGATCGTCACCATCGACGGCCTTGGCTACTGGCCGAAGGCGTTTCCCAAAGATCTGTTCATGCGCGAATACAACGGTACCCAGCCCTTGGGCGTCCTGCGAACCGTGGTGCCGGCCGCACCCGATGCCTGGATCACCGCTTTGCGTGATTTCGGCACTATGTCGTTCGGCGACGCGGCCGCCGCCGCGATCCGTTTTGCCAAAGAAGGCTTTGCGGTGGGTGAATTTCTCGCCAATGAATTCGCCAAGCATGAGGAAGATTATCGCCGCTGGCCGTCGAACGCGAAGTTGTTTCAACCTCAGGGCCGCGCGGTCAAGCTCAACGAGCGGTTCGTCCAGACCGACCTTGCCGCGACGATCCAGTTCATGGCCGATGAAGAACGCGCCGCAGCGACAAAAGGGCGCGCTGCCGGCCTTGAGGCGGCCCGTGCGGCGTTTTATGCCGGGGATATCGCCGTTAGGATCGCGGCGCATCAAAAGGAGGAAGGCGGCTATCTTTCCTTCGAGGATCTGGCGAACTTTCACACCCGCTACGAAGAGCCAGTCATCACCCGCTGGCGCGACTTCCAGGTTGTTACCTGTGGGCCCTGGTGCCAGGGTCCAATGCTTGCCCAGGCATTGCTGATGGTGGAACGGGGCGGGCTTGGTGAGCTTAAACACAACGAGCCCGCCTACATCCACCTCATCACGGAAATTCTGAAAGGCGCCTTTGCCGATCGCGAATATCACTATGGCGATCCGCGCTTCGTCGAAGTCGGCCTCGACACCCTGTTATCGGCGGAGCATATCGCGAAGCGGGTTACCGGTATCGACCGCAAGGTTGCGATGCCCGATATGCCGCCTAACCTCTATCACAACAGTGCAATACCAAAGGCCGCCACCACGCTGTCGGAGCGCGACCCGGATACTTCCTATCTGTGTGTCGTCGATCGTTGGGGAAATGCCTTTTCCGCCACGCCGTCCGATGCCTCGTGGCGAGCCCCGGTCGTGCCGGGACTGGGTATTGTCCCGTCCGGCCGCGGCACGCAGTCGCGGCCCGATCCCAATCATCCATCCGGCGTGGCGCCGGGCAAGCGGCCAAGGCTTACGCCGAACCCGGCAATCCTGCTTCGCGACGATGGTTCGGTGATGCCGTTCGGGGCGCCCGGCGGCGATGCCCAGGTTCAGGCGATGTTACAGGTTGTTCTGAATGCGTTTCACTTCGGCATGGACATACAGGAAGCCATCGACGCGCCGCGCTTCATCAGTATGAGTTTTCCGAATTCGTTCGCGCCCTACAATCATTACCCTGGTCTGTTGGGATTGGAGGGGCGGTTCCCTGCAAGCACCCTGGAAGAACTCGCTGCGCTCGGTCACAAGCTCGAAGAATTTCCCGCATATTCACGCCGTCTCGCATCGGTTGAAGCCGTACTTTATCAGCCGAAAACAGGGTTCTTCCGATCGGGTGCGGACCCGCGACAACCCGCATACGCAATTACGGTATAGAGCAATCCGGATTCCCTGGGGAACGCTCCTTAGGCTTCCGCCTCGCGGATCGCGCGCAGGCGGCGGTGCATTGCTGCCTGCGCTTCGTCGCTGCCATCGTGGAAGGTGCCGAACAGCTTGTCCAGCGGAGCCAGGCTGCCGCCGTAGTTGCACTCGAAGTACTTGTGATGGAGGTAGTGGAAGTGGTTGCCGCCGTCGATCGCCAGGTGGTCGCCAAGTTTCAGCTTTTCGAAGCCGGAATGGGACAGCGCGGGGAGGAAGGCAGCGAGCTGGATCTGATAAAGCGCATTCACCGGGTGCAGCGCCAGCAGCCACTGCACGACCACGGTGGAGAAATAGATGATATGCTCCACCGGATGCATGGCGAGGCCGGACCAGGGTCCGACCTCGACGTTGCGATGGTGTAGGCTATGCACTGTGCGATAGAGGAAACGCACGTGCAGCAGCCGGTGGCCGAAATAGAAATGCACCGCGTGCACCACCGGCGCCAGGATCAGCAGAGCGACGAACCAGCCCCAGAACAGAAGCGGTCCAGCGTCCGCATCGACATAACCGAGATAGCCGTTGGCAAAACCCCAGTAGGTCAGGACCTCGTAGCCCGTGAATACCGGAACGCCGCATACCAGCGAGCGGAACACATTGTCGCGCACCTGGTTGCGGAAAAGGAAACGGCGGCTGTCGGTGGCGAGCGGTTTGAGGGTGAAGCGCAGCGCCTCGCCCTGGCGCGCGAAGACGTAGAAATAGAGGTGCAGGCCGCCGAACAATAGCACGGTGAGGGCCAGGTTTCGGCCGAGCAGCAGGGCGATCCACCACAATTCGAGCGATTTCATGGCCGCGAGATCGGGCGTCAGCCAGGTCCAGGTGACGAGCGTGACAACGAGCCAGAAAGCGTTGTACGGCCAAAGGTATCCGGGAAAGCCCAAAAACCAGCGCAAAACCGTGCCGGGCCTCGGCGGCCAATAGTTGATGGGCGCGAGCGCGATCCTGTCCTCGGGACGCCATTCGCCCCGGGCGTTACGCCCGTTCGCGGTTGTATCGGTCATCCGGTCCGTCCTTCTTCTGCACTGCGCAGCCTATTTGCGTCCCCAGACCGGGTCAAGCAGCAGCCTCATTCGCCAGCCTGGTCAAAGTCGCCGGTTGTTTTGCGATCGTCCGGATCGCACCCGCTCTCGACCCCGATGAAGGCTGGCCAGGCAACTCAGGGAGTTGGAGAATGATGGCCTGATCGTTCACATGGATTTTCCACTCGTCCCTCCCCATGTCGAATTCAGCCTGAGCGAGAAGGGCTGGACATTGGAGCCGATCCTGCTGGAACAAATATTGTTCGGTCAATTCATCAACGGTCCGTATATGTGAAAGTCGTTTTCTACAGATGGTTTTGAGAAAGCCTGAATGTCAGAAGGGACCAAGCAGGACTCACCATCAAAATATGTAATGAAAGAAGTTAATGCGTATCATTGCGCAGCTGAGGTTTCGCAACAACCGAGATCCGCCGACGAGAAACAGGAGACAGGGTGAGGCTTCTTAACGACATCGCAATGGCGGCACGAATTGCGGCGCGGGATATGCGTGGCGGTGCGCGTGGCCTGTGGCTGTTGGTGGGCGGAACCTTCATCGGAGCCGCGGCTGTAGCGCTGGTGGGGGCAACGTCGCAAAGCCTTATCGACGGCGCTGGCCGGGGCGCCCTGGAATCGATTGGCGGCGATTTGAGCCTGCGCCTGTTTCATCGCCCCCCGCGTGAAGCCGAACTTGCGGTCATCCGCCGGGAAGGCGACGTCAGTATCACCGCGGAACTACGTCCCATGGCGCGCGCCCTCAGAAATGGCAATGCCGAAGGCCTACCTTTGCTGGTTGAGCTTAAAGGCGTGGACCGGCAATACCCGCTTTACGGCAGCGTGGAAATCCGGCCCGCGGCCAACCTCTATCAAACTCTTAATCGACATGGCGGCGTTTACGGTGCGGTTGCGGACCCGGCGTTGTTTGACGCGTTAGGCCTGGAACCGGGCGATAGCGTTCAAATTGGCGATGCCCGGTATCAACTACGTGCTGCGCTTGTTGTTGAACCTGATCGCGCCTTTCGAGCCTTTACCCTGGGCCCGCGCATCATGGTGTTGAGCGAAAGTTTCCCCGCCACTGGTGTCGCCGATGACGGAGCGGAGGTATATTTTTACACCCGCGTGAAACTGCCTGCAAAACCAGACATGCGGGCCTCTGCAAAGGCAGCGCTGGCGCGAATTGATCAGGCCTTCCCACGATCCGGCTGGCGCATGGTCAATGCCCACGACGGCGTGCCGGGTGTAGAGCGGAGCTTGGCCATGGCGCATGTGTTGGTGCTGTTTGTCGGCTTGGGCGTCATGCTGATCGGGGGCGCCGGAATTTCCGGTGCGGTACGGGCACATATGGCCGACAAGATGGAGATCATCGTGATCTTAAAATCCATCGGCGCATCCCCTGGCGTCGTCAACCTGGCCGTCGGGCTCGAGGTTATGGCAGCGGCGGCCGCCGGTGCTGTTATAGGTGTTGGGCTGGGCGCCCTTGGCCCTGCTTTTGTCGCATCCGCATTGGCCGAACAATTGCCCTTCGCGTTGGCAGCCACGCCCAGCATAAAACCATTGTTGGCGGCGGGACTGTTCGCAATTCTGGTGGCGGCGCTGTTTGCGTGGTGGCCCTTGATGGAAGTGCGCGATATGAAGCCAAATGTACTGCTGCGCAGACGCATCATACCTCCGCCTAAGAAGCTGGGTGTGAATGGTTTGCTGGGCGCGGCCATTATTTTGTTATTGCTTGTCCTGCTGGTGTTTTGGATTTCTCCCATGCCCCTGTTGACAGCGGGATTCCTGGTCGGCGCGCTGGCATTGGCGGTGTTTTATTATGCTATGGGCATTGGCCTATCACGCATGGCCAAGGTCTTGGCCAAAGGCAAAGCTGCCAATATCCGTCTCGGCCTAAGTAACCTCTATCGGACGGGTGCGCCTACCGGTCCTGTCGTGATGGCGCTGGGTCTGACGCTAACGTTACTCGTGGCATTGGACGGCATTGATTCTGCTGCCAGCCGTCACGTACAGCAGACCCTGCCACACAGCGCACCGGACTTGGTGGCCTTCTCGCTAAAACCCGAAAAGGCAAGGCGATTTGGCGTTGAACTGGCGGCGTCCGGAATTGTAGAGCGTCAGCGCATCATGCCGTTTTTGCATGCCCGGGTGCAGGCCATCCGCGGAGAATTGGTGCGTGACCTCAAAATTCCAAGGTCCCTGAATTGGGTCATCCGCGGCGATCGCGGCGTGTCATTCGCGGCTGAATTTCCCGATGGCACGCGGTGGGATGACCGTCATTTGGCCCAGCCGGGCTTTTCAATGGACGCAGATGTCGCAAGGAAACTCGGCCTTGGCCTGGGAGATGCGATCACCCTTAACATCAGCGGGCAAGTACGCACCGGTTTGATTTTAAGACTTCATAATGTGGACTGGACCAGGCTGGATCTGGACTTTCCCATCATCGCCACGCCGGGCACGTTTTCGGACATTCCCTATACTGCTGCGGTGTCCTTGAAAGCAGCACCCGGCGAAGGACCTGCCCTGGAAGCCTTTGTCAGAAGCCGCTTTCCGGATACCCCTTTGATCCGTGTGGCTGATGTTATGCGTTCGCTGGGCGCAGCTTTGAATGCGATCATGACGGGGTTGCAGGCGGCGGCGTTGACGTGCGGGCTGGCGGCCCTGGTGGTGCTGGCTGGCAGCGTGCTGCAGGGACTCAGAGAACGCACCAACGAAGCCGTGTTGCTCAAAGTGTTGGGCGCGCGGAGGCGTCAGTTGCTGGGCCAGTTAATGCTTGAGTTTTTCGGCCTGGGAACGCTGGTGGCTATGACCGCGGTGCCGTTGGGCCTGGGTATTGCTTACAGCGTAGCGTACGCGGCGGGCCTTGGCAGTGTCAGCGTGTCGTGGACCGGTGGCGTCGCATTGGCCGGGACGGCGATCTTTGTCATTCTGGCTGTTGGGTTGATCGTGACACTGGGCGCTTATAACGCCGCGCCTGCGCGGATCCTTCGCAACAACAGGCTTGGTAAATAGCGGGGCGTTACGCTTTTTACATCGTCCCCTCTTCGGGCGCCCCCATTATCTGTCATCCTCAGTCCATTCAGGCAAGGCATCAGAATCAATCCCGGATTGCCGCGGCTTCTTGATTGGCCATTGTTACAGGGTTGATCATCGATCGGTTTTGCCCAAGACTTGACACTTGGCGCTGCGGGACATGGCAATGACATTCGACCTGATCATTCGGAACGCGACCCTCACCTGTATGACGGGCGCGCGACCGTACGGCCTGCTGGAACGGGGTGCCTTGGGGATCAGCGAAGGCAGGATTGTCTGGTTGGGGCCGGATCAGGACTTCCCTGTTGTCTCGCCGGCCTGTCCGGCCATCGATGCACGGGGCATGGTGGTGACGCCGGGCCTGGTGGACTGCCATTCCCACGTGGTCCACGTCGGCGACGGCCTGCTGGATTTCGAGCTCAAGATCACCGGCGCCACGCGGGAAGAGGTCGCCGCCGCCGGCGGCGGGGTCGGCGGCCTGGTGGCGCGGTCCCGGGCGGCCAGCGAGGAACAGCTCTACGGCGAAACGGTGCCGCGGATAAAGGCCATGATCGCGTCGGGGATCACCACCCTGGAAAGCAAATCAGGCCTGGGCCTGGATCTAGCATCCGAACTACAGGTGATGCGGGTCTCCCGCGCCCTGGGCCGGGATTTTCCCCTCGATGTGCAATCAACCTTCCTGGGCGCCCACGGTGTGGCCCCCGAATACAGGGGCCGGCCCGACGCCTATATCGATTTCCTGGTCGAACGCGTTCTACCGGCCGCTGTACAACAGGGATTGGTCGATGCGGTCGACGGTTTCTGCGATACCATTGGTTTTTCACCGGCGCAGATGACCCGGCTGTTCGCGGCGGCGCGCAGCCATGGTCTGCCGGTCAAGCTGCATGCCGATCAATATAGCGACGCCGGCGCCGGACAGTTGGTGGCGCGGTTCAACGGCCTGTCGGCGGATCATCTGGAATATGCCTCGAAAGCAACCATCGGCGCCATGGCCGAGGCCGGCGTCGTTGCCGGTCTTTTGCCCGGGGCAAACTGGATGTTGCGGGAGACCCAGATGCCGCCTGTCCATTGGATGCGCGAACTGGGTGTCGAAATGGCGCTGGCCACCAACAACAATCCAATTTCCTCGCCTCTCACCATGCCGACCATGGTAATGAACATGGGCTGTGTCCGCTTTGGTCTGACGGCGGAAGAGGCAGTCGCCGCCTTCACCCGGGTGGGCGCCAGGGCGCTGGGCCTGGCTGCGGACCGGGGCACATTGGAAATCGGTAAACTGGCCGACCTTGTACTCTGGGATGTGGCGCATCCGGCGGAACTACCCTACCGCATCGCACACAATCCCTGTCACACGACAATTAAGGCCGGTGTGGTCTGTTACCGCGCCGCGCCCATTCAATTGCAATCGCTTTGGGAAACAGCCGGCGAAGGCGGGTTTGACAATGACGCAAGATAGGGCGGTACAGGCAGGCCGGCGCCAATTGCGCTCCTGGCTGGATGGCGAGCGCCAGCAGCAGCAGGACTTCCTGGTCCGGTTCGCCAAGATCGATACCGCCAACCCGCCGGGTGATACCCGCGAAGGGGTTCGCTTTATTGCCGACTTTCTCGAACGCCAGGAACTGACCACGGGCCTGATCAACCCCGCCGTCGACAAGCCAAACCTTTTCGCCCACCTGGGCGGCGGGCGGGGCGACGGCGAGCAGTTGATCCTGAACGGCCATGTAGATGTCTTCCCGGTTGGCGATCTGAACAATTGGCAACATGATCCGTTTGGCGGCGAGATCGTCGATAACAGGCTGATCGGCCGCGGCGTGGTGGATATGAAATGCGGCACCACGGCCTCTATCTTTACTTACCTGTATCTTTCCCGGCTGCGGCATCTGCTGGGGGGCAAACTCACCCTTTGTGTGGTCTCGGACGAGGAGACCGGCGGCTACTGGGGCAGCGACTATCTGCTGCGGGAACATCGTGACGCGTTCCTTGGCGACTGTGTGCTGAACGGCGAACCAAGCAGTGTCGAGACCATTCGTTTTGGCGAAAAGGCGCCCTTCTGGTTTCGCATCGATGTGCGCACCCCGGGCGGCCACGGCGCCTACCCGCACCTGAGCCGCAATGCCATCCGCCTGGCGATGGAACTCATGCAGGCATTGTACGAACTGGAGGGTACAACCGTTGCGATGCCCGACAAGGTGCAACAGGTTCTGGCGCGGCCGGAAGTCGCGGCGGCGATCGAGAAGGGCCTGGGCGCCGGCGCCAGCGAGATCGTGCCGCGGATCACCCAGAACAACGGCCGCATCGAAGGCGGCGTAAAGGTCAACATGGCGGCCGACGCCTGCAGCTTCGAAGTCGACGCGCGGCTACCGGTGGGCATGGATAACGATGACTTCCTGGCCCGGGTCAGGCAGATCGTCGGCCGCTTCCCCGAGGCGGCGCTGGTGCTGCCGGCGCACCGGTTGGAAAACGCCAACTGGTGCGACCCCGACGGCCGGTTGTTGCGGATCATGCAACGCAACGTGCAGGACTCGATCGGGATCACGGCGCAGCCGATCATCAATCTGGGTGCCACCGATTGCCGCTTCTGGCGCAATCTGGGCGTGCCGGCCTATGTGCATGGCTGCTCCCCCGAAGGCATGGGCGCGCCGAACGAGGCAGTGGACCTGGACGAATTCTTTCACGTGGTTCGGGTACACGCCTTGTCCGCCTTTGATTATTTGACGGCCAACAGCGACTGATGCACACAGCGATAACAACAAGGCTCGCGTCTCCATTTTCCGGCACGCACCCAGGCCGCAAGACGAGATACACTGAATATGTCGAGCCAAAGATCGCCCGGTTTGGCGGACGTGTAATCAAGCTCGTAAGAACTCACATCTAGAGGAATGAAATCTTGAAGACCGTGCCCATCCTGATTTCCGGCAGCGGATCCGTGGGTTTGTCATTGGCGGCGGAGCTTGGCTGGCGCGGCATCGACTGTCTTGCGGTTGAACGCATGGACGGTCTCAATATGCACCCGCGCGCCAATGCCGTTGCCAACCGCACCATGGAATATTACCGACGCTGGGGCATCGACCAGGCTATCAGCAAAGCCGGGGTGCCACCCGATCTGCCGGCCAATTATTTTTATGTAACGACATTGGCGGGCCGGTTGCTGCATGGCGTCCGGCTGCCGCCCTTCAGCGAACTCAACAAACTGGCGGCCCGCGGCGGATACGCGAAAAATGAGCATAGCTGGTCGCCCTATCTAAAGACCATCACCGGGCAGCACGAAGTTGAAAGCGCTATCCTGGACTACGCCAGCGGCCTGGATAGTGTTGAGCTTCGTTTCGGTTGGGAACTGGTCGATTTTGCCGAAAGCGATGCAGGCGTGCGCTGCCGCATCGCGACCCATGACGGAAAGTCGGAAGAGGAGGTGTTCTGCAAATATCTGGTTGCCTGTGACGGTGGCCGATCCATGGTCCGGCAAAAGCTGGGTATTGAACTGAGCGGCCGCGCCAACCTGGCAAACTTTGTGTCAATCTACTTCCGGGCGCCAAACTTCATGCGGGCCCACCGTTTTGGTCATGCCAACATCTTTTTCCCGCTGCATCGCAGGCATCGCGGCTTCCTGCTTAATTGGGATGGCGGCACCACTTTTACATTTCATGTAATCCTTGAGGAAGGGCAGGCCTGGGATGATGTCGACCCCATCGCGGCAATCCATGGTGTGCTCGGGCAACCGACGGAAGTGGAGATCCTGTCGATCCAACCATGGACCGCCCATGCCCTGGTCGCCGACCAGTATCACCGGGGCAGAGTTTTTCTGGCCGGCGACGCGGTGCATCTGTTTTCGCCGACCGGTGGCTTCGGCATGAATACGGGTGTCTCCGATATCATCAATCTGGCCTGGAAACTGCAAGCCAACCTCAAGGGCTGGGCCGGTCCCCGCCTGCTCGACAGTTATGATCAGGAGCGGCGCCCCATTGGTATCCGCAATACCACCGAGGCGGCGGACTGCTTCGACCGGCTGTTCGCGGTCATGCAGGAAGGAGATATCATTGACGAGGACGGCCCCGATGGAGATGCCGCGCGGGCCCGGTTGCAGGCGCTGATCATCCAGCAGGAGAAACTAATCGTCTCCTCCGGCACACTATTGGGCTATCGATACAGAAATTCCAAGATCGTGGTGCCGGACGGCAGCATCGAACCTCCGGACGATGCGCGCGAGTATGTGCCAATCGCACGTCCGGGTCACCGCGCGCCGCATCTCTGGCTTGAAGATGGCCGTTCCATTTTGGATCATTTCAGCCAGGGCTTTACCTTATTGGTCATGGGCTCTGCCGCCGCCAATGCCGAGAGATTGGCGCAGGGGTTTTTGCGCGCAGCCGAGAAAATCGGACTGCCCTTGGCCGTGGCGCCCATTCCTGACGATGCGGCTGTGAAATTGTATGAAGCCGAGCTGGCCTTGGTCCGCCCGGATTTAATGATTGCCTGGCGCGGCCGCCATCCGCCTCGGGATGCGGCCGCAATCCTTGACACCGTTCGGGGCGATTAGATGCGACTGTTGGCCAGCCATTAAAAATGACCTGACCCTGCCCTATCATTGGGTTCGGCCGCGCCATCGATTGAATCATAACAGCCCCGACATTGCCAAAGTGTGGGCATTTGAGGATTTGGTTGTTGTGAGGCCACGTCGTGTGGCAAACATTGACCGCAATGAATTGTGGGCGATGAACTCTCAACGGCTAAATCTGGACCGAGCCGGAAGCCGTTGAACTCGTCCGCGTGTTTATGGAGGGCATATTTTGACTGCGAGTCCACTATTGATTACCGCGCTTGCGATCACCGGCGCGGTCGCCGTATGGGGAATTGTCGACACAGCAGGCCTCGCGGCCTTTGCCTCTTATCTCGTCGGCATACAATTCACCAGCCGCGCCTGGTTCATTATGCTGGCTGTCAGCTTCATTCTGATCACCAGCATCTGGCTGGCGCTGTCCCGCTACGGCGCGATCAAACTCGGCCAGGATGATGACGAACCGGAGTTCTCCACGGTATCCTGGATCTCCATGCTTTTCGCCGCCGGGATGGGTGTTGGACTGCTCTACTGGGGAACGGCCGAACCGCTCACGCATTATCTGTTGATCTCGGAGTTCAAGGATCCCAGAGCATCGGCCTCCTTGGCCTTGTTCGTGACCAACTTCCATTGGGGTCTGCATGCCTGGGCGATCTATGCACTCACCGGGCTTGTCATTGCCTACTTCGGGTTCCGACTGGGGTGCCCCAGCCTGGTCAGCGCGCCAATCATCAAGGTGTTTGGCACCAACCGTTTGACCCGCGGCATCGGCTGGTTGAGCGATCTGCTTGCAATCGTTGCAATCGCCATCGGTCTTGGCGGATCGATCGCCATGGGCGTATTTCAGGTCAAGGAGGGCGTCGACGCACTGTTCGGGTTGCAGGACACGGGCCTGGGTCTCACGTTGGGAATATTCGCCTTGCTCTGCCTCTCCTACATCCTGCCTTTGACCGTCGACCTGAGCCGTGGCATGGCCATTCTCTCGAACGCCGCAATGGCCGTTGCCGGCGGTCTTATGATCTACATCCTACTGTTCGGCCCCACCAATTTCATCATGGGCGGGATTGTTCAGGCCTTCGGTGAGTATCTGGGCGGCGTGTTAACCCACGGATTTCGTACCTTCACCTTTATGGACAGCCAAATTGGCGACTGGTTTCAATCCTGGACGCTCACCTACATGGTCTGGTGGCTCGCCTGGGCACCTTTCGTCGGCGTATTCATCGCACGCATATCAAAAGGACGCACCATCCGTGAATTCATTTGCGGTGTCGTCCTGGTGCCGACGGCATTCTCGATCCTGTGGTTTGGCGTTTTCGGCAGTGTCGGTTTCTACGGCACATTGGAACGCGACCTGCCGATCCTCGATGTGGTCCGTGACAATGTGAGCGGCGTGACCTTTTTCGTACTCAGCCAATTTCCCTTGCCGTCGTTGACCACCGCCGCGGTCGTGGTCGCCGCCTTCCTATTTATTGTCACCAGCGTGGTCAGCGCGGCCTTCGTACTGGGGATGTTCTCGACCGGCGGCGACCTCAATCCCAGCGCCCGCGTCAAACTAAGCTGGGGCGTCGTTCTGGGTGCCCTGGGTTTGGTGATGATATTGTCGGGCAGTATCGAGGCGGTAAAAACAATTATCGCGCTAGGGGCGCTACCTTTTGTCTTTATCGTCCTGGTGCTTGTCGTCTGCCTCCTGAAAAAGCTCAAGGAAGAAAGGCCGAACCCCTCATGAGTGAACTGCTTGATACGATTATGAACATTGAAGTCTTCGCCTTCATCGGTTTGCTTGTGTGGCTCTATTTCAAACCGCTCGCGCCGGACGACAACGAAAGGCCGGACACTTAGAGCAGTTCCGTGGGGCGCCTCCTACTTGTGACGCACTACTGATCCAAAACGCTAAAACGCCTTCCCGGAACCTCCGCGGTATTTGTTCGACGGTACAAATGATGTCTTTTCCGGCTCCCGTGGATTGCTGACCCAAAGGACCCGGTCCGGATGCATACCGGCGCCGAACACCGCCGAGACGGCGGAACGGCGCATGCGGTTCAGCAATCGCGTGTCGGCGTTACCGATCGCGGGGTGGCTACCGCCGTTGCCCTCTACAACCTTTTCCCAGGCCGCCTTTCGGGCGCTCAATGTGCCCGGGTCGGCAAGCGCCGTACAATTCAGCTCGTTCTTATTCAGATCGACGACAATTTCGTCGCCCTCTTCCACAAAGGCGATCGGGCCACCCAGGGCGGCTTCCGGCCCCACATGGCCGATCACCAGTCCAACCGAGCCGCCGGAGA
This sequence comes from Alphaproteobacteria bacterium, assembly GCA_021776235.1. Taxonomy (GTDB): domain Bacteria; phylum Pseudomonadota; class Alphaproteobacteria. The sequence goes on along the minus strand of JAJFGG010000083.1, from coordinate 23,297 downwards.
ATCGGGCATCCGTCATAAGGCCGACGACTATGTTCTTTTCGCGGCACAGGGTGGTGATCCTGGAAGTGGAATCGAGCATTTCCGGCATGCCCGGCGCGCCGCTCGGCCCTTCATAGCGCACGATAATCATATCGTGATTTTCGATAACATCGGGATGGCTTTCCAACGCATGCAACAGGTTGCTCTCGCTATCGAAAATTCGCGCCTTGCCAACAAAAATATTGTCCTCCAGGCCGCCCTCGACGCCGGCCAGCTTTAATACGGCACTGAATTCCGGCGAGAGGTTTCCGCCCAGCACGCGCAGTCCACCCGTTGGCTTGTATGGGTTGGCCACACTATAAATGACCTCGCCATCGGGCGCCGGAGGATCGAGCCGCGCGACCTGCTGCGACAAGGTCTCGCCCGTACAGGTAAGCGTCTCGCCGTTGAGAAGCCCGGCGTCCAACAACTCTTTGACGATAACCTGGATGCCGCCCTTCTCGTCAATATCAACCATGGAATAGTTGCCGAAAGGCCGGGCATCGACGAGAACCGGCACGACATGCTGTGAGAGGTGATTGAATTCTTCAAACGACATGATGTCGTCTGCAAAACTGCCAAACCCGGCGGCTCTGGCAATTTCCGGAGCATGCAGCAGGACATTGGTCGAGCCGCCGATAGCCATGGCGACGATCATCGCGTTGCGAATAGAATCCCGGCTCACGATTTTTCGCGGCGTCAGGTCCGCATCCATCATCGCGTCCAAATAGGTCACAAGTTCGTTCGGATACTGCTCCATCCGTCGAGGATCGTCCGATGGCGGCGAGACCATATGCAGCGGCTCCATACCGACCACGGCAATGAAGGTCTGCATGGTGTTATAGGTAAACATACCGCCGCAGCTGCCGTATCCGGGGCAGGCTTCGCAAGCGACGCGCTTTTTCAATTCCTCGTCATCGCTGCCAGCAACCTGAAAGCCGGTAATAATATCGATCGGCTCCTCGGTCACGGAATCCACGCCTGGGCGAATGGGGCCGTCCGACATGACGATGCCGGGGCGGTCATGTTCAAGAAGAGCCGATAGGGTGCCGACCGGCGGTTTGTCGCAGGCAACCACGGCGATGGTTCCTTCCAGACCGCTGGCGCTTAGATGCTCGCACATTGTGTCGTGGGTAACTTCACGGCCAATCAAGGAATACCGCATTTCCCGGGTGCCATTGCGCATGCCGTCCGAGGTTGCAACCGTATACTCCGGTTGGACCAATCGCATGTTCAACTGATCACGGCCCGTACCTATTCTTCCGCGCAGGCATTCGTGGATGACCTCGACCTTGCGCTGTACGCCAAGATAACATTGGGAATCGCCTTTGTTGCCGACCACGCCAACCGACGGTTCATGGATCAGATCTATGTCGGTGCCAAGTTCCCGGGCGATGCCAACCGTCTGCGCGTTTCGGCCAGGATTGTGATCAAATAGAACCGCCTTGGAATTTCGCACGATAAACTCTCCACCCGTTTTGCTTTTTCAAATGTCCGCTTGCTCGATGGGAGATAGCCAGGTTATCCCCTGCTCATAGATACCGCGATCAATGACGTAGCGCCATCGGAACCATCATTCTAGTCGAAATTTTCGCCTTCATCGGTTTGCCCGTGTGGCTCTGCTTCAAACCGCTCGCGCCAGACGGCAACGAAAGACCGGACGCTTAGAGCATGTCGGAACTCGGGGCGTATACCTGTGATCCGCGCGTCGGTGGATCTGCTGCGCTTTATGTCCGTACCCTTAGAAGCCGGTGATATCGCTAAACATGGAGCCGGCCTCCATCCAGGCCTGATGGTTACGCTCAAGGTTTTCCCGCACCGGTTTCGGCAGTTCCACTTCCCGGGAAAATCGTTCGTCCTGCGCCAGGGTCCGGCGCCAGGCATCCACCCTGGGATGCAGGCGGGCAAAGGGGTAGCCGCCGAATTTCAGGCGGCTGGCATAGACGAACCAGGCAATGTCCAGGATGCTCAGGCGCTGCCCCAGGTAGTATGGTCCGGCTGAGAGACGTTGCTCCAATTCCTCAAAGGCGGCGCGGAACTTCGCGGCGGAAGTCCGGATGGCCTCGTCCGTGATGCCCTGCGCCGCCAGACGCTCATAAAACTCCAGCTCGTGCGCCCGTGATGGATCGTTGGCAATGCCGTTTACGGTGCGATTGCCGCCCCGGTAACGGTCCAGCAGCGCCGGCGTTTTAGGGGAGCCCGTGCGACCAAATACGAAGCGAAAACTCAAGGTGCGCAGATCAAGATGCAGGTCATCCTCATGGCGCAGCAGACGGACGATTTCGTCGCCGTGAGCGGCGGGAAACAGGCAAGGCTCGGGGAAAGTTTTTTCCAACAGGGCCAGGATATCGTTGCTTTCAATGTGCACCGCGCCATCCAGGACCAGAACGGGTACCAGGCCACGTGGATTGATACCCAAGAACCATTCCGAATAACTTTCTCCTTCCGCCAGGTTCAACACATGGCCCTGCCATTCAACGCCCTTGAGATTGAGAAAGATGCGCAGCTTCTGGGAACAGGACGATGTCCAGCCGTGGAAAATTTGCAGGCCCCGCCAGTCCAGGATCTCCCGGCTGGTGATCTCGCTTTCGATCAATTGCATCTTGTCAGTACCGGTCTATTCAACGCCGCGGCACGCTGCTGAAGTCCGCCGCCGTCACGTTTTAGTTCGCTTGAAAAGAGATGAATCATTTTGCACGCCCAACCGCCAACCATGAACCATCCGCCGGCGCCGGAATTAAACCATGGCGCAGCAGCTTATGGGAAGCGTTCCCGTCTGCGAAAATTCCAACATACTCGTCATGCCGCACGGTATATGCTTTGGCCAATCGGTGCGCCAGGCGTGCCCGTGAAAACATGAGAACAGGGAGACTATTGTGGATTTTGCACCCCGTATGAGCAGGTTCAAACCTTCGCCCAGTCAGATCGCCTCTGCCCGGGTGCGGGATCTGCAGGCCGAAGGCCGGGATATCATCAAGCTGACGGCGGGGGAGCCGGATTTCCCGGCCCCGGATCATGCCAAAGAGGCGGTGATCGCGTTAATGGACCGCAACGAGATCCAGTACACCCCCGTCAACGGCACCCTGGCCATGCGTAAGGCGGTGCAGGCAAAATTCAAGCGCGACAACGGGCTGGATTACGAACTGGACCAGATCGCCGTTGGTTCCGGCTCGAAGCAGGTGCTGTTCAATGCCCTCATGGCCACCGTTTCGGCGGGCGACGAGGTTATTATTCCCGGGCCTTATTGGGCCTCGTACCCGGATATGGTGAAGCTCGCCGGCGGCACGCCGGTTTTCGTGTTGGCCGGACAGAATGAAAAATTCAAGATGCGGCCGGAGGAGCTTGAGGCAGCCATTACGCCGCAAACCAAGTGGCTGATGTTCTGCTCGCCCTCCAACCCGACGGGGGCGGCCTATTCCCAGGCTGAACTGCGGGCCCTGGCGGATGTCCTTTTGCGCCACCCCGGTGTGCATATCCTGACCGACGATGTCTATGAGCACTTGCTGTTCGAGGGCCGCACGTTCGCCACCCTGGCCCAGGTGGAGCCAAAGCTGTTCGACCGCACGGTGACCGCCAACAGCGTCTCCAAGGCCTATTCCATGACCGGCTTCCGCTGCGGCTATGCCGGCGGGCCGAAGGAGATCATCGCCAAAATGTCAAATATGCAGTCGCAAAGCACCGCCGGCGTCAGTGCCGTGGGCCAGGCGGCGGCGGTGGCTGCCTTGAACGGCCCCCAGGGCCTGCTGGCGGAGCGGGCGGCGAACCTGCAGCGCCGGCGCGATATACTGTTCGAAAAGCTGAATGCGGCCGAAGGGCTGAGCTGCGATCTGCCCGAGGGGGCCATGTATATTTTCTGCTCCTGTGCCGGAACGATCGGCAAACGGGCGCCCGATGGCCGGGTCATCGAGACCGACACGGACTTCACCATGTATCTTTTGGATGCCGTTGGCGTTGCCGTGGTGCAGGGCGAGGCCTATGGCCTGTCGCCGTACTTCCGCGCCAGCTTCGTCGCGCCCGAGGCCGACCTGATCCGGGGCGGCGACCTGATCCAGCAGGCCTGCGCCGCCCTCAGCTAGGGCATTTTCGACTAATACCGAATGACTAATACCGACGAGCACCAGTCGGTGCAGTAGCGTTCGCCCTGTCAGTTTTTCCGGTTTCCGGATGAACTTCACCTCACTTTGCAGAAAACTTTGTGATTCTGGTCACATCGCTTCGCGACTAATAGTGCGAGTTATTGTTGCAATAGGGGCCATAAAAATAATTCCGGAAAGGCCTTATAGAGATCAAAATAACACAGAGGCATTCACCTTTATATGCCTCGAAATTCGTCACTTTGAGGGCCATGGAAAGGGAACAAATTGTTACAGGTGAAAGAATTTAAAAATTGTTCTGTCGAAATGAACCTCCACGGCAATTGGGCGATGGATCGGTCGAACCGATTCATTGAAGGACCCCTAACGGCATCATTTCACGAGGCCGTGCCGGTGCTCGAGTTTCTCGATTGGCGCATTGATCATATCGCCCTTGGCGAGGCCCGAACGACGCTGCCAATCAATGTCGAATCAACTAACCAATACATCACCCATCAAGCGGCGCTGATGCTGCTCTCGGCCGATTATACCGGCGGTATTGCCCTTTCAACATTGTTTCAATCGGCCCCGATCATCGGCTTTCATCCCATGGAGACAGACTACGGAGTCTACATGTGGGGCGCCAAGGCCAGCATCAAGTGGCTATATCCGAGCTCAGGCGATCTGATCTGTACGTCCACGGTGCCGGCCGAGAATTGGGAGCGTATCTACAGACGGTTCCGCGACGGTAAACGGGTAATCGAGACCCTGACCATCGACATGCACAATGGCGATTTGCACGTCGCGCAGGCGGAATTCACCTATTGGGCGCAGAATAGCCACAGCCTGCGGTCCAACGCATTCGATACCAAACGCGTCCACCCCATATTCGACCACAGATACAAGACCTCGGCGAAGCTGATTGCCGGTCTGCGCGCGTTGGAACAGGAAAAACCCGAGGCTCTGCGGGCATTTGACGATAATATCTCGCCCAGGGCAGCCGGGACCCACGGCGTGACCCTGGCAAGGCGATTTTGCCGGGTCATTCCACAACTCGCGCCCATGGTCGCGACCCGAACAGCAAGCATCGATCGGCTGATCGACGGGCTGGCGGAGCCGTACAATATCCTGAGTGTCGGCGTGGGTTTGGACACGCGGCCCTGGCGCCTTGATTCGCCTCAGCACACCTGGTTTGAATTGGACCTTCCGCTCATGCTCAACTACCGGGCGGAAGTGCTGCCCGAAGCCGACCATTCATCCATGCAAATCGTCCGCGAGCCGATCGATCTTCGGGCTGATCGTCTTGACGAACGGCTGCTGAGCATCGACGCATACGATCAAGAGAAGCCACTGCTGATAATCTGGGAAGGCGGATCGATGTATTTTGATGACCTGTTGTCCAAGCAGATCTTTCGCTCGATCAGCAACCTGATGTCGGATGCCAGAGCATTGTTGTGGTTCGACTTTGTCTCTGAGGCCGGCGTGAAAGGAGAGACGGGGAACACCGCTGCGACCAACTTTATTCGTTGTATGCGCAAGATGGGAGAACCGTTCATTTCCGGTTACGACGACATTGACGGCTTCTTGGCCCAGTTTGGCTTGGTCGTGACGGCTTTGGAGGGTCCCGGAAATTACACGACCCATAAGGATCCGATTTTCCAGCACTATTCGTTCTGTACCGCGGCAGCACATTCGCCACCGGCCGGCCATGGACGATGCGGCGCTGCACCATAGGGGCGTGTCCGGTTGATCCCGCCGCATAGGGCCCCGGTGGCCGGCTGGGTCCCTCTGTGCCAGAATAGTTCCGGTGGCAGGATCACGGTGACACGGCGTGATGGCGCGCAGTCAAATGCTACCGCAACCCAAGCACCCAGGCGTCTCTCGCGGGTGCGCAGAAACAGGAGTGCGCTGGATGGAATTCTGGACCACGGGCGCCGCCGCGCCGCGCAGCACCATGAACCTGGCCCAGAGCGTGGAAGCAAACGGCTGGGACGGCCTGGCGGTAGTGGATTCGCAGAACCTGTCGGGCGATCCCTATGTCGCGCTGGCCATGGCGGCGACGGTTACCGAGCGCATCGGCCTCGCCACCGCGGTGACCAATTCAGTGACCCGGCATGCGGCGGCCACGGCCACCGCGATCGCTTCGGTGCAGCGTGTCGCGGATGGCCGTGCCGTGCTTGGCATCGGCCGCGGCGATTCCGCTCTGGCCCACCTGGGCCGCGCGCCCGGCAGGGTCGGTCATTTCGAAACCTATCTGCGGCATCTGCAGGCCTATCTGCGGGGCGAGGCGGTGCCGTTCGACGAGATCGACATTCCGATGGCGGCCGCGCCGCCGGTCTCGGAACTGGGGTTGGCCGACGCGCCGGTGGAAAGCCGAATCGCCTGGATGGCAGGAACCGACAAGGTTCCGGTCGAAGTGGCGGCAACGGGCCCCCGGGTGATCGGCATCGGCGCGGTCCATGCCGAGCGGGTCATGTTCACGCTGGGCGCCGACCCCGACCGCCTGAGGTGGGGCATCGGCGTGGCCCGCGCCGCGCGGGAAAAGGCTGGATTGGATCCCGACGGCGTCGCCTTTGGCGCCTATATCAACTGTGCCTGTCATCCCGACATCGACGCCGCCCGCGATCTGGTTCGCGGTGGTCTGACCACCTTCGCCCGCTTCAACGTGATGCACGGCCGGACCATGGGGCCCTGGTCTGAGCAGGCCGAAGCGGCGCTGCACGCGCTCAGGAACGCCTATGACATGAACAGGCACACCCGCGGGGATTCCCGCCAGGCCGCCACCCTGACGCCGGAGTTCATCGATCATTTCGCCGTCGTCGGCACCCCGGACCAATGTATCCGGCAACTCAAGGCGCTGGCAGCGCTCGGCCTCGACAAGCTGGTCTTCGGCGGCCGGCTGGGCCTGTCTGCGGACCCCAACGCGGCGAAGGCGCTGGCGCTGCTGGAACAGGAGGTGCTACCGGCCCTGCGCAGCTAACCGAATCCGCGGGTGAAATTTGCCGGCGGCAACGTTGAAGAATGCAATCTCGTAAGCCGCGGCGACAGGGTCCCCGGACATCAACCCGCGCGTAAGGCCGTAGTCGCAACCTCGTCCACGGATTTGCCGTCCGGGCTCAACACAACGCCATAGATTTCTTCCGCCGCCTCTCGGCTGACCACCCCGTCGCGGACGTCACGCAGCACCCGGAAAGGGTCCCGCTTCTGCGCATGGCCCCAGCCGCCACCGCCCGGCGAAGCGGCCCGCATGGTCAGCGGTTGGTAACGGCGCACAGCATATTTTGGTGCTTGCTCGATACTGCCGTCTGCGAATAACAAATCCATCTCACCGACTTCTCCGGCCCGGCCCCCGGCAGCGCCGAAACATGACGGGGTGTGCAGTCCTTCGCCGCGAAAGGCGTATTCCGCGTCCACATTGACCTGTACTTCGTAGTCGCAGCCCGTGCCGCCGCGAAAGGCGCCGGGACCGGCCGCATCGGTGCGGAACTCCTGGCGCTTGAAGAGCACTGGATACAGCCGCTCGTAGGTCTCCACATTCGGTAGCACCAAGCCGCCGAGGGCGGTCAGATGGCCAATCTGATTGAATCCGTCTCGGCCGTCGACGCCGCCGCCCCCCGACGCGGCATTCCAATGGTACATGACAAAGGGGCTTTCCTCGCCCATGCGGCCCGAAGTCGGACCATTGATCGCCTTGGCCCAACCGGCGCAACTGCGCTCCGGGAGCGCCTGGTTCAGCGTCTTCCAGATGGCATGCACAATCTCGTGGGCCACGAAGACGGTGTTCATGGTCATGGCGGCGGGGGGTCTGGCATTGACGATGCTGCCCTCCGGCGCGGTGATCGTCACATTGCGGAAGGAGCCTTCATTGCGCGGCAGATCCGGATCGAAATAGGAAAACAGGGCCATATAGACCGCCGACCAGGTGTTGGCGACGGAGGAATTCTTGAAGCCTTGCACCTGGGGCGCCGAGCCGGTGAAATCGACTTCCAGGGACTCGCCCCTAACGCCCAGGCGCACGCGGATAGCATCGTCAAGGGGCTCGAAACAATCATTGTCAATGGCTTCCTCGGCCCAGTATTCGCCATCGGGTAGGACGCTTATGCAGCGACGGAAGCTGCGGTTGGCATGGTCCAAAATGCCTTCGAAGTAGGTCCGGTATTGCGCCATACCCAGTTCCCCGACCAGTTCGCCGATACGATCCGCGCCGATGCGGGTGGAGCCGATCATGGCGCGCAGGTCGCCGTCCAGCGCCTCGGCCATGCGGGTGTTGATCAGCAACAGACGCCAGATATCCTGCCGGGTTTCCTCCCTCGCGATCAGCTTCATGACAGGTAGGCGAATGCCTTCATGGAAAATCTCCCGCGCTTCGGAGTTGTAGGTACCGGCAGCGCCACCGCCGATATCAGCCTGATGGGCCCGGATGCAGGCGAAGGCGGCCAATGTATCGCCCACGAAGACCGGCCGGGCAATGACCCAGTCGGGCAGATGGTTGCCGCCGGCCGTATAGGTATCGTTCAGAATAAAGACATCGCCGTCATGGATATCGCCCGCGAAATCCCGCAACAGAGCCCGCACCGCAAAACCACCGCCTCCGGTATGAATGGGGATGCCATCGGCCTGACTGACCAGGGTGCCATCGGGATCGGCGATAAAACAGGAGAAGTCATGGCTTTGGGAAAAGATCGGGCTGCGCGAGGTGCGCGTCATGACCCAGCCCATCTGCCGGGAAATATGATCCAGGCGGTTCTGCACCAGGGCCAGAACGATTGGGTCCAGATTATCTTGTTTGCTCATTTCGCCTCTTATACCACCTTGCGACGATAGGGACTTTACGCGCCGATCACCTTTCGCCAGGGCCAGCAGCCGCAGCTTTGCGGATCTCGCGGTTGACGACAAAGCGGAGGACCGGGTCGGGCGGCAGTAAAGACGCCTTGGGCAATGAAAGCATGACCTGCAAGAGCTCGCTGTCGATGCCGCACATATGCTCGGCCAGGAGCTTGCCGCCGATCGCGCCCTTGGTCATGGGTGCGGCGTCCGCCGACATCAGCGCCCAGAGCCCAGGCCTGATCGCACCAAACACAGTGCCCTCGTTGCGGGTGAAACCAAGGATGCCGCCCCAGGTGCCGGCGAACCCCACATCGGCCAGGCCGGGCCAGCGGCGCGCGATGCTTTGGCGATGGTTGTCGGTAACCTCGGCCATTAGTTCCGGCGGGAAGCGCTTGCCGCGCGCATAATGCAGGGTGTTGCGCATCAAAATGCGGCCGTCGAGAGTCAGACGCACAGTGCTGCCGTTGGCATTCGCCGGCAAGAGACCGAACTCGCCCTCGGTGCCGACCTGGCCCTTCTCGGCTTCGCTCAGCGTCCGGGTCAGGCTGGCGAAACTCGCCAGCGGAACGATCCGATGCTTGAGGAAGCCCAGCTCCTCGGCGAAGACGTGATTGGCGAGAACCACCTGTTTCGCCTCGATCGTCCCCTCGGGACAGACCAGCCGGAAGCCGCCGCGCATGTCAAGCTCGACCACCGGGCTTTCCTCATAGAGGGTCGCGTTGATCGGCAATGCCCCGGCCAGGCCGCGCATCATCGCCGCCGGCTGGACCAGGGCCGAACCGTCGGCGCGCACACCGCTGCGGTAGAAGCGGCTGCCGGTGATCTCCTCGAGTGCATCGCGATCCACGTCCCGCCACGCTACGCCAAGCCTATCAAAGCCATCGGCGACGCCCTGCAGCGCATCCTCGGCCGAGGCCTCGGCCGCGACGTAGATACGCCCCCAGTCGCTCCAGTTGCACTGGATCTGATGCTGCTGGACGAGCTCGCGGAGATAGGCGGTTCCGGCGGCGAAAAGGCGGTCATTCTTGCGCGCTGCCTCGAAATGCTTCATGCCGCCGTGGCTATGATGGTCAAGCATGAAGCCCGCGTTGCGGCCCGACGTGCCATAGCCGACCCGCGTTGCCTCGACCAGAACGACCCTGTCGTCGGGCCGCAGCTCGGCAAGCCGGCGTGCAACCGCACAACCGCAAGTACCGGCACCAATGACCGCAAAATCGGCTTTGACCACGCCCTCGACGATGCGTGCCGGCGGCGGCGGCGGGAGAGTTTCGTACCAGCCGTTCCTCGGGCCGTCGTCGGGGAGCTTCCGGGGCTTTCTGGATCTCGAGAACATGTGGCGCGTTTCCATTCCTGGGGCTCGACTATAACGCAGTGACGGCGGCATAGCGGGCGTTTCCGGCCGTCAGAACGCCCCGCTATTCCGGAGCCGCCTAACCTGGTCCCGACGGCGCCCCGCCGCTTTACGAGGAGCGCCTGTTCTAGTCGGCCAACCTGCGGCGCATCGCCTCCTGCCAGTCGGCATAAGGGCCGAAATCCGGCTCTTGCCGAAATTCCTCCCTGGTCTTGTCCAGTAGCGCCTCGTCGTCAAGATCAATGTCGGTTGGCTTGCCCTGCGGCTGGCTGACGTGAAAGGGGGTGTCGACGAAACACTCGACGCCATTGCCTTCAGGATCGGCAAAATAGAGCGACCAGGCATTGCCATGTGAAAGCTCCCGGCCGATCGCGATGCCCTCGGATGTCAGGCGCTTCTTCAACGCCCGCAGATCGTCAAGCGATTCCATGCGAAAGGCGACGTGGCCCAGATTGCGCCCGCCTTTCTGGTCCTTCAACGTGTCGGCCATAGCGATCTGATGATGGTTATCGGGATCCTGGCTCATGAACACGGCCTCGACATCACCATTGAGTTGACCCCTGTCAGTCACCTGAAAACCCAGAATATCGGTGTAAAAAGGCACGACTTTGTTGAGGTCGGCGACATTGATGAAGGCGTGTGAAAGCTTCAAACCCATAAGCTGCGTCCCTTTCTGCCTGACGGTCTTCCCCGCCTCGGTATCACGGAGCGATGCCAAGCTGCAAGCGGCCCGGTGTCTCGTAAGCGCTGCCGCCAATCATATAACACGGTGCGGCGGCCGTCATGTCCTGCGTCTGCAGTATTGGCGCGCCTTTATCTGGATATCACCGGCTCGTAGGTTATCCGGAAGATCGGGTTGAGCTAACCCACTCCTGCTGGTAAGCGCGTTATGCTATTGATCCTGGTGCAAAGGCGGCCGCCGGGCCTTTCGGCAACCCCGGCCCCGGCACTGGCGGGCCAAGCGTAGTTGCGGGTTATTTACGGAATGAATTCGATGCTAGGGACGGAGGTCTGAAATGGCGAATGGAGAAGAACGGGACGATCGCGGGGAAATCGCCTTGATCGTTGGCGGCGGTCCTGGCATTAGCGCCAGTTGCGCCCGGTTGTTTGCCGCCGATGGCATGCAGGTTGCCATTGCCGCCCGCAAAGTGGACAAGCCGGTGTTGCGGGAATTGGAAGACGCCCACGGCGTCGCCTGCTATGGCTGCGATGCCGCCGACCCGGCCTCGGTCGCCGGCCTGTTCGCCACCGTGACCCAGGACATGGGTGCCCCGAAGCTGGTGGTGCACAATATCGATGGCAGGGTTCCGGAGATCTTCCGCAAGGGCATTACCGAGGCAGAGCCGGAACTGGCCCTTCGAACCATCAGGAACGGCGCCTTCAGCGCTTTTCTGGTCGCCCAACAGGCAGCACAGCAGATGCTGGCGCGGGAACCGGATGCGAACGGCCTGCGCGGGACGATTATCTTTACCAACGCCAGCGCGGCAACCAAGGGCTATGCCAAAAGCGGCGCCTTCGCCATGACCTGTCAGGCCAAATCGGGGCTGGCCGAAAGCCTGGCGCGGGAACTCATGCCCCAGGGCATACATATCGCCCAGGTTCCCATCGACGCCGCCATCGGCTGGACACGGGACGACGGCAGCCGCAAACATGCCCGTGCCGGCGGCAATGTGGATGACAACCTGGCCGACCCCGACCGCATCGCCGAAACCTATCTGCATCTGCACCGCCAGCACCGCTCCACCTGGGCCTTCGAAATCGTCCTGCGGCCCTGGCTGGAGACCTGGTAACGCGATTTTCTGTAAGTTTCTGGTACGATCGCGGTCTTATTGCACCCAAAGGGAGATGGTCGTGCGCGGCAAGATACTCATGATCGCTGCTATCTTCGCCGGCCTAACTTTGGTTACCGGCACGCAAGCGGAGACCATTGCTCCAAACCTTCGCTTGATCGATTCGTACACGATCGTTGGCCCGAAAAATTTTCTCACTGATTATGAACCCGTCAACCGCGACGGTACAATTAACGTCGTGGTCGAAATTCCGACTGGAACGACCGCCAAATGGGAAGTCACCAAACCCGATGGAAAACTGCAATGGGAATTCAAACGAGGTAAGCCGCGCGTGGTGAAATACCTCGGCTATCCCGGAAATTACGGAATGTTGCCGCGAACTCTACTCGCCAAAGAGGATGGGGGTGACGGCGACCCCTTGGACGTAATCGTCTTGGGCTAAGCAATGCCAAGAGGGGCCGTGGTGAGAGCCCATGTCGTCGGCGTCCTTAAACTTCTGGATGGAGGCGAAGTTGACGACAAAATCGTGGCGGTGCTGACGTCATCACCACTGGCCAAGATCAAGACGCCTGACGAGATGAGAATTCAGTTTCCGGGCGTATTTTCAATCCTGAGAACATGGTTTGAAAGCTATAAAGGCCCTGGTGAAATAACCAGCGATGGATATGCGGGACCCGCAAAGGCGATGAAGACCATCAATGCAGCCGCGGCGGCTTACAGAAATTAGGAGTCAGGCCGTGAATTGTGAATTGCCGGGCATATGGCCCAGATTTCAACAATCGAAAGGATCACCGAGTTACGCCGGCGGAAAATTCACAACGGCGGGACAATCTTGCTATGCTTGGCGGTGTTTTCAGCCTGTCCAGAACATGCCGCAAAGGTCTTGGGCACATGCGAGCAAATTGGACGGGGACCGGAACCGACGCATGCTGGTTTGCCCGAATGGGCACCGCGCAGCAGAAAGGCAGGAAGCCATATGATTACCCTGGAGCGCCTGCTGAGCGCCTTCTTGTTGTGGCTGTGCCGTATCCTGGGCGTCGGCCTGGACGAGATCGACGACGCCCGCGACGATAATGCAGAGGAGCGGGCGCCGCGCCCGGAACGCGCGCGCATACACCGCTTCTGACGCCCCAGCGGCGGGCATCGGCGGGAGCAATTGGTCTACCATGAAATTTTGAGGAGACCGGAATGAACCTCAAACTCTATTCCAGATACCGGAACTCGGCCGGACAGCGGGTTCGCACGGCGCTCAATATCAAGGGCCTCGAGTACGAATACATTCCTGTTTCCCTGGCCGGCGGGGCGCCGGATTCATACCGCGAGGAGATCAATCCGCAAGCGCTGATTCCATCGCTTGTTATCGATGGTGAAATCGTAACCCAGTCGACCGCCCTGATCGAATTCATCGAAGAGAATTTTGCTGGGCCCTCGCTTTTGCCGGACGAGCCAATCGCGCGGGCCCGCTCGCGCGCATTCAGTCAGGTCATCGCCTGCGAGATCCATCCGGTCATCGGCCCCAAAATTCAGCGGCATCTTGCCGCGACCTTCGATGCCGCCAAGGAGGATACGCTCGCCTGGTATCGCCATTGGCTGCACCACGGCTTCACGACCCTGGAAGAACTGCTGCGCCGGCGCCCGACGGCAACGCCATTTTGCTATGACGAGAAACCGACGTTTGGCGACATTTACCTGGTACCCCAGCTCTATAATGCGCGCCGCGCCGGCGTCGAGTTGGACCTTTCGGATTATCCCCTGCTCAACGAGATCGACGGACGATGCCGGGCCCTGCCTGAGTTCGACCGCGCGATGCCGGAAAATCAGCCAGACTTCCCAGCACGGCGCTAGCCGGGTTCGGGAACTTCGAGCCCGGCGCGCCATACGCCCAGCTTGACCGATCCGGCGATAAACAGGCCATAAATTACCATGCCCAAGGCGACCAGGCTGTACAGCACTTCGACACTGGCCTGGCCAAGGGAATAAGCGATCAGGCCGCCGACAAGGACGGTCATGAAGCGGGCGAGGTTGCCCAATGACGGCCAGAATATCCGCCCCGCGCCCTGGGAGGCGAAGTAGAGGCACAGGCCCAGGCCAAAAAACACATAACTTGGCCCGACGATGCGGAAATAGGTCCGGCAGGCCTCCCGCACGGCCTCGCTTTCGCTGAACAGATCGGCCCATAGGCCGGGAAAGACGGCAATGGTCAGGCCGACGATACCGGTAATGGTGCCGGCTGCAATGCCGCCGGTCCAGCCAATGCGATGACCGCGGTCTATCTGCCCGGCGCCAAAATTCACGCCGATCATGGTAATGCAGGCGGCACCGATGCCGAACACCAAAGGGATCAGCAACAACTCCAGACGCGATCCGATGCCATATCCGGCCAGCGCCGCCGTGCCGATGCGGGCCGCAAATCCGGTAATGACAATGGTGGTGCCGATCATGCTGATCGAAGCGATGGAGGCCACCAGACCGATCCGCAGGATATCGGCGAAGTACCGCCGTTTCAGCGGTATACCGCGAAAACGCAGGGTAATGCCGGCCCGTCCGCTCATCAGAAAGGCTATTTGACCCAGGCTGGCGATGCCACAACCCAGGACCGCAGCCATGGCCGCACCGGCGATACCCAGCTGCGGAAATGGACCGATGCCCAGCACCAACAGGCCCCCGGCAACAATTTGGATGGCCGACGCCACGACCAGCCAAAAAGCGGCAACTTTCATTTGGCCGGCACCGCGCAAGACGCTGCCCAGAGTGTGGAAAAGCCATAGGGATACAATGCCGGCGAACAGTGTATCACTATAGGAAAGCGCCGCCTGCAGCACTTCGCCCTTGCCGCCCAAGGCAGCGAATATGGTTTCGCCGCCCAGCAGAAATAGGGCGGCGAACAGGGCAGCGAAGAGCAATGCCAGAACCGCCGCATGCAGCGCAATCGCCTCCGCTCCGGCGCGGTTTCCCGCCCCCAGATGGCGCGCCACCAGACCTGCGATGGCGCCGCCGATGGAGCCCGCCGACAACGTCATGATCAGCATGAACATGGGAAAGCCCAGGGCCAAACCGGCCAGGGCCACGGTACCCAACTGTCCCACGTACCAGGCTTCCGTCATGGAGGTGGCCATGGCGATGAACATGGCAATAATGTTGGGCGCCGCCATTCTTGCCATGGTCGGCCCGATGGGCGCGGTGAGCAAAATATGCTGGGGGTTCATCGGGCATGGTCCTATTGGCTGGTTGAATCCAAAAAGTTCACTAAATGAACCTATTTTAATTAGTTCAAAAAGTCAACTTATGTTATAAATACCATATGACGACGCGCAATTATCACCGTCAGGACTGTCCCATCGCCTTCGCACTGTCGATTGTTGGTGATCAATGGACCGTCCTGTTGATCCGCGATGTGCTATCGGGCGTACGGCGCTTCGAGGAGCTGCAGAAACGGCTTGGTGTATCCCGCAACCTTTTAACCCGGCGCCTGAAACAATTGGTCACCGACGGTCTGCTGATCAGGCGGCAAATGCCCGGCTCGCGCCGGCACGCCTATTGGCCGACGCCGAAATGCATGGCCTTGCGCCCGGCTATCCTGGCCCTGGCCGAATGGGGCCAAAGCTGGCGCGGCGATGCCGAGGGCAGCCGGGTGGAAATCACCGAAACCCATAGCGGCAAGGCGGTGGGCGTGCGGTTCTGCCGGTTGGAGGATGGCCAGGAAGTCAATCCCGAGAAAATTTCCGTCGAACGGGTCGCCCGGTCACGGTGACGCCGGATCTTGGGCCCAGGATCGGGGTCGGGCGAACGGCGGAAGTCTTCGCTCTTGGCGATGACCGTGTGGTGAAGCTATTCCAGCCGGATTTTCCCCATGCCGCGATACAAACCGAAGCGCGGGCTTCCGAGCTGATTGCGAAGGCAGGACTGCCGGCGCCGGCTTTTTTCGGGCTTGTCAGAATCGATGATCGTCTCGGCACCGTCTATGAAAGGCTGGAAGGTGAAACCATGCTGGCACGGTGCGTGCGGCATCCCCATGAACTGCCAGGCCTGATCCGCCAATTTGCCGGCCTGCATAGACAGCTGCATCAATTCGAAGTCCCGGGACTTATCCCTTATCGCGACTCTCTGGCGGAACAAATTGAAAATGCCCCAGGATTAAGCACAGCGCAGAAAGACCAGTTGATCGACCGCCTGCGCCGCCTGCCCGAGGGTCGCCAGGTGGTTTGCCATGGCGATTTTCACCCCGACAATATCATACTCAGCAAAAGGGGGACGCTGGTGATCGATTGGATGACCGCCCGTTCCGGAGAGGCGGCTGCCGACGTCGCGCGCACGCTGTTGTTGTTGGCGATCGGCACGCCGGCGGACGCGGGCGCGCTGACGCGGTTGGCAATTTCGCTGTTCCAACGGTTTTTCAGCCGCCGCTACCAAGCACATTATTTGCAGGGCAGCGAAATTTCGCGGCCCGAAGTTCAGGCCTGGCTGCCCGTCATCGCTGCCGCCCGTCTGGCCGAAGGAATTGAGGACGAAACCGACAGGCTGTTGAAGTTGGCAACCACAGCAATAAGATCTTGAACGGCGGCCCAAAAAAGACGGTAGCAATTCGGGTAGCAAGGTGAATAACCAGGCACGCGCCATTCATGCCACAGCCGTACCGGCAGCTTAGCCCGGATACGTTGCGGCATCTATCATTTCAATCAGCCCAACGGCCTCGACGGATTGTGCCTTGTGTCTGGCTTCAGCGAATAATTCCGACGCTTTTTCTTCCCGTCCTTTCTTTCGCTCCAGAAGAGCCAGATCATAGAGCGCCCAGGCTGCGAAACTCGGAATATCCGCCTGCCTGAAAAAGGTCAGGCCATTTTGCAGATGGCGCCGCGCCAAGGCAGTGGCCCGCGGCAGTGTACGGATGAGAAATGGGACATTCGCCAGCATGACGCTGATTGACGGCCGATCCTGCCCCAATGCGATTCTGGTATAAATTTCACCCAATACGAGGTGCCCGAGCGCGATGCCTACCTGCGACCCCCAGGTCTGGAACCTTTCCATGTATTGTTCGATCCATCCAACGCCTGCGGCCATTTCCCCGTCCAGAACCTTGGCTACGCCACCATATATGCCCAGCCCGACCAGCGGGAGAAACATGCCACGCACGAGAAACAGCTCATCGAGGGCAAAGAATTGCGTCCTGCCTAAACTGGTTTGTCCCAGCATTATCTGCCCGGCGGCCATGGACATTTCCGAGAGGCTGCGATCGACGACACTTAACGCTTGTTGGCTGCCTTCCATGCCGCTTGTCACGGCGTCTTCGAAAGCAAAATGGGTTACATCCAAAATTGCCAGCGCCCACAGCGCCATTGCGCGCGCCCTGGGATCATTGGTATCGCGGCCAAATTCGATCAGCCGTAGTGCGTGTTTGCGGGCCTTGTCGGGCCGCCCGCCAAGAGTATTCACCACGGAGAGGCAGACGATCGCCTTTGCTGCCAGCCAGTTGTCATTGAACTTCCGGCCAATGTCTTCAGTCCTTGCCGACAAGTGTTCTATTCGGGCGGACGAAGATGCGCCCGTCTCCTCCCAGTAGGCATAGCCCCACATCAATCCGAGTGTGGCGTAACCAACGGTAAGTTCATCGCCGGTTTCCTCGCCGATTGCCATGGCGCGTTCCAGCAACGGAAAGCCGGTGCCATGGTTGCCGCTGAACACGTGGGCATAGCCCATTTCAAAGAGAAATCTGCCCAGGCGCCTTGGGTCGCCGAGTGCCTCCACCTTGGAAAGGTGCGGCTGCAAAAGTTTGATAAGGGCGAACATGTCAGCCCGGAAATACTGAACCCGCGCGAGGTTGAGCAACACGTCGGCCAAAAAAGCATCGTCGGCGCAGCCGGGCACCTTCTCGATCAATTCGACCACTTGGCGCAGGCGTAAATCGGCCTCGTCCAGGGAATAGACCCGAAGACTCTTTTCTCCGGCTTGGGCCATATACACGACTGCCTTCTCGGTCCGGGGCGTCTGCCCATAATGATGTGCCAACGTATCGGTTATTTCACCTAGACGGCCGCTGTAGCGCCGTTCCAACGCCGTTGCCGCGCGTTCGTGCAGCGCTTCGCGCTGTTCGCCCAACAGCGAGTCATAGACGGCATCCTGTATAAGGGCGTGTTTGAAGAGATGGTCGCCCGACACTGCATCTTCCCGCACCAGCTCCGACCGTTGGAGTTCGGCCACGCAAGCAGCGGCATTGCCATCAAGCCCGGCAACCTCTCCGGCGACTTCAAAGTTAAAATTTCGCCCGATCACCGAGGCTGCCTGCAACAATCTCTTTGGTTCAACATCCAGCCTGTCGACACGCGCCATGAGAAGGTTTTCCAGCGATACCGGTAGGCTGAGATCAGGCTGTGCAGCTGGGTCTCTGTTTTCACTGCTTTCAATTTCACCACGTTCCGCCAGAAAGTTGATAATTTCTTCGGCAAAGAGCGGATTACCTTCGGCCTTTTTCGTGACCAGACGGGTGAGTTCTTCCGGCAAGTCGTCGACGCCCAGGCGATGGCACAACAGCTCGACCGTCGAATTGTCGGATAGAGGTGACAATTCCAATGTGGTGAGCGCCTTCACATCGGTCCAAGGTGGCGTGTATTCGGGCCGGTAGGTGAACAGGAAAAGCAAAGGCAGACTTTTTGCTCCCTTGAGAATGCGGACCAACAAACTTTCCGAGGCGCTATCGAGCCAATGTAGATCGTCGATGTAAAGGATCACCGGCGTGACCTTGGCCCGCTCCATGAGCAGGCTGTACAGCAAATCCCGCGTGCGGATGCCGGCGATTTCCGCATGCTCCTTACTGAATTCGCTGCCCGTGACGGCAAGACCAAGAAGGTTGAGCAAATACGGCACGCCCGCGTCCGCGTCCAGCCCAAGAACCTCAAGGCCGCGGCGCAACCGGCGCTCAATTGCCGCCTCACCTGCATCTTCTGCAATGCCGAATGAAGATCGCACGACTTCGATAAAGGGCAGGAACGGCGTCGTTCTTCCGTTGATCGCGCAGTTGCCCTGTAGCCACAAAACAGCGTCAGCAGGGACCTGGGTCTGGAATTCATGCACGAGCCGTGTCTTGCCCAATCCAGCATCGCCGACGATGTCTATGACGTGCGCTTCCCCGGCCGTAATGGACTGCAGGATCGCCAGCATCCTATCGAGTTCGCTACGCCGGCCCACCAAAGTGGTTAGTCCGTGCCGCTTGGAAGCATCGAAGCGACGGACTCCGGACCTGACGGCGTTTAGCCGCCAAATTCGTTGCCCATCGCTCTTGCCTCTGACTGCGTACTCCCCGGCAAATTCGGCTTCGACATAGTCCTTGACCAGCAGATATGTCGCCTCGCCAATTACCGTGCTATCGGGTTCGGCCAAGCTTTCGATCCGTGCCGCAAGATTTATGGAATCCCCCAACGCGGTGACTTCTTGCTGCAGCTCGGTTCCCAGGTTACCGACCACGGCGTGCCCCGTATTGATGCCGATGCGTATCTGAGGCCGTTGGCCATGCTCGGCTTCCAGCCTGTCACCGGTTGCCCTTACCCGCGCCAGAATATCGAGACCGGCGCGGCAGGCGTTGAGCGGCGCATCTTCCACGGTCAATGGTGCGCCAAAAATCGCCATGACGCCGTCACCCATAAGCTTTTCGACGGTTCCGCCATGCTCTTGGACAGCACGGGTCATCTCGGGGACAACGACTTGCATAAAGCTGAAGAAGGCTTCTTCACCGATCTTCTCGGCAAGCAGGGTGCTGTCAACCACATCGGCAAACAATGCCGTCACCTGTCTGCGTTCGGCTCTGGCGATGGTCCCTACCGGGTTTTCTGGAAAGGACTCGCCCGCCGCTGCATGCTTGGCAGTAGCGCCGTCCGTTTCATCCTGGTTGTTTGTATTCAGAGGTGCAGCACAGGAACTGCAATACCTGTCTACCGAATTCACCTCAGACTCGCATACAGGACATTGCGCCATTGATGCTGTTCCCCGGACAGTAGAAATCCGCAACGGATTACTCTAGCCAGTGAGCTCGGAAATGTCGAACCGCCGGGGTCACAAGCGGCCTATCAAAACCGCAAATCACAGCGGCAATTCACAGCAGCTGAAGCCTGCGGCCAGTACCAATTTGGTATCAATAGGACGGCTAGGCGGAAGCGAGGGCGCAGCGGCCGGCTTGTTGTACGAGGTGCCGGGGAAACCGCGGCCGCCCCACACGCGGTCTCGAAGCGCAGGCTCTGGTGTTCCTTCGCCCCGCACTCAAGCAGCTGCGGCGACGGAACCGGCGAGCATGCCTTCAAGCCTGGAGCGGACGATCGCATCGGCCTCCGACATGATGCGGTCGATCAGCTCTTTGCAGGTGGGAATGTCGTCGATCAGGCCTGCCACCATGCCGCAGGACCAAACGCCTACATCCATCTCGCCGTCGAGCATTACCTTCGGATAGACGCCCGCAACATCTTCAAGAATGTCCTCGAACTTGATATCGGCACCCTTTTCTGTCTCCACCGCCAGAACGCGGGCAACTGCTTCGTTCATCAGCACGCGCTCGGTATTGCGGAGCGGGCGCATGATCAGGCGGGTGTCGAGCTCCGAGGCCGCGACGATGGCGTCCTTGACGTTCTGATGGATCGGCGCCTCCTTGGTGGCCATGAAGCGGGTGCCCATGTTCATGCCGTCGGCGCCCATGGCGAGCGATGCCACCAACGAGCGTGCATCCGCCTGACCGCCTGAAGAGACGAACGGGATCTCAAGCTCATCCGCGGCCCGGGGCAAAAGGATCATATTCGGAATGTCGTCTTCGCCCGGATGGCCGCCGCATTCGAAGCCATCGACCGAAACCGCATCACAGCCGATCTCCTGCGCCTTCAGCGAATGGCGGACCGAGGTGCATTTATGGATGACCTTGATGCCCGCGTCTTTCAGATAGGGCATGACCTGAACCGGGTTGCGGCCCGCCGTCTCGACCACCTTCACACCGCCCTCGATAATCGCCTTGACGTAACCCGGATAGTCGGGCGCGTTGACCGTCGGCAGGAATGTCAGGTTCACCGCAAAGGGCTTGTCGGTCAGGTCATTGCATTTGGCGATCTCATTGGCGAGATCGGCGGGCGATTTCTGCGTCAGCCCGGTGATCGTACCCAGGCCGCCCGCGTTCGAGACGGCGGCGGCCAACTCGGCGAAGCCGACGTAGTGCATGCCGCCCTGAATGATCGGGTGCTCGATGCCAAAAAGTTCTGTGATGCGTGTTTTCATGGTTGTCTCCTCGCGGCTTGGCGCTCTTTGTCGAAGGTTTCCGATAGGCGGGGCGCGGCGTCGTGGGCAGCCATCGGCTCGCCACACTCCGGGCAGGTCATTCGGGGTTGGCTGACCCGGCCGCAGCCTTTGTGCACGATCTCAACCGGGGTCTCGCCGCCGCCCAGCCAGCGGTCGCCCCATTGCTTCATGGCAATGACGACCGGCCAAAGCCCACGCCCCATGGCAGTCAGGCGGTATTCATGGCGCGGCGGGCGTTCCGAATAAGCCTCGCGGCAGATCACCCCCTCCGCCACCAGCTTCTTCAGACGCTGGGAGAGGAGGTGAGAGGACATGCCGGTCTGGCGCAGGAAATCATCGAAACGGCGATGACCCAGAAACATTTCGCGCAGGATCATGAAGGTCCATTCGTCGCCCACAAGCGCGACAGCACGGGCGATGGTGCAGGTCTGTGACGACAGGTCGGCGCGGCTCATGAGCCCTCACTTCAAATTCTGAATTGACTTACTTCTAAATATGAAGTTACCTCCTGTCAACGCTTGATTGCCAACGCATGGCTCGGGTGTCCCCCGATCCGGCCTGAATGAGGAAACACAGATGAAAGTATATTTCGCCCCCGCATCCCGTGCGGTCCGCACGGTCTGGCTGCTGGAGGAAATTGGTCAGAGCTATGAGCTGGAGCGCTTCACGCTCGGCCAGAAAGAAATGCGCGGCCCGGACTACGCCAAGGTCAACCCGAACGGGCGGGTGCCGACGCTGGTCGACGGCGACATCACAATCTCGGAAAGCACGGCGATCGCCCAGTATCTGGGCGCCAAATACGCACCCGGGCTCACCGTCGGCCTGGACGCCCCTAATTTTGCCATGTATCTGCAGTGGCTGCACTATGGCGAGGGCATGATCATGCCCCCGATCAACAACTATGTGGTTGAAACGGTCCTGCTGCCGCCCGAGCGCCGCAATGAAGAACTCGCGGCGCGGTCGCTAAAACTGCTGAACCGGACCCTCGGCGCGGCAGAGGCGCATATGGAGGGGCGCGAATTCCTCGCCGGTGATTTTACCATCGCCGATACCATCACCGGTCACGCCATAATCATGTCCCGGCGCCTTGGCGCCAATTTCAGCAATTGTCCGAACCTCTCCGCCTATGCAGACCGGCTTGAAGCCCGGGCGGCGTTCAAGGCGGCGGAAGCAGCCTGATGGCCCGGGCGGTCGATACCGGGACCGGGCAGCTTTTATGCGTGGTCGAGGACCATGTCGCGACCGTGTCCTTCAACCGCCCGGACAAACGCAACGCGTTGGGAGACATCGTCACCCCGGCGCTGCGCGAAATTCTGCTGCTGTTGGAGGCTGACCCTGATGTCCGGGTGATCGTAATCACCGGCGTCGGCACGGCCTTTTGCGCCGGTGGCGACGTCAAGGGCATGGGCAGCGGCGGCAAAGCAGTCGAACGTTCCCTGGACGAAAAGATCCGCGAGCTGCAGCGCCGCCAGCAGACCCTGACGTTGCGTCTGTTTGAGCTGCCCAAACCGACCATCGCCGCCCTGCCCGGCGCGGCGGCGGGGGCGGGCATGTCCATCGCGCTGGCCTGCGATATCCGGATCGGCGGGACCAGTGCCTTTTACGCCCCGGGCTTTGGGGCAGTAGGGCTGTCGGGCGACTATGGCGGCTCGTGGCAACTGACCCAGATCGTCGGCCCGGCCAGGGCGAAAGAGATCTACTTCACGGGCCGCCGCGTGCAGGCGGAGGAGGCGTTGGCGCTCGGCCTTTTGAACGAGGTCGTCGCCGACGACGAATTGCAGGCGCGGACCAAAGAGCTGGCGACCCAGATCGCGAACGGCCCGCCGTTGGCCATCCGCTATATGAAGCAGAACATCAACCGGGCGACCCAGGCCGACTTTAAGACCTGTCTGGACTGGGAAGCGGACCGTCTGGTCCGAGCCGCCGAGACCGAAGATCACAAAGAAGCGGTGCGCGCCTTTATCGAAAAACGCGCCC
>JAJFGG010000082.1 GCA_021776235.1 Alphaproteobacteria bacterium | reverse complement strand
CTTCAGCCGCAATGCGGGTGAGCCGCCCAGCCCGCATGTCCAGGGTGCGCAGCTTTTCCGCAGGGAAAAACAATAAGTCCAACCGGGCCTGGAATATGGCGCCGTCGGGCCCTATGTTGTCGCCATGAAACAATGCATCATCATTCTGGCCGTCGTTGCGGCCCTGTTCAGTGCCGCCCTTGCCCCCGCGTCCGCCGCCAAGGCGCCCAAATCGTTGTTGAAGAACCCGGGCACCTGGGGTGCCTTTTCCCTCAAGGAAAAAAAGGGTACGGCCTGCTATATGGCCGGACAGCCAAAATCGTCCAAGCCGGCCGGCGTCAAACGTGGGCCAATCTGGCTCTTGATCACCCATCGACCCTACAAGAAGATCAAGGGCGAGGTGGGGGTCTATGTGGGTTATCCCTTGGAAACCGGCAGCACGGTGGTGATTGATGTGGATGGCAAGATCTTCAAACTCTACACCGTCGAGGACACCGCCTGGGTCGAAGACCGCAAGCGCGAGGTGAAGCTGGTGGCCGCCATGCGGGCCGGCAGGAAGATGGTCGTTCGCGGCACTTCGAAACGCGGCACCAAGACCACCGACACCTACTCCCTGAAGGGTTTTACCCGCGCCCATAAGGCGATCAACCGGACCTGCAAGGTAAAATGACCGCTGAAATCACCATCCCGAAGAGCGCCGCGAAAATGACCGGCGCGACGGATCCTGCCCTGGCGGGTTTCGCCGGCCCGGCGGCACGGCTTAACCTGATCGGCCTGACGCGGCCGGAATTGTCCGATGCCGTGGCCGCCCTTGGCGTACCCCCGAGACAGCGTAAGATGCGGGTCAGCCAGCTTTGGCGCTGGATCTACAACCGCGGCGCGGGCTCTTTTGATGCCATGAGCGATCTGGGCAAGGCGTTGCGCCAAGCTCTGGCCGATAGCCATAGCATCGGCCGGCCGGCCATCGCCACCACCCAGCAGTCGACGGACGGCACCATAAAATGGCTGCTGCGCCTGGCCGACGGCAACGACATCGAAATGGTCTATATTCCCGACCAGGATCATGGCGCTCTGTGCATCTCCAGCCAGGTCGGCTGTACCCTGAATTGCCGGTTTTGCCATACCGGGACCATGCCCCTGGTGCGCAACCTTACGGCCGGCGAGATTCTCGGCCAGTTCATGCTGGCCCGGGATTGCCTGGACGACTGGCCCGATGCGGACGGCCTGCGGAAAATATCCACCATCGTCATGATGGGCATGGGCGAGCCGCTGTTGAACTATGACAACGTCGCCAAGGCCCTGGCCATCATAATGGATATGGAGGGGATCGCCCTTTCCCGGCGCAGCATCACGTTATCCACCGCCGGCCTGGTCCCGGCCATGGAACGTTGCGGCCGCGAACTACGGGTCAATCTGGCAGTTTCCCTGCACGCCGTGACGGATCTGGTGCGCGACCAACTGGTGCCCTTGAACCGGCGCTATCCCCTCGCCGAGCTGATCCAGGCCTGCCGCGACTATCCTTCCGCCAACAACGCCCGGCGCATTACTTTTGAATATGTCATGTTGCAGGAGGTCAACGACAGCCTGGAGGATGCCCATGAACTGGTGCGCCTGCTGCGGGGCATTCCGGCCAAGATCAATCTGATCCCCTTCAACCCCTGGCCCGGCGCGCCCTACGAATGCAGCTCGAACAACCGCATTCACCGCTTTGCCGCCATACTCAACGATGCGGGCTATGCCGCCCCGGTCCGCACGCCCCGGGGCCGGGACATCATGGCCGCCTGCGGCCAGTTGAAATCCGCCAGTGAAAAAACACCGGCCTTGCGGCGACGGCCCGGCTAGCCATTGCCCATGCCGCGGGTGGGCGGGGCCAACTTTGAATTGCGCTAATGGTTGATGCCGGCTTTGCGAAAGATCGCAGTGATCTGGTTGCGGCGGTTTTCAACGGCTCGGTCGTAGGCGGTGCGGCCGGTGAAATCAGTCAGAGACGGATCGGCGCCGGCTGCTAGCAGTTCGGCGACGGCGAAATTATTGCCCTCCCCCGCCGCGCGCATCAGGGCAGTTTCACCCTGTTTGTTGCTCCGGTCGATCGCCGCGCCCGCCGCCAGTAGCAAGGCGATGACGGCATCGTGATCGTTCAGGGCTGCATGGATCAGGGCCGTGTTGCCTTCGCTCTCGGCCAGATCGACCAGGGCGCCGCGGGCCAGCAGCAGTTCGACGATATCCATCGCTCCCCGGGCGGCCGCCAACATCAGGGCGGTGTAGCGTTTTTGGCCACGGACGTTGGGAGAGGCGCCGCCCAGGAGCGCCTTCCGCGTGTCGGCGATGTCGCCCCGCTCGGCCGCATCAATCAACGGCGCCGTACCGAACAACTGCGCCGGAGCGGGGCCGGGGGAAAGGCAAAACGTTACCACCAGCAGCAAAAACAGCGCTGGACAACAACGGCAATAGGCCGGCAATTTCGGCACGGGCGTACAGTCCCATTCGTCCCACAATTTGCTGGTACGCGCGGCACCGAGCATACGGCAGCTTAACCGAAAGCTTCCGCTAGTACACCGTTGTGCTAGAGTTTTTCACATTGAAACGGAAATGTTCTAGGCGCCATGATGGGTAAAAGATTGATCATCGCCGCGCTGTTGGTGTGCTGGTTGTTGCCGTCGATGGCCCCTATGGGACGGGCCGATGGTCGCTTCCTGGCCGGGGTCGAGGATCTGCCTCTGATGCCGGGTTTGCGGGAGGTCCCGGAAGCGACGATCATTTTCGACAAGCCTGTGGGCCGGCTGGTCCGGGCCATGGCGAAAGGTGAAAGCGACCCGGCGGCGCTTTGGCGGTTCTATGATGAAACCTTGCCGCAGTTGGGCTGGCGCCGGGTAGCAACCGGCCATTTTGTCAGGGACGGCGAAGGATTGCAGATCACGGCGGAAAAACATGGCGCTACTTTGATAGTTCGCTTTGCCATTGCGCCCGGAACCGAGTAGGACGGCAGACGCGATAGGGCATTGGTGTATCGAGGGATCGTGCCGGGAGGCAACCCCCGTTGTTTGGATGAATTGCGAGGAGACTAGGGTCATGGCGTACGAAAATATTCTGGTGGAAACCAAGGGTGGCGTTGGCATCATCACCCTGGATCGGCCCGAAGCCCTCAATGCCCTGAATTCGGCGCTGATCGACGATCTGGGACGGGCGCTGGATAATTTTGAAAGCGACGGCGACATCGGCTGTGTCGTCCTGACCGGCAGTGCCAAGGCGTTCGCCGCCGGTGCGGACATCTCGGAAATGGCGCCAAAATCCTATATGGATGTTTACCGGGAAGATTTCATCACCGCCGGTTGGGAGCGGGTCAGCCGCAGCCGTAAACCGATCATCGCCGCCGTCGCGGGGTTTGCCCTGGGTGGCGGCTGCGAAATGGCGATGATGTGCGATTTTATCATTGCCGCGGACAACGCAAAATTCGGTCAGCCGGAAATAAACCTGGGGATCATTCCCGGCGCCGGCGGGACCCAGCGCCTGACCCGGTTCCTGGGTAAATCAAAGGCCATGGAGATGGTATTGACAGGCCGCATGATGACGGCGGAAGAAGCCGAGCGCGCGGGCCTGGTCAGCCGGGTGGTGGCATTGGATGATTTGCTGGACGAGGCCGTGGCGGTAGCCCAAAAAATATGCAAATTGTCGCAGCCCATCGTGATGATCGCCAAGGAATGCGTCAACCGGGCCTATGAAACGACCCTGGCCGAAGGTATCCGATTCGAACGGCGGATGTTCCATTCCACCTTTTCGACCGAGGACAAGATGGAAGGCATGGCCGCCTTCATGGAGAAGCGAACCGCACAATTTAAACATCGTTGAGGGCAGGGACGGCGGCAAACGTATTCTGACCGTTTGCAGCCGGCGAAAGGGTTTAGTATGACGCCAATCGGAAACAGAAATGCGGCACCGCCATGTTGGGCGCTGTCGTGCCGAGTATCGCTGTGAAGAGTTTTTTCGGAAAAGGTCGCTTGGTGCCATGAAACTGCTTTCGGGAAATAGTAACCGGCCCTTGTCCGAGGCCATTGCCGCCTATCTGGAAACGCCCCTGACCGGCGCCGACGTGCGGCGGTTTTCCGACATGGAAGTATTCGTCGAAATTCACGAAAACGTACGTGGCGAGGATGTGTTTATCATCCAGTCCACTTCGTCGCCGGCGAACGACAACCTGATGGAATTGCTGGTCTGCATCGATGCCTTGCGCCGCGCCTCGGCGCGCCGAATTACCGCTGTACTCCCGTATTTCGGCTATGCCCGACAGGATCGAAAATCGGGGTCCCGCACGCCAATTTCGGCCAAACTGGTGGCCAATCTGATCGCCACCGCCGGGGCCAACCGAGTGCTGACCATGGATTTGCATGCCGGCCAGATTCAGGGCTTTTTCGACATTCCCACGGACAACCTGTTTTCAGGCCCGGTTTTTACCCGCGAAATCGCCGCGCAGTACGGCGATGAAAACCTGGTCATGGTGTCGCCTGATGTGGGCGGCGTGGTTCGCACCAGGGCACTTGCAAAACGACTGAATGCCGATTTGGCAATCATTGACAAACGACGGGAGAAGGCCGGCGTGTCCGAGGTCATGAATATTGTTGGCGATGTAGAAGGGCGCAATTGCGTGCTGGTCGATGATATTGTCGATTCCGCCGGTACTTTGTGCAACGCCGCTTCTGCCTTGAAGGAGGCCGGCGCGGAAAGGGTTTTCGCCTATGTCACCCATGGTGTCCTATCGGGTGGCGCGGTGGCGCGGGTCACGGCATCAGCGCTGGAACATCTTTCCGTGACCGATTCCATTGCCGTCACCGATGCCATGCGCCATGCCCGAAATATCCGCACGATCCCCATCGCGCCCCTGTTGGGTGAAGCAATCCGCCGTATCAGCGAGGAAACCTCGGTCTCGTCTCTGTTCGAATAAGTCATTCAGTTGCGGCGCCAAAGGGTTTGAATTTTCCTGGCAATCCGCGTATATGGGCGGCTTCCTACGGTACGCATGGGCTTGGCACCGGGATATTGACGGATTGAGGGCGGCACCCCTGGAGGCCGCGCAACCGTTCTCGGACAGCCAAAGCCATTAGGCGGATACCGCATCTGATCGGAGCGAACGAATATGTCTGAAGACATCATTACAGTTGAATTACGCGACCGGGTCGGCAAGGGGGCCGCCCGGGCGGCAAGGCGCGAGGGCCTGGTGCCCGGCGTGGTCTACGGTGCCAAATTGCCGCCCCAGCCGATTACGGTCAACCGCAAACAAATGGATAGATTGCTGCAGAAGCCCGGGCTTTTTAACACGCTGTTCGAGTTGCAGGCCGGCGACAAGAAGCAGCAGGTCCTGCCTCGCGACGTGCAACTGGATGTGGTCACGGATATCCCCCTGCATGTGGACTTCCTGCGGTTGTCGGATGCGACCGAGATCACCATCAACGTCCCTGTGGTCTTTGTGAATGAAGATCAATCGGAAGCTCTGCGCCAGGGCGCCGTGCTGAATATTGTCCGCCATCAGATCGAAGTGCGTTGTCTGGCGGGGGCCATTCCGGCGTCCATCGAAGTCGATCTGGCCGGCTCGGAGATCGGCGATTCCATACACATTGGCGCCGTGCCGTTGCCCGATGGTGTCGTGCCAACCATTTCCGACCGTGATTTCACTATCGTCACCCTGGCCGCACCAACCGTTCAGGCCGTCGAGGAAGAGGTGGACGAAGACGCAATGGAAATGGAAGGCGTCGAGGGCGAAGAGGCCGCGGAAGAAACCGTCGAGGATGGCGACGAGAGCTAAGCCACCCGCGGCAGTGCCCCAAAACCTGGTGTGATGACGCGTATTCCGGGGCAGCGTACAGGCCTGATTTCAGTTCCAGGACACTAGGAGCGTACACCATGCTGTTGCTGGTGGGATTGGGCAATCCCGGAAACAAACATGCCGACAATCGGCACAATATTGGCTTCATGGCGGTGGATGAAATTATCCGCCGGCATGGCTTTGCCACCCCGCGGCGGCGCTTTCAGGGCCTGACCAGCGAAGGCAGGTTGGCGGCGCAAAAGGTTATGGTGCTGAAGCCCCAGACCTTCATGAACGAGTCCGGCCGCAGCGTCGGGGAAGCGGCCCGTTTCTTCAAGATTGCCCCGGACCATATCGTTGTCTTTCATGACGAAATGGACCTTGCACCGGGCAAGCTTCGCGTCAAAGAGGGTGGTGGTCTGGCCGGGCACAACGGCCTGAAAAGCCTGGCGGCCCATATGGGCAGGGATTTTCGCCGCGTGCGCCTGGGTGTCGGTCATCCGGGCCACAAGGACAAGGTTCTGCGGTATGTGCTGCAAGACTTCGCCAAGGCGGACGATAGCTGGCTTGATCCTCTGCTGGCGGCCATAGCCGAGGCCGCCCCGATATTGACCAGCGGCGATGATGCCGCTTTCGCCTCCAAGGTGGCCTTGATCCTGAAGCCGCCGGTGCACAGGCCGCGGCCCCTGCCGGCGATGCCGAATGGGGACAAGAATCAATCCTCGGACTGACCGGCCTGAAGGCTCCGCCACCAGTGCATGATGCTGACAAGATTACCGTAATCATCTGTCCATACCCGCCGGCCCGGCCGGGCGGCAAGCCGCCGCCATCTGCCGTCGGCCAGGACCGGGGCCAGGTCCGCGTCGCGGCGCGCCATGGCTACCCAGACCGTGCCGAGGCGGTGTTCGCGGCGGTCGCCGGCTTCGTGCTGGACGTAGGCATGGAGGTCTGCATCCGCGGCCAGGTCGGCCAGCACCGGCCGCAGGTCGAGATAACGGTTGGAAATGTGAAACAGCAGCAGCCCGCCTGGCGCCAGCCGGGCTAGATAAACCGCCATGGCCTCCCGCGTGACCAAATGCAGTGGGATGGCATCCGAGGAAAAGGCGTCCAGGATCAACAGATCGAAAGCCGGACCCACTTCCCGCGCCAGGGACAGGCGGCCATCGCCAATTACAATGCGGGCTTCGGGCGCGCAATCGGTCAGATAGTGAAAATAGCCGCTATCGCGGGCGAAGGAGACCACCAGAGGGTCAATCTCGTAGAACGTCCAACGCTGGCCCGGCTGGCGATAACAGGCCGCCGTGCCGATGCCCAGGCCGACCCCTCCCACTTCATGCAATTGCGGGCCCATGGCCGCGAATACCTGACCCAAGGGTCCCTTGCGGTGGTAATAGGCCAAGGGTATCCGGCGCCGCTCCGGATCGGCATACTGCAGACCGTGCTGCGTGGTGCCGTGCATGAGGACCAGCACCTTGTCGTCGCCGCCGCCTTGGGCGAGAACCCGGCTGACGCCAAAAAAGCTGCGGCCGACGGCGATGGCATCGGAATGTTTGTCATAGGCTCCGGCCAGCAGGATTGCGCCAATCGCCGCTGCGAACAACCATGGCCGTCCACGGCAGCCATAGGCCAGCAAGGCGACTGGAATCAGATAGGGCAACAGCCAGATGGGAGGCGCGCTGGCCGGGTTGTAACCAGCCATCCGCGGCAACAACAACAGGGCCAGCAGGATGGCCAGCGGCAAAGCCTTGAAAGCGGTCAAGGCGCTTTTATCAAGACGAGGCCGCAAAATACAGGCGGCGACCAGGGCCAGGGGGTATTCCATTACACTGTCAAACAGAACCGGCGCCAACAGCGCCGTAAAGGCGCCGCCTAAAACCCCGCCCAATGACATCCAGAGATAGAACTCGGTCAATCTGCTGGGTACGGGGCGCCGCTTCGCCAATTCGCCGTGGCAAACCAGGGCGGCGAAAAAGAAGGCCGTCAGGTGCAGGGGCAGAACCATGCTCAGGGACCTGATTTGCCAATAGAACAACAGGGCAAGGATCATCGCCAGGGGCACCTGCAGAAACAGCGCCAGACGGTGGGAAATCGCCGGCC
Source organism: Alphaproteobacteria bacterium (assembly GCA_021776235.1). Classification (GTDB taxonomy): domain Bacteria; phylum Pseudomonadota; class Alphaproteobacteria. The sequence continues at coordinate 5,240 of JAJFGG010000082.1, read as the reverse complement.
GGCGGGCAAACACGATGACAAAGGTGCCCAGATAAAGGATCAATGGCAGCACCCACAGCAACGGTGCCGAGGCGACATCGGTGCTGATATGCTGGCTGACCCCCAACAACAGGCTGGATGGGACAAAGGCCAGCAACAGCCAATGTAGTCGCCGGCGCCAATCAATCCGGGCCGACAGGCCAAGTTCCGTCGTGGCACGGTGATCGGCACCCTGGGCTCGATAGCGGCCCAACAGCCCCCAGGCACAGGCGCCGATCAATGAAGCCAGCAAGGCAAAGCCAAGAGCCCAGGCCAGGTTCTGCTGCCCCAGGGTCAGTTGAGGTTCCAGCAATACGGGATAGGCCACCAGGGCCAGGATCGAACCGAAATTACTGACCGCATACAGGAGGTATGGATTGACGGCGTCGCGATGCGCCGTATGGGCAAACCAGCTTTGCAGCATGGGCGCCGTCGCCGCCAGGGCGAAAAAGGGCAGGCCCACCGACAGGCTCAACAAGGCCAGCAGCCAGAACGCCGGTTGGCCGCTACTGGGTGGCCGCAGATCCGCCGCGACGGCGATGGGAAGGGCGGCGAAGGCCAACGCCAATAGCATCAGGTGCACCACCGCCTGCCGCTTTGGCTTCAACCATCGATAGCCAAGGTGTGCGTACAGATACCCGGCCAACAGGGCGGTCTGAAAAAAAACCATGGCGATGTTCCACACCGCCGGTGAACCGCCCAGCAGGGGCAGCACCATTTTGGAGAACATCGGCTGCACCCAGAACAGCAACAACGCGCCCAGGCCCAGTGTCACGGCGTAAAGTGCCAGCATATGCAATTATACCATTGTTCCGTGACGATTGATCGCGCAGCCGATGCCAAGCCTCGCAACCGGGGCTGGACAAACCGGGCTCGTGGCGGTATGCCCCGCCGTCCCCCAGACATTTTCCGCCCGAGAGGGCGCAAGCGTAGCAGCGGAGCAGCAAATGGGTTTCAAATGCGGCATCGTCGGGCTGCCCAATGTTGGCAAGTCAACCCTGTTCAATGCCCTGACCAAGACGGCGGCGGCAGCGGCGGAAAACTATCCCTTCTGCACGATCGAACCCAACGTCGGTCAGGTGCCGGTGCCCGATCCGCGCCTGCAGCGCATTGCCGATATCGCGCAACCGAAAAAGGTCGTACCTACCCTGCTGGCCTTTGTCGATATTGCCGGGTTGGTGCGCGGCGCCTCGAAAGGGGAGGGCCTGGGCAATCAGTTTCTGGGCAATATCCGGGAAGTGGACGCCATCCTGCATGTGCTGCGCTGTTTTCAGGACGACGACGTCACGCATGTCGACGGCCGCATCGATCCCATTGGTGATGCCGAAACGGTGGATACCGAGTTGATGCTGGCAGATCTGGAAAGCCTGGAGCGGCGCACCCAGGCGGCCGTAAAACGGCAACGCGGCGGCGACAAGGAGGCCACGGCGCAGCTGGATCTGATGGGCCGCATTATCGATGCGCTGCAGGCGGGCCAGCCGGCCCGGGAGGTGGAAATCACCGCGGAGGAAGCGAAAATCTTCCGGCAACTGCAGCTTTTGACCGGCAAACCCGTGCTTTATGTTTGCAACGTGGATGAAGCCTCCGCCGGGGCCGGCAACGATTTCAGCCGGCAGGTTGGGGAAATGGCGGCCAAACAAAACGCCGGCGTGGTGGTGATTTCCGCCAGTATAGAGGCGGAACTGGCGCAACTGGACGATGGCGAGGAGAAAAACGCCTTTCTGGCCGATCTCGGCCTGGCCGAAGCCGGTCTGGACCGGGTTATTCGCGCCGGCTACGCGCTGTTGGGTCTGCTAACCTATTTCACCGCCGGTCCGCAGGAAGTCCGTGCCTGGACCGTTACGGACGGCACCTTGGCGCCGGCAGCGGCAGGCGTGATCCATGGCGACTTCGAACGCGGTTTCATCCGGGCCGAAACCATCGCCTACGAAGATTTTCTATCCTGCGGCGGCGAGCAGGGCGCCCGCGATGCCGGGCGCATGCGCTCGGAAGGCCGCGATTACCGGGTCAAAGACGGCGACGTGATGCTATTTCGTTTCAACGTTTAGGTCATATTCCATCTTCATTGCCGCCGTCCGGTAAATCTCAGGCGTAGGCGATGCTGATGGTTTCGGCGACCATTACGGGCCGCTCTTCGCCTTCGCGCTCCATCGCCACTTCGGATATAATGCGCACCCCGTCGCCCTTGACGTCTTCGACCGCTTGCAATTTAGAGCGCAGCCGGACCCGGCTGCCGGCCGGCACCATGCCCGTAAATCGAACCTTGTTGGAACCGTAGTTGAGGCCACGGCTCTTTTTCTCGATCTGCATGTTTTGCGCCGACAGGTTCGCCACCAGCGACAGGGTCAAATAACCATGCGCGATGGTCGAGCCGATGGGCAATTCCCGCTTGGCCCGTTCCACATCAACATGAATCCATTGATGATCGCCGGTAGCCTCGGCGAATTTGTCGATCATTTCCTGGTCTACAGTGACCCATTCACTGACGCCCATTTCCTGGCCGACATGTTGCTTCAGATCATTCGGAGTTTCGACGGTAAGCATAATTTTCCTCGCTGTATAACGGTTGCTTGTCATTGTTTAACCATATTCCGCACCGTGCGGCGAGTCTCCATGGACCTCTTTCAAGGTTCAAAACAGCCGCAATTGGTCATCACCGATCGACGCCGGTTCGGGCGGCGGGCGGAACTGTTCACAATCCAACTGATGTTCGGCCCGGCCCTGGCCCAGATCCAGGCGCCGGCAGGCCAATTCAAAGCGCCGGGCGATCAATTCCGCATAGGGTCCCGCACCAACCATGCGCTGGTGGAACTGGCTGTCGTAGTCCTTGCCGCCGCGGGCTTCGCGGATATGGCGCATGATGCGTTCGGCCCGGTCGGGATAGTGCTCGGCCAGCCACTCCCGCCACAGCGCTTTGATTTCCAACGGCAGGCGCAGCAGGATATAGCCGGCGGCCAGGACGCCGCAGCCGGCGGCCCGGCCCAGGATCGCCTCCATCTCCATATCCGTCAGGGCCGGGATCACCGGCGCTACCATGACCGCCGTGGGGATGCCGGCCTTGGCCAAACTGGCCAGGGCGTCCAGGCGGCGCTCGGGTGTTGCGGCACGGGGTTCCATGCGCCGGGCCAGATGCTGGTCAAGCGTGGTGATGGACACCGCCGCTTTGACCAGGCCCCGGGCTGCCATTGCGGCCAGAATATCAATATCACGGCAGATCAGATTGGATTTCGTCACGATCGAGACAGGATGGTTGAAGCTATCCAGCACTTTCAACAGTTCCCGGGTTACCGCCAGGCGCCGCTCCACCGGCTGGTAGGGGTCCGTGTTTGTGCCCAGGGCGATGGGGCGGCATTTATAGCCACGGCGCCGCAATTCCCGGGCCAGGACCGCCGGGGCGTCGGGTTTAAAAGACAGCCGGCTTTCAAAATCCAGTCCGGGCGACAGGCCCAGCCAGGCATGGGTCGGTCGGGCGAAACAATATATGCAGCCATGTTCGCAGCCCCGATAGGGATTAATGGAGCGGTCAAAGCCGAGATCGGGCGACGTGTTGTAGCTGAGGACCTTACGGCTGCTGTCCTTGGTCAGAGTGGTGCTCAAGGCCGCCGGGGCGGCATCCAGGCTGCCCCAGCCATCGTCGCACCATTCCCGTTCACGGGCTTCGTAGCGGCCTGATTGATTGCTGACGGCGGCACGGCCACGGCGGCTGTCCGGGTGCATGTGGCTTGTGGTGCTTTCATCCATGGCCAAGGGACTCTACGGCATCATTGGAACAAAGCAAGAACATTTTGCGGCGAAATTTTCCGCTATGATGACCGTTATGATTTCCGTCGTCATACCCGCGTTGAACGTCGCGGCCAGCCTGCCCGCCACACTGGCGGCCCTGACGCCGGGCCTGGATACCGGCTTGGTGCAAGAGGTGCTGATTAGCGACGGCGGCTCGACCGACGGCACGCAGGCTGTGGCCCAGGCCGCCGGCGCCCGCGTGCTGAGCGGGCCGGCCGGGCGCGGCGGGCAATTGCAGCGCGGCGCCGTGGCGGCCAGCGGCGAATGGCTGCTTTTCCTGCATGGTGATACGGTTTTGGACCCGGAATGGCTGTTCGCGGCAGAGGAATTTTTGGCCGATGCGGGGAATAGCGCCCGGGCGGCGGCATTTCGCTTTGTCCTGGACGATGAACGGCCTGCGGCCCGGCGTCTGGAGCGGATTGTGGCCTGGCGCTGCGCCAGGTTCGGTCTGCCTTACGGTGATCAGGGCCTGTTGCTGTCCCGGCGCTTCTATGGCCGGATCGGTGGTTTCCGTGACCTGCCCCTGATGGAAGATGTGGATTTGGTCCGCCGTATCGGGCGACGGCGGTTGAGCATGCTGGCGGTGGCGGCGAAGACCTCGGGCCGGCGCTATCGGCGCGGGGGCTATTGGCGCCGCCCGGCCCGCAATCTATTATGCCTGGGCCTGTATTTTCTGGGGCTGCCGCCTCGCTTCCTAGCGCGATTGTACGGATAGGCGGCATGAGACAAGGTCAATTGATCCTGTTCGTCAAGGCGCCGAGGCTGGGTGCTGTCAAGACCCGTCTGGGCGCAGCCATTGGCAGGCTGGCTGCCTGGCGTTTTTACGGGGCCATGCTACGGCGACTGTGGCGCCGCCTAAGCCATGATGGCCGCTGGCACACCGTGCTGGCTGTCAGCCCCGATCAAGGTGCCGCCCGCTGGCCTGCGGACCTGCCGCGCCAACCCCAAGGCCGGGGTGGTCTGGGCCGGCGCATGGCCAGGGCCATGCTGGCCCATAAGGGTCCGGTGGTTCTGGTGGGCGGTGACATCCCCGATCTGGACAAACGCCATATCGTGCAGGCGCTGCGGGCCCTGAAACGGGCCGATGTGGTGTTCGGCCCGGCCGCCGATGGTGGTTTCTGGTTGGTCGGCCTGCGCCGTGGCCGATGGGCTGGACGGCTGTTTCGCCAGGTGCGCTGGTCCAGCCCCGACACGCTGGCCGATACCCTGGCCAATCTGCCGTCGGCGGCGCGGGTGGTGATGCTGGAAACCCTGTCGGATGTGGATAATTTTGCCGATTATCAGGCGTACCGAAAGACCCGGGCAGATCAGTTCTAACCTCGACTGGCTCTAGACCACGTTTACAGAACATAGACCCGTGTGTACGCGCGGCCGCGCATGGGGGGGGGGCGCAGGTTGCCGCGCCGCGTGGGCCGAAGGGCCAATCCAAAAACGACCCC
>JAJFGG010000081.1 GCA_021776235.1 Alphaproteobacteria bacterium | reverse complement strand
AGCCAGCTTGGCCTTTTGACCATACGCACTGACGACGGCGTCGAAGGCCATGCTTTCCTGGGTTCCGCCTCGTTCAGCGCGGATCAGGATGCTACGGGTTTGATCAAGAATCTCAAGCCGTTGGTCATGGGCGAGGACCCTCTGGACCGGGAAATGCTGTACGCGCGGCTGTGGAGCAAGAACCGCTGGTGCAGTCTGCGCGCCATCGGCGCCATGGATGTGGCGCTATGGGATATTGGCGCCAAGGTGGCGAACATGCCGTTATACAAGATGCTGGGCGCCTATCGGGACAAGGTGCCGGCCTATGCCTCCTCCGCGGTGCTGGCCGATCCGGCGGCCTATGCGGAGCAGGCGGTGCAATTCCGCGATTCCGGCTGGGCCGCCTACAAGATCCACCCGCCCACGCAATGGCAAACCGATATCAAGGTCTGCGAGGCGGTGCGCAAGGCGGTCGGCGATGACTACAAGATCATGCTGGACAGCACCTGGTCCTATAATTACGAGGAGGCGATCAAGGTAGGCCGGGCGGTCGAGGGCCTGGGCTTTCATTGGTACGAAGACCCCTTGGCCGATGATGACATGTACAATTGCATCAAGCTGCGGGAGAAGCTGGATATCCCCCTGATGGCCACGGAATATTCGCCGGGCGGCTTCACGAATTATGTCCCCTGGCTGTTGAACCGGGCCACGGACTACCTGCGCGGCGACGTGGCAGTGAAGGGCGGCATCACCTCCATTCTGAAGACCGCCCATCTGGCCCAGGCATTCGCCATGAATTACGAAGTGCACCATGGCGGCAACTCTTTGAACAATTACGCCAATCTGCACGTCATCCTGGCCATCGCCAACTGCCAGTTCTTCGAGGTTCTGCTGCCGTCCGAGGCGCAGAAATATGGCATCATCGACGACCTGGCGCCGGATGAAGACGGTTTCGTCCATGCCCCCACGGCGCCGGGTTTGGGCGCCAACATCGATTTCGATCTGATCGAAAGCAAAAAACTAACGGTACTGACATAGGTTGGGAAAAAATCATGGGTAGTTTGACGGGAAAGCGGGCCATCGTAACCGGCGCCGCCAGCGGTATCGGGCGCGCCAGTGCCAGGCGCTTCGCCGAAGAAGGTGCATCGGTCGTGGCGGTAGATGTCAGCCCCGAGGGGCTGGCCGAGACCGTCGCCATGATCGCGGACGCGGGTGGCGCCGCCATGGCCGTGACGGCGGATGTGGGTGACGAGGATGCGGTGGCTGGTTTCGTGGCTGCCTGCGTCAAGGAATTCGGCGGTTTGGACGTGATCTATGCCAATGCGGGCATCTCGGGCGGCGCGGTGCCGTTGCTGGAACAATCGGTGGAGCTGTGGCAGGAGGTCCTGCGCGTCAATCTGATCGGGCCGTTCCTGTGCCTCAAGCACGCCGCCCCGGTCATGCTGGCGGCGGGCGCGGGTTCCATCATCTGCACCGCCTCTGTTGCCGGATTGCGGGCCAATGCGGGGGGGACGCCATACAGCGCCTCGAAAGCCGGGGTGATCTCGCTGGTGCAGACCGCGGCCAACGCATTCTTCGCGTCCGGCGTCCGGGTCAATGCAATTTGTCCGGGCCTGATCGAGACCGGCATCACCAAGGGCACCTTTGACCGGGCAAAATCCCGGGGCACGGAAGGCAAGATCGGCCAGTTGAACCCCACCCGCCGTCATGGCCAGCCGGAGGAAATTGCCAACATGGCCCTGTTCCTGGCTTCCGACGAGGCCTCATACGTCAATGGTCAGGCCTTTCCGGTCGATGGCGGCCTGTCCAGTACCCATCCCTTTGTGCCGCGGGGCTAATATGGAGCCTTCAGGGCCGGGCTGGGGATCGACGAAGTTGTTTCAGAATGGACGCAGCTCATGCACGTCGCGGTCGGGGAATGAACAGGAACAGCAGCAGGGCACAAAACGCCGTCAGGGCGCACAGGGTGAAAGCGAACTGGTAATCGCCGTCAACATCGCGCAGGTAGCCCGCGACCGCCGGGCCCCATGCACCAAGGATACCGGCACAGCCAAAAATGAAGCCCCCGATTGCGCCCGCATGGGCCCGCCCAAACAGGTCGCCCACGAGAGCGGGAAACAGGGAAGCGATCCCACCGTAAAAGAAGCCGAACGCCGCAGCTCCGGCATAGAGCGACGCCGCGCTATCGGCCACGAGAAAAATCAGAAAAGCGGCAACCTGGACGCAGAGTGCGAGGACCATCGCCGCCTTGCGGCCGATACGATCAGACAGCGCCCCAAGTGCGATACTGCCGAGCAAGGCGAACAATCCAGCGACACTGACCGCAATTGCGCCGCCCATCGCGGACAAGCCGATGTCACGCGCGAAAACCGGAACATGCACGAATGGCACCGTGACCGTCAGGAGCACAGCGGCGAAGGCCAGCAGAAACATCCAGAGCGTCAGCGTGGTCCGCGCCTCGCTCAGGGTCCAGCCGGCCATATCATCCGCGCTCGACGCAGTAGGGGGAATGCCCGACGACGGTGACGCCGCGCCATCGGGCAGCAGCCCCATCAATTCGGGACTGCGCACCATGAAGCGGGCTACGATATTGATCACGATAAACAGAGCCGCGCCCAAAGTGAGCAATCCGAGACGCCAATCCGCATACTCGATGATAAACGCGGCGAGCATGGGCACGACAAGAATACCGCAACTAGCGCCGCATGACGCGAGCCCCAGCGCCAGGCCCCGTTTGCGATGAAACCACCGGACCACGGTCATATTGCAGGGAATGTAGGCGTTGCTCATGCCCAGGGCGGCGACAACGCCATAGCAAAGATAAAGCTGCCATTGTGCCGATATCTGGCTGGTGGCCATGATGCCAAGGCCCAGCAGCACACCGCCCAGCCCGATGACCCGCCGGGGTCCCAGGGAATCCGTCAGCCGTCCACTGAGCAAACTGAAGCTGGTATAGACGACGCTGTACAAAGAAAACGCGCCCCCCAGACTGGCGCGCTGCCAGCCCAGTTCGTCGACCATTGCCGGAACGAAGACGCCAAAGGAATACTGCACACCGTAAGTGAGGAACAGGACCAGGAACACGCAGCCCACGACAATCCAGCCATAAAAGGGCGTCTTCATGGCACGACGCGGAGCGCTCAGGTGGACCGCGAATTTGTTTCCGCGGGCGGCATGGCCTGGCGGATCAGCGGGACAATGGTAATCATTTTGCCGATCGGGCCGTCGATAAACAGCGCCAGCGCGGCCCGTATGTCCGCTTGCACCTCTCCGGCCGGCGTCATTTCAGGCCTGGCCAAACCCTGCGCCAGCCGGGCGGCGCGGCGGCGGCCGTCGGCAATGACCTCCACGATCAGCGGCTCCAACCGGCCTGCCGCGGCAAATGGCGCGATCAGGGTATGCACCAGGGCCAGATAGGCGGGCCAATTGGCCAGGTGGCGGTACATGCTGGCCAGGATCTCGTCGCGCCCGCCGATGCGGTTCAGATCCTGTACCAGCGCCCGGACATGGGGCGGCATGGCGTCCAGAGGCAACAGGTTGGGCATTTCGCCTTCAACAGGGCTGTCTTCCGGCGTGACCGGGGTGTCGGGCGCGCTTTGTTCGGACCTGGGCGCCGTACCTTCCAGGCGGGCTAACAGGGCGCCAAGGGCAATGATGTTCATGGCATTGCTGCGTTCATAGCTGCGCAGGATCATGTTGATTTGGATCAGATCATTTTTTTCCAGTCCCGTTGCGCCGAGCGCCGGTCCGCTCAACCCTGCCAGTACCGGCACCGCCAGGCCCGCGCGCAAGGCCGCCGCCTGTGCCGTGACCGCACCGCTGGCATAAAGCGGTTTCAGGGACTCCCAGGCCCAGGGCAGGGCGCCAGGGAAAACCGCCAGATGCCGCCAAATCAGATTGACCACCGGCACGCCAAGGGTGGCGCGGATATCCGCGTAAAGATCCGCCACCTCGCCCGTGGCATCGGCTTCTGTAATGGTCGCGACCGGATCGCCCGAGGCATTTCCCATATCAGGGGATCAAGACGATTTTACCGTAGGCACCGGGGCGCAGCACGGCATGGTGAGACTCGATGGCTTCCGTCAGGGGCAACTCTTTCCCGATTACCGGGTTGAGGCTGCCATTCGCCAGGCCCTTGCCAAGGGCGGCATGGATCGCGGCCATATCGTCCGGGGGGGTATTGGGCAGGGCAATGCCGATGATATCCAATTCCTTCATCATGGCTTCCCGGGCATTGATTTCCACCGGGCCGCGGTTGCCGATGACAACGATGCGGCCGTATTTGGCGGCGATCTCCATATCCCTGGCCAGATTAACATTGGCCAGCATCTCCAGGATAATATCCGGGCCCTTGCCGCCGGTCAGATCCCCTACCGCGTCCAGATAACCCGCTTTGGTATGATCCAAAACGTGATCCGCCCCGTGTTCGCGGATCAGGTCAAGGCCCCGTTGACTGCCGGCGGTGCCGATGGTCGAAATGCCGTTGGCGGCTGCGATTTGCAGGGCGGCGGTGCCTACGCCGCCACTGGCCCCATGGACCAACACCGTCTCGCCCGCTTTTGCCCCGCCGCGCTGGATCAGGGCGCGATAGGCGGTGCCATAGGGGACGCCGATGGCCGCGCCCTGGGCAAAGCTGACATTGTCGGGCAGGGGGCGGAATTGTTCGGCCCGGCGCACCAGTTGTTCGGCGTAACAATCGCCCCAGGCATCGCCGAGGGAACCGGCGGCATAGACCCGGTCACCGGCCCTGAAGCTGCTGACGCCGGCGCCGACCGCCAAAACCGTACCGGCGGCATCGCTGCCGGGAATGAAGGGCAGCTCCGGTCTGATGAGGTGAACACCGGCGCGAATATAGGTGTCGACCGGATTGACGCCAATGGCTTCGATCTTGATCAGAACCTCTCCGGGGCCGGCGGATGGCGTCGGCACATCTTCATAGCGCAGGGCGTCCGCATCGCCAAACTCGTGAACCCGAATGGCTTTCATAAACCTTTCCCTCTCCTTAATCCGCGCCTTCAACGACAAACACGCTGCCGGTTGAGGCGGCTTGACGCAGACCGACAATGGCCTGATAGGTCTCTGAATTGTACCATTCCTTGGCCTTGCCGTAGCTGGGGAATTCGATCAGCACGACCCGCGGACCGGGTTCGGCGCCTTCCAGGCTTTCCCATTGTCCGGCCCGGACGATAAACTTGCCGCCGAATTGCGCCACGGTGCCGGGGGTCTGGGCTGTGTATTTGGCGTAGGTTTCCGTGTCGTGCACATCGATCTGGGCAATCACATAACCTTTTGGCATCACTCGCTCCTCTATGGCTTAAAGCATCTCTTCGGGTTCGATGTTGCGAATATTGTTGCCGCCGCGGACCAGTTTTTCAGCGGTCAGTTCGAACAGGGTCAGATTTGCCATGGGAATGGCGCTGTACTGTGACAGCGGGATGTCGTTGACATAACAGATCAAGGTCCGCAGGACGCCGCCATGGACCGCCAGAAAGACCCGCTCGTCCCGGTCTATGCCATCGACGATATGGGATATCCCGGCGACAACCCGTTCCTGCAGGTCTTCCAGGCTTTCGCCGCCCCAAGGTGCGCCTTCCCAGGGGGCTTCCTGCCAGGTGCGGACGGCATCCGGGTCCTGTTCGGCGGCTTCCGTCGCCAGCAGACCCTCGAACCAGCCCAGGCCGATCTCAATGCAGCGGGGCTCGATCATGTCGGGGGCGCGGCCGAACAGGCAGGCCACGGTTTGCCGGCAGCGCAGAGCCGGGGAGGAGACAATGCGGTCCGGCTGGTGCGGCATGCGCTTGCCCAAGGCCACGGCCGCGCTACGCCCTTCATTGGAAAGGGAGCTGTCCATCTGTCCCTGAAAACGCAGTGGCGGGCCGTTCCAAACCGTATGGCCGTGGCGGATCAGATAAAGTCGTTTTTCTGTCATCAAGAGAATCGCTGTTGGAGGTGACCAATCATTCCATGCTTCACCCCGCCTGGACAGAAAAACCTTGCCGGGGCAGCATGGCACTAATATCAAGGTCCATTGGTATAACCATCCGCGGAGGTGAGCCATGGTTCAGATTGGAAAGCAGGACGGCGCAACGACCCTTATTCTAAATCGCCCGGCACAGCGCAACGCCCTGGATGCGGGTGTCGTAGAGGGCCTGATCAAGGCGATCGAGGACGCGGAGGCCGACGCCGCCACCCGCTGTCTGGTCATTCGCGGCGCGGGCGGGAATTTTTGCGCCGGGCGGGATTTGACGCAATCGCCCGATCGCGGCCTGGCCAGTGCCCTTGCCGCGGACGAAACCTGGACCAAGGTCAACCGCCTGCTGCATCGAATGAGCAAGCCCACTGTGGCGGTTGTCGAAGGCTATGCCGTGGCGGGGGGCTTTACCCTGGCGATGATCTGCGATTTTGTGCTGGCCGAAGAAAGCGCGCAATTCGGCGCGTTGGAAATGCGCCGGGGCTTCCCCGCCGCCATAAACACGCCGGTGTTGAGCCAGTTGATCGGCCCGCGTCTGGCTCTGGAATTCCTGCTGTTCGGTGATCTGGTGCCGGCCCGGCGGCTCTATGAAGTGGGCCTGATCAACCGCCTGGTCGAGGGCGCGGAAGCCTTGAACCAGGTCGCGCAGCAATTCGTCGGCGGCCTGGTCGCGCTGGATCCAGATGCGGTGCGTATGACCAAGGAAAGCCACCGCGCCGCCCGCAACATGCCCCTGATCGATGCTCTGGAGATGGGTAAGCTGGGCAATGCCTTGATCGCTGCGTCAGGCCGCATGGACGAAGCCATGCAGGGCTACGCCGACAGCAAAAAGAAATAGGGGGCTAGTACTCCGCATCATTTAATTCGAGTTGTTAACTGTACAGGTATTGAAGTCCGTTTCTTTAGATGATTCGATGGTTACCGATTCGAATTATCACGGTGGTGCATGATGTCACGGAAGAAGTATGTGGTCGAGCTTTCG
>JAJFGG010000009.1 GCA_021776235.1 Alphaproteobacteria bacterium | reverse complement strand
GACCCAGAATAGCCCGGAAATGCTCTAGGTGCGGCTCAATGGAAGGATGAGATTACGTCTCGTCCTCGACGTCTCGCCACATGCTGTCCCGCCGTTGCCCCGTGGTTGGATTGCGGCGGCCAGCAGTGCCGGGGATCAGTCTACGCTTCCTTTTTCTGGCTACCTGCGGTCAAGTCCTCTGGCACCCAATGTTGCCGTGACCGGGCCCACACCTGCGTTGTCGGCACTAGGGTATCGCGCTGGCGGATTGTGCCGACCCGTAGGCTATGGGCCTTGGGTCCGCCGCCGACGCTGGTTCCGTAGATCGGTGTGCCGCACTCCGGGCAGAACCCCTGTGGCCGTCCAGCGCCGCTGCCGCCAGTCTTGATGTATTCCTTTAATTGGCCGGACAGCAGCTTGAAACTGCCCACTTTGGAATGGGCCACAATGCGAAACGCTGTCCCGGACAAGGTCTGGCAGTCCGTGCAATGACAGATGACAATATTTTCTGGATCGACCTCAGCCTCATAGGTGATGTGGCCGCAGTGGCATGCGCCATCAATCTTCATGCGTCGGCTCCGTGTTTGTGTTGACGTATCTAGGCCACAGGCTACATCAGTTTACCGGTTGCGTGGGAACGGGTGATCCGCAGCGACGCCAACGCCGCGCACATTTTCGCGCCAGAAGGCGTACAGGCCGCTGGCGACGATCATCAATATCCCCAACAGGGCGATTGCGTCCGGCCAGTCGCCGAAGACAATCACCCCCCACATGATTGCCATCGGCAGGACGACGTATTCAAACGGCGCAGCCGTCGTCGCCTCTGCTAGGCGGTAGCCTTGCGAGATCAGATAGGACCCAAACGCGCTCAGTACGCCGACCGCGAGCATCACTCCACCATCGAATTGAGACGGCACGGTCCAGGCACGCATCAGGAACAGCAGCGTCGGGCTGTCTAACGCCTCGGCAAAGCGGCCATCGCCGAGCGTCAGGCCGCTTGTAGCGCAGACCAGCACAAAGGTGCCCTGGACATAAAACGCCATGGTCGACGCTCGTTCCGTCCCACCCAGCTTGCGCGCCGTGATTTGCATGAACGCGTAGGCGAAGGCCGCCAGGACCGGTGCCAGTGCGGCGTATTGGAACACCTCCGACCCCGGGCGAATAACGATCACAACGCCGACCAAACCAACCATCACCGACAACCAGCGCCTGACGCCAACTTTTTCCCCCAGAATCGGGACCGACAGCGCAGTGATAAACAGCGGGGCGACAAAGAAGATCGCGGTCGCTTCCGCTAGCGGCAACGCCGCGACGCCCACGAAAAACGACATGTTGGCCACCACCACGCACCCGCCCCGAAACATATGCAGTTTCCATCGTGTGGTGCGAAGATTGTGGTATCCGCCCTCCATCGGCATGAAAAGGACGAGGATGACTATCATCGCAACAATGGCGCGGATAAAGACGATCTGGTGCAGCGGATAGGCACCGCTCAGCGTTTTGATCATCATATCGGAGGTGGAGAAGGTGGCACCTGCGGCCAGAACGCACAGAATGCCGCGAAGGCTGGGCTCCGTGAGTAATCGGTTCAACATGTTCGACATGAGAGGCGAAATTAGGGGGGAAAGAAAGGCCTAATCCAATCTCCCTCGCTTTCCTTCGAGCCATCGCCGACTCCGGTTCCGTAGATCGCCATGTCCACGTTTCTGATGATGGGGCTCAGGCATAACTGTTCGATATCGCACCGCCAGTATTCAGGCCTGCTGCCAATGGCGGCCAGTCAAACCAAATGCACGGCGGAACCAATGTTAGACGCAAACGAAGTAAGACGCCGTTTGGATTGGTAATACCCGAACCTGGGGCAGAAGCGGAAATTGCCGATCAGGATCATGACCATCGGTCCGTGCCAAGAACGGAAACTTGAGAAATTTTAGGAACCGATAAGGTCCGCCGCAACCTTACCCCAATCGTCGGCGCCTTTAGCCCCTTTGCCATTTCCACCAACGGCTACAGCGATTTTTCGTCCGTCCACATAGTCGATAATTGGCAGCCCGCTTAAGGTTTGGGTCACGGCGCAAGTATCGGTATGCCAGTCGTTACAGGTCTTCAGGGATGGTATTAGGTTTGTAATAAAATCGGTAAATTCCCGCCGATTTTCTTCTGTGCCTTCTCCCTTGAACCAAGCTTGAAGATCTTCCAGTCGCCTAAATTCAGGGTCAGAGTCTGTTCCAATTCCTAGTTTTAGATATGTGTTTCCATCCGGGTATCGGATTGGCGGCAGAATATAGGCGCCGCTAGCACAATGTATTATTGTCGGCATGTTGGAAAGCTCGTGGGTTAGCGATCCCTCGATCTTAACTAAGACAACAGTGCGACCAAAGACGCGCAAATCCAGATCGACCGGGCTCAAGCCACATGCGGATGTAAACCCTCCGGTTGTGACCAAGACCTTATCAGCTTCTAGAATTTTTCCCGACGCAAGTTCAACCTCGATACCGTTAGCACTGTTGTAAATTTTTGTAGCCTCATCCCGAACCAACTCAGCTCCTGCCACTTCGGCGAGTTTGGTTTGGGCATGGACCATTGCGCGAGGGCTTATATGCCCTGCCGTTCCAACTTCCAGTAGACCATCAGCATAATCATCGATTGAAAGGAATGGAAATTTTGCTCGAATTTCAATTGCACTGAGTTTCTCGGTTGCCACACCAACCAACGCACCAGCGGCAGCGCAACGTTCATTATAGTCAGAACTGGGCTCGCCAATACCCAGATACCCGGACGGAGTGAAGAATTTAATGCCGCTGCGGGTTTCGAGATCGGCGTAGCGGTCTATTGAGTTTTTCGCGGTGATCGCCCACTCGCTTGCGGGGTCGACCACTCTGGTCATGCGACCTTCGTCATAGTGACTCCCGAACACGCCGGTGTGGGTCTGGCGGTTTGTTGGCTCATCCGGGCCGACACATAGTATGCCGTCGCTCCGTTCTGCCAAATGGCGGGTTGCGGCACTGCCAAACAATCCGCGACCGACGACAACAACTTTATGCATCCTTATTCCTTTTTAGCCCCAGGCGTGGCTTGCCATTGTAAATATATGGCCGTTTCCTCTGCATACGGGTGGGGAGCCACGGGCCATCGAATGGGTAACTTCATGCCCCGGTAAGTTTTTGGCTTCCAGAAACTGTCCGAGTTTTTCGGCCTCAATTAACCGGTCTATACGGAGAATTCCGGGGCCGGCTGTCGCCGCAAACAAGGCTTCCGCATCGTCTTCATTTCGAGCGATCAAAGGGCCCAGAACATTTCCTAAACCGAACGGTCGGGCGATTGCGTATCCGGTAATTTGATCATGGGCCCGAAGGAAGTTTGTTTTTCCGGTGTCAAACATGTGAGTAATCATGGATGATCGGTCAAAGCCGGTTACTCTCGCATCCAATGCAACAATCTCACTTAAATCCGCAAGACGCGCCGGGTGAGTTTTACGCTCAATGGTCGAGGAAAGAGAATAATGCCCCTGGTGCCGTTGCGTTAGCCCGACGCTTTCGAAACCAAGTTTATCATAGAGCGGTTTGCCCTCTTCTGTCGCCAGCAGCATAAGTGTGCGCGTTCCTGCGTCTTCTATCACTTTCTGCATCATCGCGCGCCCAATGCCATATCCCTGGAATTTTGCGGATACAATTACCAATCCGACCCTTCCACATCCACGACCCATGGGCCACCAAATAGCCACGCCGATCGTCTCTCTGCTTTCCCGGTCAATTGCGCGCCAGGGTCGCCCAAGCAACAGCAAAGAAGAAACATCTTCAGGCGTATGAGGCCAGCCGACTTCAGTCACTAACGCCATGAAATCGGGAAGATAGCTAACATCGGCTGTTTCAATATCGATTGGCGAACTCATTCAATAGAACTCTTACGGTATTCGGAGGAGTCGCTGTGTCGAGCTCGGCGCATAATTGCCACAGGGTCTCCAAAATGACGATCCAGTTCGTCGAGTGTTTCCGTTAAATCGCCATTTTTCAGGATATCAGCAAATCGGAAATGCTCTTCAGCCAATTCTTCGCTTCGTCTATATCCACCCATTAGTCTATGGAGGCTCAACCGAGTTTCCGCCTGGACAGTCATGTAAGTCTTGGACAATCGTTTGCTGCCGGCGGCATCGACCAAGCTTCGGTGAAACTCGAAATCAAGCTCACTGCCATCCTTCCATCGTTTTGCGTGAACCGCCTTGTCCATCTTTTCGGAAATCCGCGAAAGTTGGCTGGAGATTGTTTCGGTATTGCGGGACGTGACGAGTTGTTTGGCGGCGGCAGTCTCGATCGCTGCACGGACGAAGTAGATGTCTGTCAGATCGGCCTCACTCATCTCCGCAACAAATACCCCGCGATGCGGTTCGCTACGCAGCAGACCTTCCTGGATCAAACGCTGCATGGCTTCACGCAATGGCCCCCGGCTGACACCAAACGATAGTGCCAGTTCTTTTTCGTTGAGTTGTGCGTTTGGTAATAACGCGCCCGTTAAAACATCCTCGCGAAGTTGTTCCGCAATCTGTCCCGACAAGTTCATGCGGCTTACGCGTTGCTGAGATTTTATGGCTGGTGGCATGGTGCTCTCCTAAAGTCCCAACAAGGCGGGCAATCCGCTCAAATCTTTGATCTCATGATACCCATAAGCAGGACATCCCGGTCCGTGGCCGCGATCGACAAAAACCCTATCTGAAATTCTCAAATCATGGGCGCTTATCAAATCGTATCGAAGGCTAGATGACACGTGTAGAAAATGCTCAGGTACCGAATTCAAGCTGTCGAACATGTATTCAAATGCTTGAAACCGAGGTTTATAGGCTCGCGCCTGTTCAGCGGTTAGGACAGCGTGAATTGGAGCGCCAAGTTTATCAACATTGCTTTGAATCTGATCGTCCGAAGCGTTTGATAGAATGACAAGAGGTAGAACCGTTGCGGCCTTGGCCAAGGCTTCCGGGACGTCGCCGTGCGGTCCCCAGGTTGGAACTGCCTGATAAATCGCTTCGGCGTCTTCTTTGGCGAAAGTGATGTTCCACTTCCGGCACGTTCGCTCCAGCGCATCGTGCAATACATCGGCATAAGGTTTCCACGAGCCTAGAATTTCATCAAACCTATAGGAACCGAAGTCTTCCAGAAACTGACCAAAAATACTTTTAGGGACCCGGCTCTCCAGGATCTCGCGGGTTAATTCGCCCACCCGGAAGTTCGTCAATGTACCGTAGCAGTCAAACGAAATGTATTGGACTGAGGTTGACAGCATCTTTGTCGCTCCAGAATATTAGCCTTAAAATTAATTCTATTTTGTAGGATTGTCAACAATCCTACAATTGTGAACAGCATGTACATCTATTGCGGTACGCCTGTAAACGAACGATCTCAAATATTGTCAATTTAGTGAGCATTAGTGATGGGCCAATTTCGCCTTGGGTCAAAAGCCGATATAACGAATTCCTTATGTAATGTTCGAGGCTGGGCGTAAAGCCGACATCGACCCTTTGCCAATGCAGGTGCAGATGAGAGCAATTATCGTACCCATGTTTACCCTGCATGGTCGCCTGCTACGGCACCACGCCTGACCTGCAGACGCGCCGCATAGGCGCCGGTATTTCCGCAGTTACAGTGACGTTTCAGTGGCAGTGCGCCTGATTTGCATCTTAAGCCATTTGCTTTGGCTTTGGCCTGCGCTTCCAGGCCACGACCTGGCGGCCACGCATCGGCGCAACCTATTTTGCGGGCTCCCCGGCCGCCGCCTGCCGGCCGATGATTTCCGCCCGACGATCGTGGCAGGGCCAGATACACAGCAAGCGCCCGCTATGGCGTGAATAGCCCCCTGCCTTGACTTGGACGGTCTGGGGCACATACTGTTTTGCTCCCGCAGGCAACGGCTTCAGCAATACAAATATGATTACCGCGTACAATCTTGGCGCCCTTTTCGATCCGCAGTTGGGGGGCGATAATCTGGCCTTGATCGATTGCCTGGATTGGGCCGCGCCCCGGGAATACAGCCATCGGGAAATCGACGATCTGGCCAATGCCTGCGCCCGCGGCCTGCGGGGCCGGGGCCTAGTCCAGGGCGATACGGTGGCGCTGCTGTCGGCCAACCGGGCGGAATTTCTGATCGCCTATCTGGGTATCCTGCGCGCCGGCATGATCGCCCTGCCCGTCAGCTATAGATTTCCCGGTGAATTGATCGATTTCGTCCTGGGTGATGCATCCGCCAGGCATATTTTCTGCGACGGTCCGCGCCGGGAGGCGTTCACTACCAATATGCCAGTGACGGATTTCGACGCTGGCGGCGAACAGGGTTTCGCGGCTCTGCTGGACCGGGGGACGTTCGAGACCGTGCGGCCCAACGACGACGATGTCGCCATGGTGCTCTATACCTCCGGCTCCTCTGGCCGCCCCAAGGGTGTGCCCCTGACCCACAAGGGGCATTTGTGGGCCTTGCGCGGGCGCATGGCCGCCTGGCCCTTCACCCATCACCGCTTGTTGATCGCGGCGCCCATGTATCACATGAACGCGCTGTGTACCTGCCTGTTCGGCCACGGCGCCTCCACCTCCACCGTCATGCTGCCTGAGTTCGATGCCCGGCAATACCTGCAGGCCATTGCACGCTTCAAATGCACCTGGATTACCGCTGTACCGACCATGCTGGCCATGGCCTTCATGGAAGAGGATCTGCTCGCCGATCTGGATTTATCCTCGGTCTCCATCGTGCGCATGGGCTCTGCCCCGGTCTCGCCGAAACTATGGGCCCGGGTGGAGGAAATTTTCCCCAACGCCAACATCATGAACGGTTATGGCACCACGGAAGCCGGCCCCATGGTCTTTGGCGCGGCGGGCGGCAAACCGGTCCCGGCCTTGTCCGTGGGGCGGTTGATGCCGGAGGTCGAGGTCAAACTGATCGATCAGGACGGCAACGAGGCGGACCAAGGCGTCTGTTGGCAGCGCACGCCCGCCAACACCACTGGCTATCTCAACCTGCCGGAAAAGAGCGCCGAAGTTATCACGCCGGACGGCTGGTATGATTCCGGCGATGTCTTTCGCCGCGATGGGGACGGCGCCTACTATTTTATCGGCCGGGACGACGACATGTTCGTCTGCGGCGGCGAGAATATTTATCCAGGTCAGGTCGAAGGCATCTTGGTTGGCCATGCGAATGTGGAACAAAGCTGCGTTGTGCCCGTGCCCGACGACATCAAGGGTGAGAAACCCATCGCATTTGTCGTACGCCGGCCTGGCACGAGCGTCAGCGAAGACGAGATCAAGCAACATGCCCTGGCCAACGGGCCGGCGTTTCAGCATCCCCGCATGGTCATCTTCATGGACGAACTGCCCCTGGCCGGTCCGGGCAAGATCGACCGCAAGGGCCTGGAAGCGCGCGGGCGGGAAATCTGGCGGCAAGCGGCGAACTGAAACTGAATGAGATCCGATTACCCGGCAATTGCGGCCCGGGGTGGGACGAGGAGCGAAATTGAAAGCGGCGGTCATTGATGCACACGGCGGTCCGGGGTCAATCCGGATCGATAACAATTTTTCAGACCCGGCACCGGGCGCGGACGATGTCATCGTCAAGGTAGGCGCGACCTCGCTGAATTATCACGACATCTTCACCCGCAAGGGCATGCCCGGCATCAAAGTGCCCATGCCCTGTATCATGGGCCTGGATTTCTCCGGCGAAATTGTCGAGGTTGGCGCGGACATCACCGATTGGAAGGTTGGCGACCGGGTGATGATCGACCCGGTAGACCGGGTCGGCCCGGGCGGTCTGATCGGCGAGATGTGGCATGGCGGGCTGGCGGAATATTGCAAGGTGCCCAGCCATCACCTGGTGCACCTGCCCGGCAATGTATCCTACGAAGCCGCCTCTTGCCTGCCGGTGGCCTACGGCACGGCGCTGCGCATGATGTACACCATCGGCGAAGTCCAGCCGGGCGACAAAGTCCTGATCCTGGGCGCCTCGGGCGGGGTCGGGACCTGCGCCGTGCAGCTGGCCAAACGGGTCGGCTGTGAAGTCATTGCCTGCGCGTCCAACCAGGACAAACTGGACCGTCTTGCCGGCATTGGCGCCGATCATCTGATCAATTACGTCGAAGAAGATTTTATGAAATCGGTCTGGGAGAAATTCGGCAAGCCGCACCGCCGCCGCTATGAAGACGGCGTCGACGTGGTGGTGAATTTCACCGGTGGCGATACCTGGGTAAAGGGTCTGCGGGTGCTGCATCGGGGCGGCAAGGTGCTGACCTGTGGCGCCACGGCGGGTTATGACCCGGCCGAGGACCTGCGGTTCATCTGGTCCTACGAGTTGAAGGTGCTGGGTGCCAATGGTTGGTTGCGCGAGGATCTGGTGACCTTGCTTGATCTGCTGGGCGATGGCTCGTTAAAGCCGGTGATCGATACGACCCTGCCCCTGGAAGAGGTCAACGAGGCTTTTCGCCTGCTGGAAGACCGGGTGGTCTTCGGCAAGGTCGTGTTGACCCCATAAGGACGCGCAACATGAATGAAACACCTGAACGATTGAGCCACGAGCAGATCCAGGCGCGCTTTGACAACTCGCCGTTCATCGCAACCCTGGGCTTGGAGGTGCTGTCCCTGGACTACGAGGCGTCGGAACTGGTGGTCAAGATGCCCATGAACCCCGGCCTGGAGCGGGCCGCGGGCACCAAACAGTTTCACGGCGGTCCCATCGCCTCGTTCATTGACACCATAGGCGACTTTGCCATTGGCATGTTGCTGGGTGGCGGCGTGCCGACCATCAATATACGGATCGATTACCTGAAGCCTGCCGTCGGCGATGCCCTGATCGCGGTGGCCCGGGTACGCCGGACCGGGCGGACGGTTACCGTCGTTGATATTGATGTTCTGAACGAACAGGAGTCCCTGGTGGCCATTGGCCGGGGCACCTACGCAACACTGGTTGGTTAGTGTCCTGGGTCAGCAGTACGTCCAAAATAAGACGGACTGCTGAGCCAGGAACCTAGAAACTTCGGGTGGATTTGCCATGGCGCAGCGGGCGCAGTTGGATCATACGGTTATCAACGTACAGTTCGAGATGGACCGGGCCGAGGGTCTGTTTGGCGATCTCGGCTTTGCCCTGACCGAACGGGGCTATCACTCCCTGGGCTCGGTCAATCATCTTATGATGTTCGGCACTGACTATCTGGAGCTGATCGGACTGCCGCCGGGAGTGGAAAATCCCCGCGCCGATATTGCCCAGTCGCCCTTGGGCATCAACGGCCTGGTCTTCAAGACCCCTGACGTGGATGCCACATTTGCCCATTTGCAGGCCCTGGATATGGCCGGCGATCCGCCCAAGGCCTTCACCCGCCCGGTAAAGCTGCCCGACGGCGAGGCCGATGCCTCGTTCAGGACCGTGGCGGTCCGGCCCGGCATCTTTCCCGGCGGCCGGGTATACTATTGCGAACATGGTACGCCGGAACTGGTCTGGCGCCCGGAATGGCAAAGCCACGGCAACGGCGCCCTGGCCATGCCGGAATTCGTTGTTGCCTCGACGGCACATGAACAGGAAGCGGAAAATTTCGCCCGGCTGTTGCATTCAGACGTGGGCGGTGTGGATGACTGCCGCAGCGTGGCCCTGGCGGACGGGCAAATTAGCGTGATGACGCCGGCAGCCTATGGCGAGCGCTATGGCGCGCTCGCCTCGCCCATGGCCGGGCGATCCTCAATCTTTGGCGCAGTGGTCTTGCGCACCGGCGGCCTGGATAAGGTTCGCGGCGTGCTGGCCAATATGGCGGCGCCGGTGCCGAACATGGACGAGGCGGACCGGGTCGTGCTGCGCCAGCCGGCCTTTGATTCCGTTCTGGAATTCGTTATTTGAAGCGGCGCCAATTGAAGGAAAGATAAATCCATGCGAGCCAATCCAATTAAGGCGAAACTTGCCGCCGGAGAAACCGCTTTCGGCACCATGATTTTCGAGTTTCTGAGCCCCGGCCTGCCTCGTATCGTGGCCAATTCCGGGGCTGATTTCATTCTCTATGACCTGGAGCACAGCGGCTTCACCATCGAGGCAATGAAAACCCAATTCGCGCTGTGTGCCGGGGTGGGCCTCATTCCCTTCGCGCGGCCGCCGGGCAAGGCCTACCACATCACCTCGCGCCTGCTCGATGTGGGGTCGTTCGGCTTGTTGTATCAAATGGTGGAGAGCGCCGAGGAGGCCCGGGAACTGGTCAGCTGGACCCGCTACCCGCCGGCCGGTGTGCGCGGCGCCATCTTTGGCGGCGCTCACGATGACTACAGCGGTGGCGAGATGGCGGACAAGGCGGCGGCGGTCATGGAACGCACCATGGTCGCGGTTCTGATCGAAACCAAGGCCGGTTTGGATAATGTCGACGAGATCATGGCCGTGGATGGCATCGATGTGGCCCATCTGGGCCACGCGGATCTGTCCATGTCCATGGGCATTCCCGGCCAGTTCGATCACCCGGACCTACAGCGCGGTATCGATCGCATCGTCGAGGCATCGGCCAAATACGGCAAGGCCGCCGGCGCCATGATGCCAACCCTGGAATGGGGCCGGGATCTCATGAACCGTGGCTACCGTTTGGTCTCGTTCAACCATGATATGGGGCTGATCGGCGAAGGCTTGAGCGCCGGGATCAACGCCCTGAAAGAATAGCCGGCCTGGTCTTATGCTAAACCGAATTCGATTTCGAGTTACGCAATCCAGGCCGCGACGGCGGCCCGGCGCTAATGCGCCGCCCACACGGAGCGGTGCGCTTTGGCGCACGAGCGTGAGCGAAAATTGCTAGACCTGATTCGATGAATATCGAAACTGGTCTAGTGGTGTTATTGCTGTCCCAGCCATTGTTCGCCCGCGGCGGCCTCGGCCCGTTGAAACGCCGCGCGTAGTTCGGTGACGCAATTTTCCGGCAGCGGGCCCTTGGCGGCGGCGGCAATATTGGTCTCTACATGGCTGGCTTTCGTGGTGCCGATAATCGCCGTGCTCAGGCCTGGCTGGGCCAGGGTAAAGCGCAAGGCAATCTCCGGCCAGGCCTGCGCCGCCTCGCCGGGAAAACCCAGGTCTTGCGGCGTGATCGCCATCTCCGCCAGCCGCTGGGCATAGGTCTCGGCGTAATTCACGTACATGCCCCTTTGCTGCGCGGCGCCTTTCCAGGCGGCGTT
Source organism: Alphaproteobacteria bacterium (assembly GCA_021776235.1). Lineage (GTDB taxonomy): Bacteria > Pseudomonadota > Alphaproteobacteria. The sequence goes on along the minus strand of JAJFGG010000009.1, from coordinate 105,964 downwards.
AGCGATGGAGCGTTTGGAAATGACGCCCACGTCATTCTGCCGACAGCGGGCCAAGACATTGTCGATGTTGGCCTGATCGCAGATATTGACCGAGGTTTCAATCACCGCGACTTCATCCAGCCCGGCGGCATAAACCGCCGCATCGTTGTCGCCGGCATAGCCCAGGAAACGGATCTTGCCGGCCGCCCGCGCCTTGACCAGGGCCGCAACGGCCTCGCCCTTTTGCAATGTCGCCAGATCACAGGAATGCAAAAGCATCACGTCCAGATGATCGGTCTGCAATCGCCGCAAGGCGCGATCGACGGTATTTTCGATCACCGTCGCCGACCAGGCCTCGCCGGCAAGATCGTCCGATGCCCGTCCGCATTTTGATACCAGGACATATTCATCCCGGCGATGGCCTATGGTCCTGCCGATCATCTCTTCCGAGCCCGCATAGCCGGCTGCCGTGTCGATCAGGTTGACGCCCCGATCCAACAGATTGTTGAGAATTTCCGCGACCTCATTTTGTCCGGTTTCCAGGAAGCCTACGGGCGCGCCGCCAAATCCCAACACGGAAACCTCTAACCCGGTCTTGCCAAAGCGGCGTCTTTGCATTTGTCTCACCTCCTGAACATGCTCTAATTGCCTGAACTATAACGCAGCCCGTAGGCGAATTGGGAATTCATGGAACTTCAAACACACTTTGTGCCGGGTTCGCCCCGCATCGCCTATGACGAGGTTGGCGACGGACCGCCGGTATTGTTTTTGCATGGTATTGGCGGCAATCGCAGTAACTGGCGGGAGCAATTGCTGGCCTGTGCCGGCCGATACCGGGCCATTGCCTGGGACGCCCGTGGCTATGGCCTCTCGGACGATTACGAAGGGGCGCTGGATTTCGGCGATTTCGCCGATGATGCCGTGCGTCTGTTGGATCATCTGGAATTGACCAAGGTGCATTTGGTCGGCCTTTCCATGGGCGGGCGCATCAGCCAGGATCTGTACTTCCGCTATCCCGACCGGGTCGCCAGCATGGTCCTGTGCGATACCTTTCCCGGGACCACGCCGACCCTGCCGCCCGGGAAACGCGAGGAATTTATCAACCTGCGCAAAGGGCCCTTGATCGCGGGCAGGACGTTACGCGAGATGGCGGAACCGCTGGCCAAAACCCTGGTCAGCGACAACGTCAGGCCGGCGCATTTCGAGCGTCTGGTTGAAAGCATCGCGGCGTTGCACAAAGAATCCTACATCAAGACCATCGAAGCCACGATGCGCTATGACCGCGCCGTGAATATCGCCGAGGTCGCGGTGCCCGTGCAGTTGCTTTATGGCGCCGAAGACCGTCTGACCCCACCGGCCATCGGCGAGGCGATGCAACGGCAAATTCCCGGTGCCCGCCTGGCCGTCGTCGAAGGGGCCGGGCATCTGGTGAACATGGAGCGCGGGGAGGAATTCAACCAGTTACTGTTGGCGTTTCTGGAGCAAACTTGAAAGATTGAAGACTGCGCTGTTTGATTTTTTTGAAAGAGTTAGACCAACCTGCGTTCAAATGAACGCAGGTTGCTCTAAGCCAAGATCATCTGTGGGCGGCGCCGCCCAGTGAGAAAGCGCCATAGACGGATGGGGCATAACCTTGCTGTTTTACCTCGTTACGGGCGCCCAGCCAGGCCGCGCCATAGTCGCCGTCCCGGGCCAGAGCATGAAACCGTGTCATGAAGGCCTGGGTACCCTTGTCCTGCACCGGCCATAAACTGTTGAGCACGGTGCGGGCGCCAGCCAGATAAAAGCTGCGGCTCAGGCCCAGAAAATCGTCGCCGGCTACGGCGCGGCCAACACCTGTCTCGCAGGCCGACAACACAACCAGGCCAGCACGCAACGGCGCTTCGAACAGGCGTGCCGCAGTTAGCCGCCGGACCTTGCCCTGGCCGGCCAGAACGACCTCTGAATTCAGAGGTTCGTCGGCATCGAAGCTACCGTGCGTGGCCAGATGCAGCACCCCGACACCGGCGCCGACGGTCCGGCGCAAGGCCGCCTCGGTGGCACCGTCTCCCAACAGTGGCGTGACGCCATAGAAACCGGCAACCGTCGTCGCTTCCGCCCGCGCGCCCGGCAGTTGCGCCAGTTGACCGAAATAGTCCGGATCACCGACCACGGTGGCCGTGCCGCCCATGGCCGCAGGCGCCGGTGGCCGGTTCAGCCAACCGCCCATAGGCAGGACGGTAACAAAGTAATCCGTATCCAAGGCGCCCCACGGCACAAAATAAAGATTGCCGGCCGGCACCACATGGACGCCTTTACCAGCCTGCCATTGCGCAGTTCCCAATTGCGCGGCCAGCAGAGCGGCGATTTCCTGTTGCGCGCCGGCGGCGCCCTGGGCAGCCGCATCGGCGAACGCCGCCAGCCGCTTTGCCAGATCCGCCTGTGTGGCATTGGTTTTGACAACCCGGGTGCCCTGTTTCTCGATCATCAGCCAGCTTAGCGCGGCACCGGGCGCCGTCGGCACGGCATAGGCCAGTATTTCGCCTGCTCCCAGCTGGGCCTGGACCTCGGCCAGCGCAACGGTCGACACGGACAGAGCATCGGCCAATTCCGGGTTCGATTGACGTAGTTCGGCAACCAGGGCGCCGTGCTGCCGCAACAGCCGATGTACCCGCATCACCCCCTCTTGGCCGCTTACACCAGGCGCGGTATTGGCCAGACGCTGGCGGCGGATATCCCGTTCCTGCCGCCTGATTTTTGCCAGCAACGCGGCTTCATCGCCCGAGGCGATGGCCTGCTTGGCCAGCATATCCATAAAGGCGCGGGCCCGGCCCTGTTCCATGTCCTGAAACAGTTTGCCGTGTTGCGCCGTTTCCAGGTCGATAGCGGCCAGCAGTTGGGTTATTTTTTCCTTGCCGATGCCGAAGCGAAGCTTTGCCGGATCGCTGGACAACGCACCACTAACCAGGGTCACGGCGGCCTGGGCCCGCCGCAAAGCCTCTTCGGCCTGGTCGGTCTTGCCGGCAAGCAGAAGGCGCTCGCCCCGCAGCGCCTCCAGCCGCCAGACCAGTTCGCCCAGGCCGGCCTGGGCCGCCAGGTCGATGGCCGGCACGGCGGCGGCCTCGAATTGCTCATAGCGGCCAATGTCGTACAGGGCTCTCGCCCGCAGGGCCGCGGTCACAGCCCGTCCGTGGGCATAACCCAAGGCTTGGAAGAAATCTTCGGCGGCAGCAAAATAGGGCGCCGCCCGTTCCGGCGCGTCCAGCAATGCCAGAACACCGGCGCCCAGATAGGCCATATTCTCGCCACGCGCGATATAGAACTCCGGGATCAACGGCACCAGGTGGCCGTATTCGCCGTTGTCGGCCAAGGAAAACAGGCGGACGAAATGCTGCTCCAACGCCACCGCCCAGGCCAGGCCCTTGGCATACTGTCCATCGCGGATGTACAGGGATGCCAGACCCAGGGCTGCTCTGTACATGGTCTCGGTGTTCATCAGGATATCAGTGATATTGGGCATGTAATCGAACTCGGTTGGCAGCTGCCAGTCTTTCAGGGCCAGGGCCACGCGGGCCAGATCAGCCTCTGCTGCCGCGCGGTCTCCCAGGCGGGCCCGCACATCGCCCCTGACGGCGCGGCTCAGTAAGGTATTGCCCCAAAATTCCTCTTCCAAACGGGCCGTGTTCAGAATGGATATCTCGGCATCTGCGATACGGTCCGTTCGGGCCAGCAAATCCGCCCGGATCAGGGACAAACGGAATTTCATCTGATCGCCCCAGGCGTCCTTGACGCCCTCGTCCAGCAGGGCCAGGGCGCGGTCCGTATCGCCCTTCATGAAGGCAGCGTAGCCGTCCTTCAAACGGCCGGAAAACGGCAGTCCCAGGACTGCGTTCATATTGCTTACCTGTGGCGTCATGGTCCTTCGCGATGGCACGGCGGGCAATTTTATGCCTTTCGTTGCCGCCGGCAGCATGGCCTCAAAGGCACCCCGTTCTCTGGCTGTCAAGGGTCCATCCGGTGTCAGCGGGGCGGCGTCGGCCCGTAATGGTTCGGGCGCGTAGAAAAACAGGCTCTGCACGATGGCGAGCATCATGGTCAATCTGCGTCGGGTTATCGGTTGCGAAAGGTACATTGCGTCAATTCTGATCTGGCCGCACAATTGTGGCAAGCAATTGTAATAACCGGGTAAACAGATCCATGGCACAGCATATTGTTTGTTTGACCTTCGATTTCGACGTCATGTCGGGGCATATCGCCAGGGGCATGACCACGCCGACGCCCATATCCCGGGGCGAGTTCGGCGTTGTCGGCGCCGGCCGCATTTTGCCGTTGCTGCAGGCGCAGGACATCCCTTCGACCTGGTTCATCCCTGGTTTCACGATCGAGACCTACCCCGACGTCTGCGCCCAGGTCGTCGATGGCGGGCACGAAATCGGCCATCATGGCTGGACCCATGTGCAACCGGCACTGTTGGAGCGGGAGCAGGAAGAATCCGAGTTGGTCCGTGCCAACGATACCATCGAGCGTTTGTGCGGCAAACGGGCGCGGGGTTATCGCTCGCCGGCCTGGGATCTAAGCCCCCACACGCTGGCGCTGCTGTTGCAGCATGGCTTCTTCTATGAAAGCAGCATGATGGGGCATGACTATTCGCCCTATCGGGCCCGTCAGGGCGATGTCATCGAGCTGCAGAAGCCCATGCTCTTCGGGGCCGAAACCCGGTTGATCGAAATGCCCATCAGCTGGTCCCAGGATGATCATCCCCATTTCGAAATGACCGGGCACCGGCCCGGACACCGCAATGCCAACAGTGTGCTGGAGAACTGGATCGATGATTTCGTTTACATGACCCGCTGTACGGATTGGGGCGTCATCACCTACACCTGCCACCCCTACGTCATCGGCCGTGGCCACCGCATGCTGATGCTGGAGAGGTTCATCAACAAGCTGCAGGCGCTGGGCGCCGAATTCATGACCATGGAACGGGCCGCCCGCCTGTATGATGAGCGGTCGCCATTCAATGCCTGAAGCTTAACCCCTGATCCTAAGCCCCTGATCCTCCGTCGAGTTTTTCCAGCTTTTTCAGCGTATTCAACTGTTTTGGCGGGGGCCCTTCGCCGAACGAGGCCGGCCAGTTGGTATAGCTCACCTCGCCCACGTAAATATCACCGCGCCCATCCACGGCCAGACCGTGCGGCGCCATGAACTTGCCGGGTTCATTGACCAGCCCGTCTTCGCCGCCCAGACGGGCAATCAATTTGCCCTTGCTGCTGACGATACTCAAGCGTGGGCCCAGATTGGGCATGTGCCGGTTGACCGGCATGCCCGGCCCCAACTCGCCGATGAAACAATGGGGGCAGTCGCCCCGGGGCATGAACAGGCCGCAGGGCCGGTGCAGGTTGTTCCACTGTGTTTCGTATTTGCCGTTGCTGTCGAATACCTGTACGCGGTGGTTCTCCCGGTCCGCGACATAGATCCAGCCGTCATCGTCCGCCACGATATTGTGGACGATGTTGAACTGGCCGGGGTCGCTGCCCGGCTCGCCCCACGACATGACCAGTTTGCCGTCCGGCGTGTATTTGTGCACGCGGGCATTGCCATAGCCGTCGGAAACGAAGATGTGATTGTCCGGCGACAGGGCGGTATGGGTGCAGCGGTGAAAGGGCTCGCCGCTGACATAGGGTGCGGGTTTGCCGGGCACGCCGATTTCCAGCAGCACCTTGCCCTCGGCGGTGCATTTGCGAACCGTATGATCGCCATCGTCGGTGCAATAGAGTGCGTCGTCCGGTCCAACATGCAGGCCATGGGCGCGGTGAAATATGTCCTTGCCCCAGGAACGCAGGAAATTGCCCTCCCGGTCGAAGACGATCATGGGCTGAACGCCACGATTGAAGACATAAACCTGATCCTTGCTGTCAACAGCGACGCCGGCGACATCACGAAAATCCCAGCCCTCGGGCAGTTTGGCCCAATCTTCCACCACGCGGTAACGGTAGTCGCCTTCGCCCAATATGACGGACATCTCGATCACTCCCCTTGTTTCCGGGTGCCATTGTCCCCTATCCCGACGCCTGTGTGAAGGCGGTCGCAAACAGACCCTTGGCGCAGGCCTGCTTCCGGGCCAGAATGTCGGGCAACGAAACGACGTGACGAGCAGGGGAAAAGCATGAGTATCGATGACGCCATTAACTATGATGATCTACGTCTGTTGGCAAAAAAACGTCTGCCGAAGATCGCCTTTGATTTTATCGAAGGCGGGGCCGACGACGAAATTGGTCTGGACCGTAACCAGCAGGCCTTTCGGGACATTGCCCTGGTGCCGCGCTATATGCGAAATATCGATGGCATCGATGGTAAAACAGAGCTGTTTGGCCGCACTTATAACAATCCCTTCGGCATCTCACCTACGGGATTGGCGGGACTGTTCCGCCCCGGCGCGGATCTGATGCTGGCCCAGGCAGCGCGTGACGCCAATATCCCCTTCGTGATGTCGGGCTCCGCCACCTGCACCGTCGAGGAACTGGCCGAGGTGGCGCCGGAGCATGGCTGGTACCAGCTTTACGCCGCCCGGGATGACAACATTTCCGGCGATTTGATCAACCGGGCCGAAACCGCGGGGTTATCCACCCTGGCGCTGACCGTGGACGTGCCCGTGCACTCGAACCGGGAGCGGAATTTCCGCAACGGTTTCACGCGCCCCCTGAAGCTGAGTTGGAGCACCAAGCTGGATGCGTTGAGTTATCCCGGATGGCTGGCCGGTTATCTGTCGAAGGGCATGCCCATGCTTGCCAACTGGCGGCCCTATGCCGGCGAAGGGGCTAGTGCCGATGATGTCGCCAACCTTGTCGCCTCGCAGGTCACGGCGCCCCTGACCTGGGACAATGTCGCGCGGTACCGTGACATGTGGTCACGTAACCTTGTCATCAAGGGCATCATGCACCCTGACGACGCGGTGCGTGCCGCCGAACTGGGCTGCGACGGCATCGTCGTCTCCAACCACGGTGCGCGTCAACTGGACCGGGCGCCCGGGGCCATCGAGGTTCTACCCGGTATCGTCGAAGCCGTGGGCGACCGCATGACCGTGATGCTGGACAGCGGCGTGCAGCGCGGCTCCGACATCGTCACGGCCCTGTGCCTTGGCGCCAAATTCGTCTTTGTCGGCCGCGCTACTCTGTATGGCGTCACCGCGGGCGCCACGCCCGGCGCAGCCAAGGCGATTGATATTCTGCGCAAGGAGTTCGATTTGATCATGGGCCAGATCGGCTGTTCCGCCCAAGCGGACCTGGGCCCGGAATATATCTTTAAGCCCTAGGAAGGGCCGGAAAAAGAAGATGAAGCGTAAGACGAAATAGGATCGGTGACCGGGACAGATCGGCTATTCCGCCGCTTTTTCGAAGGCCAGGTCCGCGGTTTTTTCAATCTCGTTTAACTCTTGATGCAGGCGCAGGCCGGCGTCGGCGCGGGGCGCGCGGAAGGGGGCCAGCAGGTTATAGATGACCGGGATCAGCACCAGGGTGAAGACGGTGGCCATGCCCAATCCACCGAACACCACCCAGCCGATGGCGGCGCGGGCCTCGACACCTGGGCCGCTGCCCAGGATCAGGGGCAGCGCGCCCAAGACCGTGGACAACATGGTCATCATCACCGGGCGCAGCCGGGTCAGCGCGGCTTCGCGCACCGCATCCCGCACCGAGAGGCCCTGATCACGCAGTTGATCGGCGAACTCGACCACCAGGATGCCGTTTTTCGCCATCAGGCCAACCAGCATGACCAAGCCGATCTGACTATAGATGTTCAGGCTGGAATCCGTGAATTTTAGAGCGAAGACTGCCGCCGCCAATCCGAACGGCACCGTCAATACGATCACCAGGGCACTGAAAACGCTCTCGAACTGCGCCGCCAATACCAGCAATACCACCAGGATCGCCACGGCAAAGGTGATCACCGCGTCCTGGCTGGTATCCTGCAGGGTGGCCGCCTCGCGGATGAAATGCAGGCCGATGCCAGGCGGCAGGATTTCGTCCGCCAGGGCCTGCACGTCCGCCATGGCCTGGGGCAGGGTATAGCCGGGCGCCAGGGGGGCGTCGATCTCGATGGCGCGTTTCTGTCCGGCCCGGTCCAGCTCCGCCGCCACGCCAACCTCATCCAACGTGATGAAGGCGGACAGAGGCACCAAATCTCCCGTAGCCGACGGCACGAACAGATTGCTCAGGTCGCTGGGGTCGTTGATGGCACCGGCGGCGGATTCGATACGCACCGGGATGGAGCGGTCATTGACATTCAATTCCGCCACCTTCAGGCCATCGACCATGGCGCGCAGGGTGTCGGCGATCTCTTCCACCTGAATGCCCAGATCCTCGGCCCGTTGTCTGTTCACTTTTACCGAAAGCTGCGGCTGGGTCTGTTGATACTCGATCTCTGGATCTTCCAGATTCGGCAGCCGTTCATGCATGGCGGCCAGAAAGCTGTCCGCGGCGGCGGCGATGGCAACATAATTACCGCCCGTCAGGGTAAACTCGAGACGGCCGCCGGAGCGCCGCAGGTTCAGGCTATTGGGCGTGCTGACCCGCGCTGTCGCGCCGGGAATGGCCTTCAGCGGGCCGCGTAGATCGGCGGCGATTTCGGCCTGGCTGCGCTCCCGCTCCGACCAGTGCGTCAGCGGCGCGAGCAGAAACACCCGGTTAAGATCCCAACGTCCGACGATGGCAAAGATATTGCTGATTTCGCCCTGCTGCCGCAACGGCTCCAACAGAGCCTCGGCCTGGGCCGATTGCCGGTCCATATAATCCAGACCGACGCCATCGGGGCCCTGCATATAGATGACGATGGCGCCCCGGTCTTCCTTCGGCAGCAGTTCGCGGTCAACGCTGGGAAACACCGCCACGGCGCAGAGTGCGATCAGGATGGCGCCGCCCAGGACCAGGGCCGGCGCGGCCAGGGTAAAGTCCAGCAGGCGTTGGTAAAATCTTGTCGCTACGCCGCCCAGGCGGGCCAGGGGGCCGGGACCACCGGGGCTGGGCGCGCCCCAATCCGCCGGCAGACGGGCCGCCAGCATGGGCACCAGGGTCAGCGCCACGAAAGAGGATATGGCCACGGCGATGGCCAGCACGAAACCGAATTCACTAAACAACCGCCCCGCGATGCTGGGCAGAAAAGCGATGGGCAGAAACACTGATACCAGGGTTGCCGTGGTCGCCAGCACCGCGAAGAAGACCTGCCGGGTGCCGACCACCGCCGCCGCCAGGGGGCGCAATCCCAGGGTCCGTTGCCGCTGTACGTTCTCCACCACGACGATGGCGTCATCGACGATCATCCCGGTCGCCAGTACCAGGGCCAGCAAGGTCAGAATGTTGATGGAAAAGCCAAGCAACCAGATGGCGGCGATGGTGCCGGCCAGGGCGATGGGGATGGCCAGGGCAGGGATCAAAGTAGGGCGGACGGCGGTCATGAAAACGAAAATCACCGCGATGACCACCAATGTGGCGATGCCGAGACTGTAGACCACTTCGCGGATGGAGCCGCGGATGAAGCGGGCATCATCGGAAATCTTGACCACCTGGGCGCCCTTCAGACGCTTGTTCAGGCGGTTGATGGCCGCGTCCACGCCGTTCGAAATGGCGATGGTATTGGACTTGGCCTTGCGGATCAGACCCATGCCGATCACCTTGCGGCCATTCAACAGCGTATGGCTCAAGGCTTCCGCCGGGCCATAGACCGCGCGGGCAACATCACTCAACCGGACGTTTTTGTTGATTGCCAGGTGTTCGACATCCTCCGGACGCCACAAAGAGGCATCCGCCCGCACCAGCAGCATTTGATCGTCGGACTTGAAGCTGCCCGCGGGCACATCCATATCGGTGCTGCGCAATACCCGGGCGACATCATCAACTGACAGGTGATAGCTGGCCAGGCGCATGGGATCCACCACCACGCGCAGCACCTGGGCCCGGTCACCAAACATCTTGACCAGGGCGACGCCGGGAATAGCGGTCAGTTCCGGCACCACGTCTTCGTCCGCCAGACGGGTCAGGGCTTCCTGACTGAGGCGTTCTGTCGTCAAGGCCAGGCGGATGATGGGACGGGCGTCACTGTCCGCCTTGACCACGACAATGTCTTCCACGCCCTCGGGCAGGCGCCGCTCGATCCCCGCCACCGCTTCACGCACGTCATTGGCGGCCACGTCCAAATCGACGTTGGGCGCGAACTGGGCATAAATACGGGCATTGTCTTCTTCACTGGCCGAGTTGATGGTGACGATACCCGAGACCCGGGCCACCGCCCCTTCAATGACCGAGGTCACTTCGGCATCCATGGTTTCCGGCGAGGCGCCCTGAAAAAAGGCGCGGACACTGACCCACGGCCGGTCCACGTCCGGCAGCTCGCGGACTTCCACCCCTAGCAGGGCGCCCAGGCCGGCCACGACGATCAACAGGTTCAACACCACCACCAGGGTGGGCCGCCGCACGGCCAGTGAAGGCAAATCGCTAAGCCGGACCATTACGACGCCCCGGCTTTGAAGGGCGCGGTTTTAACCGCCTGGCCCAGGCGCAGACCTTGCACGCCTTCCACCACGATCAGTTCGCCGGGGCGCAGCGGGCCATCCACCAGCACCCGGCCCTTGTCGCGGCGAACCAGGCGGACAAAGACTTTTTCAGCCTTGCCGTCCACTGTCCGCCACAAATAGGCGCCATCGCGGCTCCATAGCACGGCGACCTCGCGGACGATTGGATAGGCCTTGCCGGTAAAGGCAAGTTGTACATCGAATGAACTGCCTGGCCGGATGAGGTCATCCGCATTGTTTATCTCGGCCTGGATCCGCAGGGAACGGGTGGTCTTATCGATCCGGCTGGCGAGGGCGGTAATCTTGCCCTGAATGATCAGATCGGGCGCGGACCATGGCCTGACCGAAACGGCATCGGTGACCTTTATCTTGCCGGCGTGAGCCTCGGGCACGCTGAATTCAACCAAGATGGTGGCCCGGTCGTCCAGAGTGACCGCCATGGTGTCTTCCGTCACCCGATCGCCGGGGCTCAGATCGGTCATGCCGAGCACGCCGTCAAAGGGGGCATAGATCGTGCGGTCGTACAGTTCAGCCTTGGCCTGTTCCAGTCGCAGTTCGGCCAGGTCCAGTTCCGCCTGGGCCGTGTCCAGGCGCGACTGGGCGGCGTAGCCAGATGGGGCCAGCTTCTGTAAGCGCCGCGATTGCCGCAATGCCTCGGCCACGCCGACTTCGCCCAGGCGGACTTTCAGGCGTTGATGCTTGTCGTCCAGACGGATCAGGGCCTGCCCCTTCGCCACTCTTTGTTCCGCCTTGAAGGTGACCTCGCGTACCTCGCCAGCTACGGCCGGGTACAGCGCGGCGGAGCGGATGGCCTTGCCGGTGCCGATGACCCGCAACGATATTTGGTCATCGGTCAGTTCAACCGCCTCGACCAGTACCAGGGTGGCGCCGGATCGCCCAGCCTTCTTGTGTTCGCCGCTGTCGCCGCCCCAGTTGGCGAATGACCACCAACCGGCCGCCAGGGCAATGGCAAGCAGGGCAACGATGAGAAATTGCAGGCGTAAGGACATCAATAAGGCTCAATAAACGCCGAAAGAGCCATTTTCAACCCAGTCCCTTCGCCTCGCAACGGATGATTCGGGGCTCATTCGGGGATCATTCAAAGCTCATTGCCGGGCAAATACGGAACCTGCCGACCCCTTGCCGGTGTCTAGCCACTCTTTTTCTGCTTCTCCGCGAATTGAATCACCTTGACCACATCGGGCGGGTTCATGCGGCCTATGGGCCCTGAACTGTAGGCGGAAAACATCACCTTATGCCCTGCGTTCAGCAGGAATTCACTGGGTTGCACAATATCGCGCCGATCTTCCCACCAGGCATCAATGCTGTCGGCCTGCGCCCGGGTGACGCCATAGGCGACGGGAAAGGATAGCTCCGCCGCGACTTCCGCCGCCTTTTCCTCGTCGTCAACGCTGGCCGCGATGACGGAAACATCCAGGCTTTTCAAGGCCTCCAGTTCGTTTTCCATGCCGGCCAACTGCCGGCGGCAATAGGGTCACCAGTGGCCGCGGTAAAACAGTATGATGGAGTAGGTGGTTTTCAGGTCGGACGGAAGGTCGATGCTGCCGCCGCCCACCAGCGCCAGTGACATACTCGGAAAGCTGTCACCGGGTCCCAATTTCGTTGCCATCTCGAGAGCTTCCTCCGAATTGAATCCGTTGCCGGGATTGGAACAGAGGCCGCCCCTCTTTGCAACCACTTCACCAAGACGTGATCGAATAGTCCGAATGTGCTCTGGTTAGTCCCCAAGCACCGGGTGCTGGCGGTGCCATTCGGTGGCTTGTTCATAGGCCCAGCCGATGCGCAGGGCCATTGCTTCGTCATGGCCCCCGCAGGCAATTTGCAGGGATGTGGGCAGGCCGTCGGGCGATCGCCCGTTGGGCAGTGACAGGGCGCAAAGTTCAAGACAGTTGCCGGCGCGGGTGAAGCGGGCCGGGGTGCCGCCTTCATCGACCTCGGTTAACGGAATGGCCGGTGTCTCGGTGCTGGGCAGCAGCAAGGCATCGAAATCCAGCATGGCTTCGGCATATTCAGCCTTGGCCGCCTGCTGTTCCGCCAGGGCATCAAGATATTCATGGGCCTTGATATCCCGGCCCAACTGTATCCGCGGCCTGACGTTGGGGTCGACGGGCAAGTTGGGGTCGTCCGCCAATGCACCGACGAAACGATAGCCCTCGGCGCCGATGATCCGGCCTGCAATGGCGGCAAAGTCCGTGAACGGCCGGGGCATCTCGATTTCCGTGATCGTGGCCCCCAGTGCCCGCAACGTTGTTTGCGCCGCATCGAAGGCGGCCAGGGTCGTTGCATCGACGCCCGCGCGCTCGGCTGCGGAAATGGCGGCCAGGCGCAGACCCTTGACCCCGCGGCGCAGGCTGGTGAATGGGTCGTGGGCGTTGTGGGCCAGGGTTGGCGGCCATAGAAGGTCGGGGCCTTGTAGGACGTCATAGATGAGTGCCGCATCCTCGACCGAACGGGTCATGGGTCCCGGCGTATCCAGGGTGGTGGAAAGCGGCAGGATGCCGTGCAGGCTGATCCGCCCGACCGTGGTCTTAAGCCCCGCCAGGCCGCAATATGAAGCCGGCAGGCGCACGGACCCACCCGTATCCGTGCCAATGGCCGCCGGCACCAGGCCGGCCGCGACGGCGACGCCCGATCCGGCCGAAGAGCCGCCGGGTGTGCGGTGGGTTGTCATATCCCAGGGGTTCCAGGGCGTCCCCATGTGGGTGTTGGTGCCCCAACCGCCCATGGCGAATTCCACCGAGTGGGTCTTGCCGATGATGATCATGCCGGCCCCGATGAGCCGCTGGGCGATCGTCGCCGTGGTTGGCGAGACGCGGTCCTCCCAGACCTTGGAGCCACCGGTGGTAATCCGCCCCTCCATATCTATGATGTCCTTCAGGGCGATGGGGATACCGTGCAGGGGGCCAAGGCGATGGCCCGACCGAATGGCCTGATCCGCCGCCCCGGCCGCCAGGCGGGCCTCTTCCCAATAGACTTCGACAAACGCGTGCAGCTTTACGTCATGGGCCGCGATGCGCCGCAGGCAGCATTCGACGATATCGGCCGAGGTCAGGCGGCCGTCGCCGATGGCGGCGGACAGGGCGTGCACGGTCATGAAAGTGGGATCAAGGTCTGTTTGCGTCATTTTATCTCTCCCGCATACTCTGCTGTCATGATAGCAGTCTTCACGCACTTGTCTGTTCAGTTTACAGTAGTGCCGGGAGGTAACTGTTATGAGTTTCAGCTTCACTGATGAACAGGCAGAGTTCCGTTCGGTCTTGCGGCGTTTCTTGGCGGAAAAGTCGCCGACAACGGAAGTCCGGCGCCTTATGGAGACCGAAGCGGGTTTTGACCGGGAGGTCTGGCGCCAGTTGAGCCAGGATCTTGGTCTCACGGCCCTGCATATCCCCGAGGAGTATGGCGGCCAGGGCTTTGGCTTCGTTGAACTGGCCATCGCCGTGGAAGAAATGGGCCGGGCCCTGTTATGCGCGCCCTATTTCTCGTCCATCGTGCTGGCCGCGACGGCCATCATGAATGCCGGCGATGAGGCGCAAAAGCGTGACTTGTTGCCGGCCATCGCCGCCGGTGATAGCCGCGCGGCGCTGGCCTTCACGGAAGACAATGGCCGGTGGGACGCCGCCGGCGTGAGCATGACGGCGACCCCCCGCGACGGCGGCTATCAGTTGGACGGCGCCAAAAGCTTCGTTCTGGATGGACATACCGCCGATCTTCTGGTGGTTCTGGCCCGGCGGCCCGGATCGGCCGGTGAAGAGGGCCTGTCCTTCTTCACGGTTCCAGGCGATGCACAGGGCCTTACGAGGCGTCTGCTGCAGTCCACCGACGGTACGCGCAAACTGGCCCGTTTGGAGTTTCAGGGCGTATCGGCCGAGCTGCTGGGAGAGGAAGGCGGCGCGGCGGCGCCCCTGTCCCACACCCTGGATCAGGCGGTGGCCTGTCTCGCCAACGAGATGGTCGGCGGGGCTGAAATGCTGCGCGAGCAGGCGCTGGAGTACGCCACGCTGCGGATGCAGTTCGGCCGCGCCATCGCCTCGTTTCAGACCTTGAAGCACAAGGCGGCGGATATGCTGATCGATGTGGAGCTGGCAAAATCCGCCGCTTATTACGCGGCCGCGGCGGTGGACGGTGACGATGTCGATGAATTGCCGGCGATGGCCTCGCTGGCCAAGGCGGGCGGGGCCGAGGCTTATATGCAAACGGCCATTCATGCCATCCAGATACACGGCGGCATTGGCTTCACCTGGGACAACGATACCCATTTGTGGTTCAAGCGGGCAAAAAGTTCAGAGGTCTTTCTGGGCGATCCCAATTATCACCGGGAGCTGATGCTGCAGCGCTGGCGGGATTGAGAACACAAGGAATGGAACAGAGGGCGGTAGCATGAGCGAAGACACGGAAGTATCGGTTCGCGCGGAAGTGCGGGCCTGGCTGGATGCCAATTGGGATCCGAATATGGGTCTGGTGGACTGGCGAAACAAGCTGGCGGATTCCGGCTGGGGCATGCCGACCTGGCCGTCGGAATGGCACGGCAAGGACATGTCCAGCGACCTGGGTACCGCGGTTGAGGAAGAATTCCAGGCCATAGGTGCCATCGGCGTGGCCCGGGCCGGCATCCGCATGCTGGCCGCCGCGACCCTGCTGGAACACGGTAGTCAGATGCACAAGGAGAAATTTCTACGCCGTATCCTGACCGGCGAAGATACCTGGTGCCAATTGTTCAGCGAACCGGGCAGCGGCTCGGACCTGGCGGGGGCGTCAACCCGGGCTGACCTGAAAGACGGCAGATGGATCATCAACGGCCAGAAGGTCTGGACGACCTCGGCCCATCACGCGCAATATGGCCTGCTGCTGGCGCGTACCGATTGGGACCTACCCAAGCACAGGGGCCTGACCTATTTCGTGCTGGATATGGAGCAACCGGGTGTCGAGGTGCAGCCCTTACGGCAAATGAACGGCCATGCCTCGTTTAATCAGGTTTTCTTCACGGATGCGGAGATCGCCCCGGAGTTCATGGTGGAAGGTCTTGGCGATGGCTGGAAAATCGCGACGACGACCCTGATGCACGAGCGCCGGGGCGCCGATGGCCTGCGCCGCTGGTCCATGGGGACGGATCGGCCCGAGCGCGCCTATGTGGAGGAAAAGACCGAACTGGCCACGGCCATGGCGCCCTATAAATGGTATCCCCAACGCATGGGCCGGGTCGACCTGGTGATTGAACGGGCCAGGGCAACGGGCAAGCTGGACGACCCGACGGTGCGCCAGGAAATAGCCAAGCTGTTGATCCTTTCGAAATCGGCGGAATGGACGGCGCGGCGGGCCCGCGCGGCGCAGGTTCTGGGACGCAACCAGGGACCGGAAGGTTCCATAGGCAAACTGGCGGCCAGCCATGTGGCGCGGCTGGCCAACCATGTACATACCCTGATCAACGGCGCGGATGCCATGTTGACGGGCGAGGACAGTCCCATGGATGGTGTTATTGCGGAAATCCTGGTCTCGACGCCCGCCATATCCATCGCCGGGGGCACCGACGAAATTCAACGCAATATCATTTCCGAACGGGTCCTCGGCATGCCAAAGGAACCCCGCAACGACACCGACCGTCCCTTCCGCGATGTGCCCCGAAACATGATCAGGTAGACCGTGGCGGGAATTTGATGGCGTGCCTAGCCGGTACGCCGCATAAGGTGGCTGCGGCGATACTGGGGACGTAAGCAAAGCATGCGCAAAGACCTCTCGAAGCCGGTTTTGATTGTCGGTGGAGGCCCGGTGGGGCTGACGCTGGCGATCGACCTGGCCTGGCGTGGCATTGAAGTCCTGGTCGCTGAAACGCGCCGGCGTGGCGAGGCACCTTCACCTAAATGCAATCATGTCGCTGCCCGGAGCATGGAGATATTCCGCCGTCTTGGTGTCGCGGGCAAACTTCGCAACGCGGGGCTTCCCCCCGACTATCCGAACGATGTTTCCTACCGTACCGCCTTCACCGGCACTGAATTGACCCGGATCCCGATCCCCTGTCGCCGGGACCGCTATCATTCGACAGAGGGGCCGGATACGGGCTGGCCGACGCCAGAGCCGCCGCATCGGATCAACCAGATTTTCCTTGAGCCGATCCTCTTCGATCATGCCGCGCAATTGCCGCGGATCAAAATCCTCAGCCGGACCGAAATCCAATCCTACAGGCAAGACGACGACGGCGTTGTCGCCACGGCGCGGGACCTGGACAGTGGTGAATCTTTCCGGATTAGCTGCCGTTATTTGCTCGGCTGTGACGGTGGCCGATCAATGGTCCGCAAGGCAATGGGCGCCAGCTTTGCGGGGGATGCCGTGGTTCAGCGGGTCCAGTCGACTTATATAAAGGCGCCGGCGCTGCTGGGGCTGCAGGGCGAACGGCCGGCCTGGGCGACCTTTACGTTGAATCCCCGGCGTTCCGGCAATGTCTATGCGATCGATGGTGTCGAAAAATGGATCATTCACAATTACCTCCGGCCTGACGAAGAAGATTTCGACGCTGTCGACCGGGATTGGGCAATTCGAACCATTCTCGGGGTCGGCGATGGTTTCGAATACGAGATCCTTGGCAATGAGGATTGGGTCGGCCGGCGCTTCGTCGCGGACAGGTTTCGCGACCGGCGGGTCTTTATCGCCGGCGATGCGGCGCACATCTGGGTGCCCTATGCCGGATACGGCATGAATGCCGGCATCGCCGACGCCATGAATTTGTCATGGCTGTTGGCGGCACATCTTAATGGCTGGGCCTCGGAGCATATTTTGCATGCCCATGAACGGGAACGCCACCCGATCACCGAGCAGGTCTCCCGTTTTGTCATGAACCATGCCCAGGCGATGGCCAGCCAGAGGGGCCAGGTCCCGGACAATATCGAGGCCGATGACGCCGCGGGCAAGGCCGCCCGGCGCGCCCTGGGCGACGTGGCCTACGAGCTGAATGTCCAGCAATATTGCTGCGCCGGCCTGAATTTCGGATATTACTATGATGACTCTCCCATCATCGCTCATGACGGCGAAGCCGCGCCCGGGTATACGATGTCGGAATTTACCCCATCCACGGTGCCGGGTTGCCGGGCGCCACATCTGTGGCTCGGCAATGGGCGCAGCCTTTATGATGCCCTGGGTCCGGAATACACCCTCCTCCGTCTGGACCCGGCGCTTGACGTCTCGCCACTAACCGCTGCGGCCCAGTACAGAGGTCTGCCGCTTTCCGTATTGGACCTTGAGAGCGGCGCGGCGGCGGCCCTTTATGACCGCAAACTGGTGCTCGCCCGCCCCGACCAGCATATTGCCTGGCGGGGCAACCAAATGCCTGATGATCCGGACGTACTTATCCAATTGCTCCGCGGCGCAGCATGAAACAGGTCAATATCAAGGAACATTGATATTGCGTACGTTTTAGGCAGCGTCAAACTTGGCCTTGTTCTCAGCCATCCAGTTCTCCATGTCCTCCTTAGTCTTATTAGAGTCTTTCATGACATCAGCATGTGCCTCACCATAATGAGGTTTAAGTGCCTCCATCCATTGTTCGAATGTTTCACCTTGAGCTTCATGATCGCATAGATCGCATTTAAGAGTTTTCATGATATTTTCCTGATAAAGCGTCATAGGAACAAAATACGGTAAGATGGCGGAAGTTGCCATTCGGCCACGTATCTGGCGCGGATGGCTTGCATCGACGCCGCCGGGTACATTCCACCTCATCTCTGACGGGCCTCAGGGTAGCCTGGCGGTCATCTTTGCCATTGCTGTGATCGGTTACCCTATTTCCATGATGAGATTAGCGTCGGAGACGAAAATAACTAGAAAAAACAATGACAAGTCAGCATCATTGTCGCTTCGTACAACATTACCAAAAAGACACCGCTGAAACCATGAACGGACTTAACTCCCACCAACGCGGCCTTTTATTGACTGGAATTGGCGTTATATTTCTGACCCCGGACGCTCTATTGGTGCGCCTTGTTGAAACAGACCATTGGACGGTGATGTTCTGGCGCAGCTCATTTTCTGCTGTAATCCTTGTCGCCATAAATTCTTTTATCGAAAAACGCAGCCCGATGCCGGCCCTGAAGGGATTGTTCAGAAACGGCCTTTTTTGCGCCGTGCTGTTTGCCGCCAGCAATGCCTGTTTCATTTTCTCCATTACACATACCGTCGCGGCCAATACCCTTGTCATCCTCGCCTCGACGCCGTTCATCGCCGCTGTTCTGTCCGTCATTCTGACGCGGAAAAATCTATTGGCGAGAACCTGGTTAACCATATCGCTTGCAATGGCCGGCATAATTATTGTGTTCTGGGGGCGGTTTGGCGGCGGCAGTATTCTGGGCGATGTAATCGCCGTATTATGCGCTCTATTCATGGCCGGTACGCTCATTTCAATCAGTTTCAATCCGAAGATTAATTCCCTCGCGGCCATTGCCTTTGGTTCACTATTAGCGGCAGTTTTTGCGCTGTTTATGGGTGCGTCTCCAGGCGCTGTATCGATAACCGATATGACATTTCTTTTCATCAACGGTGCGGTCGTGATCCCCGTGGCGATGGGCCTGATAACATTTGGGCCCAAGTTGATTTCCGCGCCCGAGGTCAGTCTCATCATGTTGTTGGAAACCGTGCTGGGCCCGTTGTGGATATGGTGGGTGTTAAATGAGCAGCCACCCCGGTTGACCTTTTTCGGCGGGGCCTTGGTGATCGCGGCAATTGTGCTAAATGCTTGGCTAGGTTCTCGCGCTGCTCGGATCGCCAAACCGCTTTGAATTGGTGGCCGTAGCGGCGTCGCCATGGCGCATGGTTTACATTAAATGTAGTCGGTGTCTGTCTTGACCGAACAGGCACGTTCTATACTTGTCGGTGAGGAGACGAAATATGAGCAATCTGCAACGCAGCGAAGGCGAACAGGCCCTGGTGGAACTGGCCAATCAGGTCCTGCCGGCGGGAAATTTTGGCAATCCGGCGCCCGACGTCATCATCAAGGAGGGCCGCGGCGGGCGGGTCTGGGATGTCAGCGGCAACGAATACGTGGATTTCCTGCTCGGCGCCGGTCCCATGCTTATTGGCCATGGCAATGGCGAAGTGCTGGCGGCGGTCCAGGAACAGGTGCTTCGCGGCACCACGTTCTTCGCCAACAATGAAGCGGGCATTCGTCTGGCGGCGGAAATTGTGGATGCCGTCGCCTGCGCCGACAAGGTCCGCTTTGTCTCGACCGGTTCCGAAGCGAACTTCTATGCCATGCGCCTGGCCCGGGCCCACCGCCGGCGCGATAAAATCCTGAAGTTCGAGGGCGGCTTTCACGGCATGAGCGATCACGCCTTGATGAGCATGGCGCCTAAACGGCCAGGCAACTTTCCCCAGGCGATACCGGATTCGGCCGGCATCCCGCAGAGGGTACGCGATGAGGTCCTGATCGCACCATTCAACGATGCCGAGACCGCGGCCAGCCTGGTCAAGGAACATCACGACGAGTTAGGCGGCATCATCGTCGAGCCCTTCCAGCGGCTGTTGCCGCCCCAACCGGGTTTTCTGGAGGCCCTGCGGAAGCTGGCCACTGAATACAAAATCCCCCTGATTTTTGACGAGGTGGTGACCGGCTTCCGCTTCGCCTACGGCGGCGCCCAGGCCTATTACGGCGTAACGCCTGATCTATGCGCCATGGGCAAGGTAATCGGCGGCGGCTTTCCCCTGGCCGCCATCGCGGGCCGGGCGGATATCATGGCGCACTTTGACCGTAACGCAGTTGCGGATGACAGCTTCATGCCGCAAATCGGCACTTTGAGTGGCAATCCGGTGGCCGCCGCCGCCGGTCTGGCGACCCTGGAAATTCTCAAGCGTCCCGGCGCCTACGAAACGATTTTCGCCACGGGCAGAAAACTCATGCAGGGACTGGATGGCCAATTGCAGGCGGCCGGCATTCCAGCCCAGGTGATCGGCGAACCGCCATTATTCGACGTTTTCTTCACGGACGGCGACATCAGGGATTATCGCGGCATGCAGGGCAGCGACCGGGAACGGACCCAGCGCTTCAATGCCGCGCTGCGGCAAGGCGGCGTGTTGAAGGGGCACAGCAAGTTTTATGTCTCCCTGGCCCATGACGAGAGCGACGTGGCGAAAGCCCTCGACGCATTCGCCACCGCCATCAAATCACTCTGAAACCCAGTTCTGAACCCCAGCCTTGAAATAATGTGAGACTCCATAGCCGTGAATTACTCCAGCGAGACCATTGCCCTGCTGAACAACCGTGTCAGCGTCAGAAAGTTCAAGTCCGATCCGGTGCCCGAGGATCTGATCAACGAAGTGCTCGATGCCGCCTTCCGCGCACCGACCTCTTCCAACATCCAGTCCTACAGTGTGATCGTGGTTCACGACCCGACGATCCGGGAACAGTTGGCAGTGCTGACGGGCGGTCAAAAGCACGTGGTTGAAGCGCCGGTCTTTCTGGCTTTTTGCGCCGATCTGACCCGCATCGAGAACGCCATGGCCAGGCAGGGCGGTACCATCGTGGATAATAATATGGAGATTGGCCTGGTCTCGTCGATCGATGCATCGCTGGTCGGCATGTCGGCCTATCTGGCCGCCGAGTCCGTTGGCCTGAAAGGCGTCATGATTGGAGCCGTGCGCAACGATGCAGTGGTGGCGGCGCGCCTGTTGGGCCTGCCGCCCCTGGTCTATTGTGTATTCGGTATGTGTCTGGGCTGGCCCGATGAAGCGCCGCCGCAAA
Source organism: Alphaproteobacteria bacterium (assembly GCA_021776235.1). Classification (GTDB taxonomy): domain Bacteria; phylum Pseudomonadota; class Alphaproteobacteria. The sequence goes on along the minus strand of JAJFGG010000009.1, from coordinate 84,710 downwards.
AACCACGCATGGATTTTTCCACGATGGTTCACCACGAACGCTATGGCGCCTTGCGGGACAACCGTGACCTGGACCAAACTTTGGACGACTATGACGCGGCCCTGGCCAAGCATTATGGCGGGATAGGCAAACCGACGACGGCGGATTCCTGGACCCACGACATGGACAAGAAATTCTCACCCCAGCTACGCGACAACCTGCGTCAGCAGCTGAAACAACTGGGATTCGATTTCCGTTAGCCCGATCTCCGTCAGTCCAATGCGGCCCATAATTTTCGGTGCACGTTGAGGTAACCAGATTCAGTGACCCGCAGGTAGGGCCGTGTGTGGCGGTGGAATTCCGGCAGTTTGTGAAACGGCACTGCCGGCAGCGCGTGATGCTCAACATGATAGGGCATATTCCAGGCGATGAAGCGCACCACGGCAGAGGTGTATGTGGTGCGGGTATTCGCAAACATATCGGCCACTTCGGCACAACCGGTATGCTCAGCCAGTAGATAGGCGCGCAGGAACGGCTGGCCGATCAGGGCGGGAACGACCCAGGTCCACAGCAACAGATCGCTGGCCATGGCCAGGGAGCCGATCAGGGCGATAGCGTAGAGCGCCAGGAACCAGCGTGCTTCCGCCGCCACCGCCGCCCGGGCCTTGTCCGGGACAAAGCCGTCCCTGTTTCGGCCCAGGGCATTGCCGGCCAGGAGGCGTATGCGGGACCACCAGGTGGGCAGGCCGGTCAGATGCAATAGATATACCGCGCGGCTGCCGGGCTTGGCCGCGGCCAGCTCCGGGTCCCGGGCGGGATCGTTGGTAAAGCGGTGATGATGGATATGGAAATGGCCGAACCAGATGGCCGGCAACGCGACCAGCCAGCCGCAGACCGTGGCGACCACATCGTTGCACCATTTGGTGCGAAAGGCGGTTCGGTGAATGCTCTCGTGCATACCGCAAAACAGGAACATCACCAATATGCCCTGGGGCAGCAGCAGCAGGGGCCAATAGGGAATCCGGGCCTGGATCAATCCGCCGATGATCAGGACCAGCCCCGCATGGCCCGCCAATTGCAGCGCCCCGCGCCAGTTGCAACGGGCCAAAAGGGCTTGCCGCTGGGCCGTGCTCAGCGTTGCGATTGAGAATTTCTTGCGGCTCTCAGTCAGGGCCCGGCTCCCAACCGTAATCTTCTCTGGCGCCTGCCACGCTGATATAGCCATCGGTCAGATCCTCTGCGACGGCGTCGGGGTCTCTTTCCCCGACCGGTCCAAAACCGCCCGCGCCTGACAGCCGGAAGCTTACGATGTCGCCCTGTTTCAGGTCATACATGCCTTTGGAATGCAGAGGCTGCGCGTTGCCGGCAGGATTGAGCAGGGTTTCGCCCAACGCGCCGGGCTGCCCGCCGAACAGGCCATAGGGCTGAAAGCGGTGCCGGTCACCCAGATGCGATAGCACGGCAGTGGAATTCAGCAATTCGATGTCCTTACGCAAGCCGCAGCCGCCGCGCCATTTCCCGGCCCCGCCGGTATCCGGAATAAACTCCAATCGGTGCACCCGGATTGGATTATGGGTCTCATGCACCTCGACCGGGATGTTGGAACAGTTCATCACCGGGCTCAGGGCTTCCGTGCCATCCTTGCCCTGGCGGCCGCCGTACCCGGCCAGAGAGAGGTCGTACATGACGAAAGGCCGGCCAGTGCGGTCATCGATGCCGCCGATGTTCGGATTGGACCAATGGGAAAAGGCACCCATGGCCCGGTGCGGCAGGGCCTGGGCAATGGCGCCGTTTATGGCATCAAAAATCCGCACCTGCAGAACCGCCCGCCCGCCGGAAGGTGCGGGAAATCTTGGGTTAAAGAACGAGCCTTCCCGCGCTGTCACGGTGATGGGCCGCATGTTGCCTTCGGTCTGGGGTTGCAGCGCATCACAAAACACCTTGATGGCAAAAATCGCATAGGCCCGGGTATAGTTGATGTAGGAATTGATGGCCGCGGGCACGGCATCCGAAGAGCGCGAGAAATCAACTTCCACCGCGCCAATGCCGTCGAAGGTGATATCTACCGCCATCTTGATTGGCTCGGTATCCGGGCCGTAGTCGTCCAGATAGTCTTCGAAACTGTAGGTTCCCGCCGGCACCGCCGCCAGGGCCGTGCGCATGGCCAGCTCCGAGCGGTCAAGGATAATATCGTAGGCCTGTGCAACAGTGTCTGCCCCGTGGTCGCGGAACAGCTGCTGGAGGCGGCTGGCGGCGCTCAAATTGGCTGTATGCTGGGCCAGCAGATCGCCCCGCACCTTGTCCGGCATGCGTACGTTGCCCAGTATCAGACGCAGGATGTCCTCGTCGATTTCGCCATTGCGCACAAAGCGAACCGGCAGGATACGCAGGCCTTCCTGAAAGGATTCGGTGACGCCATGGACCTTTTGCGAACCCGGCGCCGCGCCGCCCATATCGACCTGATGGGCGGAACAGGCGACATAGCCGATCAGGCCGCCGTCCAGGAAGACGGGCATGACCTGAAAGCAATCGGGGAAATGCCCGGAACACATGAAGCTGTCATTCAACAGGATCGAATCGCCGGGCCTGAGGGTTTCCGCCGGAAAATATTCGATCGCGTGCTTGGCGCAGGCGGGCATGGAGCCCAGATGCCCGGGGCTGAAGTTCCCTTGTGCGATCAAGCGCCCATTGCTGTCGAACAGAGCTGTGGCGAAGTCGTCGCCCTCGCGCACCCCTTCGGAAAAAGCGGTATTGCGCAGGGTCGTCCCCAATTCCTCGGCGATCGACATCAGGGTATTCCAGATCACCGTCAGGGTGATCGGATCGACGGACGTTTCGCTGGATCGGCCGGTCGATGCCTTGGAGGATCGTTCGGTCATGCCCTGTTCTCCTGTGCGACCTCAATGATCAGGTGTCCGGCCGCGCTGATCCGCGCCACATCGCCCGGTAATACCACAGTCGTACTGTCCGGGTCTTCGACGATTGCCGGACCGGTAACCTCCGTGTCACCGGCCAGGGCCTGGCGGTCGATGATCCGGGTCTCCACATAACCGCCTGCTTCCGGAAACCAGGCCGGCCGGGTGCTGTCCCGGCCCGACCGGTCCGATGCCAGGCCCGATGCCATGGTCGAAATTGGGCCGCGTGCCATGGGTGCGTCTTCATGGCCGCTGGGCAAGGTCGCCACCAGGGTCCAATCCACCGCCTCGATGCGGGCCTCGGGGTCCAGAAATTTATGCTTTTTCAGATAGGCTTCATTGAAGGCGGTGATGGCGCGGGCCCCGAAATCGTCACCGATGGCGCCGTCGGGCAGATCGACCTGAACTTCGAAGCCCTGGCCCGCATAGCGCATATAGCCGTAACGGGACCAGCGCGGTGCTGCGGCAACGCCGAATTGTTCTATATCCTTTCGCGCCCGCGCCTCCAGTTCACTGTAAAGCGATGCAATCGCGGGGCCGCTGTCCTGGTCCAATCGCATAACCCTGGTGGTTGAAACGTCGATCCGGGGGGCCGCCTGCAACAACCCGATGGCCGATCCTACGCCCGCGCCATAGGGCACTATGACGGATGGAATTCCCACCGCGCGGGCCAGACGCGCGGCATGCAAGGGGCCAGCGCCGCCGAATGCGATCATGGCATAGCGCCGGGGATCGCGGCCCTGCTCCACCGACACGATGCGCAGGGCGTTCTCCATGTTCATGGTGGCGACCAGATGGATACCCCAGGCCGCGGCGCCCAGATCCAGGTCCAGGGGCTCGCCAATCTGCTCCATGATGCCCCGGGCGGCGGCATCCTTGTCCAGCTCCATGGTCCCGGCATTGAACCAGGTTGGATCGATATAACCCAGCACCACATTGGCATCGGTGATAGTCGCCAGGGTGCCGCCGCGGCCATAGCAGATCGGGCCGGGATCGGCGCCGGCACTATCCGGGCCGACGGTGATCATGCCCATTTCCAACCGTGCGATGCTGCCGCCCCCCGCCCCGATTTCCAGTAATTCCACGGCTGGTGCGTTGATGGGCAGGCCGCTGCCCTTTTTATAGCGCACATGGTCGATCTCGAAGGTTGGCATGATGGCCGGCGTGCCGCCGTCGACCGCGCCCAGTTTGGCGGTGGTGCCGCCCATATCAAACGTGATGACATGTTCTCGGCCTTCGCTTTTGCCGACAATGCCGCCCATCAGCACCCCGGCGGCAGGTCCGGATTCGATGATCCTGACCGGATACGCCTTGGCGATGCCGGGCGAAACCAGACCGCCGCTGGATTGCATGACGAACAGTTCGCGGGCGAAACCTTGTTGCCGCAGGGCATCTTCCAGTTGGCTGATGTAGTGCGCGACGATGGGCCTTATATAGGCGTTGGCGACGGTAGTGTTGGTTCGTTCGTATTCGCGGATTTTGGGCGCGACCTCCGATGAAAGAGAGACCGACAACTCCGGCGCCCGCGCCTGGATGCGCGCCCGGATCGCCCGTTCATGGGCCGGGTTGGCATAGGCATGCAGCAGTGATACCGCCACCGTCCGCAGGCCCGCCGCGCGCAATGCATCGATGGCCCGATCCGCGGATGCCTCATCCAACGGCGTTACGACCGTGCCATCAAAGCCAATTCGTTCTACCACCTCCACGATATGGCGGCGGGGTACCAGAGGTTCCGGCTTGTCGATATAAAGGTCATAGGTTTCGTAACGCTTCTGCCGGCCAATAATCAGTACATCGCGAAAACCTTCGGTGGTGATCAGGCCGGTGGCGGCGCCCTTGCGCTCGAGCACAGCGTTGGTGGCGACGGTCGTGGCGTGCAGGACGCTGTCGATCATGCCGGCCTCGATGCCCGCCAGGGCGAACAGGCTTTCCAGGCCGGCCATGACCGCCTGGCCCGGATCCTGGGGGGTGCTGGGCACTTTCAGGAAATAGCTGGCGGCGCCGACCTCAACGCGGCTGCCGCCCCCGCCATCGTCATGCAGGACAAAGTCCGTGAAGGTGCCGCCGATATCAAACGCGACCCTGATCATCCGCCGGCAGCTTTCATTTGGCGGACAGCTCAGCGGATAGTTCCATGTAGGCCTGATCCAGGGTGCGGCCGAGCTTCTCCACCATATCGTCGACTTCCGCCTCCGTAATCACAATCGGCGGGGCAAAAGCCAGACGGTCGCCGATCACCCGCAGGATCAGGCCGTTGGCCCGCCCAATCCTGTCCATGACGGCGCCGGCCCGCCCTGCTTCGAACGGCGTGCGCGTCGCCTTGTCCTGCATTAACTCCATGCCGGCCAGAATTCCGACGCCGCGAACATCGCCCACCAAGGGGTGCTCAGCAAAGCTCTGCAGACCCTTGATCATGTGGCCACCGACCCGTTGGGCCCGTTCGGTGATGTCCATTTCTTCGTAGATCCTGATGACTTCCAGGGCGACGGCGGTGGTGACCGGATGGCCCGCATGGGTATAGCCATGGGCGAAGGCGCCCAGCTTGTCGCTTTGCGCCAACATGGCCTGGTAAATTTTCTCGTTCACCAACAGGGCGGATATGGGTTGATAGGCCGCTGACAACGCCTTGGCGCAGGAAATCATGTCGGGTTGCAGATCGAAGGTCTGGCTGCCCCACCAGTTGCCGGTGCGGCCAAAACCGCAGACAACCTCGTCGGCGATGAACAGCACGTCATACTTTTTCAAGACCGCCTGCATTTTCGCAAAATAGGTTTTCGGCGGCACGATGGCGCCTCCCGCCGCCATGACCGGTTCGGCGAAAAAGGCGGCGACGGTCTCGGGCCCCTCGGCCAGGATCAATGTTTCCAAGGCCTCGGCCATGCGAGTGGCGTATTCTTCTTCGCTTTCGCCGTCGAAATGTCCCCGATAGTAGTGCGGGTATTCCGTGTGCCGCATCATGGGCAACGGCAGGGCGAAATCGGCATGCATGTCCGGCTTGCCCGAGACGCTGACGGCGGCGATGGTGCTGCCGTGATAACCCCGTTCGCGCCCGATGATCTTGTTCTTTTCCGGCCGTCCCATGGCTGCCTGATAGTACCAGGCCAGCTTTACGGCGGTGTCATTGGCTTCCGAGCCGGAACATTGGAACAATACTTTCGACATGGGCACCGGCGCCAACTGCACCAGTTTTTCGGCCAGGTCTATGCTGGCCTCGTGGGCGGTGTGACGGTAGGTGTGATAATAGCCCAGCTTGCGCATCTGGTCGTAGGCCACCTTGGCGATGCGCTCGTTGGCGGAAAAGCCCAGGGCCGCGCACCACAAACCGGCCACCGTCTCCATATAGCGCTGGCCGTTCTCGTCCACCACATAGACGCCGTCACCATGGCTGACAACGACCGGGCCGACCTCGGCATGGCGGCGCAGGTTGGTCTGGGGGTGCACATAATAGGCGATGTCCCGCGCGGCGGCGGAGTTGGGCATGATATTCATTGGCGTGGCTCCCGGCACAGAGAAGATATCTTGTAGGCTCGAATTTAGCCGCCTAAGTCGAAAAATTGTCAACAGAGCCTAATTGAAAGCGGGTGCGATTTCTTCCTGGAAGCGGTGCATCTGTTCCCGAACCATGTTGTCGGGCTTGTTGCCGACATTGAAATAAAGAATGACTTCCTCGATCCCGGCCGCCTCGACATTTTTCAAGCTATCGATAATTTTCCCCGGTGACCCGATCAGAATGGAGCGCTCACCCAGATCCTCCTTTTTCATGTTTTCCAGGATACGGACGATATCCAGGAAATAGTGCATGGTCGGCGGCGCCTTGGCCGGGTCGTCGGGGAAGGCGGGCAGAACACAATGCTTGAAATAGGCCATCTGGCGTTCCCGGCCATAGTCCTCGGCCGCGGCGTCATCGGCGATATGGATGAAATAGCTGCACATGGCATGGCCGGGGGCATTGCCCAGGGCGGTGCATTTTTCGCGATAGCTTTCGACCGCCGGTTCCAGGCCGCCATAGACCATGCCGGCGGCAAAGGGGGCATAAATTATGTTCAGGCCATGTCTTGCCGCCATATCGGCGGAGGTTTCCGAAAATGAGGCAACATAAAAAGGGATGGGGCTTTGCACCGGCTTCGGCGTTATCTCCATTTCGGGTATGTCAAAGAATTGCCCCTTGTGGGACCAGGGGCCGGGCGCGTTCCAGGCCTTCAATACCACTTCCATGGCTTCCTCAAACAATTCGGCGGACTCCATGAACGAGGCGCCGAAGGGGGCAAATTCCCGCCGGTCATAGCCGCGCCCGGCGGCAAAATCGACCCGGCCGCCCGAAATCAGATCGATCGTCGCCCATTCCTCCGCCACATGCAGGGGATGATGCAGCGGCAGGACACTGACCGCAGGCGCCAGACGGATATTCTCGGTTTCGGAAATAATGCTGGCCAGTAAAGTGCCGGGCCGCGAATTGACCCCCAGTGAATCAAAATGATGTTCGCCAATCCAGGCCGAGTGATAACCCAGGCGGTCGGCCAGAATGGCCTGGGCACGAATTTCGCTGATGAATTTGTTGGCGCTGCGCGGATTGTCCGGATAGGCGTTGTCGGACAATGTGAAATAACCAAACTTCATGATACGGCTTTCCTATCGCTGGCGTCCTGGCGGCGGCCCGCCGCAGCCAAATTGCGTATTCTCGGCGCTAACTCTATCATAGCCACCAGCATAGGAAGATCTGGGAACAGGGTAATGCCGGAAATCATGACGGACGGCGCGTTTGGCCAGGATACTTTTCAGGCGCAAGGGTTTCTCAGCCCGATCCGGGTCATGTCGGAAGCCGATGCGGCGGAACTCGCCGATCAGATCGCCGGAATTTACGACCGGTACGGCGCCGCGGCGAAAGATTATCTGGGCGGCAATGCGCATTTCATATTTCCCGCATTGTTCGATCTGGTCTGCAATTCGCTTATACTGGATCAGGTGGAACAAATTCTGGGTCCCAATATCCTGTGCTGGTCAGCCTCGTTCTTTTCCAAGCCTGCACAGGACCCAAGCTTTGTCTCATGGCATCAGGACCTGACCTATTGGGGGCTCGCACCGGCGGACATCGTCACCGCCTGGGTCGCGGTGACACCCAGTACCAGGGAAAGCGGCTGCATGCGCGTCGTCCCAGGCAGTCACAGCGAGGGGCAAATTGGCCACAGCGATACCTTCGCCGCACAAAATCTCCTCAGCCGTGGTCAGGAACTGGTTGTCCCGGTGGACGACGGCCAGGCCGTGGATCTGGTCCTGCAACCGGGCGAGATGTCTTTGCATGACGTGCTAATCGTGCATGGTTCCGAGGCCAATGGTTCCAATCAGCCCCGCCATGGCTTCGCCATCAGATATATCCCCACTTATTGCAAACAGATCGGCGGGCGTACAACGGCCTTGCTGGTGCGCGGCGAGGACACTTACAACCATTTTGATCCGGTGCCCCGGCCTCGGGCCGACATGCATCCCGACGCCGTCGCTTTCCGGGAGAAAGCCAATGCGGCGGTCAAGGCTATCCTGATGGCTGGGGCCGGCAATGCTCTAGAACCAATCATAGGCCACAGATAGCCTCGATCCTCACCCGGCGCGCTTCGCCGCTGCCTGCCGTGTGAGGAATGTTCGCAACGCACCCGGCCAAGACCGGCCATCAGCCGGGAAGGGCTTGGCTGCGGATCACCTAGCGTCGGGATTGGCTTTCGTTACCGCCGCCACTGCGCTGGCGGTTACGGCCTGGCCAAGTATCGCCATCTGCTGCTGGTTTGAAACAGCGTTCTCCATCATTAGGCCCATGGCGTGGGCGGTAACCTGAAGCAGACTGCCAAGCGCCGTCGCTGGCGCGCTGCCCAAAACGGTGACATTGGACTGCGTGACAGCGTCGGTGATCTGACCGTTGAGGGGTGTGGGTTCGGCCATGTGTGTATCCTCCGAATTGTTGATGAATGAGGGTTTCGTTAGGTAATTGTTTTCTGAATATCTGTGACTGATCGGGTGCGACCGGCACGGAAGGCGCAGCCAGAGAGGCGACCGTGAGAATTTGACCTCAACAAAACACTAAGATTTGCAGTCCCGGCAAGCGGTCTGGGACCGCTGAGTGGAATCTGGGCCCCACGGCGCGGCCTGAAAAAACGGCCAGACCAGGCGTCAAGACATCTACGTGTCACTTTCGCACCCTTTGCGTCCGCTTTGCTGGTTTGCCGTTGCCACTTTTATTAGCGGTCGCTGCCTTATCATTTGCCGCCTTCGCACCCTCGGCAGGTCCCGCCAGGGGCCGCAACAGCCGTTCCGCCGCTGCCGCGGTTCGCTCCATCGCTTCCGCCTGTCTGTCGAGCGCGTCTCTCGTCATTTCGGCAATTAGCTTGTTAGTGGAAGCGGAGATCTCCTGTAACCTGTCCAGTGACTGGCGGGTCGTCGCATCGAGCATGCGCAAAAGCTCTGCATCAGCCTCGCTGTTTCCAGTTGTGGCCGGGTCCGCGGCCCTGGCCTTCGCGGCGGCCGGCTTGCTCTGGGGCTGTTTGCTCAATGCATCTCTTTCGTTCTTGCGACACGCTTCCCAGCCGCAGCGGAGCGTCTGTGCGGGAAATCGTAGCGTACAAGTTATGGATGTAAAGCTTAGGGAGTTTCGTCTTGTCCTGTCAATTGGCATGCAACGTTACGACACCAGGGCGGCGGAAAACCGTCATCGGCTGGAAATATGCGCGAAAATCGCTGCGGCATTGATTGCAATTGAAAGTCGTATGTTGAGGCGTTATCTTGCAGTTGATATTGCTCAAGACCTGATTGGAGTCCTTTGCGTTGGCTTTCCCCACGGCTGTCAACAATCAGATCACCGACGCGGTGACGCAGTCGCCGTCGGCTCTGCGTGACCTGACCGAAGCGACTGTGGTGGCCCACACCGAACAGGTGGCGTCCCATGCGCTTGCGCTTCTGATGGAAAATGCCACGGCCGCGCAGCAACGTGGACAGACGATTGCCGATGCCGTCGTGGCGTCCGGCGTCGCGTTGATCTACGCCACGGACGAAACGGGCAGGGACGAAAGCAAATGAGCGGCGAATCTGAAACTCTCAATTCGCAGGTCACCGAGGCGGTCGCGGCGGTCAGTCGCGGTCTTAACGAGGATTGGGGTGCGGTCGGGCGTTCTATGACAGTCACCCGGCACGGCTGCGCCATAGCCCTGCAGGATGCCGTCGACCATCTGCGGCATATCGAGACGCTGGCGACCGCCGCCACCGCTCGTGCGCTCGCTCAGATGGCGAATGGCGAACGCGTAGAAGCCTCCGAGAAGGTTCTGCAGGAGGCCAGGGACTCGGTGAAGGCCGCACGCGAAAACCTATCCGAGGTTGCCTCCAGGCTCGGTCCGTGGCTCAACAGCGAAACCGTGGATGCATCCGGTCCGAGCCCCGAGGGCGCGCAGTAAAGGTCATGGATCGGGGCCAAGCCGCCCGACGCGGGATTATCCCGGTGCCCGGCCATCTAGCATGATCGCCTCGTAATCGGCATATTGTCGGCCGGGCCGCGCCTTGTTCAAATGGACATGGTGGCAGGCAAATCGACAGGCCAATCGGCCTTGCCAGATTCGATCATTCGGCTTTAGGTTGGTCGCAACTCAAGCAAACCAATTTGATGGAGATATGACATGGCTTTGGAAATTATCGGCTTTCCCCGCTCGAACTTTGTGCGCACGGTGCGCATGGTGGCCCAGGAGAAAGGTGTGCCGTACGAGCATATTCCTGCCATGCCCCATTCTGACGAAGTGAAGGCGATCAACCCTCTGGGTCTGATCCCGGTGATGCGTCATGATGGCCTGGAACTGGTGGAATCCCATGCCATCGCGCAATACATAGATGCCGCCTTTGAGGGCCCGGCCCTGGTGCCCACGGACCCCAGGGAGGCCGCGCCTATAAACCGTTGGATTTCGACAGTCAATACGTCCGTGGATCAGCTTTTGATGCGCCGCTATGTGGTCGAATACGCCTTCCATAAGGATGCCGACGGCAACGTGGTGCGGGACGTGATCGACAAGTCCGTGAAGCGCCTGCCCAAGATGTTCGCCTTGCTGGAGGCGGGCGTTGCCAAGGGTTATCTGGGCGGCGATGCCTTCACCATGGCCGATTGCTTCCTGATGCCAATCCTGGCGGCGGTGCAGAATTTTCCCGAAGGCAAGGAAAATTTTGAAAACTGCCCCAACCTCAAGGCCTATTTTGCGAGGGTTTCAGAGCGCCCCAGCTTCGCCGACACGGCAAGCTAGCCCGGAAATGCTCTAGTCGCGGAAGTTCACATACTGCAGGGGCTGGGCCAGCTTCATCTCCTTGATCAAGGCGATGGCGGCTTGCAGGTCGTCGCGCTTTTTGCCGGTGACGCGCAATTCGTCGCCTTGGATCGCGACCTGGGTTTTCATCTTCGCGCCCTTGATGGCCTTCACCACCTTTTGCGCCAGATCCCGCTCTATACCCTGTTTGATAACCACGGTCTGGCGCAGGCTGTTGCCGGAGGCCTTCTCCGGCTCGCCAAACTCAAAGGCGTTGTGGTCTACCTTCCGCTTGGCCAGATAGCCGCGCAACAGCTCCTGCACTTGCTTCAACTTCAGATCATCGTCGGCTCGGATGGTCAATACCTCGTCGACCCGTTCGATGGCGCATTGGCTGCCCTTGAAATCAAACCGGGTGGAAATCTCCCGCATGGCGCCCTGTATGGCGTTGTCCACTTCTGGCAATTCCGTGCGCGAGACGACATCGAAGGAAGGCATGGCGGTTGCTACTCATTATGAAAGGGGCTGGTATGTATCATAGCGCAAACACCGAATACTGATCCAGGCCTCAGAGGTCAAATGTACGCTAAGAGACCAGGTCGTATTCTTCCAACGCCGGCGCTGACATGTCGGCGCAGAAACGGTCATAGGTGAAGGGCCACATGGCGGGGTTGCCGTTTTTGTCCAGATACCAGCTTTGGCAGCCGGTCACCCAGACGGTGTCTTTCATGGCTTCTTTCAGAGCGGCGTTGAAACGGTCCGTGGCGTCCTGTCGGGCCGAAATCTCACTGGCCTCACCCCTGCGCCACAACTCGATCAATTGCATGATGTAACCCAACTGCCATTCCGAAATATCGATCAGGGAAAAATTGCCGATTGGACTGTTGGGTCCCACCAGCATGAAGAAATTGGGGAAACCCGGAATGGAGACGGAGCGATGGGCCTGGGTGGTCTCGGCCCAGACGTCTTTCAAATCCACGCCCCCCTTGCCGATCAGGTCCATGGGCCGCATGAAGCTGTGACCGTCAAAGCCCGTGGCCAGGACCAGAACATCCAATTCATGCAAACGTCCGTCCTTGGTCCGCATACCGGTCGCCTCGACCCGTTCGATGGGCGCGGTGACCAGTTCAGCATTGGGCTGCTGGATCGCCTCGTAGAAGCCGTCCGAAACGATCAGGCGTTTGCAAGCGGCCTGGTAGTCCGGCCGCAACCGCGCCTTTAACGCCGGGTCGCGCACATTGTCCTCGAGGTTGGCCAGGCAGGCATCCTCCACTCGTTGCATCTGTTCCTTGTCGCCGATCACCGCCCTGCCAAAGGTATCGGCGAACAGGCGTGTCAGAGAGGCATGCAGATCGTCCATGGCCTGTGGCTGGTTGCGGAAGACGTCCTTCTCCTCCTCGCTGAAAGCCGGGTTCTCCTGGGGAAAAATCCATTGCGCCGTGCGCTGGAACAGCGACAGATGGTCCACCCGCTCCACGATGTCGGCGGTAATCTGCACGGCGGTGGAACCAGTCCCGACAATGCCGACCCGTTTCCCCGCAAGAGGCACGTCGTGGTTCCATCGCGCGCTGTGAAACACAGCACCGGTGAAATCATCCAGGCCGGCAATATCAGGATAGACCGGGTGATGCAGAACCCCGGTTGCCGAGATGATGATATCAACCACATTCACCTCGTCGCCGGCGATTTCAAGGCGCCACTTGCCGTCCTCATACACCGCGCGGGTGATCTCACTGTTGAACTTAATGAAACTTTCGACGTCGTATTTTTTCGCCACAGCCTCGAAATAGGCCTGGATTTCCGCACCGGGGGAAAAACGGTGACTCCATTCCGAATTTGGCGCAAAGGAATACCGGTACATGTGCGAGGGGACGTCGCAGCTCAAACCCGGATAGGTATTTTCGCGCCAGGTGCCGCCCAGGCGGTCCGCCTTTTCATAGATGGTGAAATCCGTAATGCCGGCTTCCTGCAGTTTGATCGCGGTCAGTATGCCCGACATGCCGGCCCCAATGACCGCGATCCGCGGCGACCTGACCGCCTCGGTGCCGGTGTCTGAATCTATCTGCCCGCTTACCATTCAACCGACTCCGAAAATCCCCAACCGTGCGACAATGGTCTTCATAGCACCAATTATCGAGCATCTGGCAAGGGGAAAGGCGCGGCAAATAGCCACATATGGCACCTATCAAGGGCATCGAATGATAGGTTAGATTTGACGATGTCGGGAAACGGGGGAGAGGACAATGGCGAAATACCTGAAACAAGGTCTGGGGCAGGCCGAGGTGGACGAAGCCGACGCCAAGGTGCGGGCCCAGGTCGAGAACATTCTGGCTGATATCCAGGCGCGCGGCGACAGCGCCGTACGGGAACTGTCGGAAAAATTCGACGCCTGGAGCCCAAAGAGTTTCCGTCTGTCCGAAACGGAGATCGAGGCCGCCATGTCCAAGGTGGCCAGGCGCGACCTGGATGACATCCGCTTTGCCCAGGAACAGGTGGGCAATTTCGCCCGGCATCAGAAAGCCGCCCTGCAGGATGTGGAGGTTGAAACCATGCCCGGCGTGGTGCTGGGGCATAAGAATATTCCGGTCAATTCGGTGGGCTGCTATGTACCGGGAGGCAAATACCCCATGGTCGCCTCGGCCCATATGAGCGTGGTGACCGCCAAGGTCGCTGGCGTGCCCCGGATCGTGGCGTCCGCCCCGCCCCAGGGCGGCGCCCCCCATCCCGCCATTGTCGCCGCCATGCACATGGGCGGGGCCGATGAAATTCTGGTCCTGGGCGGCATTCAGGCAGTGGCGGCAATGGCGCTGGGTACGGAAAGCGTCCCAGCTGTAGATATGCTGGTAGGACCAGGCAACATGTTCGTGGCCGAGGCAAAGCGGCAATTGTATGGCCGGGTCGGCATCGATCTGTTCGCCGGGCCAACGGAAACCCTGATCATCGCCGATGACAGCGTTGACGGAGAACTTTGCGCCATTGATCTGCTGGGCCAGGCGGAACATGGACCGACCTCGCCGGCCGTGTTGTTGACCACCTCCGAAGCCTTGGCGCGGGAAACCCTGGACCAGGTCGAACGGCAATTGGCGGTCCTGCCGACGGCGGAGATCGCCCGGCAATCCTGGGCCGACTACGGCGCCGTTATTCTCTGCGACAGCGATGCAGAGATGTTGCGCGAAGCTGATCGCCTGGCCTTCGAACATGTCCAGGTGATGACCAGGGACCCGGAGTATTTTCTCGACAACATGACCAACTACGGCGCGCTTTTTCTGGGGCCACGCACCAACGTTTCCTACGGCGACAAGGTCATCGGCACCAATCATACTCTGCCAACCAAACGGGCCGGCCGGTACACCGGTGGTCTGTGGGTCGGCAAGTTCATCAAGACACATACCTATCAACGGGTTCTGACAGATGAGGCGTCCGCCCTGGTCGGGGAATATTGCTCCCGTTTATGCATGCTGGAGGGCTTCGCCGGCCATGCGGAACAGGCGAACGTGCGGGTGCGCCGCTACGGCGGACGTAATGTGCCGCCCTACACGGCGGTGGAGCCGGCCTGATGCCGGGACATATCGGCATCGTCGGCGCGGGTCTGGTCGGTTCCGGCTGGGCCGTCGTTTTCGCCCGGGCCGGTGAACCGGTACGGGTTTACGATGCCGCGGCCGCCACGCGCGACAATTTCATGGCGGTGGTGGGCCGGCAGTTGGACGATTTAAAAGGTTTTGGTCTGATCGATGATCCGGGCGCTATCCTGTCCAGGATTCAGATTTGCGATAACCTGGAAGATGCGGTCCGGGGCGGCCGCTTTATTCAGGAATCCGTGCTGGAACAAGTGGAGGTCAAGCGCGAGATCTCTGCCGCCATCGGTCCCCTGCTGGATGACGGGGCCATTGTCGGCAGCTCAACCTCGGGCATTCCAGGCTCGGCGTTCACCGAAGGCGCGGTAAATCGGGAACGTTTTCTGGTCACCCATCCGGTCAATCCACCCTACCTGGTGCCCGTGGTCGAGGTCGTGCCGGCGCCCTGGACGGCGCGGGAAACGGTAGACACTGCCATGGCCCTGATGGCCCAGGTCGGTCAGTCACCGGTTCTGGTGCGCCGGGAAATCGAGGGATTTATTCTGAACCGGTTGCAAGGTGTCCTGTTGCGTGAAGCCTGGGCGCTATTCGAGGAAGGCTATGCCAGCGCCGAGGATATCGACAAGACGGTATCCGAAGGTCTGGGTCTGCGCTGGTCGTTCATGGGCCCGTTTGAAACCATTGATCTGAATGCGCCGGGCGGAGTTGCGGATTATGCCGAACGTCTGGGCCCGTTGTATCATGCCATTCAGAAATCCCGCGCCGGTCCAGCGCCCTGGAGCCGTGAATTGATCGACCGTGTTGATGGGGAGCGGCGGCAAGCCCTCGCCATGAACGATTTGGCGGAACGGCGGAACTGGCGCGACCGCCGCCTCATGGCCCTGGCCGCCCACAAGGCCGGACAGTATTAGTTTTATCATCGGAGCCTTCCGGATGCCTGAACTCATTACAACTGATCATCGGATCGAAAGCAGCCAGGCCGGCCTGAACCTGTTTGTCCGCAACAAGCGCGCCCAGGATCGGGACAGCTTCCCGCCGGCGGCAACGGTGCTGTTCGTGCACGGCGCCACCTATCCATCAACGGTAACTTTCGATTATGTCATCGATGGCCAGTCCTGGATGGATATCATGGCCGCTGCCGGCTTTGATGTCTGGTGCGTCGACCTGCTGGGCTATGGCGCCTCGGACCGGCCAGCGGAAATGTCATTGCCGGCGGACGATAATCCGCCCGTGGTGGATACCGAGGCGGCGGTGGCCGATGTCTCGAAGGTCGTCGACTTTATTCTGGCCCAACGGAACCTGTCCCGCGTGGCGCTGATCGGGTATTCCTGGGGCACCATGATATGCGGCAACTATGCCGGATTGCAGCCGGATAAGGTAGAGCGTCTGGTCCTTTATGGCGCGGCCTGGATGGGTACGGGTGGCGCCATAGCCACTGGCGCGCGCCTAGGCGCCTACCGCCTGGTGGATGCAGCGGCGGTGCTGGCCCGTTGGTGCCGGGAGCTGGACGACGGGCAGATTGCCGGTATCGCGGCGCCGGCCCATATGGCGGCCTGGGCCGACGCGGCCATCGCTTCGGACCCGGAAGCGGCCCGGCACGACCCGCCCCAGGCGCGGGCCCCCGCCGGCGTTGTCAAGGATGTCCAGGAACGCCTGATGAAGGCGATACCGCCCTATGATCCTGGCGCCATTCGCGCGACAACCATGATCGTGGTCGGGGAATGGGACCGGGAAACCAGACCCGAACAGGGCCGCGAGGTTTTCGCCCTGTTGTCCGGCGCCACTGATCGGCGTTATGTGATGATTGGCGGCGCCACCCATTCCATGCTCATTGAAAACCAGCGCGGGGCGTTGCACCGCGTCGTCGATAGTTTCTTGAAGGAAGGTTGGGGAAAATGACTGGTGGGATCGTCCTGTGGGGCGCAATTTCGTTACGGGCTCTGCGGGTCCATTGGGCCTTGCAGGAACTGGGCTTGCCCTATGAATTCAGGCCCATCCAGTCGCGTACCGGGGAGACCCTGTCGGCGGAATACACTCGGCATAATCCAAAACAGAAAATTCCTTGTCTCCAGGACGGCGAATTCACCCTGACGGAAAGCCCGGCCATCGTAAACTATCTGTTCAATGCCCATGGCGCGGGGAAGGGTGTCTTCTTACCCGAAACCGCCGAAGAACAGGCCCGATCCGATGAATGGAGTTACTTCGCCATGATGGAACTGGATGCCCATAGCCTGTACCTGATCCGGCGCCACAAATTTCTGCCGGAGATATACGGCGAGGCGCCGGTGGCGGTCGCCTCGGCGGAGGAATATTGCCTGAAACAGATCAACGCCGTGGCGCCGCGCGTTGCCTTGGCCGATCCCTATCTTTTTGGCGACAGGATTGGCGCCGCCGATATCCTGTTGAGCACCACACTGCACTTTGCCCAACGTTACGAACTGGCGCTGCCGGAACCGTGCCAAGCCTACATGGACCGTGCCCTCGCGCGGCCCGCCTATCAAGCGGCCAAGGCCAGAAACGAGGATTTGGATGCCTGATAGCGCCCGTGAAAATCTGGAGGCGGCCCTGGAGGCGATCGCGCGTCATGATGGGGCTATCAAGGCCATGATAACCGTCACCGCGGAACAGGCGCGGCAAGCCGCCGATGCAGCGGACCGCGCGGCGGTCGAGGGGCGCTGGCTGGGCCTGCTGCACGGCATGACCATGGCCATAAAGGACAACATTCAGACAGCCGGGGTGCGCACCACCTCCGGCTCGTTGCATTTCAAGGATGTGGTGCCGAACCAGGATGCATTGGTGGCCCAGCGGTTGCGTGCGGCAGGGGCCGTAATCGTCGGCAAGGCCGCCATGCACGAGCTGGCTTTTGGTATCAGATCCTACAATCCGGTCAGCGGGCAATGCTGCAACCCATGGGATCAAAGCCGTATCCCCGGCGGCTCTTCGGGTGGTTCCGGCGCTGCCGTTGCCGCCGGTATGGCCCAGGCGGCGCTGGGTTCGGACACCGGCGGTTCAATCCGTCTGCCCGCTGCCATGAACGGCATTGCCGGATTGCGCCCCACCCATGGCCGGGTTCCCAACCATGGCTCGACACCGGTCAGTGCCAGTTATGACACCATTGGGCCCATGGCCAGGCGGGTCGGCGATCTGGCCCGTATTCTGGCGGTCATCGCCCATGGGGAACCGGGCACGGCGCCATCCCCTCTGCCAACCTCTGCGCCGGACCTGGGGAATTTTCTGCCCACGTTGCATGACGGCGTGGCCGGCCTGCGCATCGGCCTGCCGCGCAACCATTATTTTCTGGACTGCGACGATGACATCGCCAAGGCCGCGATGACCGCGGTGCGGTCTCTCGAGGCACAGGGCGCGCGCATCGTCGAGGTTGATGTAGAGGGGGCAGAGACGACCCATCAATGGGCAACCATTCAGATCTACGCCGACGCCTGCGCCTTTCACGGCGAACGCCTGGACCGCAATCCGGAGCTGTTTTCAGCCCCGGTGCTGGATCGCATGCTGGTGGGGCGCACCTTCACGGCGGTGGACTATGCCAACGCCTGCCGGGCACGTGAGACCTGGCAGCGCGGCCTGGCCAGGCTGTACCAGGATATTGATATCCTGGCGTCGCCGGCCACGCCGTCGCCGCCCGCACCCATCGAAGAAGACAAGAGCCTGCTGGAGGCGACAAAGGATGCCTCGCGCAACACCTATGCCGGGGGCTTCGGCGCCAATCCGGGGCTCTCATTGCCCTGTGGTTTCAGCAGCGACGGCCTGCCTATCGGTCTGCAATTGGAGGCGGCCTGGTGGAACGAACCTATGCTGCTGCGGGCGGGTATGGCCTATCAGGCGGTGACCGACTGGCATCTCGCCGAACCACCGTTGTCCTGACATCCAAAGCGAAAGAAAGTCATCGTCATGAGTGTGAAGAAACTGCTGGTTGCCAATCGTGGCGAGATCGCCATTCGTATTCTGCGCGCGGCCGCCGATCTGGGTCTAAACACGGTCGCGATATATGCCCAGGATGAGGCTGCGTCCCTGCACCTGGCCAAGGCGGACGAAGCAGTGGCCTTGCCGGGCAGGGGGGTCGCGGCCTATCTGGATGGCGCCGGTATCGTCGCCTTGGCCCAGGACAAGGGCTGCGATGCCATTCACCCCGGTTATGGTTTTTTAAGCGAGAATGCCGATTTCGCCCAAGCCTGTGCCCGGGCGGGCATTGCCTTTGTCGGGCCGGGCGCGGAAACGCTGGATATGTTCGGCGACAAGGCGGCGGCCCGGGATCTGGCTGAACGTAGCGGCGTACCCGTGCTGCCAGGCAGCCAGGGCGCGACGGACGTGGCGGCGGCGGAAGCTTTCTTCGCCAGCCATGGGGCCATCATGATCAAGGCCATGGCGGGCGGAGGCGGGCGCGGCCTGCGGGCCGTGCATGACGCGGGCGAAATCGCAGGCGCGCATGCCCTGTGCCAGGCCGAGGCCTTGCAGGCCTTTGGCAATGGCGACGTCTTTGTCGAGCGTCTGGTCGAACGGCCCCGGCATATTGAAGTGCAGATCATCGGCGATGGCAGCGGCGCCATCAGCCATTTAGGCGAGCGGGAATGCAGTATCCAGCGCCGCCATCAAAAGCTGGTGGAGATAGCGCCGGCCCCCGGATTGGCGCCGGAACTGCGTGAAAAACTGACCAAAGCCGCCGTCACCCTGGCCGGCGCCGTCGATTATCGCAACGTCGGGACCTTTGAGTTCCTGGTCGATGGTGGCGATTTTTACTTCATCGAAGCGAACCCGCGGTTACAGGTAGAGCATACGGTGACCGAAGAGGTCTGGGGCATCGATCTGGTGCAGGCTCAATTGCGCCTGGCCGGCGGCGCCAGTCTGGCCGATCTGGGTTTGCAGCAGGCCGATCTGGGGCCGCCACGGGGGCAGGCCATGCAGGTGCGCATCAACATGGAAACCATTGCGGCGGATGGCAGCGTACGGCCCGCGGGCGGCCTACTGGAAACTTTCGAGATGCCGTCGGGGCCGGGCATTCGAATTGATAGTTTTGGCTATGCCGGCTATCGCACGTCGCCCAGCTATGATTCCCTGCTGGCCAAGCTGATCGCCCACAGTCAGGGGGATGATTTCGCCGCCTTGGCGCAGAAAACCTATCGCGCCCTGTGCGAGTGCCGGATAACCGGATTGGCCAGCAATATTTCCTTCCTGCAGAATTTGCTGTGCCATCCGGAATTCCGCGCCGGACAGCTTCATACCCAGTTCATAGACACTCACCTGGATGTGCTGGTGGATGACGCTGATCATCAGCGGATGTTTTTTGAACCGGTCAGCGATGATCTGGCCGAGGCGCAACTGCTTGGCGTCAAGGTAGATGCCAGTGATCCCCTGGCCGTGCTGGCTCACGGCAAATCGCGAACAGAGCAGGCCGCAGCGGCCCCTGCCGATGGCTTGTCCGGTCCGGACGGCAGCATCGCCATTCCAGCCCCCATGCAAGGCACCATCGTCAGCATAGATGTGGCGGTGGGCGACGACGTCTATCCGGGCCGTCAGGTGCTGGTTATGGAAGCCATGAAGATGCAGCATGTGATCGATGCCGAAGTCAGCGGCGTACTGCGTCAACTGGCCGTGGCGCCCGGCGATACGGTTTTTGAAGGTCATGCCCTGGCCTATGTCGCCGAGCAGGAGGTGGAAGTTCCGGATACCGGCGACGTTGCCGCGATTGATTTGGATTTCATTCGCCCGGACCTGTCGGAAGTGATGGAGCGTCAAGGTGTCACCCTGGACGACCGTCGGCCCAACGCCGTGGCCCGGCGGCGCAAGACCAATCAGCGCACGGCGCGGGAGAATATATACGACCTATGTGATGCCGATTCCTTTACTGAATTCGGTTCGCTGGTGGTGGCAGCGCGGCGGCGCATGCACAGCATAGATGAATTGATCCAGCGGACACCGACCGATGGCCTGATTACCGGCCTGGGCCGGGTCAACGGCCACCTATTCCCGGACGAAACAGCGCGCTGTGTGGTGATGTCCTATGACTATACGGTGCTGGCCGGTACCCAGGGCAAGAACAACCACAAAAAGAAGGACCGTATGTTCGAGATGGCCGAAAAATGGCGCCTGCCGGTGGTGTTCTTCACCGAGGGCGGCGGCGGCCGGCCTGGCGACACGGACATGATTTTCTCCGCCAACCTGCACGTTCCCGCCTTCCACCTGTTTGGCCGGTTGAGCGGCCTGGTGCCCCTGGTGGGGATCACTTCGGGACGTTGTTTTGCCGGCAACGCCGTGTTGCTGGGTTGCTGCGACGTGGTTATCGCAACGCAGAACTCTACCATCGGCATGGGCGGCCCGGCCATGATCGAAGGCGGTGGCCTGGGTGTTTTCCGCCCCGAGGAAGTGGGACCAATGTCGGTGCAGGTGCCCAATGGCGTGGTCGATATCGCTGTCGAGGATGAAGCGGAAGCGGTTCAGGCGGCGCGGCAATATCTCAGCTACTTCCAGGGTGCGGTGGAGGACTGGGAATGCGCCGATCAGAGAATTTTGCGGCAGGCCATACCCGAGGACCGCTTGCGCATCTATGACGTTCGCAAGGTGGTGGAAAATATGGCCGACACGGGTTCGGTCCTGGAATTGCGCGCCGGTTTTGGCCTTGGCATGGTCACCGCCCTGGCCCGGATCGAAGGCCGACCCGTGGGTATTGTCGCCAACAACCCGAACCATCTGGCGGGCGCCATCGACAGCGACGGCGCGGACAAGGCGGCCCGTTTTATGCAGCTTTGCGATGCCTATGACATTCCCCTGGTGTTCCTGTGTGATACGCCGGGCAACATGGTCGGGCCAGTCGCGGAGCAGACGGCCCTGGTCCGCCATTGCTGCCGTCTATATGTGATCGGCGCCAACGTCACCGTGCCGACCTTTACCATCGTGTTGCGCAAGGGTTATGGCCTGGGCGCCCAGGGTATGGCGGGGGGTGGCTTTCACGCCCCGTTCTTCACCATTTCCTGGCCCACGGGGGAATTCGGCGGCATGGGCCTGGAGGGCGCGGTCAAGCTGGGCCGCCGGGACGAACTGGCCGCAATCGAGGATCCGGAGGAACGCATGGCCCGTTATGAAGAAATGGTCGCGGCCATGTACGCCCAGGGCAAGGCGATCAATACCGCCTCGCTGTTCGAACTGGACAACGTCATCGACCCCGCGGATACCCGCGACTGGATCATGGCCGGGCTGCGTGCCACGCCACCGACCCCGATGCGCGAAGGCAAGAAACGCCCCTGGATTGATGCCTGGTGAGGCTTGATTGCCAATTTGTACGATGAACGGGGAGATTTCCCGTTCAGCGGGAGGGGTCAAATATCGCCGCTTGCGCCCCAATTAGATTGGACATGAGGCGCTGGTCAGGACTTTGCGGCCTTCCTTTATCTTGATCCTGATCGGTCTTTCATAGCGGCTGATCTTTTCCAGAAGTTCGCCCTCCGTCGGGCAGAACCTGGTGGCAAATTTCGCCAGTTTCATTGGACTCAGCGAATGCAGCAAAAAAAGGTGCCGTTCGCTGGTCAGCCCAAAGACGAGCTCGAATTTGTCATCTGCCGTGAGCCGGCTTCCCTCGATCTTCCAGCTTTGGTCAGGCCTTATAGTTTCGCCATAGGCTCGCAGTAAGGCGATAACCGCCTTGCGCTCACGCGCCGGCAGTTCCGGGCTTTGCAAACTGAACGCCAGTATGGCCACCGCCGCCAAGGCCAGGGCTGAAGTAATAATGATGCCGAATTTGTTGAAGCGGGCAATTTGCCATCCCCGGGTCGGCCGGGTGCGCCTTTTCTGCCCAGAGGCGTTACGCCGGGCCCGGCCGGTGGTAGCCTTCTTGCCGGCGGGTTTCCTGCGCTTTGGCGTTTGAGGTGTATCGCGCTGCTGCTCCGTGGCCCGTATGCTGTCTTCCTTCAACTGCCGCAGAAGCGCGGTAACTTCCACACGAGCCCGCTTTATGTCGCGGTCGCCGGCGTCGGATCCTACGATCACCGCCAACTGCTGCTCATAATCCGACAGCCGGGCGCTTTCATCCGCATGCACCAACAGCTTGGTCAACGCGAAATTGGCGCATCGTTCCAGAGCATCCATGCTTGGCGTTTGCTCGATCATCGCCAATAAACCGTTCTCGGGATCTTCGAAGAGAATTTCCCAATCGTCGGCACTGTGTGGAGCGTGCGCTTTGTTCTCAACAGGATGAGAAAGTTTTTCTGTCTTTTCTGCCATTGACGCTACGAATTGCCATGATCGTTACCCGTAGACCGGCGAGACTCCCATGCTTCGGCAAAAAAATGGTTAACAGGTTCCCGCGATCATTTTTGCCATTCATTACGGGCCGGGACTCAATGGATACTGAATATCGGCTAGATTGGCCGCCGCTAGATCACTTGGAGGATTTATGAAAGCGCTTCTTTGCGAAAGATTCGGGCCCATCAGCGAACTCGCCTGGACCGATGTTCCGGGCCAAATCTGCGGGCCGATGCAGGTCCGCTACCGTACCGCGGTTGGCACGCTGGGATTCATGGACACCCTCATGGTGCGTGGCATGTATCAGCTCAAGCCGCCTTTACCCTTTGTGCCCGGCGCGGTATCTGCCGGCGTTGTCACCGAGGTCGGGTCGGAAGTCACCCGTGTCCGGGTCGGTCAGCGCATCTCGGCACTGGATTATTTCGGCGCCTTCGTCGAGGAGAGAGTGGTCGGCGAGGAGGCGGTCGTCGCGACACCGGACAACGTCGATGACGAGCAGGCGGCAGCCTTCCGGCTTACCTTCAGTCCGTCCTATCTGGCCCTGGTCAAACGGGCCCACCTGGCAGCAGGTGAAACACTTGTGGTCACCGGTGCTACCGGTGGCATCGGTTTTTCCGCCATGCAGTTGGGCCGCCACCTCGGCGCCCGGGTTATTGGCGCCGTCGGCAGTCCGGAGAAGGCCGCCTTCCTGCACGATAATGGTTTTACGGAAACCATCGACTACTCTCGCGAGAGCTTCAAGGACCGGGTCAACGAGTTGACCGGCGGCGACGGTGCCGATGTGATTTTTGAAGTGATCGGCGGCGATATTTTCGATCAGAGCCTGCGTTGCATCAACATGTTCGGCCGTATCCTGGTGCTTGGTTTCGCCAGCGGCCGTATTGCGGATGCGCCAACCAATCTGCCTTTGTTGAAAAACTGCGCGGTGATCGGCTCGTTCCTGGGCGGCTGGATGAAACGCGATCCGGCGGCCTTCATCGAAATGAACGAGGCCATCGTGAAACTGCTGGGCGATAGCGGTCTACGGGCGCCAATCGCCCGTACCTTTCCCATGGCCGATGGCGCCGCGGCGATGGAGACGTTGCTGCGCCGTGACACCATTGGCAAGATCATGCTGGCGCCGTAGGATTTTTAGCGGCATCCTTGATCGCAATTCCGCCCCTGGCATCGGGAGTCTGAATGACCGAGCAACCCATTGATGTACTGATTATCGGCGCCGGCGCGTCCGGCGCGGCAGTAGCGTGGAGCCTGGCCGAAACCCGCATGCGGATCGTCTGCCTTGAACAAGGTGATATGATGAAACCGGCGGATTATCCCAGCACCGGGCGCGACTGGGAGGCCCGCGGGCAGAGTGACTTCGCCATCAGTCCCAATCAGCGCCGGCTTGCCGCCGACTATCCCATCGCGGAAGAAGACTCGCCCATCAAAGTGGCCAATTATAATGGCGTTGGCGGCGGTACGGTTCTTTATGCCGGACATTTCCCCCGCTTTCATCCTTCCGACTTTCGGGTCAACAGTCTTGACGGCGTGGCCGACGACTGGCCCATCGATTGCGCCACGCTGGCGCCCCACTACGCCGAGAACGACCGCATGATGGGTGTTGCCGGTTTGCCCGGCGACCCCGCCTATCCGGGGGATAACGTCAAGCGGATGCCGCCCCTGCCCCTGGGCAAATCGGGGGAAGCCATCGCCAGGGGCTTCAACAAGCTGAACTGGCATTGGTGGCCGTCCGACACCGCCATCGCCACCGAGCCTTATGACGGCCGTGACAAATGCATAAATCTGGGCGCCTGCGTCAGCGGTTGCGCCCAGGGCGCCAAGGCCAGTACGGATATCACCTATTGGCCCCATGCCATCCGCGCCGGCGTCGAACTGCGCACGCGCTGCCGGGTGCGGGAGATCACCGTGGATGCTGACGGCATGGCCACGGGCGTCATCTATTATGATGGCGATGGGGTCGAACAGGCCTTGCAGGCCCATGTGGTGGTGCTCGCCTGCAACGGTGTGGGCACGCCGCGCATTTTGCTTAATTCAAAATCCACGGCGTTTCCCGATGGCCTGGCCAACAGCAGCGGATTGGTCGGCAGGAACCTGATGTTTCACCCCTATGCCTCGATCATGGGCGTCTTCGATGAAGCGCTTGATGGCTATAAAGGCCCCGGCAAGTGCATCCGCAGTCAGGAATTTTACGAAACCGATGCGGCGCGGGATTTCGTGCGCGGCTACACGTTTGAAATTCACCGTGGCTTCGGCCCGGTTTCGACCGCTTTGATGGGACTGCAGCGCGGCAGGATTCCCTGGGGGGTAGGGCATCACCAGGCTTTTCGGGGTCTGTTCAACCGCATCGCCGGCATGGTGGCGATCTGCGAGGACCTGCCGGAAGAACACAACCGGGTTACGCTGGATCCGGAACTGACGGACAGCGACGGTATCCCGGCGCCGAAGATCAGTTATACCCTGAGCCAGAACAGCAGAAAGATGATGGACCACGCCATAGAGCGCGGCAGCGAAGTGCTGCGCGCGGCCGGTGCCCGTGACATCATGACCCAGGCTCCGATCAGTTATGGCGGCTGGCATCTGATGGGCACGGCCCGCATGGGCCTGGATCCCGCACGATCCGTGGTCAACGATTGGGGTCGCAGTCATGATGTGAAAAACCTGTTCGTGGTTGATGGCAGCATCTTCGTGACCTCCGCCGGGGTCAATCCCACCCGCACCATTCAGGCCCTGGCGCTTTACATTGCCGAGCAAATGAAACAGCGGCTGGCCAACCTTTTCGATTAGGGACAGATTATGGGTGATCAACACAGCACCGATGCGGCCGGGGAATCGTTCACGGCCGAGGAGACCCAGGCCCTGAAAACCCTGGTAGAAATGATTATTCCCGCCAGCCAGGAATATGGCCTGCCAAGCGCGGGTGATACGGCGATTTTCACCGATATCCTGGCCACTGCCAGATCGCAGCAGGTTGAAGTAAGCACGGCCTTGTCGGCCCTCGACGAGGTATCGCAGGACTGCCAGGATGGGGATTTCGGGGCGCTTCCCCTGGACCAGGACGTACTGGCAGGTGTCGCTGAAACCTTTCGCCAGCGGCATCCGGCAGAGGCCGGCCTTTTGGCCGCCATTACGGCACAATGTTACTATCGGGACGACCGGGTCATGCGCGCCCTGGATATGGAAGCCCGGCCGCCGCATCCTCTTGGCTATACTCTGAACCAAGGTGACTGGTCGCTGCTGGATCCGGTCCGAGACCGCCCGGAATTCTTTCGCAAGACGCCGTAACTTTGCGGCCCATCCGTCCCTGCAGGTTTCTGCAGGAGGCGAAACTGTTTAACCACTCAGATAAGAGGTTTATCGGGATAACCCTGTAATGCGGTGGTCTTTTCCCGTCATTCGCGCTGGGGCACACCATAAAGATACCGGGTGTTCACCTCGGTCTCGTTGCCATCGGGATCCATCATGAAGAGTGCCCTGCCCTTGCCCCTCTCGCCGTAAGGGCCACGTGTGAAATAACGGCTGCCCACAAATTTTTCCAGGATCTCGTCGAAGTTCTCTTCCGTCACGGTCATGGCATAGTGCAGCGGTCCGCCACCCTGATGGCGACCGGTGTTGTTTTCCATTTGCAGAACGATGTGGCCACGCTCGGCCTGTAAATAGGTTCGTTCCTCGTCCTGCTTGTCCAACGGAATGCCGAGCATGCCGTGATAGAATTCGATTGCCTTCTCCATGTCCTTGACCTTGAGGAATATCTCTTCAATACCGATGACCGCCATGCCGCGCGTTTCCTCTCAATGCCGGTTGTTCCTAAGAAAGTACCGGCCATGCTACACTGCCTCGACGGGGCATGGCTATGGAGGACGGTATGGGAACCAGAAATGCACACTACGGCGGCTTGTTGGATGTCGCGCAACGGCTTCACCGCAAGGAAATCTCGCCGGTCGAGCTGACCGAACACATGCTGAAACGCATCTCGGCCAAGGACAAGCGGCTAAAGTCCTACGCAACGGTGACGGCGGAGCTGGCCCTGAAACAGGCGAAAAAGGCCGAAGCGGAAATTTCGCGCGGCCGGATCAAAGGGCCGCTGCATGGCGTCCCGATCGCGGTAAAGGATCTTTGTTTCACCAAGGGTGTCGCCACGGCGGCGGGCATGGCCATTCACAAGAATTTCAAGCCAAAGTTCGACGCCACGGTGGTGAAACGGTTCGCGGACGCGGGCGCCGTCCTGCTGGGCAAGTTGCAGATGACAGAGGGCGCCTTTGCCGACCATCATCCGGATATTACGCCGCCGGTGAATCCCTGGCACCGCGATCATTGGCCGGGGGCCTCGTCCTCGGGCTCCGGCGTCGCGACTGCGGCCGGCCTGTGTTTTGCTTCCCTTGGCTCCGATACCGGCGGGTCGATCCGCTTTCCCTCGGCGGCGAACGGCGTGACGGGGTTGAAACCGACCTGGGGCCGGGTCTCGCGCCACGGCGTCTTTGATCTGGCGCCCACGCTTGATCATGTCGGACCGATGTGCCGTAGCGCGGCGGACACAGGCGCTGTTCTGGGTGTGATCGCTGGCGCTGATGGGAAAGATCCGACGGCCGCCACCGTGCCGGTGCCGAACTATCTGGCGGGGCTGGAACGCGGCCTCAATGGCCTTCGCATTGGCTTCGATCCGAAATACAACCGCCGCGGCGCGGACGGCGATATGGTTGCCACGGTCAGGGACGCATTGGCCGTGCTCAAAGCGCAGGGCGCTGATCTACGGGAAGTGACGTTCCCGGACACCGACGTGGTGGTGGACGAGTGGTCCGCCCATTGCGGTATCGAGACGGCCCATGCCCATCGCGATACCTATCCGAAACGGAAAGACCGTTATGGCTCTGCCCTGGCGGGACTGATCGATCTTGGACATTCGCTATCGGCGACGGACTACCAGGAAATTCTGCTGCACCGGCATGATTTCTGCGGCCAGGTGCGGGCCATGTTCGACGACATTGATGTCCTTGTCATTCCGGCCCAGGCTGCGGCGTCGCCGACGTGGAAACAGCTGGAAGCGTTGGGTGAAGACCCGGAACTGTTGTCATCCCTGCTGCGATTTACCGCGCCGTTCGATTTGACAGGCAGCCCGGCCCTGACCATGCCGTCAGGCTTTACCAAATCCGGCATGCCGGTCGCGATCCAGTTTGTCGGTCGGCATATGGAAGAAGACGTCCTGGTCCGGGCCGGCCACGCCTATCAGCGCGAGACCGACTGGCATCATCGGCATCCGGCCGTTTGACAGTTGTGGGCGGTCTGGCCGGGCCGCCCGCGCATCTAGGAGAGCGTTCCATGCAACTTGGCCTGTTCACCATGCCTCTGCACCCGCCGGGGTCCAATTTCACCGAGACCCTTAAATCGGACATGGCGCAGATTGTCGCGCTCGACGCGCTTGGTTATGCCGAAGCCTGGATCGGCGAGCATTTCACGTCCGAGTGGGAGAACATCCCATCGCCGGAATTGTTCATCGCGCAGGCCATTGCCCTGACCAAGCAGATCCGCCTGGGTACGGGTGTCAGCTGTATGCCGAACCACAACCCCTTCGCTCTGGCCAACCGGATTGCGCAGTTGGACCATATGGCCGAGGGCCGGTTCAACTGGGGCATTGGCACCGGCAGCTTTCCCGGCGACATGCAGGTATTCGGCTATTGGGGCGACGATGCGACGGTGGACAACGCCGCCTATACCCGCGCGTCGCTGGACACCATCCTGCAAATGTGGGCCGATCCAAAGCCGGGAGTCTACGAGAGCGATTGGTGGAAGTTTACCATACCCGAGACCGAGGAAGACATCGGCCTGCGCGCCCATATCCGTCCCTACCAGACGCCACACCCGCCGATCGCCGTGGCCGGCGTGTCGCCGCGCTCGCCGACCCTCAAGATGGCCGGCAGCCGGGGCTGGATTCCCATGTCCATTAACCTGATCCCTCCGGTCCTGCTGAAGACCCATTGGGACGCCATCGAGGAAGGCGCCAGCGAGGCCGGGCGAACCGCCGATCGTGGTGCCTGGCGGGTGGCGCGGGAAATATTCGTCGCCGAGACCGGCGCCGAAGCGCGAAAACAGGCGCTAAGCGGCGTCATGGCCCGCGATTTCGAACAGTATTTTTTGCGCCTGCTGCCAAAGGTCGGCATGCTGCAACTTCTGAAGAACGACCCGGACATGGCGGACAGTGACGTGACCATGGATTACCTTGTCGATAATGTGTTTATCGTCGGCAGCGTCGATGAGGTGGCGCAAAAACTCAACGACCTGACGGGCGAGGTCGGCGCGTTCGGTACCCTTCTCGCAATGGGCCACGAATGGGAACCCTACGAAGCCTGGCACCAATCCATGTCACTGCTCAAGAACGAGGTGCTGCCCAAGGTTGCCTAGCAGGTCAAGACCGTGTGTAGCCGTAACGCCGGCTTATCTTGCTTGACCGGCCGTTCTATGCGCGGGATGCCATGCTGGACAGGAAGAAAGGAACGCAAGCCCGCCATAGTTGCCTGTTCAGTGCAACGTGCATCGGTGGCATGGCGTGCGCGCCGTAGGAAAGTATGTTGCCATGGACCAAGCTTATGTTCACGGGTACGACCCCAGAGAAAACCGGCGGCTTCAGGATCAGGCCGACGCGCTGGTCGGGCTCTTGCATAGGGATACCCACTATCGAAAGGGCAGCCGCATTCTGGAAGCCGGCTGCGGTGTTGGCGCGCAAACGGTTACCCTGGCCCGTAACAGCCCGGATGCGTTGTTCACATCCATCGACATTTCTGCTGCTTCAATTGCCCAAGCGGCGAAGGCTGTAACGTCCACAGGTGTGAACAACGTTCGTTTTGAAAGGGCAGATATTTTCGATTTGCACTTTCAGCCAGAGTCCTTTGATCATGTGTTCGTCTGCCACGTCTTAGAGCATCTTTCGCGGCCGGGGCAGGCCCTGAAAGCGCTGAAAAGACTTCTCAAGGTCGGCGGTACCATCACCGTTATTGAAGGTGATCATGACTCGGCATATTTCTATCCGGACAGCAAGGCAGCCAGGCAGGCCATACAATGTCAGGTCGAACTGCAAAGGCGAGCGGGCGGCAATGCGCTGATCGGAAGAGAGCTCTACCCGCTCTTACGCCAGGCGGGATTCGACGCGATTAACGTCAGTCCGCGTATGGTCTATGTTGACGCCAGCAAACCCGGCCTCGTCAACGGCTTCACCAGGGATACCTTTACCGCCATGATCGAAGGTGTACGTGAGGCTGCGCTTGATGCCGAACTGGTCACTGCAAGCACTTTTGATGCAGGCATCGAAGATCTGTACAGGACGACGGAAGTCGATGGCGTATTTTGTTACACGTTTTTCAAAGCCGTCGCCGTCAGAAACTGACGATATTCCATTGGCCGATGAAGCGATCAAGAATCGGTCCGTTGGTCGGCTGTGCCGGCACACGACATCGGTTGCCTTGCGGCAGCGACCAACATAACGGTCTTTCCCGGGCCTACGAACAATCGGGGTTATTTTTGGTGATGGAATCAGCGAAATAAATCAGACGCCGTCTGTTCAGCCGCGCCAGTGATCGATCATGGCGATGCGCAAGCCGGCTATCAACGAGCCCTCCATCAGACTATGCAGGCCGATCCAGGCGCCGAGGAAAATGCTGGCCAGGACGAGCGGCGCGGAAACCGACATCACGGCCATGGCACTCATGCCTTGCCCGATGGTGCAACCCATCGCGGTTACGCCGCCGAACCCCATGAGTGCGGCGCCAAACAGGTGGCGGCGCATTTCGCGGTGATCATCAAAGGCCTCAAAACGAATTTGTTTTCTGCCGGCAGCGACAGCAAAGGCGCCAAGCACGACACCGGCGACGCTGCCGATGCCAAAATCCAGATGCGCGCCGGTAAATGTCATGAGATACACCAATGCTTCGCCCGGCGGCAGCGCGAATGTACTGGATACGACGCGCTGGGGATTAAAGGGATCGTCACCAAGATAGCCCGTGGCAAAAAATCCAAAGGCAATGGCGAACCCGCCTGCAAATGCGCTGATCAGCAAACGCTTAGTGACCCGGAATTTCCGGCTGTTGAAGCACCAGATCCAGATGGCGGTTACGAGCGATAATGCGGTAACGAGCCAACTTAGCCGCAGGTCAACGCCAAACATCTTGGCCGCAATATGGGCCAACCCCTGTCCGGATATGCTTTCAAGGGATGTGCCGACTGGGTCGAGCCAGTTAATCCGGATCAACCCGAGTAGGCCCCGTGCCGTCATGTAGGCAAACAGACCCATGACGATCATGATGACCAGGGAACGAAGATCGCCACCGCCAAGGCGGACCAAAGAGCCAAGCCCGCAGGTCCCCACCATGGCCATGCCGTAGCCAAACAATAGGCCGCCGACGACGATTGACAACCAGGCTATGCGGGGGGCGAGATAAAATGATTCCTCGATCCGGCCAACCCCGACGAACTGCATCACGCCGACAAGCAGGATGGCGATACTGACCGCCAATGCCCAGGCCCGCAGGCGCCGAAAGTCCCGTGCCAGAAAACCATCTTCAATGGCGCCGAAGGTGCAAAACCCACCGTACCGCGCGGCCGCGCCAAGCAGACCGCCGGATATGAGGCCGCAAAGCCCCATGAGAAGATTTATCTCGGACCCCTGCATCAGGATGCCAAATATATCGCCGTTTCGATGCCCTAAGGAACGCGCGGCTTGCAGTACAGATCGTACAATAGTTCGACAACCTTGCGGGCATTCTCGCTTGCCAATGAATAATAAATCGTTTTGCCGTCGCGCCGGGTGTCAACCAAGCCATCGGACCGCAGACGCGCCAACTGCTGTGAAACGGACGGCTGGTTCAGCGAAAGAATTTGCTCCAGATCAGTGACGGAACGCTCCTTTTCCGCCAGCATGCACAGAATAATCAAGCGGCCTTCATGGGCCACGGCCTTGACCAGATCCGTGGCGGATTGGGCATTCTTCAACATTTCGCTCATGGTGCGATCGTTGAGGTCTTCGGGCATAGTCTGTGGTTTCGCGGGCATGTCCAGAACGATCAGGTTTTCTGTGTCTGTGGCAGATGTATCATCGCCATGGCAGGCATGGCAATACAACAACGGCAGCGTTTTGCCGTGGAATGCCGCTAAAACGCGATCTGGTCTTCGACCGCGTCTATTCCGGCCTGTGCGCATGCTTCATCCGCATCACCGGTGGGCGCACCGGAAACGCCAACCGCACCCACCATTGTCCCGCCCGCATCAATAGGTACGCCACCGCCTGCCATTAATGCGTTTGTAACAAATCGCACGCCGGAAAGTTGGCTGCCCGCTTTCGTCGCACCGGCCAGCTCGAGTGTCGCACCGCGAAAGCTGGCCGACGTCCAGGCCTTTCGCCTGGAGGTTTCCGGTGTATGAGCGCCGGCATACCGGTCACGCAGCGTAACCTGGGTAATGCCGAAGCGGTCGACCACGGTGACCGCGACTTGAAACCCATTTTTCCGGCAGCTCGCCAGCGCGGCTTTTGCCAGGTCCAGGGCGACTTCCGGTTTCAGAACCTTGAAGGTGACAAAGGCACCGCCCTCATCGGCGATCGCTGACGTACCTGAAACGCAAAGGATTATTATGGCAATTGAAAGACTCAGTTTCTTCAGCATTTCGTTAGACCCTCTTTCTTGCATGATGCAGCCACCGTTGCCGGCAACTTTCTGATCAGTTGTTCCAAAAGGCCCCAGAAGAAGTCCTCGCCTGGATAGCCCGTAATGCGGCCAATCTCACGTCCCTCGGCGATCAAGACAAAGGTTGGCGTGAAATGAATGCCGCGCAAATGTTCCAGATCGGGGGGGCGGGTATCGTGAATATCAACGCGGCGCAACGGCGCCTGACGTCCTTCGGCGGTTTTTGGATAGATCGGCGCGATAACGTCATCCCACGTTTCGCACCATTCACAGGTGTCGCTCTTAAACATCACCAGTTGCGCACCATAGGTTGGTGACGTCGTCAGCAGCATAACGATCAAGGCGAGGTGTAGCCGCATAGCACTTGCCTGCATCCAATAAACGCTCTAAGTCATTATACATATAATTTTATGCATGTATTGAAGGAATTTTCATGGGCATGGATATTGGCATATTGGGTGCCTTTCTGGCGGGCCTGCTGTCATTCCTGTCGCCATGCGTGTTGCCAATTGTCCCGCCCTATCTATGTTTCATCGCCGGTATCAGCTTTCAGCAATTCAGCGGCGAAGCGACAGGCCATGATGTCACCCGCAGAACCATCATTTCAGCCGTCAGTTTCGTGGCCGGGTTCTCGACGGTTTTCGTGCTGCTGGGCTTGGCGGCGTCCTACCTGGGGCAGATTGTCAGCGAATATTTTGATGTTTTGGCGCGCGTCGCCGGGGGCGTCATCATTCTTGCCGGGCTGCATTTCGCTGGCGTCTTGCGGATCAATGCCCTTTACCGGGAATTGCGCATTAATGTCGATGGGCAAGCCGCGGGCCTTGCCGGGGCCTATTTAATGGGACTGGCTTTTGCCTTTGGCTGGACGCCATGTGTCGGCCCGGTACTCGCTGTCATCCTTATGGTTGCCGGGGCGGAGGAGAGCATGTTGGAGGGCGGCTATCTGTTGGCGTCCTACGCCCTGGGGATTGGGCTGCCATTTATTGGCGCGGCAGCGTTCGCACCACGCTTTTTGCGCTGGGCTGCCAAGGTAAAACGCCGGATGGCTTTGATCGAAAAAATCACCGGGGCCCTGCTGGTGGCCACGGGATTGTTGTTCATATTTGGCGCGGTGCCGGAAATTTCTTTTTGGATTTTGGAGACGTTTCCCGGTTTGGGCCGCATTGGCTAGGGCCTGATGCCATCAGCCAAAGCGAAAGTGCAGCAACCTGTCAATAGACCGCAGCTGGCCCAAAATCCGATCCAGCAGATTACTATTCCGGTCTTGGACGACCTGCGGCATCCTGGATAAACTATCAGTTGCCCCGTCGATCAGGCGGCGGAATTCGGGATCTTCTCGAACGGCCTTCGGCGCCGATGCATCGCATCGACGCAGCAGATAGAGATAATTTCCGGCCCGGGTGATCATGTCATATTGGACTTTGAAAACATTCCAATCCGGCTGTATCCGATAGTATAGCCAAAACGGCTGGCCGGCGTCATTCAGGTCCAAAATGCAATCCGCCAGCATGACCTGACCGTTGCGCCGCCGCATCAGCGACAAGTCACGGCGGATTCTGAGCAGTATATTACGCGCCGCCATAAGCTCGCCCTGGTCTGCCTGCCGCAGAGCCATCGTCATAGCATCGGCCGCCGAACGGATGGCCGCGCCGAACCCGAGATCCTCGGCATAGGCATCGGGCGCGGGCGAAGACGCCGTGGCAACCATTTTCCAGCTTTCGATCAGGCCTTCCAGCTCAATTGCCGCTAGGTCCCCATTCCGGGTTCTTAGATATCCGTTCGCTGTTCGAAGATGGGACATTGCCTGACCCAAGGCGCGGTGGAATTCACTGGTGCGGCTTACTTCGGCGGCGGCCGGCGCCGCGAAAAGGCATGTTGCCAGCAGGCAGAAAAAGGCCCTGGTGAAGTTCGCCATTGTCATAATCCCACTAATTTACTTGCCAAGCGATATGTTCTCACCTACCTTCACATGCAAATTATTATATGTGAAGCGTAAAGAGCGTGGGGAGATCATCGAAATGATGACACGCAGGACCGCAGTTTTGGCCTTGGGGAGCTTGACGGGCAGCATGGTTTTGCCGCCGCTCGCCGGGGCCTCTGACAGCGGTCCGGTGTTGGGTGATGATGGGCTTTATCATCAACCTTGGTTTCTCGAAAGTTTTCTGGAACTGGCCGATGACCTTAGCGAAAGTGCCGCAAACGGCAAACGGTTTGCCGTCATCTGGGAGCTGAAGGGTTGTCCCTATTGCAGGGAAACTCATCTCGTTAATTTTGCGCGGCCGGATATTCTTGCCTTCATCAGAACGAATTTCGAAATATTGCAGCTCAACCTGATTGGCTCACGAAAGGTCGTGGACTTTGACGGCGAAGAGCTTTCGGAGCGTAAACTGGCTCGGAAGTACAGTGTCAGCTTCACCCCAACGATACAGTTTTTCCCTTCCGTTGCTGATTTTGGCGCGGATACCAAGCCGAGGCAGCGGGAAGTCAGCCGTCTTGCGGGATACATGAAGCCGAATCATTTTTTGAAGATGTTCATGTACGTGGAGCAGCGCGCCTACGAGCGCTTGAGCTTTCGCAACTATCTGAAACAGGCCACCTGAAGATGAAACTATCCGACTGCAATGGGGGAGATGTGCGAGAAAACATGCAAGTTTTCATATGTATTCGCGGTCCGGATTTCGGTTCAGACCATGCAAAAAAGGATCCCAGGGAGAGGAGAATAGTATGATGAAACTCAACGCAACAAGGCTTGTTACGGCGTTGGCCGTTGCCGTTGGCTTCGCTTTGCCGGTCTGCGCCGCACCGGTGGCATTCGAGGTTATCGACAAGACGATACCCAAATCACTGACAATGGAAGCCGGTGATCCGGGGCGCGGAAAAAAGGCATTGCTGAATCGCAAACAGGGCAATTGTCTGGCCTGTCATTCGTCCTCCGCGCTGAAAGATCAACCGTTCCATGGCGAAGTTGGCCCATCTCTTGATGGCGTCTCCGGGCGTTGGAAAGAGGCCGAATTACGTATGATCCTGGTCGATTCGAAGGTTGTCTTCGAAGACACGATCATGCCGTCCTTTTACATCGCCGACGGTTACACACGCATCGCCAAGAAATTTATGGGCAAGACGATCCTCACCGCACAGCAGGTCGAGGATATTCTGGCCTATTTGAATCAACTCAAATGAACGACGTATTATTGAGGAGGAACAAATGCAACAACTGACACGTCGCCAGATGCTGGCCCTTGGTTCGGGTGCGGCGGTGATCACTATGCTGCCCGTGGCGCCAATCCTGGCTGCTGGCTCGGAATTCGAAATGCGGGTGAAGAAATTCGCCGGCACCGCCATGATTAGGGAAGGCGGTATCGAACTCGATCTGCCGGAAATTGCGGAGAACGGCAACACCGTACCCATGTCGGTGTCGGTCGGCAGCCCCATGACCAAGGCCGATCATGTTCAACAGGTTATGGTTCTCGCCGAGGGCAATCCACTGCCTGGCGTGATCACATTCAATTTTTCACACATGAGCGGCAGCGCCGAGGCATCGACGCGCATGCGATTGGCCAAGACACAGAACGTCGTTGCCGTAGCCAGAATGAGCGACGGCTCGGTACGCATGGTCAAGAGCGTCGTCAAAGTCACAATCGGCGGCTGCGGCGGCTGACAACCAACGAATTTCGATAGGAGACAGTTCAATGGCTAAATCCAAGCCGCGTATCAAAGTGCCGAAGAAGGCAGCGAAAGGCGACGTGATTACCTTGAAGACCCTGATTTCCCACAAGATGGAGTCGGGCCAGCGCAAGGATAAGAAGGGCGAGAAAATTCCGCGCCAGATCATCAACAAATTCACGTGTGAATTCAACGGCGCGACGGTTTTCTCCTGCGATATCGAGCCGGCGGTTTCCGCCAACCCGTATCTGCAGTTCACCGCCAAAATAGAGGAGTCAGGCGAGTTTCAATTCACCTGGACCGCCGACAATGGCGATGTCTTCAAGAAATCGCAAAAAATCACCGTCGCCTGAGACTGGCAACATAGTGCCGCCACGACATCCTTAAAAGCAGGGGGATCATATGAAAAAGATATTGATGTTAGCGGTCGCGACAGCCATTGGGCTGGCGATCGCGGCCAGCGCCAAAGCCGAGATGAAACGAGTGGCCATTAAGCCGCCCAATGGCCATGCGCTGTCCGAGATCATCTCGGGCTACGAATACAGGAGCAAGGAAACCAAGGTGCTACAGGATGACGATATCCAGAATCCCGGCTTCATCTGGGTCGAGCAGGGCGAAGAGTTATGGTCGCAAACCGACGGCAGCGCGGGCAAATCCTGCGCCAGCTGCCATGACGACGCCACAGAATCCATGGCCACCGTTGGTACCGTCTATCCGAAGTGGGATGACAAGGTCGGTAAACCGGTCAGTTTGGAACAACGCATCAACACCTGCCGGAAAGACAACATGGGGGCCAAGCCCTGGAAATGGGAATCCGGTCCGTTGCTGTCCATGACGACGTATGTCCGGCATCAATCGAGGGGTAAGCCGGTCAATGTAAGCGCGGAAGGGCCTGCGGCAAGTTGGGCGGAAAGAGGCAAGAAACTCTACTACCAGCGTGTCGGCCAGTTGGACATGGCGTGTTCCAGCTGCCACGAGGACAACTACGGCAACCGTATTCGTGCCGATATGTTGAGCCAGGGCCAATCCAACGGCTTCCCCACCTATCGCTTCAAGTGGCAGAAGATCGGCTCCATTCATCGCCGTTTCAAGGGCTGCATGAAGAATATCCGGGCAACGCCATACAAAGTGGGCTCCGATGAATTTGTTGCCCTGGAGTTGTACCTGGCAACCCGCGGCGTCGGCCTGCCGGTCGAGACTCCGGCTGTGCGGAACTGATTGGGGTAGCCGATTTCGGCGCGGGGAGCCGGTGGATTTATCTTGAAGGTAAAAGTCCTCGGGCTTCCCGCGCAATACCTAACCTGGCACGACAAATTGTATTGGATGTGAATATAGATGCTGTCGCGACGTGAATTCTGGCAACTGTCGCTGGCTGCTACGCTGGCGGGAAACTTCCCTGCCGGGATAGCCCGGGCGGCGGCGCGCCAGCAACTTGATCAGGAACGGCTATTATCGTTCGAAGCCGTGGGCAATGTCACATTGCTGCATTTCACGGATCTGCATGCCCAATTGCTGCCGATCTATTTCCGGGAGCCATCGGTCAATATTGGGGTTGGCGAGAACAGCGGTTTGCCGCCGCACATTACCGGTGCGGCATTCCTAAAAAAATTCGGCCTTGAGACTGATAGCGCCGCGGCCCATGCTCTTTCGTCCGAGGATTTTACGGCCCTGGCCCGTGCCTATGGCCGGGTCGGCGGCGTGGACCGGATCGCGACCCTGGTAAAGGCGATCCGGGCAGAGCGGCCATCCCAGACGCTTTTGTTCGACGGTGGCGATACCTGGCAGGGCAGCTATACGGCGCTGCAGACGCGGGGCGCCGACATGGTCGAAACCATGAACCTTCTGGCTCCCGATGCCATGACCGGCCATTGGGAGTTCACCTATGGCACCGACAGGGTCAAAGAATTAAGTGAAGCCATGGATTTTCCCTTTCTCTGCGGCAATATCCGCGACACGGAATGGGACGAACCCGTATTCGATGCCATCAAGTATTTTGAACGGGGTGGCGTGAGAATAGGTGTCATCGGCCAGGCCTTCCCCTACACGCCCATCGCCAATCCCCGTTACATGATGCCCGAATGGGCCTTTGGAATTCGCGAAGATGACATGCGCAGGCATGTTGCCGAAGTCAGGGCCGGCGGCGCGGATCTGGTGATCCTGTTATCCCATAACGGTTTCGACGTGGACCGAAAGCTGGCCTCCCGGGTTGAAGGCATCGACGTGATCCTGACCGGCCATACCCACGATGCCCTGCCGGTCGCGGTCAAGCAGGGCAAGACGCTGCTGATCGCCTCGGGCAGCCACGGCAAGTTTCTCTCGAGGCTTGATCTTGATGTGCAAGGCGGAGAGGTCAGGGATTTCAAATTCAAACTGATGCCGGTCTTTTCGGATGCCATTACACCTGATCCTGAAATGTCTGCCATGATCGAGAAAGTACGCGCACCCTATGCGGCGGCTACCAGCCGGGTTCTGGGCCATAGCGAAAGCCTGTTGTACCGCCGGGGCAATTTTAACGGCACCTTTGATGATTTGATCTGCCAGGCCTTGCTGCAGGAGCGTGATGCCGAGATCGCCCTGTCCCCGGGATTTCGTTGGGGCGCCAGCATACTGCCCGGCCAGCCAATCACCGTCGACGATGTCTATAGCGTGACGGCAATCACCTACCCAAACGTCTATCGCAGCAAGTTTACGGGCGCTTTCATCAAGGAAATATTGGAGGACGTTGCGGATAATCTGTTCAACCCGGATCCCTATTATCAGCAGGGTGGCGACATGGTCCGCGTGGGCGGCATGGGTTACCGCATCGACGTTGGCGCCAAGATCGGCAGCCGCATTTCGGAAATGACCCTGTTGAAAGACGGCCAGCCGATTGATCCGGCGCGTGAGTATGTTGTGGCCGGTTGGGCCAGCGTTAATGAAGGCACACAGGGGCCACCGATTTACGATCTGGTAACCAAATATATTGAGACCGAAAAGAGCATTAACATCCCACCGAACGAAGCCGTCCGGATTACGGGCACATAAGCGGGATCGGGTGGAAAATATGGAACAGCGCCGTGTCCAATAACAAAGTAAACAAAGCCACGCGACGAGGCTTCCTGGCCGGTACGGCGGGTGTCATCGGCACCGGACTTGCCGGATTGCCGGGCCGCCGGGCGGCGGCCGGAAGTGCTGCAAACCTGCCGCCAAATATTCCCGATGCCAGCAAGGCATTGGGCGACGGCGTGGACGCGCGTGCCTATGGCAGCCCGTCCGAGTTTGAAAAGCATGTCGTGCGGCGCAATGTCGCCTGGTTGACGGCGACGACGGAAAGTTCCGTAAACTTCACTCCGCTGCATGAACTGGACGGTATCGTAACGCCCAACGGCCTTTGTTTCGAGCGTCATCACAGTGGCGTTGCGGAAATTGATCCAGCCGACTATCGCTTGATGATCAATGGCCTGGTCGACAAGCCGATGATCTTTACCCTGGATGACCTGAAGCGATTTCCAAGGGTCAGCAAATTCTACTTCCTCGAATGCGCGGCAAATTCCGGCATGGAATGGCGCGGCGCGCAATTGAATGGCTGTCAGTTTACCCATGGCATGGTCAGCTGCGTGCAATATACCGGTGTGCCGCTGAAGCATATTCTTGATGAAGCTGGTCTGAAGAGCAATGCCAAATGGCTGATGCCCGAAGGCGGCGATGCCGCGGGAATGAACCGTTCCCTGCCGTTGGACAAGGCACTCGAAGACTGCTTCATCGCCTTCAAGATGAATGGCGAGGCCTTGCGGCCGGGACAAGGTTATCCGGCCCGCCTGGTCGTACCAGGATGGGAAGGCAACATGTGGGTGAAGTGGATCCGCCGCATCGAGGTCGGCGATCAACCCTGGCATACCCGCGAGGAAACCTCGAAATATACCGACCTGATGGCGGATGGCAGTTCGCGCCGCTTTACCTGGATCATGGACGCCAAATCTGTGATCACCAGCCCAAGCCCGCAGGCGCCGCTAGAGAACAAGGGCCGGCAGGTCTTGAGTGGTCTGGCCTGGTCCGGCCGGGGCAAGATACAACGCGTCGATGTCTCTTTTGATGGCGGCAAAAATTGGCGGACCGCGCGTATCGACGGGCCGGTATTTTCAAAATGCCTGACACGCTTCTACTACGATTTTGCCTGGGACGGCTCGCCCATGCTGCTGCAATCCCGCTGTATCGATGAAACCGGCTACGTGCAGCCAAGCAAGCACGAGTTGCGCAGGGTACGGGGCGAAAACTCCATCTACCACAACAACGGCATTCAAACCTGGCATGTCATGAAGTCGGGGGAGGTCGAGAATGTTGAAGTCAGTGGCTAGGGTTTCGCAATTCCTGCTTGCAGCCCTTATTTGGTTATTTCTGGTTGAAAGCACAGGTCTGGCCGGGCCGTTGGCCCTGGGGCGAGAGGCCACACCGAAAGAGGTCGCGGGCTGGGATATTGACGTCCGCCCGGACGGCCAGGGTTTACCGCCTGGCAAGGGCGACGCAAGGCAAGGCGAAGAGATTTTTCAGGAACGTTGTGCCGCCTGCCACGGTGAGTTTGGCGAAGGTCTGGATCGTTGGCCACCTCTCGCTGGTGGCTTCGAGTCTCTTGCGGGGGATAATCCGGTCAAGACGGTCGGCTCTTACTGGCCCTACCTGTCGACGGTGTTCGACTATATTCGCCGTGCCATGCCATTTGGCGATGCGCAATCGCTGACGCCGGACGAAATCTACGCCATTACGGCCTATATCCTTTATTTGAATGATCTGGTGCAGGACGAAGAGTTTGAATTGTCGCGGCAGAACTTCCTGTCCGTCAAGTTGCCGAACGAAACGAATTTCATTCCCGATCCACGGCCCCTCACAGAACTTCGCCAGCAGCGCGAACCC
Source organism: Alphaproteobacteria bacterium (assembly GCA_021776235.1). Classification (GTDB taxonomy): domain Bacteria; phylum Pseudomonadota; class Alphaproteobacteria. The sequence continues at coordinate 43,518 of JAJFGG010000009.1, read as the reverse complement.
TGCATGGCGAATTGCAAATCCGCTGTCAGGATTTTGAGCAGGGCGCGGGTTCTGGATGTCACGCCCGAAAGCGGGAAGAAGAGTGAGTGATTTCTTAGCAAACTGAAACCAGGGAGATACCAAGATGCCTATCAGAAATTTGATATTGAGTTTCGCATTGATTCTTTCGGTCGCCGTTATGGCCTTTCCGTCTGCACATGCGGCTGAGGAAGATGTTCACAAACTGGTGCTGCAGATCAGTGACAAAGATCCGCAAAAGATGAACACGGTGCTGAACGTTGCGGCCAACGTATCCCGGTACTATTCCGACAAGGGTGAAGAAGTCGAGATTGAAATCGTCGCCTTCAACCGCGGCCTGCATATGCTGCGAGTGGATACATCCCCTGTCGCCAAGCGGATGCAGTCTTTTTCCAAGAGTATGACAAATGTTAAATTCATGGCCTGCGGCAATACCCATTCGGCGATGACGAAAAAGGAAGGCAAGGCGCCAGAACTGTTCACCTTTACCGAAATGGTTCCCGCCGGCGTGGTGCGGATCATAGAATTGGATGAAAAAGGCTGGACGGTCGTCAGGCCCTAACAGGCAACACGTTGCGGGCAATTGCGGCCCGGGCCTGGTTAATCTATTCAAACTCCATTTGAACGAAAACCCGTCCCGCGTTGCGCTTGGCCAATTGTTCGAACGTATCAAGATGGGCGTAGGCGGCCTGGTCTACTTCGTAGGCGCCTTTTAGATCGCCACCTGCTGCAAGGTGTTTTGCGATCTGGCCTCTGAGGTGGACCAGGTAATCGCGCGTGTAACGGCGTACCTGGGCCATATTGGTGGGATGCCCGTGCCCCGGAATGACATACCGCGCCTTCAAGGCTTCGAAGGTTTTCCAGCTTTCCAGCCAGGCCGCCGTATCCGTGTCGTCGAAGATGGGCAGAAGGCGCTCATGAAATGCCATGTCGCCGGCGATCACCAGTTCCTGCTCCGGCAGCCAGACGGAAATATCTCCGGGCGAATGGGCCGGACCCAGCAACCTGACTTCGATACGAAACCGTCCCATCTTGATGATACGTTCGGTTTCCAGCGTATCGCTTGGCCCGGTTTCTTTGGTGCCGTTGGCCTTGTCCTTATTGTAGCGTTGCATGCGACGCAAAATGTCGCCGCTGTCTTCTTCGAACGCCGCCGCCGCGTCCACATGGGCCAGGATGGGCACGCCACGTTCCGCCCAATAGCCATTGCCCAGCATGGCATGGCCCTGACCGTTTTCGTTGATTACCAGCTTCACGGGTTCTTTCGTGATTATCTTGATTTCGTCGTGTAAAGCCTTGGCCAGCAGATAGGCCGCGCCGCCATTGATCACCACCACCCCGTCGCCGGTCACAATGAACGACAGGTTATTGTTGTGGCCGGAATTTTCGTAAGTGGGCGGGGCGCTGGCGCCAATCGCCGACCATACATGCGGTATGACTTCCACTGGCTTGGAATAGAGCAGCGATTGCGGATACTGGTCCGGAATGTCCTCGCTCCCGAGGGCTGGTTGGCTTCCGGCCGTGATCAGAAAACCGAGCAGTAGCCCCAGGCATTTGCTAATGAAAACCTTGGCCATCAAAGTCTCCGCCTTTCTGCCGAAATCTATACCGATATTCACTGGCGCCACGGGATTGCCTGCGGGGCAGCGGTCAAATCGCTCTACAGCGCGACTTCGATCAGATAGGGTCCTTCGGAATGCAGGCCGGCATCCAGGGCCTTGTTCAGTGCCTCGGCGTTATTGGCGCGCGAGGCCTCGACGCCCATGCCCCTGGCCATGGCCACCCAGTCCAGGTTGGGACGGTCGATGGACAGCATATCAACGGCCCGGGGGCCGGGGTTCTGTACACCCACGTTGGTCAACTCGCCGCGTAGAATGTTATAGGTGCCGTTGGCAAATATCAGCACTGTGATGTCGAGATTTTCGCGGGCCATGGTCCACAGCGATTGGACTGTGTACATGGCGCTGCCATCACCCTCCAACGCGATGACCTTGCGGTCGGGGCAGGCAATGGCGGCGCCGATGGCCACGGGCATGCCATAGCCGATTGAGCCGCCGCGATTGTTGATCCAGTCATGCGGCGGCGCGCCGGCGGTTTGCGGGAAAAACTCCCGGCCGGTGGTAACGCTTTCGTCCACCACGATGGCGCCTTCGGGCAGCATTGCGCCCAGAGCGGCGGCGATGGCGGCCGGCGTGATCTCTCCGTTCGGCAGCACGGGCCGGTGCGGCGCGGCCAGCCCGGCGGGCGCCGTGTCCAGACAGTCCAGTTCCTGTGCCAGCGCCGCCAAGGCCGCTTCCATATCGTCTTCGACGCCGGCCAGCTTGGTGGATGCGGCGTCCGGGTCCATCAACAGGCTGGGCTTGTCCGGGTAGGCAAAGAAGGCGACCGGTTCCCTGGCCCCCACCAGCACCAGATTACCGGCTTTTTTCATCACGCCAAGGGCCTGTTCCACCACATAAGGAATGCGGTTGACCTGAACCCGGCCCGCGCCCCGCTCCAACCGGGTATTGGCGCCCTCGGTCAGGATGCCGCAGCCGGTCTTGGCGGCGATCCGCCCGGCCAGTTCCAGGCAGGGTTGGCGCAAGGCGGCGCCACCCATCAGCAAGGTCGCCTGCTGGCCGCTACGCAGCAGTTCCGCGGCCGCTTTGACGGCATCGTCGGAAACCTGCGTGGGTGCTGCCGGCGGCACGGTTTCGGCGACGGCATCCGCCGGGCCCCAGGCCGTGTCAGCCGGCAGTATCAAGGTCGCGATCTGTCCCGGGGTCTGCCGCGCCGCCGCGATGGCCAGGGCGCCGTCAGACGCGATGGTCTGCGATGTGGGCGAGGTCTTGACCCAATGGGACATCGGCGCGGCGGTCCCTTCGATATCGGCGGTCAGGGGAGCGTCATACTGGATGTGATAGGTGGCATGTTCGCCGACGATATTGACGATGCCGGAATCGGCTTTTTTGGCGTTGTGCAAATTCGCCAGACCGTTGCCCAGGCCGGGCGCCAGATGCAGCAATGTAGAGGCCGGTTTGCCCAGCATACGGTAGTAGCCATCGGCGGCGCCGGTCACCACACCCTCGAACAGGCCCAGTACACAACGCATGCCGGGCACTTTGTCCAGCGCGGCGACAAAATGCATCTCGGAGGTGCCCGGATTGGTAAAACAGACATCGACACCGCCGGCAATCAGCGTCCGCACCAGGCTTTCGGCCCCATTCATCTCGCTACTCATTTGACGTCAACTCCCCTATTTCTTTCATCGGTGAAACTGTTCGAATCCTGCAAAGAATTTGCGCTGGCTTGGCGATCGGCGTCAATTGTCAGCCGGCCCGCAAGGCGGCGGTGGCGGCCTCGTCAACTGATTTGCCGTCGGCGCTGACGGCCACACCATAGACCTTTTCGGCGGCCGCGCGGCTCACCACGCCGTCGCGGACATCGCGCAGCACCCGGTCGGGCGCCCGCTGTCGTGGCTCGCCCCAGCCGCCGCCGCCGGGCGAGGCCGTCCGCAACGTCAGGGGCCCGTAACGGCGCACCGCGTATTTCGGCGGCTCTACCGTGTCGCCGTCCGCGAAGATCAGCTCCATCTGGCCGACCTCGCCGGCCCGGCCCCCGGCGGCGCCAAAGCATGAAGGGGTGTGCAAGCCTTCGCCACGAAAGGCGTATTCGGCGTCGACGTTGACTTGCACTTCGAAATTGCAGCCCGTGCCGCCGCGATAGGCGCCGGGGCCGGCGGCATCGGTACGGAATTCCTGGCGTTTGAAGAGCACGGGATAAAGCCGCTCGTAGGTTTCCACGTTCGGCAGCACCAGCCCGCCCAGGGCGATCAAATGGCCGATCTGGTTGAAACCGTCGCGGCCCTCGACACCGCCGCCGCCAGGGGCCGAATTCCAGTGATACATGACAAAGGGGCTTTCCCCGTCCGTGCGCCCAGAGCTGGTGCCATGCACCGCCTTGGCCCAGCCGGCGCAGCTGCGTTCCGGCAGGGCCTGGTTCAGGGTCTTCCAAATGGCATGCACGATCTCGTGCGCCACGAAGACCGTGTTCATGGTCATCGCCGCGGGCGGTCTGGCGTTGACGATGCTGCCTTCGGGCGCGGTAATCGTAACCGTCCGGAAGGTGCCTTCGTTGCGCGGCAGGTCCGGGTCGAAGTACGAAGCCAGGGCCATGTAGACCGCCGACCAGGTGTTGGCGACGGACGAGTTCTTGAAGCCCTGGACCTGGGGGGCAGTACCGGTGAAATCGACTTCCAGGGTGTCACCCTTGACGCCCAGGCGCACGCGGATGGCATCGTCCAGGGGCTCGAAGCAATCATTGTCGATGGCTTCCTCGGCCCGGTAGTCGCCGTCCGGGATGGTGCTGACACAGCGGCGGAAACTGCGGTCTGCATGTTCCAGGATGCCCTCGAAATAGTCGCGGTATTGCGCCATGCCCAGTTCCTCGACCAGGGCCGCGATGCGGTCCGCGCCAATGCGGGTGGAACCGATCATGGCGCGCAGGTCGCCGTCCAAGGCCTCCGCCGTGCGCGTGTTGATCATCAACAGGCGCCAAATGTCCTGCCGGGTCTCGCCGTTTTCGATCAGCTTCATGACCGGCAGTCGAATGCCTTCGTGGAAGATCTCCCTGGCTGCGGAATTATAGGTACCGGCGGCACCGCCGCCGATATCCGACTGATGCGCCCGGTTGCAGGCGAAGGCAACCAGAATTCCACCGACGAAGACCGGCCGGGCGATCACCCAGTCCGGCAGATGGTTGCCGCCGGCGGTATAGGGATCGTTCAGGACAAAGACGTCGCCATCGCCAATCTGGCCCTGGAAATCCCGCAACAGGGCGCGAACCGCGAAACCGCCGCCGCCCGTATGGATGGGAATACCGTCGGCCTGGCTGACCAGGGTACCGTCAGGATCGGCGACGAAGCAGGAGAAATCATGACTCTGGGAAAAGATCGGACTGCGCGCCGTGCGGGTCATAACCCAGCCCATCTGATGGGAAATATGATCCAGGCGGTTCTGCACCAGGGCGAGGACGATGGGATCGAGAACGGCGGGCGCCGGGTTTTCCTGGCTGCTCATTTCAATTCCGTCCCCCATCGATTTCGATCATGAAGTTGTCAGCCTCGTCCACCCGCAAGCGGTCCTCTGGCCCGGCAAAGACCGTGGTGGTCAATTCTTCCACTAATAGGGGGCCGTCATGGACAAAGCCCGGGCGCAAATCCGCCCCGGCATAGACCGGGGTTTCCTGCCAGCCGTGAATGCGGTCGCTATAAACCTGACGGACCGCGGTCGGCGTCGGCACCTCCGCCGCCGCCGCCGCCACTGCTGCCTCCGTGTTCTCGATCAAGCCGCGCGCCGTCACCCGCAAGGCGGTAATCTCGATAGTGCCGCCGGGCTGGGTATGACCGTATTGCCGTTGATGGTCCGCATCAAAGGCAGTCCGCACGGCGGCTGGATCAAAGGCGCCACTGGGCAATTCCACCCGGATCGACCAAAGCTGGCCGCGATAGCGTAAATCCAGTTCCCGATGCAGGACCGCGTTTCTGCCCTGGAAACCCTCCGCCGCCAGGGTTTCTCCTGCGCGTGCGGCCAGAGGGCCGAAACCCAGCTCCAGGGTTGCCGCGCTGACCGTATCCAGGTTCTCGAATTGTACGGCAAGATAATCCTGACGCACGTCCGTATGCAGCATGCCCAGGGCGCAAAAGGCACCGGCCTGACGTGGCACGTAGGCTTGCCGGCAGCCCAGGCTGCGGGCCACCGCGGCGGCGTGCATGGGCCCGGCGCCGCCCGCCGCCACCAGGGTAAAGCGTTGCGGATTGTGGCCGCGCTGGATCGAAATATGCTCTACCGCATGCAACAGGTTCTGCTCCAACAGGCGGATGATCCCCGCCGCCGCGTCTTCCACCCCGATCCCCAGGGGTGCTGCGATCTCGTTCATGATGGCCTGGTGGGCCAGATTGTCGTCCAATGTGACACTGCCGCCCGCGTAGGGGCCGGGACGCAGGCGGCCCAGCACCATATAGGCGTCGGTCACGGTCGGCGCCTCGCCGCCCAGGCCATAGCAGGCCGGGCCGGGTACCGCACCGGCGCCCCGGGGGCCCACATGCAATAGGCCGGCCTGGTCCACTCGGGCAATGGTGCCGCCGCCCGCCCCAACCGTATGAATGTCCACCGAAGGCGTTGCCAGATGATAGCCGTCGATGATCAATTCATCGGTGACCGCGACCTGGCCCTCGCCCATCAGCGTGACATCGCAACTGGTGCCGCCGATTTCCATGGCGATCAGGTTGCCGGAGCCGGCCGCCCGGCTGTACAGGCCCAGGGCGCCGACACCGGCGGCCGGCCCCGATAGCACTAGATTGACGGGCCGTTCAGAGACCTGATCCACGGACACCGCGCCGCCGTTGCTCTGCAACAACAGGATCGGGCGGCTCAGGCCATGGCTCTGCAAATGGCTGTCCAGGTCTCGCAGATAGCCCACCACCTTCGGGGCGATATAGGCATTGACCACGGCGGTGGAGGTGCGCTCGTACTCGCCCATGATCGGGGCGATGGCGCTGGAAAGCGATATCCAGGCATGCTTATCCGATTGCCTTAGATGGCTGGCCACGGCTTCCTCGTGGGCTGGATTGCCATAGCTGTTGAGCAGCGCGACGGCGATCGCTTCCACGCCTTCATCGGCAAAAATTTCGCTGGCCGCATCGACATCGCCCAACGCCACCGCCTGTATCTCGACGCCATCCTTGTCCAGACGGCCGCCAACCGGTTGGCGCAGGTATCGCGGGGCCAGAACATCGGGAAACGGCGCCCGGTGATCCCACTGGTTTTCGCGAATACCCCGGCGAACTTCCAGGCTGTCGCGAAAGCCGGTGGTGGTCAGCAGGCCGACCTTGGCGCCCTTTTTTTCCAGGATGGTGTTGGTGGCGACGGTGGAGCCATGGAAAAACAAGGCGCAGTCGGCTAGCAGCTCGGACAGAGGCATCCCGAAGGCATCGACGGCGCGCTGCAATACCGCCAGGACGCCCTGGCTGGGATCCGCCGGCACGGACGGCGCCTTGAAGACCCATAGGCTGCCGCCTTGATCGCGCAGCACCATGTCGGTGAAGGTGCCGCCGACGTCGACGCCGATGCGCCAGGGCGGCGCCGGCCGTGCTGCCGCCTCGTTCATAAATTTTCGCCTTTTCTCACTGGCGTTCCTCCTACCATCTGGGGGCCTTGTCCTGGATGGAGACATGGGCTGCGACAACCTTCCAGCCCAGATCCGGAAATTTTACCCAGGTCTGGGATTGCCGGCCCACCTCGTCCTGGCCGCGCACCTTGAATTCCAGGTTCACCGTGGCGAAGGCATCGCCCAGGGTCAGAATTTCCAGGCGCCGCCTGACCTCCTTGATGCCGGGCCCCGGCGCGCGGCTGACGCGATGGCGGTGGATTTCGTCAAAGCCATAGCCGTTTTCGTGCATGGCATAGCGGATGGTGTGGGGGCTGTTCCAGAAGGTGTTGTCCAGGACGTCCACATCCTTGTCAATCAGGGCCTGCTCATAGGCCTCGAACAGCGCCGTGACCTGCGCCACGACCTGTGGGTCATTTACGGCCAGGGTGCTCGCCGGGGTATTCATAAGGTTGCCTCCATTGCTTTTGCCAGCGCCACCAGCTGGCCATCCATGCCCCAGCGTCCGATGATCGACAGGCCCAGGGGCAGCCCGTCCAGTGTGGCGCCGGGGATGGAAACCTGGGGCACCCCGGTCAGGCCACCATGGCTGCATAGACAGGCGATCTGCAGGCGCAAGGGGTCGGTCTGACTGATGGGCAGACCCTTCGGCGGGGCGGCAAAGGGTGTGGTCGGTAGACAGAGAATGGTGTTCGGCGCCAGCAGGTGGTCCAACCGGGCGCGGGCCTCCTGGCGCATCATCCGGGCCCAGTCCCGCTCCGTCTGGGGAATGTTTGCGGCGGCGGCCAAACCACGGGCGACGCTGTAGGCCATGGCCGGGTTGTCTTGGTCCAGCCAATCCTTGAAGGTCAGCCAGCCTTCGTAGGGCTGCAAGGCGCGTTGCGCCTTGGCCCAGGTGCTCAGCCCTGGCGGCGCCATGACGTCATCTTCAACGGTGCCGACCAGTCCGCTCAGGCGCTCAATCATCGGCGCCAGGGCGGCGCCGATTTCCGGTCCGGCAAAGCCGAAGGCGTCCACGGCGATGATCAGGTGGTCCGGCAGGGCATCGGTCTCCGCCTCCGTCAACAGCGCGGCCGAGGCCTTGGCGAAGGTGGCGCCGTCGCGGGCAAACCAGCCGGTGGTATCCGAACTGGGGGCCTGGGTCATCATGCCGCGCAGGTCCAGGCGGCCATGGGTCGGGCGAATGCCGTACAGGCCGCAAAAACTGGCCGGCACCCGGACCGAGCCGCCCGTGTCCGTACCCAGGGCAATATCGCACATCCCGGCAGCGACCGCCGCCGCGGAGCCGGCGGAAGATCCACCCGGTACCCGGTCCGGCGCGGCGCTGTTCAGCGGTGTACCGTGAAAGACATTCTCGCCCAGGATACCAAGCGAGACTTCATCGGTTATGGTCTTGCCCACCAGGGTGGCGCCGCCGTCCAGCAGGGCTTGGACCGCCCAGGCATGGCGTTCGGCGGGCGCATTGTTGCCGGGCCAGTCCGGATTGCCGCCCCCCGTGGGATAGCCGGCAACATCGAATAAATCCTTGGCGGCGAAGGTCAGGCCCGATAGCGGCCCGTCCGGCGCGCCCTCGATATGGACGGAGGTGCCTGGTACCAGGGCGCCTGCAATATCACGAAGCATTGCCGTTCCCCGTCAGCAGCGCCTGCACCGCGTTGCGCAGAAAGGCCTCGTCATCGGTATTATCAATTGGGTTACCGGCGCGGTGGCCCCAAATAGACTCGATGGGACGGAATTCGGCGTTGGCCATCTGGCCGCATTCCCGCTCGCTGTCCTCCGGCGTGAAATAAAGATCGGTGCGGGAGGGCATGATCATGGCGCGGGCCCGGATGGCGCCCAAAGCGGCGGCCAGATCGCCCTGGTAGATTTCATTGTCGCTGATATCGGATCGATACCAGGTGGCCAGCATGGACAGCAGATCATCCCCATCGCGGCGCAGGAAGTTCGCCTCCCAGGCGCGCACCAGATAATCCTCCAACGAGGCAAAGCCCAGCTCCAGATGCTTGCCTTCCCGGTAAAAGGCCTGGGACATGGCCCAGCCGGCATAAAGCCGGCCCATGGCGCGCAGGCCGCGTACGGGCCGCGCGGCAAAGCCTCCCTCCTGCCAGGCCGGATCGGCGGTCAGGGTGGCGCGGACTCCTTCCAGGAAGACCTTGTTGTGGGGCGTGGTGCGGGCCGAGCCGCAGACGGCGCAGATGTTCTCCACCAGGTCGGGAAAAATAGCCCCCCAATGCAGAGCCTGCTGGGCCCCCATGGACCAGCCATATACCAGGGCCAGGCGCTCCACCGCGAAGACCTCGGCCAACAGGCGGCGCTGGGCCTGCACATTGTCCCAATGGCTGAAGGCGGGAAAGCGGCCCATGCCGTAGGGTTCGGCCATGTTGCTCGGCGACGAGGACAGCCCGTTGCCGAACATGTTGGGGATGACAATGAAGTATTCTTCGGAATCCAGGATCCGGCCCGGCCCGATCAGCCATTCGATGTCCATATGCTGGGCGCCATAGGAGGTCGGATACAGCACGACATTGGATTTGTCCGGCGCCAGGGTGCCATAGGTTTGATAGGCCAACTGGGCCTTGGGCAGGATCATGCCGCACTGCAAACGCAGATCACCCAGTTCGAAGACCTTAAAATCAGCCATTGTTCCGCTCCCTCCAGGCAGCATCCTATCCCGCCCGGTCAGGGCGGTCCAATCTGATCGAAACGGGCCCATGTGATAATCGCTTGATATCTCGCCTGATGACAGACGCCTGAAATGCCACGGGCTGGGTAATGGACAAGACGATGGCGTCGTCGACCCGATCATAGCTGCAGACACTGGCAACAGTCCGGAAAATTCGCGATCCTGATGCGGCGGCCCAAAATCCTCAATGCAAAATTTGTGAAATAGCCGCGGCAAGTTTGGCTGTATCGTAGGGCTTGCGCAACACGGTGGCGTCCTCTTCCAACTGCCCGGCTTTGGCGACATGGTCCTCGCTGTAGCCGGTGGTATAGAGGACCCTGAGCTCCGGCCTAAGCAGCAGAAGCTGCCGCGCCAGTTCGAGGCCGCTCACCCCACCGGGGATCATGATGTCCGTGAAAAGCAGATCGATCTGGGTCTCGTCATCCAGAACGGCCAAGGCGCTGGCCCCATCTTCGGCCTCAATCACCCGGTAGCCCAGCCCGGTCATTTGCGCTGCCAGTGACCTCCTGACATCCGCGTCGTCCTCGACCAGAAGAATGGTGCCGCTGCCCGGCGCCGCGGTCTTGAGCGGCGCAACCCGGACGGCCGCCTCGGCCCCGGTTCCGATCAGCCGGGGCAAGTACAGGTCCACGGTCGTGCCTACGTCTGCCTTGCTCTCGATCTCGGCGAAGCCGCCCGACTGCTGGGCGAAGCCATAAACCATACTCAAGCCAAGTCCGGTGCCCTCGCCAATATCCTTGGTGGTGAAGAATGGCTCGAAGGCATGGCTAAGAGCCTCGTCCGTCATGCCACTGCCGTTATCGGTCACACTCAGCAATACGTAGTCGCCGGACGTTGCCTCTTCACGCCTCGCCGCCGCCTGCTCGTCGAGCTTGGCATTGGTGGCAGACAGGGTAATAGCACCACCGCCCGGCATGGCATCACGGGCATTCAAAACCAGATTCAGCAGGGCATTTTCCAATTGCCCCGGGTCGGCTTTCGCCGCCCAGAGATCATCTGCCGCTTCGATGGCAATGTCGATCGTCTCACCCAGGGTTCGCGACAACATGCCCTGCAGTTCGCTCAACACTGCGCCGATTTCCACCGCTCTGGGCGCCAACGGCTGCTGGCGTGAAAACGAGAGTAGACGATCGGTCAGTTCGGCTCCCCGGGTCACGTTCCGGTGTATTGCCTGGAAACACTGTGCAGTCTCCGGGTCGTCCGCAGAATTTTCCGCCAACAGTCCAACGTTGCCAGCGACGACCTGCAACAGATTGTTGAATTCGTGCGCGATGCCGCCCGTTAGCTGGCCCATGGCTTCCATCTTTTGTGCCTGGTGGAGCGCCTCTTCCAGCCGCTTTTGTTCGGTATTGTCGCTGGTTGCGCCGCGATATCCCTTGAACTGACCGGCCTCGTCGAAGATCGGAACACAATTGGACATCAACAGGATTTCTTCGCCATTGGGGCTGACATATCGATCCTCCAGATTGTGAATAGGCAATTGCTTGCGGGCAAAATTGATAAACTTCCGCCAGCCACCGCCCGAAAATTGTTTGTTACTGAGTTCGGTGATTGAACGCCCTATCAGCGACGCGGCCGTCACCCCAAATCGAGATTCAATAGTCGGAGATACGTATGTGAACCGCAGATCGGCGTCGAGTTCCCAAAGCCAGTCGGAAGCGGCTTCGGCAAAACCTTGAAATTGCTGCCGGCTATTGCGCAATTCTTCTGTTCGCTCTTCGATTCGGAGTTCGAGACTCGAATGGGCTTCGGCAAGTTCCTTCGTTATCTGATCACGTTTCGTAGCTTCGGTATTCAGGACGGCCACTACTTTCCGGGTTTGGTGCAGGAAGATGGCGGCAATTGCCGCTAACAGAAGAAACACGCCCCCAACCAGAGGAAGCAGCCAGCGCAGCATCGTTTTTCCTGGCGACTTGGCCTGCCATGTCAAACGGCCGGCGCTTGGGCCATTGGAGAATCCCAATGCAAGACTGGTTCGGCTGGTCGCGTTATTGGCGGGTTCCACCTCAAGGCGCAGATCCAGCACGCCATAGTCATCAGCCATTTTCTGCAATAGGGCTGCATCAATGTTCTTCGTGAGGATCAGAACCGACTCCGTGGGTTTGGCGGTTGAGTCGTCGCCGCTTGGCAGATATGTCGTCAGGGCAGCCGCGGCGACGAACAGAACTTTATCGGCATCGCGGAAGTATCCGGTCATAAGTATCGGTTTTTTACCCGGCGCGCCGCCGGCACGGGCCTTGTTCAGCAACACCTGGAATCCTTCGGAAAATTGCACCGTCTGGTCGTCTAGCCGGCGCTTGCCTGCCAGCGCGCCGTACACCAAGAGATTCTGCTGGTCGAAGACCTGGGAGGAATGGACCCCGTAGGCATCATAAAGATAGCGTCCGATGTTGGTATCCGCCCAATCCACATCGACCTTGAGCACGAGATTGTCCACGGCTTCGTCCCAATAGGCAAAATCTTGTGTTGCCTGCGCCAACTGCTGCTCCATCTGGGTGAGGACGGAACCCATGAGGTGGATGGATTCGTTGCTGGCAATCCTGTCCTGGCTGACAGTCGTGATCACAACCAACATGCCTATCACGCCAGCGCTGAGCAGGTTCACTATTACGAAGGGGATGAGCGGCTTCCACGCGAGCAAATCGGGCTTGCTGGACCAGGCCGGTCGAGTGAGTTTTTGCATTGTCGAGGGCGTGTGATTCATTTGTTTTTTTACCCGGCTTTGCCAAGACGAGACTGGTTGCAATTGGTAAACCGGAAAACCCTGGATGTCTTTTCCAAATTGCCAGCAATGGCCTCGCATTGGCTATCAGAGCAAGAGTTTGCCGCGACACGCCGCCGTGCCCCCACAAACCCTTTCCAGTCCTTCCCTAAAATTACTGGCGCGCCAAGGGCCTTGCTGCGCCGTTCAAGGTGCGGACAATGAAAACTGGCTTTCAGCGATCATGAGCGAACTGCCCACGGCTCGAGCCCTATTACTCTATGCCCGCCTGTTCGGCTGGTCCAATATGATCAGACTTGTCCTATTCCGAAAGGTATTTATTTTTCATGACCGAGCCAACCAGCGCCGCCGGGCCGAAACCGGCGTCCGCCGCCACCCAGGCGGCCCAAAAATCGGTTCTGGATGAACTGCCATTTTCCGATCAAACGGATTTCGCCCAGGCCCAGCGGGGTTTTATCGCACCGGTTCCCGATGGCATCGTGCGGAATGAACGCGGCGCGGCGCTGTGGGATTTGCAGGCCTATGATTTTCTGGAGGCCGCGGAGGCCCCCGAGACGGTCAATCCCAGCCTGTGGCGCATGGCGCGCCTGAATATGAACAACGGTCTGTTCAAGGTCTGTGACCGGGTCTATCAGCTACGCGGGCTCGACCTGGCCAACATGACTATCATCGAGGGCGATCAAGGCCTGATCGTCATCGATCCCATGACCACGGCCGAGGTCGCCCGCGCCGGGCTGGAGCTTTTCCATGCCCATCGGCCGGAGAAGCCGGTAGTTTGTGTGATCTACAGTCATAGCCATGTGGATCACTACGGCGGCGTCATGGGGGTGACCAGCAATGACGCGGTGGCGGGGGGCAAGGTTGCGGTGATCGCACCGGACCGGTTCATGGAGGAATTGAGCGGCGAAAACGTTCTGGCCGGCAATGCCATGATGCGGCGGGCGCAGTTTCAATTCGGCGGCCTGCTGGCCAAGGGCGCGCGGGGCCAGGTCGATGCGGGTCTGGGCAAGGTCACCGCGCGGGGCCGGGTCACCCTGATCGCGCCGACCCAGGTGATTGTCGAGGCCACCGAAAGCCACACCATCGATGGTGTCGAAATGGTCTTTCAACTGGCGCCGGACTCCGAAGCGCCGGCTGAAATGCACATGTTCCTGCCCCAGTTCGGTGTCTTGAACATGGCCGAGAATACGACCCGCCATCTGCATAATTTTATTCCCCTGCGCGGCGCCGTGGTGCGCGATCCGCGCATCTGGTCCCGGCATATATCCGACGCCATGACACTATTTGGCGAACAAACGGAAATCCTGATCGGCCAGCATCATTGGCCGACCTGGGGCTGGGAGGAGATCCGGGCCTATCTGGAAAAACAACGGGATCTGTACAAATATGTTCATGACCAGTCGGTCAGGCTGATGAACCATGGCCTGACGGCGGCGGAAATTGCCGAGACCCTGGTATTGCCGCCCGGCCTGGATCGGGAATGGTCCGTCCGCGGCTATTACGGCAGCATCAGCCACAACGCCAAGGCGGTCTATCAACGCTATCTGAGCTGGTATGACGCCAATCCAGCCAACCTGAACCCTTTGCCGCGGCGCGAGACCGGCCGCAAGACCGTCGAATACATGGGCGGGGCGGCAGCCTTGCTGGAACGGGCACAGCAGGATTTCGAGGCCGGCGAATATCGCTGGGTGGCCCAGGTCTTAAGCCACCTGGTGTTCGCCGAACCGGACAATCTGGCCGGCCGGTCCTTGTTGGCCGACAGCTTCGAACAACTTGGCTATCAGGCCGAAAGTGCGACCTGGCGCAATGCCTATCTGTATGGCGCCCAGGAACTGCGCCATGGCCTGGCCAGGCTGCCGGCACGGCGCATTCTCAGCCCGGAAATGCTGACCGCCCTGACGACCGAGGCGTTGTTTGATTTCATGGCCGTGCGCCTGGACATGGCCAAGGCCGGCGGCCTGCGCTGGCAGATCAACTGGCATTTGACCGACAGCGGTGAACGAATGGTGCTAAGCCTGCAGAATTGCACCCTCAGCCATGTTTCGGATCAGGCCGCCCCGGATGCCGTGGCCTCGGTGCGGGCCAGCCGGGACTTGATCGTCGCCTTGAACACGCGCCAGACCACCGTTGCCGAGGCGGTGGCGAGCGGCGGGCTGAAAATCGATGGGGAAGTTGCGGTCGTTGAACAGCTTTTCGCCATGCTTGATGATTTCGAGATGATGTTCGATGTCGTTGCGCCCAGCATGAAGCAGTCGGACAAGGGAGCAAAAGAATGACACAGACAGGACATAAGGTCGGGGTCATCGGCCTGGGCATCATGGGACGGCGGATGATCACCAACCTGATCAAGCATTCAGGTTTCACCGATCCCTGCGCCTGGGATCCCGATCCCCAGGCCTGCGCCAACGCGCTTGCCGAAAATCCTGGCCTTGCCATCATGGAAGATGCCGATGTAGTCATCGCGGCCGCGGATCTGGTCTATATCGCCACGCCGCCCCTGTGGCACAGGGATTATGCCGAACGCGCCATGGCGGCGGGCAAGCCGGTCTATTCCGAGAAACCCCTGGGCGTTGACGTGGTGGAAAGCCGCCGCCTGGTCACCGCACTGGAGGACAGCGGCACCCCCAACGTGGTCAACTTCATCCAGGCGGCCTCCCGCGCGGTGACCCTGACCGAGGAACGGATCGCCGGCGGCGCTTTGGGCGATATTGTGGGCGCCGATATCATCGTGCATTTCGCCCGCTGGCCGCGGGATTGGCAGGCCGAGGCGGATTGGTTGCGCTTTCGCGACCAAGGTGGTTACAGTCGCGAGGTGCTGTCCCATTTCCTGTATGTGACCCAACGCCTGTTGGGACCGATCAAACTGCTATCGGCCCAGCCGGTTTATCCTGCCGATCCGGTCCTTTGCGAAACCCATATCCTGGCCGCCCTGGACGGCAACGGGGTGCCGGTCTCGGTGTTCGGCTCCAGCGGCGGGGCAGGTCCGGACCGGGTGGAAATAACCCTATGGGGCAGCCAACGCAGTCACCGCCTGCATGATTGGTTTTTCCTGCAATCCAGTGACGGCGGTGAATGGCAGCAGGAATTCCCCGAGGTCGAAGATCCCCGCGACGAGGCATTTGGCCTGCAATTGGACAATGTGGCCGCCTGGTTCGAAGGGCGGGCCAACATCCTGCCGTCGGCCCGGGACGCCTTGGCGGTACAGGAACTGGTCGAGGCGATGCTGGCCGGCGGCTGACCCCAAGGACCATTGGTATTATTGCGCGGCTTTCTGCATACCGGGGTCAAAGAGGCTAGCCAGTTCACGATAACCCTTTTCGGCCAATTGCTCTGCCGGGATAAACCTCAAGGATGCAGAATTGATACAGTACCGCAGGCCGGTTGGCGCGGGGCCGTCCTTGAAGATATGGCCCAAGTGAGAGTCGCCAACTTTGCTGCGGACCTCGGTGCGGCTGATAAAAAACTTCCGGTCGGTGTGCGTGGTAATGGAACTTTCGCTGATTGGCCGGGTGAAGCTGGGCCAACCGGTGCCGGACTTGAACTTGTCGGCGGATGAGAATAGAGGCTCGCCAGTGACGATGTCCACATAGAGGCCAGGCCGCTTGTTGTCCCAATATTCATTGTTGAAGGGCCGTTCGGTGCCATCCTTCTGGGTCACCTCATATTGCAGCTTGGTAAGGCTTTTGCGGATTTCCGCGTCCGAAGGTTTGCTGTAGCGCGCAGTCGTAATGGTTTTTGCCGTCGTCGCTTCGGATTGGTCCATGGTTCCGCGATACTTGGAATAATCCAGCTTCAGGTCCTTGCCCCAGGCCTGTTCCACGAATTGCGTGCGGCCCGATCCGTTGGTGTAGAGCTTGTAGCGAATGGGGTTCTTTTTGTAATAGTCCTGATGATAGTCCTCGGCTTTATGGAATGACTTGAACGCGGTGATTTCAACGGCGATGGGCTTATGGAAACGGCCCGAAGCGGCAAGTGCCGCGCGGGATTTTTCCGCCAGTTGCCGTTCGGTTTCGTTGCTGACGAAAATACCGGGCCGATACTGGGGGCCGCGGTCATAAAACGATCCCGTCCCATCGGTGGGGTCAAAAATACGCCAAAATGACTCAAGCAGACCTTCATAGCTGATTTTTCCGGGATCATAGTAGACCTGCACCGCCTCGGTATGGCCGGTCCGGCCCCGGGCAACCTGCTTGTAGGTGGGATTGGGCTCGTCGCCGCCGGTGTAGCCGGAGATGACTTCCGTGACGCCGGGAACTTTCTCGAACCCGGACTCGACACACCAGAAACAGCCACCGGCAAAGGTGGCGACGGACAACCCGGCCGAACCATCAATCTTCCTGGTTTCCATGGTTTCGGCGGAGCCCAGAGTAATGAAGCCAATTCCTGCGGCAAGAATGGCGGCGCCTACTAAAATCATGTTCTTCATTGCGATGTCCTCACTTGGCTTGGTGTCTCGGAGCAATTGTCAATGAAGTGTCGCAATCGCTCTTCTTTCATAGATCCGAGCACATTTGGAGCCAATAGGCTCCTGCTCTCGTTACGCTGCATACAAGATAGTTCAACGTTATTACGCGGGAATCACGCAAACATCACAAATTGATAACTTTTGCCTTAAGCTATGATTTATACCGGTGATCTCAATGGGTCTCTATCAGCGTTCGTTGGTACCAGAGGCAGCCGGAAGCTGAATATCGCGCCCGATCCGGTACCCGCGTTGGCGGCCGTGATGGAGCCGTTTTGCATATCCATGATGCGTTTGGCGATGGCAAGCCCAAGACCCGCGTGCTGACCCGCCTTATTGGCACTGTCGCCGCGATAAAAGGGATCGAATATTTGGCTCAGATGCTCGGCTGTCATACCGGGGCCGCTATCGCATATGGAAACGGTGGCCCAACCGTCTTCGGTCGATGCGTTGACCGTAATCGTTCCCTTGCTTGGGGTATGCTGAATGGCGTTGTCCAATAAATTGTCCAGCACCCGTTCGGTCATGCCGATATCACCGAAAGCAAAGGGCGTGTCAGGCGATACTGTAAGGCAAAGGGACACGCCTTCGCTTTCCGCTTTCAGGCGATGTTTTTCGACGGCGTCGTGGATAAGTTCCGGCAATGCGAAAGGTTCCGGTTGTGGCTGGCTTTCGCGCGCTTCCAGGCTCGCAAGCTCAAACAGCTCCGCCAGCATTTGCCCCAGGCGCTGGCCCTGCCGCAGGGCGATGCGCAAAAACTCTTCCCGCTCTTCCTCGCTGAGGCTGTCCTTTTTCATCTGCAGGGATTCCAAGTAACCTTGCATGGAGGCCAACGGCGTACGCAGATCATGTGAAACCTGGGCCACAAGGCGCCGCCGCAGGGCGTCCTGCTCCTGCAGCAGATCGATTTGCTGCCGGATCCGGTCGGCCATGCGGTCAAATGTGAAAGCCAAGGCCTGGACTTCGTCGCCGCTCGGAAAATCGCCGACCTCGTTGGCTTCCTGTTTGATGGTCTGTTTGGCGAACCCCTCCATGCGCTGGGTCAAACCCCGTAGGCGCCCGGTCAGCAGATGAAAAACAACCAAACCGGCGAGCAGGCCAAAGCCAAGGCTGGCCGCCATTGCCCAACCGCTCATGCGCAACAGGTAGCTGGTGCGTGCGACGCTTTCCGCGGCATCGTACTGTTCGCCGCGAAGGACCACATAAAGGTAACCTTCGGGCGTTGCCTTGCCGGGAATTTCGGTAACTGAAAAGGCTTTCTGGCGATCGTGGCTGCGCGGGTCGTCGCCAAGCAGGGGATATGGATCTTCCATGCGCAGGAAGGCCCTGATCGGCGCCAAGGAGACGGATTTCCGTTTGATTTTTGCTGGATCGGCCGAATAGGAAAGTATGCGCCCTGCCTTATCCAGCAAATAGATCTCAATGCTTGGGTTGATGGACATATAGAGGCTGAAGGTCTCTTTCAGCGCCTCCTCATTGAGGCGGCCCTCCTCGACCAAATTGCGGTCGGCAACCAGGTTACGGGCCAGATGACGATTAATTTCCTGGTTGAGCTGTCGTATGTAGTTGTCGGTTATGGTCAGGTTGATCGCCGTATAGATGGCGCCAACAGCGATCAGCAGCACCAGCAGGCCAAGGGCAAGTTTTGCATAGAGCGTTCGCAACATGGCCCATCTAACCTTTTATTGATCCTTGGCGCTATGCCGCGAACTTGTAGCCGACGCCCCACACCGTCTGCACATAGACCGGGTTCGCCGGGTCCTTTTCGATCTTGGCGCGCAACCGGTTGATGTGAGTGTTGACCGTATGTTCGTAACCCTCATAGCTGTATCCCCAGACCTCATCGAGAAGCTGAATCCGGCTATAGACCCGACCCGGATGGCTGGCCAGATGGTGCAGCAGATCGAACTCCCGCGCGGTCAGGTCGACTTCCTTTCCATCCACCAAAACCAGATGTTTCTCTGCGTTGATGGTTAGGCCGTTCTTTTCAATAAGGGGCGCGGGCATTGCCTGCCGCGCCGAAAGGGCATCCACCCGCCGCAACAGCGCCTTCACGCGGGCGACCAGTTCCGGCAGGCTGAAGGGCTTCGTCAGATAATCATCCGCACCCATTTCCAGGCCGAGCACCCGGTCCAACTCGGTGGACTTGGCCGTCAGCATCAAAATTGGGATGTAGCTGTTTCCAGCCCGCATTTCGCGGCAGAGTGTCAAGCCATCAATGCCCGGCAGCATCAGATCCAGGACGACCAGGTCAAAGGCGCCGCCTTTGAAGGCCGCCAACCCCGTATCGCCCCGGGTTTCCACCTGGACCTCGAAGCCATTGTCGTGGAGGTGCATGGAGATAAGCGAGGCGATATCAGCGTTGTCCTCAATAACCAGAACATGGCGCGGCGACGCCGGAGAAGGAACCGAATTCGGCTTAGCGGCCATGCGCAGCTCCTTTCCCTTGGCGTTGCCAATTAGAACGCTACTTTTTTTCTCCCATCATTTTGTCCTTTTTTGCCATCTTTTCACCCTTTTTCATTTTGTCGTCCATGCCGTGTTCTTTTTTCATGTCGCCGGCCATGCTTTCCTTCTTCATCATCGTGTCCTTTTTCATGTCGCCGGCCATGGTTTCTTTCTTCATCATCGTGTCCTTTTTCATATCTCCGGCCTGGGCGGCGGAAAGGCTCAACGTCGTGGCGACGGCAGCGGCGATGGCGAGAATAGAAGCGGTCTTGAACATTGGAGATCTCCTGATCTGAATAGTTGGGTTGCCAGACCTCCCCACAGGGAGAGGCTGTATCGACAACCACTAAACAGGGCCGAGATCACGCGCCGATAACGCAAATATAACGAATTGATAACGGGGCTAGTGTGCTGGGTCAGCAGTCCCAGGAACGTCCTGATGTCTTTGAGCAAGGCGTCGGCGGCAAGCGAGCCGCCTCATTCATATTCTGGAACCATTGGTATAAGCTGCATCAGGCGCTAAGGTCCTGGCCAGCGGCGCCGGAACGCTCGGGAATGGGAGAGGTCAGAGGATGGCAGGTGGCAATGGTTTCAACGTCGATGACCTGGTGGAACCGGATCGGGTGCACCGGGCCTGTTATGTGGACGAAGAGATCTTCGAACGCGAGATCCGGCATATCTTTCACAAGGCGTGGATCTATGTGGGCCATGAATCACAGGTCCCGAAAGCGGGCGATTACGCCACCACGGTGATCGGCCGGCAGCCGGTGATCATGGTGCGCCATCCGGACCGTTCCATCCACGTGCTTTACAACCGCTGTCCGCACCGTGGCGCCATGCTGTGCAGCCAGCGGGCGGGCAATGTGGGCAGCGCCTTTACCTGCAGTTACCATTCCTGGCAGTTCAAGTTGGACGGCAAGGTGCGCCATATACCCATTCAGAATGGCTATGACAATACCCGTTTCTCTCTCGACAGTCCCGATGCCCACATGAAAGCGGTGGCCCGAATGGAGGTCTATCGCGGCTTCGTCTTTGCCTCCCTGTCGGCGGAAGGCCCGGATCTGAAGGACTGGCTGGGCACCGCTATCGCCGGCATCGATGATATGTGCGACCGCGCGCCCGAGGGCGAGGTGGAGGTGGTGCCAACCTGTTTCCGCATGGTGCAGAAATCGAACTGGAAAATCTTCCTGGAAAACCAGTTGGATGCCGTGCATCCCTCCATCACCCATACCTCTACCGGCCTGGCGGCGCAAAAGGTGGAACAGGAGATGCTGGCGGAAACCGGCCAGCCGCCGCCCCTGTCCTATCACTACATTTCAGCCTTTGCCATGGAGCTGGACAAATGGGGTGCCCTGGACGTGGTCGGTCATCCCAACGGCCATTGTGTGCTGCAGGGATATATGGGTTTGCGTCCGACGGATCCCGATACCCTGGAATATGAAGCGGTCATGCGAAAACATTACGGCCCGGAACGGACAGAGGAAATCCTGGACGTAAACATCCATCACCTTCTGGTCTATCCCTGCCTGTCGATCCAGTCGCCATTGCAGCAGTTGCGCGCCGTGCGGCCCATTGCGGCGGATCGGACCTTGACAGAGATCTGGCATTTCCGCCTGAAAGGGGCCCCGGAGCCAATTTACCGCCGGGCCCTGGATTATTTCTATCTGGTCAATTCGCCATCGACCATGATCAACGCCGATGATCTCTACAACTTCCGCAAATGCCAGGAAGGCCTGCAAAGCGAAGGCGGCGATTGGGTCAGCTTCCACCGCAACGCCGGCCAGGATCGGGTGGAGGGCGGCATTACCACGACCAATATCGGCTTTTCCGAGGCGCCCATGCGCAACCAGTTCGAGGCCTGGCGCGACTACATGACGGCGGAGACAGCATCATGAGCAGCGCCCAGGATGTGCTGCCCGGCGCGGTGTCCTTGCCCGTCGCCAATGCCAGTCTGGAAACCCAGCATGCAGTGGAACAATTTCTCTACCGGCAGGCGGAAATTCTGGACGATCGGTTATGGGACGACTGGTTGGCGCTTTTTACCCCCGAGGGCCATTATTGGATGCCCGCCGCGCCGGAGCAGATGGTGGGCGAAGGGCAGCCGAATATCTTCTATGAAGATCACTACCTGATGCGGGTGCGTATTGGCCGTATCAACCACCCCAACGCCTGGTCGCAATATCCGCCCAACAGAACCGGGCACGTGGTCTCCAACGTCGTGGTGGAAGCAGAGGACCCGTCGTCGGGTGATCTGGTAGTCCGTTCAAAGTTCTATGTCGCGGAATACCGCAACGATGAGCAACGCTTCTTTGCGGGCAAGTATCGTCACCATCTGACGAGTGGCCCGGACGGCTACCGCATCCAGTTACAGCGGGTCGATATCGTCAACGTGGAAGGACCCTTCGATTACGTCCTGCAATATTGGATCTAAATTCATGGCAACAGCAGAACACGAGATGGTCACCGGCGCCTGTGCCTGGCACGGCGAGAATATGGTTGAAAATCCGCGCTGGCGTTTCGCACTATCTGGCGAGGATATCACCGAACTGCAGGCCGCCCTGGCCAGCGTTCGCCAACAGGGGCTGCCGTGGGATCAAATACGCAAGGCCGATTTTCCCCTTGCCGGCCTTGCCGGCAAGTTGGATGAGATGGCGGTGGAGTTGGAGGACGGCAGCGGCCTGGCCAATCTGTCCGGTTTGCCGGTCGAGGCCTTTGGCGATGGCCTGCGGCACGTCTGGTACGGCATTGGTCTGCATTTGGGGCTGCCGGTCTATCAGGATTGCAATGGCCTGCTGATGCGGGATATCCAGGATGAAAGCGAGGACACCGATGCCGTGCTGGGCCACCGGCTGACGGCGCGGGATGGCAGCACCTTCAAGTCGTCCAAGGCGCGCACATTGTCCAATGCCTTGTTGCGCTTTCACACGGACCGCGCAGATGTGGTAGGCCTGTTGTGCCTACGCCAGGCCCCGGTTGGCGGCATCAGCCGCATCGCCTCGTCCGTGGCGGTTCACAACATGATGCTGGAACGCCGGCCGGACCTGGCGGCCCTGCTGTATGAGCCCGTTTACCGGGCCCGCCTGGGCGAGGAACGGGGCGGCGAGCTTTTAAGCTATGCCCTGTCCGTTTTCGGCCAGCGCAAAGGCCGTTTCACCTCGCACTATTCCCGCACCTATGTGGAAGCGGCCCAGGAAATGCTGGATGTCCCACGCATGGACGATCAGCAGTGGCAGGCCCTGGATATGCTGCAGGACCTGGCCGAAGAGCTGTGCATGGAAATGACCATGCAGCCGGGTGATATGCAGTTCATCAACAATCATGTGATCTATCACGCCCGCAGCGCCTATGAGGATCATCCGGGCGCCCCTTTGGATCAGCGGCGCTGTTTGCACCGTTTGTGGCTAGCCATGCCCAACAGCCGGGCTCTGCCCGAGGACCACGGCGTGCTGTGGGGAGCGGTCGCGGCCGGCGCCCGGCGCGGCGGTATCGTTCAGCCCTTATCCGCGGCGAATAATTAGGGCAGGGGCACCCCGGGAACCCAGAGATAGCCGTCCTGGTCCATGATATAGGCCTCGCGCAAGCCGTGGGGTTTATCCATGGTGCCGGCCAGTACCTCGTAGCCCAAGGCGCGGGCCCGGGCCTCGGCCACATCGGGATCGCGGCCGTACAGGCGCAGTTCGGCGCCGATGCCGCGGGCTAGATCCGCGCCCTGACTACTATGCGCTGCAAC
Organism: Alphaproteobacteria bacterium; assembly: GCA_021776235.1. Lineage (GTDB taxonomy): Bacteria > Pseudomonadota > Alphaproteobacteria. The sequence goes on along the minus strand of JAJFGG010000009.1, from coordinate 20,309 downwards.
AAAGGCGACGCTTCTTTTTACGTTCAGTACCGGCCTCGGGGGTGACCGAAGAAGGGGACGGATGCACTAAATTCGATGGCAGACCAATAAATGCTTTGAAAATTGAAGCGGCATGTTCAGGTCTTTCTTCTTTTATTTTTGATGGTGGACCCTAATTCGCATGTGCTCGGCGCCGTCTTTGTTCGGCCGCATGGGCGAAAATAAGAGTGCGGCACTGCCGCAAATAATTTCCTTGCGACTTATGCGGCATTGCCGCATAATTTACTGAATGCGAATATTCGCCACCAAGGTCTATGAACGGGCTATTCGCAAACTGGCGACGGCGGATGTTCGCAAGGCCATGGAATCTGCGATTGCCGCCGATCCAGGCGCGGTGCCGGTCATTCCAGGCACGGGCGGCATCCGAAAGCTGCGTTGGGCCGGCTCGGGCCGGGGAAAACGGGGCGGCATCAGGACCATATATTACTTCCATGTCGGCCCAGAGGCGATTTATCTTCTGACCGCCTACGCCAAGGCCGACCAGGACGACTTGACGCCGGGGGATAAAAAGGTTTGGCGCAAGCTGGTTGCCGCCATCAAGAAAGAGGAGACGCGATCATGACCGCGAAACGCAGCCCTCTGGGTCACGAGGTAGAGCAGGCCCTGGGTGAAGTCCTTGGCCATGTCCGTGGGGACATCGATCTTCCTTGCCGCATTGTCGATGACCCCACGGCGGAACGGATTCGGGCCCTTCGCAAACGCTTGAAACTGAGCCGGCAGAAATTTGCCGATCGTTTTGGTCTCGATGCGCGCGCCCTGCAGGACTGGGAACAGGGACGCCGTATCCCGGACCGCGCGGCGCGGGTCCTTCTGACCGTCATCGACCGCGAGCCTGAAGCCGTGGAGCGGGCACTGGCGGGTTAGGCGGCAATCGCTTCGAACGTCTTTCCATTGCCTTTCAGTGTTGCTCGACGGAGGCCACCCACCTATGTCACCCTAATCTGGATCCGTTGCCGAGAAGGGCCAGGGAAATTTACGTCCCTGCCGCAATCCCTTCGAAGTTTCCGGCGAGCCGTACGCTTTGGCACCTTGGTATAAGTTCGGCTCACGGCAGGGGCACCCCGGGAACCCAGAGATAGCCGTCCTGGTCGATGATATAGGCCTCGCGCAAGCCGTGGGGTTTGTCCATGGCGCCGGCCAGAACCTCGTAGCCCAAGGCGCGGGCCCGGGCCTCGGCCACGTCGGGATCGCGGCCGTACAGGCGCAATTCGGCGCCGATGCCGCGGGCCAGATCGGCGCCCAGGCTGCCCTTCAGGGGATGGTCGCTGTAGGTGTGGTCCGCGTGCAATATCCATTCCGACCCGTAACCGCGCAAGGCGGCAAAATCCACGTCACCATGGACAACTTCCGCCGCCAGGATTTCGGTCTGGAAGGCCAACGCTGCCGGCACATCGCGGACCACCAGGTTGAGGCCCAGGCCGCGTAAACCGCGGCCGTATTCAGGTGCGGGCATCCAGGATGGTTCGGTTGCTCGTTTCATATTTCTAACCTCGTGGCAGTTTCGCTCGATTGCCGACAATCTATTGCAAAAATGGCCTGTATAAAAGTGACGATAATGACTAATATCCGAGGCCAATTTTTATTTTGGAGATCAGGCTGTGCCGGGCGCGAAAAATTTGATCGTTCTTGACCTGGATCGAGACGGTGACGGCCCCCTTTATCGGCAGTTATACGCCGGATTGCGGGAAATGATCCTGGATGGCCGCCTTACGTCCGGTAGCCGCTTGCCGGCCAACCGAATTCTGGCCCAGGACTTGTCTCTTTCACGCAATACGGTCGCCACGGCGCTGCAACAGCTTTTGGCCGAGGGCTATGTGGAAACCCGGCAGGGGGATGGCACCTATGTGGCCTCGGAATTGCCCGATGCCGGCCCGGACCGCAGGCGGCCCGAGCACTTTGGCCCCGACGGCGCGCAGCCCCTGGGCGATGTTGCCCGCCACTATGGTCTGTCCCGCCGTGGCCGCACCTTGGCCGCGATCAGTCGTATCAATGTCGCCGACACGGCGGCCTTTGCGCCTGGCCCCGAGCTTGCGACCTTTCCCTTCGATATCTGGGCCCGCCTGTTGACCCGGATTTGGCGGCGGCCTGGCGCGGATCTGACGCACAGCCGCGATGCCGGCGGCTATCCGCCTCTAAGGGCGGCTATTGCCGCTTATCTGGGGGCAATGCGCGGGGTGCGCTGCGACCCGGGCCAGATCATCGTGGTCAGCGGCGCGCAACAGGCGATCAATCTGGCGGCCCAGGTGTTGCTGGATCATGACGATCAGGCCTTGGTGGAAGAACCCGGCTATGGCGGTATCCGCGGTGCCCTGACCGCGGCCGGCGTGCGCATGGCGCTGGTTCCCGTGGATGCCGAGGGCCTGGATATCGCGGCCGGCGAGGCTCGGGCGCCCTTGGCCCGGCTGGCCTGTGTCGCGCCGTCGCACCAACACCCCCTGGGCGTGGTGATGAGCCTGCGCCGCCGGCTGGCGTTGATCGAATGGGCCCGGCGCCGCCAGGCCTGGATTCTGGAAGATGATTACGACAGCGAATACCGCTACGCCGGCCGGCCTTTGGCGGCATTGCAGGGCCTGGATCCCACAGGCCGGGTGATTTACGTGGGCAGTTTTTCCAAGGTGTTGTTTCCGACCCTGCGCCTGGGCTATCTGGTAGTGCCGCCGGATCTGGTGGAACATTTCATCCGGGCCCGTCGGGTGCTGGACGACCATGCCGCCATGCTGGCCCAGCCGGTTCTGGCGCGGTTTATCGATGATGGCCATTTTGCCGCCCATGTGCGCCGCATGCGGCGCCTGTACGCGGCCCGGCAGGAGGCCTTGCTGGACACGGCGAAACGGCATCTGGCCGGTCTGCTGGAGGTTGGCGCCGATGAAGCCGGCATGCATTTGATCGCCTGGCCTGGTGCCGACCTGGCGGGCCGCATGGACGACCAACGGATCACCGAGGCGGCCGCCAAGGCCGGGGTTACCGCCCCGGCGTTAAGCACCGCCTATGCCGGCAAGCCGGCGCGCCAGGGCCTGATGCTGGGCTATGCCGCCCATAATGAGGACGCCATCGAGGCCGCGGGCCGCCGCCTGGGGGAGATTGTCCGCACAGCGGCATAGACCGACGGGAAATGGGGCCTTGCGATGACCCTGTGCCTCGCCTATCTTCCCGCGCCTTAGGGCGGGTCCGCTTTTAGTTGAGGAAAACACCATGAACGACGATATTCTGAACCCCCATAGTGCCCTGATCTATATCATGGTGCTGATCTCCGCCGCGGACAACAACATGACCGACCGGGAGCTGAAGCGGATTGGCGATCAGGTGCAAAACTTGCCCGTCTTTGCGGACTTTGATGCGGAGGACCTCGTCCCCCTGGCCCAGGAATGTGCCGCCAAGCTGAATCAACCGGGTGGCCTGGATCAGGTCATGAACCTGATCGTCGCCTCGCTACCGGCCAAATTGAGCGAAACCGCCTACGCCCTGGCCTGTGAAGTCGCCGCCGCCGATCTGCATCTGGAACAGGAAGAACTGCGCCTGTTGCAACAACTGCGCGACAGTCTGCAACTGGACCGTCTGATCGCAGCCGCCATTGAGCGCGGCGTCCGCGCCCGGCATACCAGCCTCTAACCCGGAACCGCGCCTGCCTAAAGCGGCTCCAAAAATCCGGCGACCGCGTCCATGGCGGCGGCCCAATTGTCCTCTTGGCTGTAGCCCGAGCGTTTGCGGGGCGCCAAATCGTGGTTACCGTCCGGGCACCAATGCAGCTGGATGGACCGGGACAGTGGGTAGGTTGCCACTTCCGCCCTGTTGCCCATGGGGTCGCGCTCACCCTGAACGATCAGGCTGGGCAGGGACAGTGCCGCTAAATGCCCGGTGCGCAGGCGGTCCGGCTTGCCGGCGGGATGAAAAGGATAGCTCAGGCAGACCAGGGCGTGAAAATCCAGGCTGTTGTTTTCCGCCGCCAGGAGCGAGGCCATGCGCCCGCCCATGGATTTGCCGCCGATGGCCAGGCGCCCTGGGTCTGCTCGTGACGCCCGCTCGGCAACCAACTGGGCGATGATCTCGCGCCAGGTTTGCAATAGGATCGGTTGGCGGTCCGGCGGCCGCTTCTTGCCCGTGGCGCGGCGAAGCGCCATGTAAGGGAATTCAAAGCGCGCGACGGCGATGCCCCGTGCGCCCAGGCCCTGGGCAAAGGCGGTCATGAACGGACTATCCATGGCGGCGCCGGCGCCATGGGCCAGAATAAGCGTCAGGTCGGCCTCTGTCGGGCCGTCGAATAGGATATCGATCATGTCAGAGAGCATAATGCAAAACGAAGGCACGATCCGCCTGTCGATTTTCCTCGGCGTTCTGCTGGCGATGGCCTGCTGGGAACTCGCCGCCCCGCGCCGCGCCCTGAGCCAGAGCAAATGGCGCCGTTGGGGCAGTAATTTGGCTATCGTGGTTCTGGATACCTTGGTGGTCCGCGTGATGTTCCCCGTCCTGGCAGTGGCTGCCGCTGTCTGGGCCGGGCAAAAGGGCTGGGGCCTGTTCAATTTGCTGCAATTGCCCGGCTGGCTGGAAGTCGCCGCCGCCGCCGTCCTGTTGGACATGGTGGTCTATTGGCAGCACCGTCTGTTCCATGTGATCCCACTGTTTTGGCGCATGCACCGGATGCACCATGCGGATATGGATTTCGACGTTACTACGGCTCTGCGTTTTCACCCGTTCGAGATTATCCTGTCCATGGCGATAAAACTGCTGGCGGTGTTGATTCTGGGCCCTGCCGCCATGGCCGTATTGATTTTCGAGGTGTTGTTGAACGGCACCGCCATGTTCAATCATGGCAACGTGCGCCTGGCGCCAGATCTGGACCGTTGGCTGCGTCTGCTGGTGGTGACACCCGATATGCACCGGGTGCATCATTCCATCGAGGCGCGGGAATATAACAGCAACTTCGGTTTCAATCTGCCCTGGTGGGACCGCCTGTTCGGCTCTTATCAGGATCAGCCAGGGGCCGGCCACGCCGGCATGCAGATCGGCTTGCGCGCCTACAGCGGCAGAATTTGCGCCAACCTGATCTGGATGCTCGTGCTACCTTTCAAATCATTGCAAATGGGACCCGGTCCAGAGCCGCGGGGAAATGAAAATGACCAAGGTTGAAGTGGATAGCCTGCCAGTATCGGTAATCACCGGCTTTCTGGGCAGCGGCAAGACGACGCTGTTGAACCGCCTGATACAGCATCCCAGTATGGATAGAACCGCTGTGGTGATCAATGAATTTGGCGAAATCGGCATCGACAATATGCTGGTGGAAAGCGTCGACGACGATGTGGTGTTGATGTCCAGCGGCTGTTTGTGCTGCACCATCAAGGGTGAACTGGTCGACACACTGAAAAGCCTCTATACCCGCCGCGCCAAGCAGGAAATTCCCGATTTCGACCGTCTGGTGATCGAGACCACCGGGCTGGCCGATCCCGCGCCCATTCTGCACACCCTGATGGCCGATCCGTTCCTGATGGGCCGCTACCGCCTGGACGGGGTCATTGCCACCGTGGACGCGATGCTGGCCATGGACACCATGGCGGCGCACATAGAGGCCGTGAAACAGGCCGCCGTGGCCGATCGTATCGTGATCTCCAAGACCGACCTGGCGGAGGCCGACGCCATCGCCGCCCTGGAAGGGCACCTGCGCGGCCTGAACCCGGCGGCCGGTCTCCACCGGGCCGTGAAGGGCGATATTGACCCCGCTCAACTGTTCAATGCCGGCCTGTATGACCCCGAAAGCAAAACCCTGGATGTGCAACGTTGGCTGCGCACGGAAGCCTATGACGAAAACACCGGCCATGGCGAGGGCCACGGGCATGATCATGGCCACGACGTCAACCGCCATGACGATCAGATCCAGGCCTATTGCGTTTATCTGGAAGAGCGCCTGCCCTGGGATCAGATCGCCAGTTGGCTGGAGTTGCTGACCACCTATCGCGGCGATGATATCCTGCGCGTCAAGGGTATGTTGAACGTGGCCGAAAGCGAGACGCCCGTAGTTGTCCACGGTGTCCAGCACATGTTCCATCCTCCGGTGCAATTGGATGCCTGGCCCGACGATGACCGCCGTTCCCGCATCGTCTTTATCACCCGCGGACTTGGCCGCGATGTCGTGGAAAACATGCTGGCCGCCCTGACCGAGAAAAAGACGGGCGAACTATCCGGCGATACCCCAGCCTAACAGTGGACTAAATTGTGCGGGAAGTGGATGCGCCGGGTTTTGGTGCTCAGGAACCTGGCGACGGGAAATCATGGTGAATAGGAAAAACAGATCGTGCATGACATTCATACGGTAAACGTTCAAGACAGCCCGATGGAAATCTTCGTGTACAAACCGGCCGGCGACGGTCCGCACCCCGGGATCGTCCTGGCGCAACACATTCCGGTCGGACATACCGGGATCGAGAATGATGCATTCACCATGAAGACGGCTGAGCGCTATGCCGAGAACGGCTATGCCGTAGCCGTGCCCTTCATATTCCATTGGTGGCCCAAGGAAGCCGGCATCGAAGTCAAGCGCGAGGAATTCCGCGACGACTGGACCGTACAGGATCTCAAGGCAAGCTATGACTTTCTGGTCTCCCGAACGAACGTGGACGGCGGGCGGATCGGCATCGTCGGCCATTGCTGGGGCGGCCGCGTCGCCTGGCTGGGCGCCTGCCATAATCGAGATTATCGGGCCTGCGCCATCTTTTACGGTGGCCGGATTAAACTGCCGATGGGCCCCGATACGCCGGCCGCTATTGAACTCGCCGCTGACCTGAATTGCCCCGTTGCCGGTTTCTTTGGCAACGAAGACGAAAATCCCTCACCCGCTGACGTGGACGATTACGATGCCGCGTTGACGGCCGCCAACGTGCCCCATGTATTCCACCGCTATGACGGTGCCGGCCATGGTTTCCAGTCCTTCAGCAACAAGGAACGCTTCCATCCGCAGGCAAGCGAAGATGCGTGGAACAAGGCGCTTGCCTTTTTGCAGGAGAATCTTGCCTGAAAATGGCCGGCCAATGCACCAATGCAGGTGCGCGGTATCGGCGTCTTGACAATCGAAGGACCGCCAATCGAGAATTCGCCAACCGTTCCGGTGTCCGCAACACGGAACAAATCTTGAGGCTATGTTTCATGGCAGTCACGATATCGAAAATCCTGGAGGTTGCCGTTGACTGAGCGAGACCGCCCGGTGCCGCCAAACCACAAAGGGCTTTCCCGCCCGCCGCCGTCAACGGATGGCCAATTGATCGATTGGGCCCGCGTCGTGCAACCGCACTTCGCCTCGCGCTATCTGGTTTCTCCGGCCTACGATATCTTTTTCTTTATTTCTTCGCCCCTGCTGGCTCTGGCCCTGGGGCTGGCGCTGTCACATTCCCCGTTGAACCGGGGCGATGTCATGGGCGGAGATAACTGGGTGGACATATTTCTCGCCGTCTTCGTCATGTCGCATTTGTTCATCGTCATCTTTCGATCTCACGTTAACCCGGCCATTTATCGGCTTTATCCGGTTCGTTTCGCCATCGTGCCGGCAGTGCTGCTGGTGGCCATGGGATATTCCACCTGGGCCATGGTGATCGGCTCGGTAATCGCAACATTCTGGGATGTTTATCATTCCAGCCTGCAGACGTTCGGGCTGGGCCGCATCTATGACAAGGTCGCAGGCAATGACCCTGGGGTGGGCCGCCGCCTCGACATCATTCTCAATCTGTACATCTACGCGGGCCCGATTGCCGCCGGCGCGACCTTGATGGATCACGTTGATGATTTCCACGAGTTCGAAGAAGTGAGTTCGCTCTTCTTCACAAGTATTCCCGCCCATGTGGAAACCAATAGTGCCTACTTGAGTTGGGTTGTCATCGGTACGGGTATCCCGTTTCTCTTCTATTATTTTTTTGCTTATTGGAAGATGGCCCAGGCGGGGCACAAGATCTCCTACCAGAAAGTCGCGCTGTTGCTCTCCACGGCCATTTGTTCGATCTATGCCTGGGGCTTCAATCCCTTCGGGATGGCTTTCTTCATCATGAATTTTTTCCATGCTTTGCAGTATTTCGCCATTATCTGGTGGTCCGAGCAGGGCAACCTGATCCGCGCGGTCGGTCGCGAGGGCCGCCCACGGGCGGCGCCACTGGCGCTGACCCTTTTACTCGGTACGGGCCTCGCCTATGGCCTGGTCGCTGGACTCTACAACGGCCGCAATGACTGGCTGTTCAGCGCCTTCCTCGTCGTGTCCCTCATGCACTTTTGGTATGACGGCTTCATCTGGTCGACGCGGCGAAATCAAATCTGATAGCAACGAGCGCTGACTATCCTCCAATCCTGAGGTTGCTCAGTTCGGCGCCAATGGCCCGGAACGCGCTTTCCAGTTCCGAACCGGATGGGGAGTTGAAATACTTGCTGCTGTCGCTGGCACAGCCGCGCATCAAATTCTGTATGGATGTAGAATTGACCTGGAAGGTGATGGTGTAGACCAGGATGCCCGTGGCCTTGATGTTCGTGCAGACGACTCCCAGGCGCCGGTCAAGTTCGTTTTCCGCGGCTGACCGGCTGGTGGTGCCAAGGTTGCCGGCGGACAGGGGCCCATAACCGGAATAATCGCCACTTCGCGATGATATGAAATTCGCGCCGTCGGTCATGATCACGATTGCCTTGTTGTATTCCTCGTTATCAAAAGCCACGCCATTTGTGTAGGGTTCGCCGGGCGATAGCACCCGCCAGCCCCAGACTGCGCCGAGGTTGATGTGGGTAACGCCGTTGGCGATCATGTCGCCGATCTTGGCCAGGATGTCCTGTTTGACATTCGTCAGGGGCAAGAGCTGTACCGGGCACTGTTTGTTGGGGCCGAAGAATGCATGATTCGATAGGTTCGATCTCAACCGGCTCCAGCGATTGCGGAAGACGTGCTCCGGCCACAGATAGCGTCTCCATTTGCCGCCGCCCAGAGGCGGATCAAGCTGGCTGTCATCGGTGGTATCGTAAGGATGGGTCCGCGCCGTCACGCAGCCGCGCCATCGATCGGGTGCGTATTCGGCATCGACCGGCGTTACCGTCGTAAAGGTATCGCGGAAGAGGGTATTGGTGCCCACGTTGACCGCGCCCGTAAACGGTACGATGCCGACCTTCAGCAATTCCGGTTCGGTCTCGTCGCCAAACAGGATATCGATGAAGGTTTCCGATGCGTCTTTTAGCGACCTTAACTTGGAACCGGACATTGATCCCGTATTATCGAGCACCAGAACCACTTCCAGGCCCGTGGTCTCGCGGATGATTGTTGTCGTGGCCGCGACCGTGATGCTGTCAACCTGGGCTATGCGCAACAGCAGTGTGTCGACGTCGGCGGTTGCGGTAATTGTAATCGTGCTGTCGACGATGGTTAAAACCGGCGTCGCCGCGACACCGATTTCCGCCGCCGGGTAGTTGGCATTGAAATAGTTGAGCATCAGGGTGTTCAGTTCGGCGTCGGACAAGCCAGTGGCCGACCCAACGGCCAGGGCGGCGGCATCCAGCGCCGCGCCCAGACGCTGCTTTACGATGTAGGCGCGGGAAATATCGACGGCGGCGCCGCCGGCCATTAGCATCGGGATCAGGGCCAGCGCAAAAAACACCGCGATGACGCCTTTCCGGTCCCCGGCAAGGCGGTCCAGCGGCGCCGAAAATAGCCGCCAAAGGCCCAACAAGTTCGCCGCCATGCCACGCCCGCCTGGAAATTTCCCGTTCATGGCCCCACCACCTTGATGGTACGGCGCGGCTTCAGGTAAGCCTTGTCTTCAAGCGAAATATTCCCGAGGATAAAATCGTCGTACACGGGCGTGTAGCCGTAGATGATATGAGCGACGATCACACTGCCGCCGTCCCGCACGATTAAACCTGTCGGCAATGCATAGTCACCGCTATCAGCGGCGCCGTTGCGGGCCTCGCTCCAATCGACTTCAGTTGCATTGGTAGCCGGGTTCAGCCAAACAGAGGTGATGCGCAAATGCGCGTTGGCGGGAAAAGGCTCGAGGATCGCCTCCATGGCGGTGAATAGGTCGGCGACTTTGTCCGCGTCCATCACCGTTTCTTGCGCCACCAGATCGGCGCCAATGTGCGTCGCGCGGGTAACCTTTCGATCGATCAGCAGGGCCGTGCCCAGTTCCGAGATCCCCAGCAACAACAACACCCCAAGCGGCAGTATCAGGGCGAACTCCATCGCCGCGATACCGCGGCGGCAGCGGATATATGACTGCAGCAGGGCGATCAATTGATCGGTCCGTCATAGGGCTCGGTGCGAAACACCGCCGCCGCGTGCAACAGTTTCGTCTCGCCACCCCCATCGCCGAGGTACGGGGTAAGAAAGGGTGTCAGAATTTTCCATTTATAGGCCACCCTGACCAGCACCGTATCGCCGGCCCCGCCGGGATCGAAAGTATTGCTTTCCGGTTCGCCATCTTCGTTGAAGTAACTTGGATAGGTGACGTTGGAAAAAGACGTAAAGTTGCGCACGTCGATGATCAGGTTGCTGCAATTGATAAAAGTCGTGCCGCCACACAGCAATTGCTGGAAATCGCCGATCGGATCGCCGCCGGTTTGAATGCTGCCCGTGCGAATTTGGCGCGCCGCAACGGCCACCTGGCCCTCAATCGCGCTGGCCGCCAGGAACAGGATCGAAACTTCGATGATGCCGAAGCTGAGCAGTAGGAACGGTGGCAGGACCAACGCGGTTTCGATTGCCGTGACACCGCTTTTCCAGCGTCCGGCGGTCGCGGCCCGCCAACGGCGGACCAGGTTCGCCGAACTTTTTCTGACTCGAGAGCCAAGCTCCTGTGCAGCCTGACCTAGGCCGTTGCCAACGTCGTTGCCGCGGGGTCGAATCACTGTGCCTGCCCTTGAAATTTTAGCCAAGGTCCAACCATCGCGTCCTGCTCTCCATTCCAGTTCCGGTGGTCCAATATACAGAAACAACCAAAAGGGTTTATAGCCGGAAGGTGATTGCCTGGTGGCGACCTATAGATAAATGCAAATGCCAAGATTATTTGCAAGTGATCGCTGTCACCTTTAGTTCCACAGAGCCGTTATCCCTAATAAATTTAAGAAATTAGACGATCCGACATTGAAATATTTTTTTTATTATGAGTACTGGGTTGCCAAACCAAATGCGACACTTGGCTTTTGTAAGATTCATCGTCCAGACACCGTCTGTTGCATTAATTGCAAACATTTTGGATCGTTCCGGATTTGCGAACATTTATGCCAGGGGTCATAATCAATGAGCCCTGGTATTAGACGAATTCACGGACGTCGGCGTCATCGGCGTCCGTCTTGTTGTGCTGAAGTTTCATAACCGCATGCGCCTGGCGCGCATCGATCACATCCATGGGCAGGTCATGTGCACGAAGTCCTCCCGCCAGCCAGTTCGAAATGGTCCCCGTCTCAAGCGCAATCCGCTCCGGGCAAGGCATGTCCTTGCGCAGGGCCCTGAACAATGACTGCTGATCGCTCAAAGCGTTGCCTCGCGCCAAAATCCTGCCACCCCCGTCCATCACGCAAAAACTGGTCTCTTCCTTTGAAACATCAAGTCCGAAATACTCAATCATGGTCATTCGCCTTGGTCGGCCAATTGGGACGTGCTGCTGTGACCCCGCACCATGGATTTCAGAGAGCGACCAGCGAGATTACACTATCTTTTCAAAAATTAGGTGGCGCTACAATACATATTTCAATGTTAATAGTCGTAATAAATTAACCATTTTGCGTTAATGAATGTAAGAATTAAATTAAAATTGATATTTACTTATTCAGTATGATGCATGTCACAGAGTAAAATGAAATAGATGCAATATTATATTTTGTGAATTGTTTCATTTTTTCTATTTTATGTTTATTAATACTTGAGAAAGCATGCAATGACCAACGGGCACAATAATTCCTGGCACAAGGTCTCTTCGCTTTTTTGGGCGGGGATCCGCGTCGCCATCCTGGGCTTCGCGCGGGACCAGCGCGGCGCAACGGCGATCTACGTGGCTTTCGCCGGAACCTTGGCCCTGTCGGGCGGCGTGTTGGCGCTGGATATCGGTCGCGTCGTGGTGTTGCGGTCGCAAATGCAGAACGCCGCCGATGCCGCCGCTCTTTCCGCGGCGGCGCAACTGGACGGCCAAACAGATGCTGTTACACGGGGTACGGCAGCGGCCTCCAGTGCCATATCCAACAGCACCAATCTGTCCGATATCAGCGGCGCCTTCACGGTGCAGTCAATCACATTTTATGATGGCACCGATCCAACGCCGGTGCTCACCGCCGTGGGCAGCGAAGCGGTCTCTGTGAGAGTTATCCTGGCTCCGCGCACAATTGGAATTTTTTTGGCCCCTGTTCTAAAAACTATTTCTTCAGGCGGTATAGCTGAGCAGTTCACCCTTGAAGCGACCGCGCGGGCTGCCATTTCAATTATCACCTGCGCTGCACCACCCTATATGGCCTGCAATCCATCTGAAGGCGGCGATCCGGCCGACGATCTGCTGGACGCTGATAACGCGGGCCGGCAATTGCTTACAAGGGCCGGACCTGGCGGTGGTTCATTGGCGCCGGGCAATTTCGGCTTGCTGTGTCCTTCATCTGGCAATTGCGGTGCCTCCAACGTCGGCAACGCTTTGGCCAATGATCCAGGTCTCTGCTACACCTCCGAAGTGACCACCTCGCCTGGCGTTCAGACCCAGCAGTCCAGGAACGGCATCAACGCGCGCATGGACGCAGGCAACAAGAACCCTAAAAATCCAGCCAAGAATATTGTGAGTTATGGTCGCGATTCCGATATGTCAGGCAGCACCATTATTGGCAACGGTGATTGGGATCCGGTTTCCTACTGGACGACCAACCATCCCAGCGAGGGCCAACCCTCGGATCTGGCCGATTACACCCGTTATCAGGTCTATCTCTATGAGTTGGGCGAGACCTTTTACCGCAATGAAAACAAAACCATCTACCCCACGACTGACATCAGCCTACCGTCGGGTTATGGCACCGTGACGCCGGCTGCTGCTTCCATCCCGGCCTCAGGCGTACCCTCGTCCTCGCCGTCGAGCGACCTTAAGCGCCGCGTCCTGAAAATTGCCGTGTTGAACTGTACAGCTCTGGGTGTGCAAGGCAGCGGCACTTACCCCACTTTTGGCCGTTATGTCGAAGTCTTCCTCACGGAGGAGGTCGCGAGCACCCAGGCGGCGACCTATACGGAAATCATCGGCCCCCTTTTGCAGCAATATTCCGATGACGTGCATGTCAATGTCCAACTTTCTGAATAGCGCATTTGGCGGCGCCAAAGCCGCCTTCGACTGCCGCCGCGCGGTGGCGGCGGTGGAGTTCGCCTTGCTTGCACCGTTACTGGCGTTGGTGATGGTGGGAATTTTCGATTTTGGCTACTTCCTCAACCAATCCAACGACCTAACCAAAAGCCTGCGGGTGGGCGCCATGCTGGCGGCCCGTTCCAGCCTTCCGATACCCAACAGCCTGCAGACAACGATCAATAATCTTGTGAAAACTGGCACCACCGATGGTTCCGGTGAATTCATCATTCCCGGATGGTCTCATGCTGATGCCGATTTGTCCGTGGCTACATCGACCTTTAGCTCTGGTGGCACCGATTTCAAAGTTATCAGATTGGTGGCAAGCGTGCCCTACGAGGCATATTTCAGTGGCTTCCTGCAAACCTATGGCTTCAACACGATTACCATGAACGCGGCCCACGAACAGGCCTTTGTGGGGGATTGATCCTTGAGCGCCGACAAGACATTCAAATTGGCCAAAATCATCGGATTTTGGCGGTGCTGCCGGCGGGGCACTGCGGCGACCGAGTTCGCCTTGATCATGCCGACGTTGCTGTTACTTACCCTGGGCGCCCTGGAAGTGGGCCTGATCATGTTTGACTACCATAAGGTCAGCGAAGCTACGCGGCGCGGCTTGCGCACGGCTTTGATCGAGGACGCCATTATCGATCTGGCGGACTTGGAAAATACGCCAATTACCTGCACTGGGTCTGGCAGTGTGTCATGCAGCGACGGCTCGGTCGACAATTCAGCCTCCTTTGATGCCATTGTCACCGCCATGCAGGCAATTTCACCACGTATTACCGGCGCCAATGTGATCGTGACATATTCTGACAGCGGCCTGGATATCACCGGCACGGGCGAATCCGTAACGCCACTGGTTACGGTCGAAGTGACCGGGCTGGCATACGAATTCTCCGCGCTCAAATTTATCCCCGGCGTGCCCGACGAACTGGACCTGCCCAATTTCGACACCACCCGGCTGGCCCACACCACGGTACCCGGCTCCTAGACCCATTTGGTCTAGCTGTGCCTAGACTCTTCAGAATAGGAAAATTGCACCGACCATGACCCGCCCGCAGAACCAGGTATGGATGCGGGATTTCGGTCTCGGCTTTAGATTTTGTGGGTTGGATTGCCGGCACGACGATTTGACCACCGTTTTGGATCGGCCATTGCGCTTGAAGACGGTGACCATTTCTTGATGATCGGAGTTTGTACAGGGGTGGTGGCGCGCCGACGATAGCTTGGCGCTGTATTTAGCAAATTTGCGATCTGCTGCGTTCTGGTTTAAGGCGGGCGACGGCGAGCTCGAACGATGATTCATTGGGACAGGTGTTCGAGAGGTGGATGGCGTTGACGGCAATTCGTCGCCATTGACCCAGGTTGGAAAAGCGTTCCTAGTGAAGCGAAACTTGATTACCATCGCCGTGAGTACGTGAGTATCCTGACCGTCTGGCACAGATCAGCGAAAAATGGCCGTGAATTGTGCCGTAGTTTTGGATATCGTGGACGGATGGCGGGGTGGCCAGTTTCGCGCGCCAGATAATCCGCTCGTCTTGCTCGGAATTCTTCCGGGACAAAGCGATGAAAAGATAGGATACGTGCGACGGACAAGGCTCCTTCAAAACGGAGCCGCCGTTCTTGGGGGGACGCGTGAGATGAGTAAAATCAGCGAACTTAGCGACGCCGACGACGCCAAACTCGAGGCGCTGGCAGACGAGGTGAGAACCGACCGGTTGTCCGGTGTGGTATATTGGATCGCGCTGTTTTATGGCGCATTTGGCATTCTCGTCGCAATGAACCAAACCTTCAGTTGGGATGCGTTTGGTTACGTTCTTGTTGATAACGCATACTATTACCTGCTGATCGCCATTTTCCTGCCCCTGGCGTTCCTTATCTTCCCCGCCCGCAATGCCGACCGTCACCATGTGCCCTTCTATGACTGGGTATTGAGTTTGTTGACCCTCACCGCGGCGATCTATTTGTCCTATCACGGCGGCGAAATGGTCGAACAGGGTTGGGATATCGTGGCCCCGGCCTTGCCCACCGCTGCGGCGGCGGCGATCTGTTTCCTGGCCTTGGAAGGGGTTCGCCGTGCCGGTGGCGGCGCCCTGTTCATCATTGCCACCATGTTCTTCCTGTTTCCATTGTGGACCGATATCGCACCGGGCTTCCTTTGGGGTTTTTCGAAAGAGCCATTGGAACTGGTGCGGGCGCACGCCATGGGATTTGAGAGCATTATCGGCGTGCCCATGCGGGTGGCTGGTAATTTGCTCATTGGCTTTCTGATTTTCGGCTCGGCTCTTGTGGTGACGGGGGGCGGCGATTTTTTCATGAATTTCGCTTCCGCATTGATGGGGCGCAGCCGCGGCGGCCCGGCCAAAGTGGCGATCCTGTCCAGCGGTTTCTTCGGGTCGTTAAGCGGCAGCGTCATTTCGAACGTGGTGACCACCGGAAAACTGACCATCCCGACAATGAAGCGGGTTGGCTATCCGTCCGTCTACGCCGGCGCGGTAGAATCCTGCGCCTCGACCGGCGGTGCCTTGATGCCGCCGGTGATGGGCGCGGTGGCCTTCCTCATGGCGGAATTCCTGAACGTTCCCTATTCCACCGTTATGATCGCCGCCGTCGTGCCGGCGGTTATTTTTTATGTTGCGTTACTGCTGCAGGTAGATGGTTATGCCGCCGTCAATAATCTGAAGGGCATGGATGACGCGGATATCCCGAACCTGTGGGCGACCTTCAAGAGCGGCTGGTATTACATCTTTAGCCTGGTCGCCCTGGTCTACATGCTGGTCTGGCTGCGGCTGGATCTTTATGCCCCTTACTATGCAGCGGGAATTCTAATCTTTTGCTCGTTCGTATTCCGAAGGGGTGACAAGCGGTTCAACTTGACCACCTTCCGGGAACTGGTCGTCGATTCGACGAAGATCATCTCGAACATCATCGCGATCCTGGCGGGCGTCGGCATGATCGTCGGATCGCTGGCGTTCACGGGCGTGGGCGGCGCGTTTTCCCGGGAACTGCTGCAGATCGCGGGCAACAATCTTTATCTGTTGCTGGCCATGGGGGCGGTGACCTCGTTCCTGCTTGGCATGGGCATGACTGTGAGCGCCTGCTATATCTTCCTGGCCATCGTCCTGGGTCCGGCCTTGATTGATGCCGGCCTCGATCCGATCGCATCTCACCTGTTCATCCTTTATTGGGGCATGTTGTCGTATATCACGCCGCCCGTGGCTCTGGCGGCGGTAGCCGCGTCGATCATCGCGAAAGCCGACACCATGGCCATTGGCATGCGCTCCATGCGTCTTGGGCTGATCAATTTCATCCTGCCGTTCATTTTCGTGCTGAACCCGGCGCTCATTCTTCGGGGCGAATGGGACGATATCATCATCATGGTGAGCACGGCGCTTGTCGCGGTCTGGTTGATGGCGGCCTGTTTCGAAGGCTATCTGAACAAGGTGGGCGTAATTGGCTGGTCGGTCCGCATCCCCTTGCTTGTGGCGGCGGGGTGTCTGCTGTATCCGGATCTCGTTTCCAAAGGCGCCGGGGTCGCGCTGGTCGTGGCTTGTTACGCCATTGCCTTGTTCCAACGGAAAAGCGTCGCGGCATGAGAATTGAGCACGTAGCGTGACGGATTAAAGAGGAAGTGGCGCCGGGGGATTTGCGGCGATACTATGATTTCCATGAGACTTATCCAAGAAGCATACCTAGCAAAGAAAATAAGGGAGGACACTACAATGAAACTAACCAAACACATGTGGCGGTTTGCAGGCGGCGCCGCGATGGCGGCTCTGCTGGCCACCAGCGGTGCCTATGCGGGCAGCGTGCCGAAAACCATGATCTGGACCTCGTACGATTTCGGCAGCGCCGGATTCGCCCAGGCATCGGCGGTGGCCAACGCGTTCAAGAAAAAATATGGTACCCGCATTCGCATCGTACCATCGGGCACGGGCATTGGCCGGCTGCTGCCGGTCACCCAGCGCAAGGCCCATTACGGCTTTCTGGCGACAGAGACCTATTTCGCCTCGGAAGGGACCTACGATTTTGCTGTAACCCAATGGGGTCCGCAGGACCTTCGTATTGTCCTGGCGCCGCCCACCGCCACGGGTATTACCGTGCCAAAAGGCTCGAAATTCGCCGACGGCCATAATCTCAAAGGCATTCGTCTTGGCTACGTCAAGGGCAATCCATCCGTTAACGTCAAGACCGATGCGCTATTGGCCTATGCGGGTTTATCCCGCGACGACATCACCGCGGTCTGGTTCGGCGGCTACGGCGTAATGAAGGGCGCGCGCCTGACCGGCAAGATCGATGGTTTTTTGATGTCGCCATATTCGGGTATCACCCGTGAGCTAGAATCCTCGCCGGATGGTATCGACTGGGTGCAATTCGATCCAGCTGACAAGGCGGGCTGGGAGCGGGTGCAAAAGATCGCACCGATGTATGCGCCGCTGGCCATCGACGACGGCGCGGGCATGGAAAAAGGCAAGCCGGTTAACGTCATTGAGTTCCGCTATCCCATGATGGTGACCTACGCCGACCGCAGTGAGGCAGAAGTCTACGAAGTCGCCAAGGCGATGGATGAGGCCTTCGATCTTTACAAGGATGTCAACGCCACGACCAAGAACTGGGCCATCAAGCTGGCGGGTAAAACCCCGGCTGACGTTGCCTGGCACCCGGGCTCGGTCAAATATCTGAAAGAGAAAGGTGCCTGGTCGGCGGAAGCCGAGGCCTGGAACCAGACACGCCTGGCCCGTCATGCCAAGGTCATCGAAGAGTGGGACAACGCCACGGATGCTTTCAACGCCTGGCGCGCCGAGGAAAAAAAGAAGAAAAACAAAATCAAGGTTGCCGAGGCCTGGCCGAAATACTGGGCCGACCACCGCAAGAAAGTCGGTCTCGATTAAAGCCGTGGCCATGGACCTGGAAATGGGCGGCTTCGGCCGCCCATTTTCTTGCCGCCTGCAGCCGTATTGAAGTTCCTATACCAGACCGTCCCTGCGGTCCAATTCACGCAACGCCGGCGTCCGCTCACGGACCGGCCCGAAGCCGCCGCCGCCCGGCAGTTCGAGAATTATGACATCGCCCTTGTTGAGCCGGAACGGCGTGCCGCCCTCGACCTCCTGACCATTGAGCAGGATACGTTCCAGGCTGCCCGTCTCGCCGCCCAGACGGCCCAGGGCCGGAAAATTCAGGCGTTGCGACAGCACAACCAAGGTCACGGGACGGGGGCTTGTTATTTCCAGTGCGACCCGTTGGCCCAGTCCGCCGCGAAACCTGCCGCTTCCGCCCGAGCCCGGCAGAAAAGACTTGTCCAGAAGGCGCACTGGCACGCCGCGTTCCAGCACTTCCACCGGCGTCGTCGATACATTGGTGGGGAAACTGAGGGTCGAAATACCGTCCTGGTCGGGGCGCGCGCCCAGGCCGCCGTTGAAAAAGAAGATGGTTGAGAACGGCCGTTCATCGTTCCAGCCGGACATGGCGAAACCGTGCAGGGGCACGCCGCTCTCCGCTGGCACCCGGTCGGGCAAGGCCTTGGCCAGGGTGTTGAAGACGGCCGAGGTGCAATAATGCCCGACCGTCGCCCTGGCCTCCACCGCTGCAGGATACTTCGGGTTGAGGAAAGACCCCTCCGGTGCACTGATGGTAATGGGCCGGGAATTGCCCTCGTTATTCGGCACCTCGGGCAACAACACGCACTTCAGGGCGTAGGTCGAATAAGCCTGGGTGTAGCCGAGGACCGAGTTCAGGGGCGATGGATTCTGCGGCGAACTGCCGGCAAAATCGACCGTAAGTTCAGTGCCCTGGATTTCGATCCGGCAATGCATTTCGAGCGGCAACAGGCTGTCAAAGGAGTCGATCTTCGTCAGAGAAGTATAAGTGCCGTCCGGAATCTGGGCGATGGCCCGCTGCATCGCAGCCTGGCTCAAATCGATAATCCGGTTGGCCAGGCCCCACATATCCGCCATGTCGTATTCAGCCAATAGACCGGCGACGCCGGTGCTCATGCGCTGGCAGGCTCCAACCATGGCATGGATATCACCACTGACCTCGTCAGGCACCCGAACATTCTGGCGAACGATTTCATACAGGGTCTCATTGCGGCGCCCGGCCTCGTACAGCTTCAGGATCGGGATCTGCAAGCCTTCTTCGTAAATATCCTTGTTGTCGGGCGCCCGCCGGCGTCCGCCGATGTCTGCCATATGTGCAATGGAGCCCGCGAAACCGACCAGCCTATCAGCGTGGAATATGGGCGCGGCAAGGGTTAGATCCGGCAAGTGACCGGTGCCGATCCATGGATCATTTGAGATGATCACATCGCCGGGGCGCAGGGTTTCGGCCGGGAATTTGCGCAAAAAAGCGCGAACTGACATGGGCAGCGTGCCGATAAACGAGGGGATGGAGCGGGTCGCCTGGGCTACCGCTTGACCGTCGGGTGCCAGCACCATGCAGGTGTAGTCATGGGATTCGCGCACAACAGTCGAGAACGACGTGCGGTGCAGGGCCAACGCGGCTTCATCAATGACCGAAATCAGGCGGGTCCATAGAACTTCGACGGTAATGGGATCAAGTGTCTCCACGGACTTATTCCTTGAAGTCGATAATAATGTTGGCGGCGGGATCCAGATGGAATTCGGTATCAGGGCCGGTAACGATGCTGGTTTCACGCTCTTCAATAACGGCCGGCCCGGCGATCATGGTGCCCGGCGGCAATCGGTAGCGGTCATAGACCGCCGTGTCGACATAGCCGCCGGCGGCCTCGAAATAGACCGCGCGCCGGCCCTTCAGCGCCGTTTCACTGCTTTCGGGGCCGGCCCCGGCCGGCGCCGTGATTTCAAGTTGGGCCCGCGGATTCAGGACCCGCGCCCGCAACCCCACCACTTCCAGGGGCACATCGGGTGGGTGGTGGCCGTAAATGCCCTGGTAGATTTCTGCAAAGCCGGCCCGCAGTCCCGCAACGGATACCTCCGTCCC
>JAJFGG010000080.1 GCA_021776235.1 Alphaproteobacteria bacterium | reverse complement strand
TACGCGAACGGCTAAGCTTGATCGCGGCGGCGGACTTGAATGTGCCGCCCGAGCAGGTCCGCTATGGCGGCGGCCGCATATTTGCCCAGGGCAATCCGGATAATTCGTTGCCTCTGGGCCGCTCGGCCGCCAAGGCCCATTGGTCGCCACTGTCCATACCCGACGGGGCTGGAGCCGGACTGCGGGAAACCGCGTTCTGGAACATGCCGGAATTGACGGAACCCGACGAAGGCGATCGCATCAATTCTTCGGGTGCTTATGGCTTCATTTTCGATTATTGCGGCGTCGAGATCGACCCGGACACTTTCGCGGTGCGGATCGATAAGTACGTCACCATGCATGACGCGGGCCGGCTTTTGAACCCCATGCTGGCGAACGGACAGATCCGGGGCGGCTTTGCCCAAGGTCTGGGCGCGGCCCTGTTGGAGGAACTGGCCTACGCCTCGGACGGCGGTTTTCAGATGGGCACCCTGGCGGACTATCTCGCCCCTACGGTCATGGAAATCCCCAGGCTGACCATCCTGCATGATCAATCGCCTTCGCCCTTCACGCCGCTGGGCGCCAAGGGTTTGGGCGAAGGCAATTGTATGTCGACCCCGGTCTGTATCGCCAACGCCGTGTCGGACGCGCTGGGGCAGGAGGTGACCAGTTTGCCACTGACCCGCTCCCGCCTGGCTGCATTGATGCTCGGGGACGAACCGGCGGCAACGGCCTCAATCCCGGTCCCGGCCACGGCCGCGGAAAACCTGCTTGACGGCGGCGAAGGCCATGCCTTGCAGGGGCGGGGCAGTACAATCGTCCCGGCCGCGCCTGATGCGGTTTGGTCTATTTTGTTGGATGAAGGGAAACTGGCCGCCGTTATCCCCGGTTGCCATGCCTTGACCATGACCGGTGAGAACGCCTACCGGGCCGACGTGACCCTGGGCGTGGGACCGGTGAAGGGACGCTTCGTGGCTACGGTTGCCTTGCAGGATCTGGACCCGCCCCATGCCTTGCGTCTGGTCGGCGGGGCGACGGGGCCGCTGGGAACATCGCAAGGCGAAGGCCGGGTAACCTTGCATGAAACCGGCGCGGGCACGCGGGTCGAATACATCTATAGCGTCCGAATTTCCGGCAAGGTGGCGGCGGTGGGCGGGCGCATGATGGATGGTGCGGCGCGCGCCCTGATCAGCCAGTTCTTCAAACGCCTGGTTAGCCAAAGCACCGGCGCGGCGGCGCAAGACGGGAATGGAGAGGGGCCCGCGGCGACATTATTTGCGCGCCTGCTGGCCTGGCTGGGGTTAGCCCGATGAAGCCGGCCGCTTTTGACTATGCCCGTCCGGACAACGTCGACGAGGCCCTGGCCTTGCTGGCGGAGCGGGGCGCCGGGGCCCGGATCTGCGCCGGCGGACAATCCCTGGGCGCCATGATGAATATGCGGCTGGCAACGCCGGACATCCTGATTGATATCGCCGGCCTGCGGGAATTGAAATCGATTGCCGTTGTCGACGGCGCTATCGAAGTGGGCGCCGCCGTCACCCAGGACGAGCTTTTGCGCTGGCCTGAACTGGCGAACAGGCAACCGTTGCTGGCACGAATGCTGCCCTGGATCGGGCATTACCAGACCCGGCAGCGCGGCACTGTCTGCGGTTCCCTGGCCCATGCCGATCCGAGTTCAGAGCTGCCCCTGGCGCTGGCCCTGTTGCCGGGGGAGGTGGTGCTGCGCAGCCAGCGCGGCCGGCGGGTGCTGGACGCGGCGGTGTTCCAGACCGGCATGATGACCACGGCGGCCGCGGCGGATGAGATGATCATCGCGGCCCGTTTTCCATTGGCCCGGACCGGCACTGCGTCCGCTTTTCAAGAAGTGGCCCAGCGCCATGGGGATTTCGCCATCGTTGCCGCCGCCGCCGTGGGGGATAAAAGTGGCGTTCGCCTGGGCGTTGGTGGCGTTGCCGACGTACCCGGCGTCATCGATCTGAGTTGGCCGTTGAGCGATGACGCCCTGAACGACTTCGCCTGGGCCCTGGGTGGCGTGGACGACCAGCATGCCACGGCGCGGTATCGCCGGCATTTGGTCCGGCGGATCGGTAAACGGGTCATTGAGGAGGTCGGCGATGCGTTATCTTGAGGCGGGCAAGCGCCATTCGGTGACATTCAGCCTGAACGGACGCGCCGTCGAGGGGGAGGCGGAGCCACGGTTGTTGTTGAGCGATTTTCTGCGTCAGACTCTTGGCGCCTCTGGCACCCATGTGGGCTGTGAACATGGCTCGTGCGGGGCCTGTACCGTCCGTATCGATGGCAAGGCGGTGCGCTCGTGTTTGTTGTATGCCGTCCAGGTCGAGGGCAGGGCGGTCACGACCGTCGAAGGCCTGGCCGGTGCAGACGGGCTGAACCCGTTGCAGGCGGCCATGCGTAAGCATCACGGCCTGCAATGCGGTTTTTGCACGCCCGGCATTCTGATGTCCCTGAGCCAGCTTTATGATGAAGAACCGGAAGCGGACGAAGCGCGCATTCGGGACGTGCTTTCCGGCCATATTTGCCGCTGCACCGGCTATCATGGCATCGTCCAGGCGGCCCTGGATGTATTTGGAAGAAACTAGAAATGTTTGATCTGGGTAGAACGCTGTTGGCCAGCGTCATGCGCATGCCCGAGGCCGTGGCGATTTCGGACGGCGACAGGGTTCTGACCTACCGCGCCTGGCAGGACGATATTCTACGCCTGGTCGCGGGCCTGGATCGCCTTGGCCTGAGCCGGGGTGATCACTTGGTGACGGTGCTGCAAAACCGCTACGAGGCGGCAACCTTGCATATGGCGGCGCAGATCGCCGGCCTGGTGATTACGCCGTTGAACTGGCGGGCCAGCGGTGAAGAACTGGATTATGTCCTCAACGACGCCGACGCCAAGGGCCTTGTCTTCGAGGCCGCCACCGCGGCCATGGTCGTCGCCGCGCCTTTTGCCGCCGGGATCATCGGCATAGATGTTGACCGCGATTGGGACGATCTGATCGCCGGGTCTCCGGCGGCAGCGGCCTCCCGTGCCACGGTGCGGGACTTTTCGGTGATGCTTTACACGTCCGGTACCACGGGCCGGGGCAAGGGGGTGCCGCGCCGTCAGGGTGTCGAACGCGCCTCGGCCATGGCCCATGTGGCGCAGAACCAATATGCCCGTGGTGAAGTCACCTTGGGTGTCATGCCCCTGTATCACACCATGGGTGTCAGATCCCTGCTGGCCTCGGTCCTGGTAAACGGGCATTTCGTTTGCCAGCACCGGTTTGATCCCAGGGAGGCGTTGTCCCTGATCGTCGAACACCGCGTTACCAATCTGTATCTGGTGCCCACCCTGTATCACGATCTATTGGCCTCGCCCTTCTTTGCCGGTATCGATACATCTTCGGTGCGTAAACTTGGCTTTGCCGGACAGGCCATGACCGACGGTCTGCTGCAGGAGTTGGATGCCGCTTTCAAACCGGAACTGTTCGTCAACCATTACGGTTCCTCGGAAATCTATACCTTCACCATCGAACCGAACGCGGCGGCCAAGCCCGGTTCCGCCGGCAAGGCGGGTCTCAATCAGGAAATCCGCATCGTCAAACTGGATGCCTGCGGCCCAGACGATCTGGTGCAAGGATCGGAAGAGGGGCAGATCATCGCCGCGTTGGACGGCGACGAGTCTTTTGAAGGCTATTGGAAGCGTCCCGATGCCGACGGGAAGTCGTTGCGGGACGGTTGGTACTATACCGGCGATATTGGCTATCGGGACAGCGACGGCGATATTTTCGTTACCGGCCGGGTCGACGACATGATCATTTCGGGCGGCGAAAACATCCTGCCCGTCGAAATTGAAAGCGTGCTGTCCCTGCACGACGGCGTCGGCGAGGTCGCGGTGGTGGGCCTGCCCGATCCCCGCTGGGGACAGGTTGTCACGGCATTTATCGTGCGCCGAGGAGACGTCGATGGCGAGGCTCTGGATGCCTGGTGTCTGGAATCCGATTTACCCGCCTTTAAACGGCCGCGAAGTTATGTCTTTATCCGGGAGGTGCCGAAATCGCCGGTCGGCAAAATTCTTCGCCGCATGTTGGTAAGTGGCGAATACACCATAGAAGCGTAAGCAATCAGATACGTTGTCAGGGAGTAAGCTAGGAATGTCCACGTCCTTTGAAAGCCAGCGGGGCAAATTGTTGGAGAATCTCGACGGGTTCCGGGTGGAAATCTATCCGGAGCGGGAACGGGCCGACATCATTCTCGACCGCCCGCCCCTGAACGTCATCGAGATAGCCCAGCGCGACCAGTTGCGCCTGGTGTTCGAAGAACTGGACCATGACGACCGGGTGCGGGTGATCGTCCTGCGGGCCGAGGGCAAGCATTTCTCTTCCGGCGGCAACATCGCCGGCTTTCTGGCCGCCTCACCGGAGCATGTCTCCGAACTGGCCGACAACATCGCCGCGCCGGCGCGCTGCCACAAACCGGTGGTGGCGCAAATTCGCGGCTACAGCTTTGGTGTCGGCTTCGAACTGCCCCTGGCCTGTGATTTCCGTATCTGTTCGGAAACCACACAGTTTGCCTTGCCGGAACAGCGGATCGGCCAGATCCCCGGTTCGGGCGGGTCGATCCGTCTGTTGCATATGATCGGCATTCAACGCACCAAGGACATGACCTTCCGGTCGCGCCGGGTATCGGGCGCCGAGGCCAAGGATTGGGGCATAGTCCTGGACTGCGTTCCGGACGAAAAGCTGGAAGAAACCGTAGATGCCTTTGTGGACGAACTGCGCGAGTTCTCGCCCCTGGCCCAGCGCACCATCAAGGGCGTGTTGAACGCGGCCCAGAACACCACTGTCGAGGCCGGCATAGAAATTGAAGGCAACGCCTATGGCCGTTTGCGGATGTCGGAGGATTTCAAGGAGGGCGTTGAAGCCTTCCACGGCAAACGCAAGGCCAAGTTCCGGGGCCTCTAAACGGTGAAGCCGCCGGCCTTTGAATATCTTGCCGCCACGTCGCTGGAGCAGGCGGTCGCCGCCCTGGCCGATGATGAGGCAAAGGTTCTTGCCGGCGGGCAGAGCCTGGTGCCCATGTTGAATTTTCGCCTGCTGGCGCCGTCAATTCTGGTCGATATTACCCGCATCCCGGGCCTGGATTTCGTCGAGGGGGACGGTGATGGCGGCTTGCGTATCGGCGCCCTGACCCGGCATTACACCTTGGAAACCTCGGCCTTGGTGCAGACGGATTTTCCCGTGCTGAGCGCTGCCATGAACCATGTGGCGCACTTGGCCATTCGCAATCGCGGCACCATCGGCGGCAGTCTGTGCCATGGCGACCCCGCGGCGGAATTGCCCGGTCTGGCGCTATTGCTGAACGCACAACTGAAAACCACGCAGCGCACCATCGCGGCAACGGATTTCTTTGCCAGCGCCTTGAGCACCATCCTGGCTGAGGATGAGATCCTGACAGAGATCACATTGCCTGCGCTGCCGCCCCGGACGGGCTGGGGCTTTGAAGAATTTGCCCGGCGCTCCGGCGATTTCGCACTGGCCGCCGTGGGTGCCACGGTCAGCCTGTCGGGTGAAGAGGTCAGCGAAGCCCGAATTGTCGTGATCGGCGCGCATGACACGCCCCTGCGCCTGTCGGCTGCCGAGGCGCTTTTGACCAGCCGGTCCGGCATCGCCGCGGCGGCCAAGGCGGCGCAAGACCAGGTCTCGCCCAGTGACGATCTGCATGGTTCTGCGGATTATCGCCGCCATCTGGTTGGTGTTCTGACACGCCGGGCGTTGACGGCAGCCTGGCAGCGGGCAGAAGGATCGGCGCCATGATACGCGTCACTGTAAATGGCGTGACGTCCGAGCATGAGGTCGAAGCACGCTTGTTGCTGGCGGATTTTCTGCGCCATAGCCTGGGTCTGACCGGCACACATGTGGGCTGCGAGCAAGGGGTTTGCGGCGCCTGCACGGTGCTCCTGAATGGCGACAGCGTACGCGCCTGCCTGTGTTTCGCGGTCCAGGCAGATGGCGGCGAAATTGAAACCGTGGAGAGCCTGGGAACGGTTGACGATTTGCACCCGCTGCAAAAGGCATTTCAGGAACATCACGCGCTGCAGTGCGGATTTTGCACGCCGGGCATGTTGATGACCGGGATCGATCTGCTGCGTAAATACCCCCTGGCCACGGATGCGGAAATTCGCGAGGGCCTGTCGGGAAATCTCTGCCGGTGCACCGGTTACGAACATTTGGTGCAGGCGATCCGTTCGGCCGTAGAGGCAAGAAATGAAAGCTGAGGCGCGGCCAAAAATTATAGGCGCCCGGGTACAGCGGGTCGAGGATCCGCGCCTGCTGGCTGGTCGGGGCGCCTTTATCGACGATCTGAACTTGCCGGGTACCCTGCATGTTGCGTTCTGCCGGAGCGACCATGCCCATGCCCGCATCGTTGATATTGAAAGTGCCGAGGCGTCCCGAATGCCCGGTGTCGCGGCGGTGATTACCGCCGTGGATATCGCCGACAAGATGCAGCCGATCCGCGCCACCTCGCGCATGGCGGACTATTATGCGACGGAATTGCCGGTGCTTGCCCGTGACAAGGTCCGCTATGTGGGCGAGGCAGTCGTTGCCGTGGTGGCGTCAAGCCGCTATCTGGCGGAAGACGCGGTGGAACAGATCGCCATAACCTATGAACCCCTGGGCGATGCGATTGACCCGGTGGCGGCGGCGAAACCCGGCAGTCCGCTGCTGCACGAAGAGGCGGGCAGCAATGTTATCGTTACCCGCACTTTTGCCCGAGGCGACGTGGACGCGGTCATGGCGTCGGCGGCAGTCCGCGTCGGCGATACCTTCCGGATGCACCGCAAGACGCCGACTGCCATGGAGAATAGGGGCTATCTGGCCGAATACGACCAGGGCCGCCGCGCCCTGACGTTGCATTCCACCACCCAGGTTCCGGGCATCGTCCGTGATGCCCTGGTCGAGATGCTGGATCTGCCCGGCAACCGTCTGCGAGTTGTAGCCCCGGACGTAGGCGGCGGTTTTGGCGGCAAAGCCGCGCTGTATCCGGAGGAAATTCTGGTTTGCATCATCGCCCGGCAATTGGGCCGGCCGGTGAAATGGCTGTCCGATCGCCTTGAGGACCTGATGAGCACCAATCAGGCCTTTGACGAGATCGTCGAGGCGGAACTGGCCTGTGATGACGAGGGCCGGATCCTGGGCCTGCGCGCCGAAGTCATCGGCGACGTGGGTGCCTATTCGGTTTATCCCTGGACCGCCGCGATTGAACCGGTACAGGTGGTTTCGTTCCTGCCCGGGCCTTATCGAGTACCCAGCTATCGTGGCCGGGTCCGGGCCATTGTCACCTCAAAGACACCGACCGGGGCTTACCGCGGCGTTGGCCGGCCCATCTCCACCTTCGTCATGGAACGGCTGATCGACATGGCGGCCGCACGGCTGTCCCTGGACCCGTTGCAAATGCGCCGGCGCAATATGGTGCGCAGCGAAGAGTTCCCCTACAAATCTGCCTCGGGCATCGTTTGGGACCGGGCCGGATTCATGGAATGCCTGGACGGCGTCGCCACGGCGGCGGATTATCAAAGCTTGCGTCAACAACAGGCCCAGGCGCGGGCGGCGGGCCGCTGGGTGGGTATCGGCCTGGCTTCCTATGCCGAGCTGACCGGCCTGGGTTCGCGCATCGCCGTGGCGCCGGGCATGCCGGTCAACACGGGCACGGAAAGCGCCAGCCTGCGGATCGATTCCACCGGCGCCGTGACCGCCAGTTTTGGTATTGCATCCCATGGCCAGGGCCTGGAAACCACCTTGGCCCAGGTCATCGCAGAGGAACTGGGCGTGCGGGTGGAGGACGTTGAGGTTATCCATGGCGACAGTGCCGCGGTGGCCCACGGCACCGGCACTTTCGCCTCCCGCAGCACGGTATTGGCGGGCGGGGCGGCGATTATGTCGGCCCGGGCCGTGCGGGAAAAGGTGTTGGAGGCCGCATCCCATTTGTTGGAGGTGGACGTTGGCGATATGGATGCCGCCGATGGCCGGATTTTCGTCAAGGGGACAGACCGGGCGCTGACCTTTCGTGAGTTGGCGCGCGCCGTCTACTCCGAGATGGGGCGCCTGCCGAGGGAGGTGCGCGAAGGCATCGAGTTGGAAGCGACTCGCATGTACGACCCTTACTTCGGCACCAGCACGCCGGCCAGTCACCTGGCAATGGTGGAAATCGATCCAGAAACCTATCGGGTGACCGTCACACGTTATGTGGTTGCCGAGGATTGCGGCCGCGTTATCAACCCTCTGATTGCTGATGGCCAGGTCCAGGGCGGCGTTGCCCAGGGCATCGGCGCGGCCTTGATGGAGGAAGTGGTGCATGATGACGGCGGACAGATCCTGACCGCCAGCCTGATGGATTATGTGGTGCCGACGGCAGCGGAAATTCCCGCCATGGAAATCATCCACATGGAAACGGAACTGCCCGACAATATCGGCGGCTTTCGCGGCATGGGGGAAGGCGGCACCATCGGGGCGCCTGCGGCGGTGGCCAATGCGATCGCGGACGCCTTGGCGCCCCTTGGCATCATGATCAATGAATTGCCGGCCACGCCGGAACGCCTCTTTCGCCTGATAGAAGCAATGAACACGGAGCAACCAGAGTAGGACAGATTATGGATTTAGGACTTGCCGGCAAGGTCGCGTTGGTGACGGGCGGTGCGCGGGATGTGGGGCGGGAAATCGTGCAGACCCTGGCCAATGAAGGCGCCGCCGTGGCGATCAACTATCGCGGCTCGGAAGCAGAGGCCCAAGCCTTGGTGTCCGAGATAGAACAGAGAGGCGGCATGGCGCGTGCCTATGGTGCTGATGTCACCGATTACGATGCCGTTTGCGCCATGACCGCGCAGGTGGTGGCGGACTTTGGCGGCCTGGACGTTCTGGTCAACAACGCCGGTTACGTTACGCCCCAGCGGTTTATCGATTCTACACCGTCAGACTGGCACAGCCAGATTGATGTGGGCCTGTATGGCGTCATCCATTGCTGTCATGCGGCGGCGGCGCATTTGGCGGCTTCGGGCAATGGCCGCATAATTTCCCTGGCTGGGGACTCGGCCCGCGTCGGCGAGAAAAACCTGGCCATCACAGCCGCCTCGCGCGGCGGTGTCATATCCCTGACCAAATCACTGGCCAAGGAACTGGGCCGCGACGGTATCACCGTCAACCTTGTTGCCCTGGGCCTGGTTGAAACTGGCCATAGCGATAAGGAATGGCTGGAAAAGAATATGTCCAAGATTGTGCGCAACTATCCCAGCGGGCGGATCGGCCAGCCCGATGATGTCGCCCCGACTATCGCCTTTCTCGCCTCCGTTGGTGCCAGTTGGATCACTGGACAAATCGTTTCTGTCTCTGGCGGATACAGCACGGTCGGGTAAGATGCGGTGTTCAGAGAAAAATTTCACAGAAACATAGAGGGAGGTTGCAGTCATGAATCAGTTCGTAAATCCCAAGGCCAGTCACAAGCCTGCCGGCGCCTATACCCACAGCGTTAAGGTGCCAGCGGGCTCGGATTGGCTGGTTATTGCCGGCCAGGTCGGCGTTAACGGCAAGGGACAGCTGCAGGACGGCGCGCGCAAGCAGGCGGAACAGGCCTTCCGCAACATTCTTGCCTGCCTGAAGGAAAACGGCATGGCCAAGAAGGATCTGGTCAAGTTCACCGTTTTTGTCACCGATCCGCGGCACGTGGATGGCTATCGCGCCGCCCGCAAGAAAGTGATCGGCGATGCGACGCTGCCGGCTTCGACCCTGCTGGTTGTCGACGGCCTCGCCTCGCCCGATATGTTGATCGAGATCGAGGCCATGGCGGCCAAAGCCTGAGGCCAGCTCAGTGGGGGTTATGCCATGACGGATATCGATAGCGGCCTGAACGTCTGGCAAATGACCTCCAACCATAACCGGATGATCGAGCTTCAGGCCGACAACTCGCCGGCCCGTGACGGGCCGGTCGAGTTGGCGTTCTATGGCAGCTCGGCCTTTCGCATTACTTCGCCCAGAGGGGTCAGCGTGATGATCGACCCCTGGCGCAATCATCCGTCGCGCACCTGGGATTGGTACTTTCGCGATTTTCCCATCACGGCGGTCGATATTGGCATCTCGACCCACGCCCATTTCGATCACGATGCCCTCAATCGGCTCGACGCTCACGTGCTGTTGGACCGTCTGATTGGCATGTATAAATTTGGCGATATGACGGTCTATGGGCTGGCCGACAAGCATGCGGTGGATTCAAGCTGCGCCATTTATGACTTCAAGAAATTTCACAAGCAGTTTCACGGCACGGATATTGAACCGCCGAACAATCCGCGATCCTGGGATCATTGCCTGATCGTGGTGGAAACAGGAGGTATGCGGATCGTCCATTGGGGCGATAACCGTCATGACCCGCCAGAGAATATCTGGCAGGCCCTGGGCCAGATCGATATTGCCCTGTTGCCCGTGGACGCCTCGCAGCACGTCATGGGCCATGTACATGTGGCGGCAATTGTCGAACGTTTGCAGCCCCGTGTCATTGTCCCCCACCATTATTACATTTGGGATGTTCTACAACGCCAAAGCACTCTGCAAACGGCCGAAGCCTGGGTGGCCGGTCAGACGGGCGTGGAAAGGATAGCCGGGCCACGCCGCAGCTACCATATTGAGGAGATGGATAAACTGGACCGTGCCGTGCATTTCTTTGGCGATCATGTGAACTTTGACAAGACGGCCTGGATGG
Organism: Alphaproteobacteria bacterium; assembly: GCA_021776235.1. GTDB lineage: Bacteria > Pseudomonadota > Alphaproteobacteria. Next base: position 5,550 of record JAJFGG010000080.1, on the reverse strand, counting down.
CGGAGGCATAGTACGGAAAGTTCAATCATCTTGATCAGCGTATTCGGCATCTTTGTACCCGCACTCATTTTGCCGGGGCCGGACTTTGTCGCCGTCGTCCGCTCGTCGATGACAAGGGGTACCAGGGCCGGCCTGTGGACCACGTTGGGCGTTTCCATCTGCCTGGGGCTTTATGCCTCGTTGAGCTTGTTGGGCCTGTCGGCGGTATTGGTAAAATATCAATGGCTGGCCTGGGCCGTGCGCCTGTTCACTTCGGTTTTCGCGACGTCGGTAACTTCAACAACGCCTGTCTGGCTCATGGCCGTGATGATTGGCCTGGTCTTTGCCGCAGCCCTGACCTGGTACAGCATTGCCAGTGTTTTCATGTCGTCGGCGCCTGTGCGACGGCGTTTTACCCGCGCCCGGCATTGGATCGAACGGGCCGCGGGTGTGGTTTTCGTTGGCATTGGCGGGCGAATATTTTGGGATGCCCGCGCCCCTGGTTTATAAGAAGTGTTTTTATCGGCGGATTTTCGTTTGCGCGCCGGACCGGCCCGATACCTTTGCCGCTGCGGCAAAACGCAGACAAAAAGAGAGGCGTCAGGTGCATTGGACGCGGGGTCCTGGCAACGTGTCCCGAGGGACACTCCTGACGCCTCGGAATCAGAGAGACCGAAATCTTCTAAAGGCCGAAGCCCTTCGAACTACTGGGCGCGAACCCCGCAGTCCCTGATTCACGGAGTCCAGTCACCCATAAACCCGTTGTCCGGAGACGGTGGCCCGAAGACCCGCGCTTAAAGGTCTGCTGCTCCAGCGGCCGGGTGATAAAGGAACCTCACCCCGAAGGGAAATGCGCCACAATCACCATACCGCCTGGACTATTCCATCAACTGCCATTGACCCGAAAGTCCACGACTAAGATTTCCCAGCCCAACCAATCCAGGCACAGCCACGAGTTAGACCCGCTACCAGCCTCAACCGGCTTGCCTGTCCGGATAGCTCGCAGGGTGAACCCCGAAGGATAAGCCCGTGAACCGTCCCAACCGGCCGGATCGTTCCGCCCGAAGGCTTCCCGACCCACGGTTCGTTGTACCCGGAGGCACCCCGTACCGCTTGCTGGTCCTGCCGATGCGTCCGAAGACGCGCCACCGTTTCCAGCCGACCCGGACATCCGAAGATCCCCTGGCCATTCGACCCTGCACCGAACGATGCTTCCCAAAGGCCGCACCGAAGGATCCGGTCCCGACATGCCATCCACCCTGGTTGCCCAACGTGGTACCCGGAGGTCCCGGCCAACCGAAGCTGGCTGGAACTGAAAGGGTCTTGACACCCCGCGGCGGCCCCGGCTTTCGAACGTCCTGCTTTTGAGGGCCGGAAATTCGTCCTTCGTGACCGCTGAGGAAATGGTGGATCATGATGTTGTCGTAAACAAGAAAAAATCGAAAGAAAACATCAATTAACGGTGGATAACTGTAATATTAATTCACAATGGGATCACAGGCTATCCACAGACGGTTGTTGACCGAGTCCAATCCGTCTTTTGAATCATCAGCTTGCAATGTGTGTTATGGAAAATCAAAAAAATCAACTATGCCACATCTTTGAAGCGGTTCTGGACCAGGCAATGGCCGAAACAGGCGCGGAATGCCAAACGATTCGGCAGCGGTGTTTCGACGCCTTGGTTGCTCTAAAACGCGGCGCGTAGAATTTCCATGATCTGCTCCGGCGAGCTCAATGTCCGGGGGTTGGAATAGGTCCAGTCATCCAGCATGCAGTTCTTAGCCAGTTGGGGCAATTGCTCTTCGCGGATGCCCACCGCGCGCAGAGTGCGCGGCATGCCCAGGCCGCTAATGAGTTTATCCAAGGCTTCGCCGGCGGAGACGCCTGGCTGGCCCAGTGCCTTGGCGATGTCGGACTGACGGTTGTCGTTGACAGCGGCGTTATAGTTCAAGACGTAAGGCAGCATGACGCACGAGGTATGGCCGTGCGGTACATCGGCGCTGCCACCCAGAATGTGGCCGATGGCGTGCGAGGCGCCCAGACGGGTGCCGGTGACAATGCCGGTCATGGATATCCAGGCCCCCATCAGACATTGCAGGCGCGCCTCCAGGTCGGCGGGGTCGGCCTTGACCCGCGGCAAGCCTTCACTCAATAGACGCAAGGCCTGCAGCGCGGCGCCATCCGTATAGTCGTTGGCGTCCAGGGAACAATAGGTCTCCACCGCATGATCCACCGCCCGGATGCCCGTAGACAGCCACAGCCAATCCGGCGTGTGGACGGTGACGGCGGGATCCAGAATGACAGAAATTGGAATGATGCCGGGATGCATGAAGCTTTGTTTCAACTTCTCCTGGGTATTGGTGATCCCGGCGCGGGCGTTGAACTCGCCCCCCGACAGCGTGGTGGGAACGGCAATCTGGCGTACCGTGGGTGCGGCATATTCGGGTCGGTGGCGTTTACCTTTGCCGTCAACCTTGGTGCGGAAAGGTTCCAGCCCCGCGGCGTCCGTGATGTTGTGTTCCAGGCAGATGGTCACGGCCTTGCCGCCATCTGTCGTCGAACCGCCACCGAAGTTGACCAACAAATCGCAGCCCGCGGCCCGGGCCGCGTTGGCGCAATCCACCACGGCTTCGCGCGGCGAGTGGGAGGGCATATGGTCCCAACGCCCGGCGTAGCGCGGGCCCAGGGCCGCCGCCATTGCCTCGACAGCATCTGTTTCACGATTGAGGGTGCCGCTGACCAGCAAAAATACCCGTTCCGCGTCCAGGCGTTCCGCTTCCCCGGCAACCGCCCCGGCCGCCTGCTGGCCAAAGATCACCCGGTCCATGCCCGTAAAGACAACCTGCCCGCTCTGCATTCCATCAATCCCTTTGCATCAATTTAGCTAAAACCCGACAGGCCCCAACGAGGTATCAGGTGTCAGGGGTTGGGGTCGTTGATCTTGTCCAGGGGAAAGATCGGCCGGCGCACGTTCTTGAAATCCAGCATGTCGTAGTCCGAGGTGCAGACCCCGACGCCGGCGCATTCGATCACCTGTGTTGCGATATCGCTGAAGCCGGCCCGATAATGAATGCGGCTTTTCAGCAACAGATAACGTTTTTCCGTCGGATCGATGCCCAGGCTCTGGAAACAGTTCAAGTCATTGGGTTCCTGGTGCCGGCTGATCACCACGATCTCCACCTTGCCCGTATCCAGTACCACCGTGGGGCCCATGTCCTGCAACACGCCCTGTTGCATGGGGCCACGGTTGTGGAACTGGCCGTTGGAAATCAGTTTCACCGTACCGCTGACCGGGCGAGGTTCGCCTTTGCGGCTGATGGAGGGCATGTCGATCTTGCCACCCAGATTGATGGTGACCTTGGCGCCGACGCCGGCGGCGATCATTTCCCGCACCGCACCAGGATCGTGAATGGCGAAAGCGGCGACGTCGTCTAGGCCGGCATCAAGTACCGCGCCCAAAACCGTCATGGTATCCATGGTCCCGCCCGAGGCGGCGTTGTCGTAATGATCCAGCACGATCACCGGGCCCTCGTTCGCGGCCTTGGCGCGGGCCAGGGAGTCTTCCAGCGGTTCAATCTGGTAGACGAAGGCCTCCCGTTCGGCCCAGGCGAAATCAAGCAATTCTTCCCGGTAGCGTGCGGCCAGTTCCGGGTCGTTGTCGGTAACCACCACGGCGGATAGCCCGGCGTTGTGGATATCGGCATGGGGGAAGCCCACGAACAGTGTCGCTGTCAGGGCGCCTGCTGCCTCCATGCGCCGGGTCATTTCCTGCAGCTCTTTGTTGGGAAAATTGTCGGTTCCCTGGCGCATGACATGGGGCAGCATGGGCCGGTTGCCCCAGGCCAGGGCCGGCTGGCACTCTCCCCGCAGCATGGCGAAAATCGGCTCGCCGGCCCTCGACGCGGTCTCGTAGTTATCAATGTGGGGATAGGTTTGATAGCCGGCGATCACCGTGGCGTGGTCGGCGATGGCGGGATACATGTTGGTATGCATATCCAGGGTAACGGCCATGGGAACGTCAGGGGCAATCTCGCGCAGGCGGCTCAACAGGGCGCCTTCGCCATCGTCCGTGCTTTGCGTCACCATGGCGCCGTGCAGATCCAGCAGGATGGCATCGCAGCCCGCCTGCACCGCGTCGCAAATCTTGTCCGTGATGTATTTGTAGGCGTCGTCGTGCACGGGACCCGAGGGCGGCGCGTTGGCGGCGATGGGAAAGACCATTTCGGCCCCGGCGGCCTCCGCCAGATCAATATAGGCCCCAACACCGCTGCCCGTACCTTTGAAGGCATCATAGACCTCCTGACCCTCGTAGGGCAGGGGCTGCGCCTTGGCGAAGCGTTCGATCGGTGTCGGTACCGGCGAAAAGGTATTGGTTTCATGTTTCATCATGGCGATGACCACGCGCATGGCTGTCTCCCCGAACCTGTTGCTTTCGCCATAGGCTGGCAGAGTGGGCGGTTGGAGGCAAGCCGTACGTCGGCAATCGTTCAACCGCCAGACCGTTGCTTGTCGCGGCCGGGTGGGAAACGTACAATATGGCCATGTCACCACATCATCGACATTCCTGGTTCCGCCCGGCCATGGGGCTATGGGTCTGCATTGCAATGTTGCTGCAGCTTTCGCCGGCATTATCGCAGGCTGCCGAATTATCGACCTATATTCGCCACTACAAGGATGGGGAATACCAACAGGCGCTGGCGGGCTTCGAGAGCGGCGCGGAACAGGGTTCCGCCGAAGCGCAATATTGGCTGGCTTTGCTGTACGACCGTGGCCAGGGCGTGGCCCGAAATCGTGAACGAGCCTACCAATGGTTTCGCAAGGCCGCGGCGCAAGGCCATGCCGAGGCGCAACGGGCGGTGGGGGTCTATTTGGAAGAAGGCGAGGCAGTCCCCGGGGATATGGCGCAGGCGGCCGAATGGTATAGGCGGGCGGCGCTGCAGAACAATGTCAAGGCGTTCCGTAACCTGGGCCAGCTCTTTGTCAGCGGACGGGGCGTCCCGCGGGATTTTGTCAGGGGGGCGAGGCTCCTGCAGCGGGCCGCCGACATGGGCAACGCCAAGGCCATGCGTAACCTTGGCTATCTGTACTATTTCGGCAAAGGTGTGCCACACGACCTGGCCGCGGCCGCTACCCTGTTCGGCGCGGCGGCCGAGGCTGGTCTGGACAAGGCCAAATACAATCTGGGTTTTGTCCACTACCGGGGCGACGGTGTGCCGCGGGATCTGGCCAAGGCGGCGTATTACTTTGGCCAGGCGGCCGATCAGGGCAACGCCGACGCGCAGTTGATGCTGTCGCGGATGTATTTATTGGGCGAAGGGGTGGGGGCAGACCCGGCCAAGGCCTATTTCTGGGCCTTATTGGGGGCGATACAGAAGCCGGCCTTGGCGGAATGGCATTTCGATAAACTACGCGGGCGATTGTCCCTGGCCCGGATGGACCAAATCAGGGCACAAAGTAGAACCTGGCATCCAAAAGGTTAGTGTCCTGGGTCAGACGTACGGCTGTCCCAGGACACAAACGCACAGTTGGTTTTAATGTGTGCGGACAGCGTGGTTTTAGATAGGAACACAT
>JAJFGG010000079.1 GCA_021776235.1 Alphaproteobacteria bacterium | reverse complement strand
CCACGAACGGCGCCGCAACAATGCCGAGCCAAACCGGCAGACCCCAAATATGAAACAAATAGAAAGTGTACCCGCCCAACAGTAGAAACTCACCATGAGCGAAGTTGAATATTCCCATCATGCTGGCAATCACGCCCAGGCCCAGCACAACCAACACCATGATAGAGGTGAAGCTGAGGATACTGAAAAACACCTGGAAAACGCCTTCCATGCGTCCGGAATTCCCTCACTGGTTTGTTATTTTCCTGAAACGGATGAGGATTGTTCAAGGCCGTTTCTTTGTAGAAAAACCCTAGAACGACTCTGCTTCGGTTTGCAACAGAAATCCCGGCACTGCAAATCAACCTCCGTGATCAATACCGATCACGACGAGCAAAAGATATTCAATGCCTGGAACACGTCGCGGATCGCGGTGAAATTGCGCTTGAGGGCGCTGCATCCGAGCTCAAGAACGACCCCGGCTCCTGCGATGTTTCGCGCCCTGATACCGCTTCTATCCGACAAGGCCGGAACTGAGGAAACGACGATCGGCGAAGACGGCCATTTCGCCTTCCGGATCGCGTCCCCTCAGAGTGCGGGCGCGCGGGTATGCCAGTCGGTGGCGCTTTCATAGGCTTGGGCGATCCGCAGTATGCGCGCCTCGCCGAAGGGGCGGCCGATGACTTGAAAAGACAGGGGCAGGCCGCCGCTGGAATAACCGCAGGGCACCGCGACCGATGGTAAACCGGTGACATTGGCCGGCGCCGAAAGACGGACAAATGCAGGCGTCACCGGCTCCTCGTTGCCGCCACCCCAATCGATCACCTCCTGATCGCGGCGGGTGGCGGGTGCGGCGACGGACGGCGCGATCACGGCGTCCACCTCGGCGTACAATGCCTGCCAGGCATCCTTCATCTTCTGCCGCACGCGCAGCGCGGTGATGTAATCCGTGGCTGAAATCAGTTCGCCGGCCTCCAGGAAAACGCGCACGTCCTCTCCATACAGATCGGCTCGCTCGCGCAGCATATCCCGGTGATAGGCGCTGGCTTCCGGCATACAGAGGCCGAATTCGACGCCCATGATCTGATCTGCGTAGGGAATTTCAACTTCCTTTACCACGGCGCCCAGCGCTTCCAGCCTGCTAATCGCCGCCCGCACGGCCGTATCGACCTCACCATCAACGAGGTCGAAGAAATAGTTGCGCGGCACACCGATACGCAAACCCTTCACGCCCGCGTCCAGGGCCGAAAGGTAATCATCTACCGGTTCGTCGGCGCAACCCGGATCTCGAGGATCGTAACCCGCCAGCCACTTCAACGTGATTGCGGCGTCCCGGACGGTCCGGGTTAGCGGTCCGACATGATCCAGAGACCAACTGAGCGAGGCGACACCGAAGCGGCTCACCCGGCCAAAAGTCGGCTTTAAACCGATGGTGCCGCAGACCGCAGCAGGAATCCGGATCGAGCCGCCGGTGTCAGAGCCCATGGCCATGAAGCAGCCGCGTGACGCCACGGTCGCGCCAGAGCCGCCGCTGGACCCGCCCGGTATATGTTCCGCATTCCAGGGATTGCCAGTTGTTGGCGTGGTAATGCCAAATGCGAATTCATGGGTATGGGTTTTCCCGACTATGGTGGCGCCAGCTGCCTTTAGGCGTGCTGTACAGGCAGAATCCTGTTCCGCCAGATGGTCGTGCCGCACTTTCGAGCTGCAAGTCGTCGGCAGTCCTGCCATGTCGTACAGGTCCTTCATGGCGACAGGCACGCCATGCAATTCGCCGCGATAACGGCCGGCGGCAATCTCGGCCTCGGCCTCGCGGGCGGCCGACAGCGCATGATCCGCGTTGAGCCGAACATAGGCGTTTAGAACGCCTTCCGTCGCCTCGATGCGGGCCAGCGCGGCTTCCGTCAGCTCTACGGGCGAGATTTCCTGCTTGCGGATTTTTTCCGCTACTCCGGCGAGAGAGAGATTGAGCATGTCCTGCATCATCGGCCCTCCCACTTTGCCCGGTAAGCGAAGGCCGGCGCCGTTTCGCCCAGTACAACGCCATCCAAGGAATCCAATATTTGGTAAATTCCGTCCATGGTCTCGGCGATGACCTGCGTGCGATCCTCGGCAAGATCGAGTCGCGCGGCCTTTGCCAGCGTCGGGATTTCTTCTTTAGTTACGGGAATGCGTTTCATGTTTCTCAATATCTCCAGAACTTCGCCAAATCTGAATCCTGTCTCACCATATTAGGCGCCAGAACCTGACGTTCCAAGAACATGATTGCGAAATGTGACAGACCCCTTGCCGGCACGGGCACGCCGATCCTGCAGCCCAGCCAAAATCGGCTCCGGATGCTTTTGACGGCTCTCACCCGCCGACATCCAGGTGCCAATATCTGGTTGCGGCAAAATTATATGCGCCTGGATATTAGTATTTTCTAACAGACTGCTTGTTGGCACCTATGGTCCCTAATTCCCCTCTACCGCCGTTTCCATTGTTACCCCACTTTCGACCCTAGCCCCGAAGCTTCGCGACCGTCGACATTGACCCGAAGCCGTCATTCCGGAAGGCCAGTCTGGCGCAGCAAGGTGACGAAGTTTTCCAGGTCCGCCGGTTCTTGTGGTGCCATTCTCAGCCTTGATCAAACGGCGATTGGAAGTTGCGACCCTATGGGTGAGGATATACGCACCGCCGGGTCTCTCGATTTGCGAAGAGAACGGACATCAGCGGCTGGGGTGACGGCGCCGACGGGCAGATTGACGAAGAAGGCCCACCGCCAGCCGAGAGTGTCGAAGATCAAAGCACAGAGCGAGGGTCCCAGCGCGGCGGAGAGCGCCCCAATGGCACCCCAGATAGCCACGACCTGTTGCGGTTTTTCACGTGGAACCGCAGCCATGGCGAGTGCCAGTGACGCCGGGACAAGGATTGCGGCGGCGAGTAGCAGGGTATGTGCGGGCGAGAGCGTCAGAAATGTCCTTGTCCGTCTCCGAGCCGTTGTCGTCTTCCGGCATGTTCACCCATGTATCAGCTTTCGTTCCATTTCCGGAATTCACCTGTTATCGAGCATTCGGGGCTGGCTCCGGGACCGTCGCGAGCGGCCCACGAGCCCTGATCCATACGCCATAAACCCGAGCCGGGTGGAACTGGCCTGCTACACTGCCGACAAAAGGTTATTGGGAGAGATTACCATGAGCCACCGCGTTGCCTTAATCACCGATACCAGTCTTCATCTCGGCCCCGACCTGGCCCGTATTCTGGCCAAACGGGAACATGACCTGATCCTGGGCGATCCCCTGCCGGGTTTGGTGGAAGAGGTCGAGGCTTTGGGTGCCAATGTCGTATCGTTGCACGGCCTGGCTGATCTGGCCGACGGCACCGCCATCGCCCGACTGATTGCGGCTGGTCTGGAACGTTTTGGCAAATTGGATGCGGCCTGTGTGCGTACTGGCCAGATCATCGGCGGTCGCTTCATGGATGCGGACCTGGAAGAATTGCAAAGCCTGCAAGCAGTCAATCAGGAAGCGGTGTTCCACTGTCTGCAAGCCTTGTTGAGGGTGATGGTGCCTGCCGGGCAGGGTCAGGTCGTAATCGTCACCTCGGCAACGGGACGCCAACCCTTAGCCAGGGCCTTATATGCGGCGACACGCGCCGGCGCCAACATGATGGTCAAGGCTGCCGCTTTGGAAGTCGCCGACAAAGGCGTCTGCGTTAATGCCCTGGGCACGGCGTTCCTGGATTATCCCGGTTTCATCAAGGCCAACGGTTGCGAAGATCCGGAAGTGCGCAAGACGGTCGAAGCCAAGGTGCCCATGAAACGGTTCGGCCAACCAGCGGAAATCGCCCATTTCGCCGCGTCGCTATTGGATGGCGGCAATCAGTTCCAGACCGGGCAGTTCTTTTCATTGAGCGGCGGTTGGAGCGACTAGAGCGAGATGAGCGAGGGGACTATGGCAGAGATTGTAGAGTGGGAGAAATCGCCTCGCGGTCGGACTTGTTTCCACTTACTCCCTTGAGCGTCATGGCTGACCATACCTTGAACGAAAACTGCGGTTAGCCAAGAGGACGTGCAGCGTCGTATCTTTCTATGCTCTGAACAGGCCAGACGGCAGCGCGGTCCAGGGCACCATCAAATACTGGCACGTCGGAAGGCAGTTCGAACCATGACTGTTTGCTACGCACAAAAATATGCGCCTGGGGTATTACTTTGCTGGTGTCATCCAAGGTCCCGACGCGCAGAGCAATCACATCTACCTTGTGATAAAGGTATCGACACCAGATATAGGTACCGCATTTGCAGCAGAAGTGCAGCTCGCAGCCAGCACCGCTGCCACTAGGCAACGTGGTTGCCTGGGTTCCTCCGTCGATCTGCAAATCATCTCTGGCATAAATGCTATGAATCACAAATGCGCTGCCGGTGGTCCTTTGGCAATCCGTACAGTGACAGGCGTGTGTGAACATCGGCTCTACCCCAACCCGATAACGCACGGCACCGCAACCACATCCCCCAGTCAATGGCATAACTTCATCCTCTCCTGAATTAACCTGAGTTTACTGTACGGCGGTGGGATGAAGAAAGGTTGCGTTGCGTCCTTTTTGCGATGCGGCGGGACTTACTGTTGCAGACAATGCAACACTTCGTGCCGGATTGCCGAGGTCACATGACCGCTCCTGGCGCCGTTCGGCCTCTACCCTACCAGACCTCGCCAAAGGGACGCAGCTCAACGCGGAACGACCACGTTGAGCGGTCCTGGTGGGCGACGCGGAACATCTCCTCTGCGATCGCCGGAGGCTTGGCAAAGAACTCGTCCGGCTGGTCCGGGGCCAGCACCGGGCGAGTACGCGGCGTGTCGATTGAGGCGTCGATTATAAAATAGGCAACATGGATGCCCTGGGGCCCAAATTCGCGGGCGATGGACTCCGCCAATATCCGTTGCGCCGCCTTGGTCGAGGCAAAGAAGCCCCAATTGGTTTTGCCCCGGGTGGCCGAGGTGTTGCCGGTCACCAGGATCGCACCCTCGCCCGCTTCCAGCATCGCCGGAATGGTCTCGCGGGAGAGATAGAGCAACGCCGTAGTGTTGACGCGGAAGTTCTTTTCCAGATCGTCCGGATCCATCTCCAGGATGCTGCCCCGGGTCGAGCGCAAGGCATTATGCACCACGACCTTGGGTGCTCCCATTTCCGCCTTGATGCGCGAGACCGTCTCCACGAGGGCGTCGAGATCGCCGACGTCGCAGGGGTAGGCCCGGGCGTCGACATACTTGCCGGCCAGGGCGTCGAGGTTATCCGCATTGCGGGCCAGCATGGCGACCTGATAGCCGCCTTCGCTGAACCGTTTGGCGATCTCGGCGCCGGTGCCGTTCTCGGGCCCGACGCCGGTGACGAGGCAGACCGGTTTGCTCATGCCTACCTCCCTAAACCTGAAAAGCCGGACGGGCCGATACCTTGGCGAACCAGGCGGCGACGGCCGGATAAGAGGTGGCAAGATCCATCTCCATCGGTACGGTCATGCGCACGGTGAAGAAGCCGGTGATGTCGGCAACGGTAAATTCCGGCCCGGCGACGAATTCGTTCTGGGCCATGTGCGGTTCGACCCGGCCCAGGAAGATTTCCATCATCTCCTTGCCGCGGGTCACCATTTCGGGCAACTGCGGCAGATCGGTACGGGTACCGGGCACCACCCTGCCGGCGAACATCGGCACATGGTTGCGCACCGCGTGCAACATGGGGATGAAGCCGTCCAGCTCGAACCGGCGCAGCCACATATCAATGACGGCTCGTTCCTCAGCCGTGCGGCCGAACAGCGCCGGTTCCGGATGCAGTTCCTCCAGATAACGGCAGATCGACATGGATTCCGCAATCACTGTGCCGTCGTCCAGTTGCAGGAAGGGCACGCAATGGAACGGGTTCATGGAGCTGAAGGGTTCGGCGAATTGATCGTCGTCGCGCACGTTCAATTGCTCAATAGGGACTTCCAGCCCCTTCTCGGCCAGAAAGACGCGAACGCGCTGGGCGTTGGCTGCCAGCTCGAAATCGTAAAGTTTCATTTCCGTTTCCTCCTATTTCGGCGCCGTTGCCGGCGATCAAATCAGTCAAACATGTCCGGGTTGGTCAGCACCAGGTCGTCATAAACCGTTTGAAAGCAGTGCCACGTGATATATTCGCTGCCCACATGCTCCCGGCAATAGTGGGCCCGCTCGGGCGGGATTTCGATCTGTCGGCGATGTCGAGGCGCCCGTTGAGCACCTCACCCGATTTAACGCCAATGGATTCCCCGTCCGCCCGGTTTACTGCTGGCCGGGAATGAAATTGCGCCAGTGACGGAAATCAGTTGCGATGTGGAAGTAGTTTGCCCGAAACACTTGCTCTTTGCAAGTAATTGGAACTGCGATAAGCTGGCCTCATGATCTATAGGCCAAATAGTGTCCGATTCAATTTTGGCTTGACCCATTCGGGGTCCGCGACGAGGTGCTGGCCACGATGAAAAATTCGAGCCCGGAACTTTGGGTCGCGAGAGACACGGGGTCACGGTGCATTTATGGGCCGGGCAGAGGCAGAGGCAGAGGCAGAGAGGGATACATGAAAAAGTTTCGAGTCTACGCCGGCAGCGACGGGCAATCCCATATTGAAGAGTTCGAGATGAGCGCTGAACACACCTTCTATTTTCCCACGATAGAAGGAGAAGAGCTGGTGTTTCGCCGGGAGCCGATGCCCGGGTGGCACAATTGCCCCCGCCGCCAATTCGTGGTTGTTTTGCACGGCGAAGCGGAACTGGGATTCGGCGACGGATTTACGCAACGGGTGGGGCCTGGCGACATCTGCCTCATGGAGGATCACACCGGCCAGGGCCACACCACCACCGTCGTGAAAGCGCCCTGGCTGTCTATACAAATTCCAGTGAGCCTGGATGCCCAGATAGTTATCTAATGTCCTGGGTCAGCCAAACATCTGCCAATACTGGGCTGGCGGAGGCCTTCGACCTGAAAACCGGAACAGGACAATCCAACCTCGAAGAAGTGGCGGCGCCATGACCTGGGATCCCGGACAGTACCTTAAATTTGGCGGCCATCGGCTTCGTCCGGCGCTTGATCTGCTCTCGCGCATCCCGTTTGAACATCCATCGACCGTCATTGACCTCGGATGTGGGGCGGGCAACGTCACCGCCGTATTGAAGGCACGCTGGCCGGAGGCGCATTTGATCGGCCTCGACAATTCACCGCAAATGCTGGTGCAGGCGCGCCTGGAAAACCCTGATATCGAATGGCGTGAGGCCGACCTCCTCGATTGGCGGCCCGATACACCGGTCGACGTGTTGTTTTCCAACGCAGTGCTGCATTGGATCGATGAAGCGCACGAAACACTGTTGCCGAGGCTATTGGCAGGGGTCGCGGAGGACGGTGTTCTGGCGATTCAAATGCCGCGGAACTTCGGCGAACCGTCGCACACCTCGCTTTATGACGCGGTAAGGGCCGGCCCCTGGTGTGAGCGATTGGCACCGATGATCCGCGACGAACCGACCAAATCGGCCCAATTCTACTACGATCTGCTGCGGCCACTTTCGCGGTCTCTCGACATTTGGGAGACACAGTATGTGCAGGTAATCGAAGGCGAACATCCGGTCGCGGATTTCGTCAAAGGGTCCTGGTTGAAACCATTCCTTGACGCGCTCAATGAGCCGGAGCGTTCCGCGTTGGAAGATGATTATCGCAAGCGGGTGAAGGCGGCTTACCAGCCGGGCTCCGATGGCAGGACTCTTTTCCCCTTCCGCAGACTCTTCATTTTGGCAGAACGCTGAGAGCTGGAAATGCAGCGGGGCCCGTCACTGTCATCTTATGGCAACGGTCATAATGATCGACCTGTTTTATTGAGATGATGCGGACAAAGTGGACAAAATGAAGGCACGCATGGCGGCGTGCTCCCGGTCCCTGTCCCGTGTTGACAGCCAATGCAAACCGATGGAGAAGCCTTTGGCCCGGAAGGGCAGTTCCAGCAGGCGCAATGGAAAATGTTCGGCCGCCCGCGCCGCCAGTTGGCGGGGCAGGGTCATCACCCGGTCCGTGCCGGCGACCAGCAAACAGGCGGAGAGGAAATGGGGCGCCGAACAGACCACCGCCCGTTGCCGCCCCATGGCGCCGTCCATAAACAGCTCCAATGGTCTCTTTTTCTCGCGGTTGGCGATGCCGGTCTTATCGGCACAACAGCCTGCTTCATTACGGGCCCGGCATTTTTCCCGTCGCGGGTGCGGTTCCCGCCCGCTCGGCGCCGCTTTGCACGACGAACATGGCGGCGACAATGATGGCGATCCCGGGCCAGGTCATGGGCGATGGCAAGCCCTTGCCCAGGGCCCAGTCGATGGCTACCACAAAGGCCGGGGTCAGATAGCTATAGCTCATCACACGGGTCGAGCCCAGGTGCAGGGTCGCGTGCTGGATGATGAAAAAGCTGATGATGGTGGTAAACACCGCCAGATAGGCGATGCCGGCGAGGACCTGCGCCTCGACTGCGTGCCAATCGGTCTGGAATACCGCCCGGTTGTTCAGCAGCAACAGCCAGACCGTGCCCGTTGCCATGGTCCAGAATGTCATCACGGCGGCCGGCTCATCACGGCGCAGGCGCTGGACCAGAGGCGTGTAGAGACCCATGGCCAGCAGGCCGGCCAGAAAAATCAGATCACCTTTGTTAATGTCGAGGCTCAACAGCAGGCCCAAATCACCCCGGAACACTACCCATAACGCGCCGACGGCACCCAAAATCAACGCCGCCAGGCGGCGCCTGCCCAGCCGTTCCCTGACCAGGACCGCCCCATAGAGGGCCGCGATTCCCGGCAGGACCGTAAACAACGCTGCCGCGTTCAAGGCCGTGGTCAGACGCAGGGCCGCGAACATGCACCAGAAGAAAGTGACCAGGCAGCCCCCGATCAAAGCATAGCCCGCCAGTGCCCGGGCAGACGGCATGGCCAGGCCATGGCGCCATGCGACATAGGGTGCGAACAGCAGGGTCGCCAGGGCGAACCGCAGCAACGTCAGGCGTTCAGGCTGCAGGCCGTGCGCGATGGCGGCGCCAACGGGAAACGAGGTGGCGACCAGGGCGCGCCCCAGCAGGAGCTGGGCGTGCACCCGCACCAGCGGCGCCCGGTCCGGCCTTGGGCGTTTTTGCGGCATCTTCATGGCCTGTCAGTATCGGCGATCGGATAGCAATATGCCACGCCGACCTGGTTCGGCCCTGGCAGGACCGAAGATAATCAATTATCGTTCCAAGACTACGCGCCGGTTCGGGAATGAGGATCAGCCCTGCCGGTTTGGTATTGATGGGAGATGTTGATGCAGTTTGGTTGGCTTACCCTGGCGCTTTCTCCTTCCGGGGATGAAGACGCCGCCCGTATCCAGCAACAGATCGAACAGGTTTGTTATGCCGAAAAGCTGGGCTTTAGCGATATCTGGCTGACGGAACACTATTTCACCGGCGAGAGCGTCTATAACGACGCGGTGGTGTTTGCCGCCGCCCTGGCCATGCGCACGGAACGCATCCGCATTGGCTTCGCGGTGGTGCAGATGCCGTTTCACCATCCCATACGTCTGGCGACGCAGCTGGCGCTGTTGGATAACCTATCTAAAGGACGCATCGACGTGGGCGTCGGCAAGGGCACGATCTATAACGAGTATGAATTCGTCGGCCATGGTTTGCGCAGCGATGACAGCCGCGAGCGCATGGAAGAGGCTGTCGATATCCTGGAACGGGCCTGGAGCGAAGCGCCGCTACGTTACAATGGCAAGTTCTATCAACTGGAGATACCAGAGCTGCGCCCCCGGCCCTATCAAAAGCCGGGCCCGCCCCTGTGGCGCAGCGTTATTTCACCCAATTCGTTTACCGAGTGTGGCCGCAAGGGCATCCCCATATTGACGGCCCGTTTGGGGGTCGAGCGCATCAAGGAACGCTGGGCGACCTATGCGGCGGCGCTCGACGAGGGCGGGCATGACGAAACCACCCGCGCCCGGCTGATGGCGCAGATCGCGTTATGGCGCAACGTCTACGTCGCCGAGACCGACGCCCAGGCGGAGGACGAACTGTCGCAGCTGCTGCTGGATACCCGCCGGCACATGCTGCACGTGCGCGATGCCTACAATCCCAAGGACTTCGAGATCGATCCCCTGATGCTTAACCCCTGGACCGATCCCGCGGTCAGCGAAGGGGAGTCTCTGGCCTATACCCTGGAAACCGGCTGCCTGTTCGGCTCACCCCGGCGGGTCCAGGAACAGGTGGCCGAACTGCGGGAAGCCGGCGTGCAGCACCTGCTTTGCCAAACCGGATTTGGCGATATGAGCCAGGCGCAAAACCTCGAATCCATGCGGCGCTTCGGCGAACAGGTGATGCCGGCGTTCGCCTCGTGACCGTGACGGCCAACTGAAACAAAACCACGGCGCGCGCTACCGGAAGCCTGAGTGAAGCGCGAAACCGATCTAATACGAGCGTGGCATGCCAAGGACGTGTTGGGCGACGAAGGCCAGGATCAGATTAGTTGAGATCGGCGCGGTTCTGAACAGGCGGCATTCGCGCCATTTGCGTTCAATATCGTACTCCTTGGCGAAGGCGAAACCGCCATAGGTCTGCATGCAGGCTTCCGCCGCTTCCCAGACCGCTTCCGAGGCCAGCATCTTGGCCATGTTGGCTTCCGACCCGCAGGGTTGGCCGGCATCGAACAGGGCGGCGGCCTTGCGCACCATCAATTCAGCCGCCTGGATTTGCGCATAGGCCTTGGCGATGGGGAACTGGATGCCCTGGTTGGCGCCGATGGGACCGCCGAAAACCTCTCGCTCGTTGGCATAGGCCACGGCCTTTTCGGTGAACCAGCGCCCATCACCGATGGCCTCGGAGGCGACCAGGACCCGTTCGGCATTCATGCCATCCAGGATGTAGCGAAAACCCTTGCCCTCTTCACCGATCAGATTTTCCACCGGCACTTTCAGATCGTCAAAGAACACCTGATTGGTATTGTGATTGACCATGGCCGGTATGCCCTGGATTTCCAGGCCATTGCCAACCGCGTCGCGCAGGTCGACGATAATAGTGGACAGACCGTCCGTGCGCTTGGCGACTTCATCCACCGGGGTCGTGCGGGCCAACAGCAACATCAGATCCGATTGCTTTGCCCGCGAGGTCCAGATCTTCTGGCCGTTGACCACGAAATGGTCACCCTGGCGCACGGCGCGGGTTTTCAATTGAGTGGTATCCGTGCCCGTGGTCGGTTCCGTCACGCCAAAGGCCTGCAGGCGTATTTCACCACTGGCAATGCCGGGCAGGTAAGCCTGTTTTTGCGCTTCACTGCCATGCCGCAGCAAGGTGCCCATGATGTACATCTGGGCATGACAGGCGGCGGCCGAACAGCCCGAGGCATGAATTTCCTCCAGAATGACCGCGCCGGCGCGCACGGGCAGGCCGGCGCCGCCAAACTCCTCCGGTATCAGGGCGCCCAGATAGCCGGCCTCGGTCATGGCATCGACGAACTCGTGGGGATACTCCGATATTTCGTCTTTCTCGCGCCAATATTCCATGGGATAGCCGGCGCAAACCTTGCGCACCCCGTCCCGAATATCCGCATAATCCTCGCCCAGGGCCATTTGTGTCAGGCCTGCGTCGTCTGTCATCGAATCACTCCTTCGAACTGTCTTGTGTTCCGCGTGCAAGCGCCGGGCTGACCGCGCGGCGCAATGGCCCGAAGCCTAAAAATGACCGACTGTTCCGGTCAATAATGTCCCTCTCCATCGACGCATGCCATGCGCTAATTGTCACGCCTATGAGCATTAGCGGCCAACATAGCGCGGCTTGCGCTTTTCGTTGAAGGCCAATACGCCTTCCCGGCGATCTTCCGTAGAAACCAGGCGATTGTAGGCTTCCACCTCGATCCCCAGGGCGGTATTAAGATCAGTACCCATGCCAAGATTGACCGAGCGCTTGGCCTGGCGCAGAGCCAGCGGCCCATTCCCAGCTATGCGTGCGGCTGTCTCCAGGGCGGCGGGCAACAACCCGTCCAACGGCACCACCTTGTTGACGATGCCCCAGTCCAGACCCTCCTGGGCCGTAAAGGGGCTGCCCGTATAAAGGATCTCCTTGGCCCGGCGCGACCCGGCGGCGCGGGGCAGGTTCTGGGTGCCACCGCAGCCTGGAATGATGCCCAGGGTAATTTCGGTCAAGGCAAAACGGGCATCATCCACCGCATAGATAAAATCCGCGGCCAGTGCCATCTCGCAGCCACCGCCAAAGGCCGACCCATTGACCGCCGCGATTACCGGCACGGGGCAATTCATGACATTATAGATCGCCTGCTCAAATATGGCATGTTGCAGGCGCCAGGTTTCATCGGTCATGCCGTCGCGTTCTTTCAGATCACCGCCGGCGCAGAACGCCTTGTCTCCGGCGCCTGTCAGGATCACGGTGCGGGCATCGCCTGGATCCAGCAGCAGGCCCGTAAACAGGTCCAGCATGTCGCGGCCCACCTGGGTATTCATGGCGTTACGCCGTTCGGGCCGGTTAAAGGTGACCAGCAGCACATGTTCCTGCGGGCGATCCAACAATAGGGTTTCATAACGATCTTGCATCGGTGGCTTCCTGTTCCAGAACCTAATTTCAAGTCATCGGAGTTGCTAAAGCGACATTCAGTAATTGGCTTAATCACGCTTCCTTTAAGTGTCCGAGAGCATTTGGATCAAATGCTCTCTAGGGCCGGCTTGGACGAATAAGATTGATCAAATTGCCGCCTGTCATCAACGCTTCAATGTTGTCGCCGGTCTTGGCCCAACGGCGTTGCTGTTGGCCTTCCGTCCATCCGGAAATATGCGGCGTCATCAGGACGTTGTCCAGTTCGTGAAAAGGTTGGTGCGAGGGTCGGATACCGGGATCGTCCGCATTGGGATACTGATACCAGGTGTCCAGTATGGCGCCGCCGATGCCGCCGTCCCGCAGGGCCGTGAACAGGGCGCCTTCTTCGACGATATGCCCCCGTGCCACATTGATGAGCACGCTGCCGGATTTCATTGCAGCCAGCTCCGCCGCCCCGGTGATACTCCGGGTATCTTCGGTCAAGGGGCAGCAGACAAGCAGAAAATCGACGGCGTCCAAGATCTTCGGAAGATCGGCATAGGCGCCCATGAAAGCCGGTTCAGGGTCAAGCAGCCGTGGGTTTCGGGTCAAGGCAAGAACCTTCATGTCAAATGCCAGGGCCCGGCGGGCCACGGCCCGGCCGATATTGCCATAGCCGAGACAGCCGATGGTAAGGCCCGCCAATTCACCGCGGGTCTCGCCGCCCAGGGACGGCGTTCCGGTCCAATCGCCCCTTTTGAACGCTTCATTGCGCCGCGCCAGACCGACCACCCATTCCAGCATGCCGTTAAAGGTATACTCCGCAATCCCCACTTCATGCTCATAAACATTGCAGATCGCTGCCCCACCGGGCACCTCCTTCAGCTCAATGGCGTCCAGACCCGAGGCCGGAATCTGCAACAGTTTCAGGTTCGGCGCGGGGGGAAATTCTGGGCCGTAATTGAGGCTGATAAGAACCTCGGCCCAGCCCATACTATTTGCCACGTCTTCCGTTATGGCCGGGTCGTTGCCACCGATGGCGATTTGCCGCAAGCTGATACGATCACCAAAGCGTTCCGAAAGAATTTCCATACCACGGCGCGCAACGCCGCCGTTCAACAAAACCTTCATGCGTGCTATCCCTGTCTTTCAACCTGTGCAATGCCAATGATGGAGGCTTACGGGCCAATGAGCAAAGATAAGATCAAAAGCCGCACCGAAAGCGATAGTTTCGGCCCGGTCCAGGTTCCCAGCGACCGCTATTGGGGCGCACAGACACAACGTTCCCGGCAGAACTTTAAAATCGGCTGGGAGAAGATGCCGTTACCCGCGGTGCATGCCTTTGGGGTCGTCAAGCAGGCTGCGGCGGAAACCAATATGGAACTGGGCATTCTGGACAAAAAACGCGGCCGGGCAATCGTACGGGCCGCCAAGGAGGTCGCCGCCGGCAAGCTGGACGACCATTTCCCCCTGGTGGTCTGGCAGACCGGTTCCGGCACCCAAAGCAACATGAACGCCAACGAAGTCATCTCGAACCGTGCGATTGAGTTGCTGGGCGGCGAAATGGGCAGCAAGATACCCATCCACCCCAACGATCATTGCAATATGAGCCAATCTTCCAACGACACGTTCCCCACGGTCATGCATGTGGCGGCGGTGCGCCATATTGATCTTCTGTTGATCCCGGCCTTGGAACATTTACATCGCGCCCTGGATGCCAAGGCAAAAGATTTCAATCGCCTGATCAAGATCGGCCGCACCCATCTGCAGGACGCCACACCTTTGACCCTGGGTCAGGAATTTTCCGGCTATGCCGCCCAGGTCAAGTTTGGCATTGCCCGGGTCAAGGAGAGCCTGCCCCGGCTATACCGCTTGGCCCAGGGCGGCACGGCGGTTGGCACCGGCCTGAATGCACCGGTTGGATTCGATAAACGGGTGGCGGCGAATATCGCCAAGATTACCGGCCTGCCGTTCAAGACGGCAGCGAACAAGTTCGAGGCCCTGGCCGCCCATGACGCGGTGGTGGAGGCGTCCGGCGCCATGAATACCTTAGCCGCCAGCTTGATGAAAATCGCCTCGGATATCCGGCTACTGGGCTCCGGCCCGCGCTCGGGCCTGGGTGAACTGAGCCTGCCGGAAAACGAACCCGGTTCCTCCATCATGCCGGGCAAGGTCAACCCGACCCAGTGCGAGGCCATGACCATGGTATGCGCCCAGGTTATCGGCAACCACATGACAGTTACCGTGGCCGGCGCCTCCGGTCATATGGAACTGAATGTCTTCAAGCCGGTGATGATATATTCCCTGTTGCAGTCAATCCAATTGCTGGGCGACGCCGCGGTCAGTTTTACCGATAACTGCGTTGTCGGGATAAAGGCGAATGAGGGACGGATCGCCGACCTCATGGCCCAATCGTTGATGCTGGTCACCGCCCTGGCGCCCCATATCGGCTATGACAATGCAGCCAAGATCGCCAAGCATGCCCATGTTAAGGGCCTGACGCTGAAAGAGGCGGCGATTGAACTGAGACTGGTGGCGGAAGCGGATTTTGACCGTTTCGTGCAACCGAAGAATATGCTGGGCCCAAGATAGATCGGTATCGCCATGGCAGGCGACGATGCGGAATTGCAGCGCCGGTCGTTTCGTATCGCCGGGCATCAGACCAGCTTGTCCATGGAACGGGCATTCTGGGATGTGTTTCGCCGCATGGCCCAGGCTGACCGCCGCAGCATGACTGATTTGCTTGCTGAAATAGACCTTCAACGCACCGTGGGTTTAAGCCGCGCCGTGCGTGTATACATACTAAACCGGCTGCGATCGGCAGCATCTTCAAGGGGAGAGACCACATGATCATCGATCACCGCACCTACGATTTCCATCCAGGCAAGCTGAAAGGCTGGATCGATGTTTATCGCGAATACGGCCTGCCCGTGCAGCAAAAACACCTGGGCAGGTTAATCGGGTTTTTCACGACCGAAGTCGGGCCGATCAATCAAATCGTTTTTATGTGGGCCTATGAGAACATGGGCGATCGTGAACAACGGCGCGCCGCGATGGATAAGGATCCGGACTGGGCCAAATTCCGGGAAAAAACCGGCCCCTTGGGGGCTCTGAAACAGCAGACGAATAAGATTCTTGCGCCGACGGATTTTTCACCAATTCAATAGTCCGTCGTCGCACCTGTATTTCCAAACTGTACCGGCCGCTTAATTCTTCCGCAAAGCCTTGAACAGGTCTTCGATCAGCTGCTGCTTGGAGTCTGTGGCCGGCGGTGGGGTCTCCGCGGGCTTTGCCGGCGCGGCCGTCGTCGGTTGGGACACGTTTGGCTGGGGCGCTTGGGACTCGGCCCCACCACCGCGGGTGACCGCATCCAGCAACTCTCCCAGGTCATTCGATTTGAGACCTTTGCGCAGCAGTTCCTGGCCCAGACGGGCAAGTAGCCAACGCTCCAGATTTGCCGTCTTCAGGTCACGACGGGGCATGTCCAGCGGACCGTAGAGATGGACGCCCATGTCCGGGGCGTCGCGATGCTCGGTCAGTTGCATGACAGTGCGTAGATCCAGTTTCCAGGCGGGCAGATGAACCGTCCCCTTAACCGTCGCTTCACTGGCATCCATGGTGGCCTTGGTGTCGCTGGTTTTGGCCACACCGTTTTTGATGGTCCAGTTGCCGTTGATATCCTGGTAATGGGTTTCACCGCCGGAAAATGCCCGCTGCACCAAATTCAGGAAATCGGGCGCTTTGTTCAGGCGGCCCAGACGTTCGGAAAAGCGTTTCATATCGAAGCCCCGAAACACGCCTTTCACCGCGTGGATATTGACCTGACCCGATAGGGCGTTGACCAGATCCCACTGGCTGGAGCCGGCGGTTTGAAACTGTCCGGTGAAATCCAGTTGGCCGGTCACCTGATCCATTTCCAATGCCGTGCGCATGGCCTCGTTGATGTCGGCGTCCCGCAATTCGATAGATAGGCCCAGACCCGGCACGGGGCGGGAATTCAGGGTTGCCCGCAATCCCACGTTCCCCTTGAAGAGATGTCCCGACAAATCCTCAACCCGCATGACGCCGTCGGCAATCGTCAGATGCAGTCGCGGCTCCTCGAATGGATAGTGCCGAAATACCAGGCGTTCTGCCGTCAGATTGATATTGGCATCGATACTTTGCAAGGCATTCAGGTCTATGGCTTCGCGCGACCAGCGACCGTCGCCCTGCTGACGGTTTGCTTGTTTTTGAGGCGCCGAACTGTCAGTTTTCCCACGATCCGTCCGCCCGGCAGCCAGGAAATCATCGAGCACGACATCGCCGGCTTGCAAATCGGCGGTCAATTTTGGACGGGGGCCGTCCATCCTTACAGCACCACTGCCGGCCAGGGTGGTGGCGCCAATCTTACCCTGCACGGCCATCAGTTCGAAGGCATCCCCGCCGCCTTTAACTCTGGACGCCAGCGTTAAGCCCCCGGGCGACTTCCGACCGGCTTCGAGATCATTACCGAGGGCTGCCAACAAGAGCACCAGGTCTTTGTGTGCGGCGTTGGCTGTCAGGTCGAACTTCGCCTCGTTTTCAAGTGCATCAACAGAACCCTTGGCCTTTACCTCCCCGCCGGCAAGATGCATTGCCAGATCCAGAGCCAGGGCACGGCCGTCGCCCTTGGCATTGCCGCGTAGCGATACTGGGGTATCAGCCCGGGCCAATGGTTTGATTCCCAGGTCAAACGTCCGGGAAAGAGCCGCTAAACTTTTGTGACTCAGTTCCAGTTTCAACTCTGCGCTGGGACGGCCCATTAGATCCGAGGCAGTGCCGTTGGCGGCACCCCGCAGCCCGGCCAGAGTTGTCTTGATGTCAAAGTTCAGGTGATCGGCATCGCCTTCGATCCGGCCGTCCAGGGTCAAGCCTTGCAGGCGTTTGGGCGGCACCGGCAGTTCCATGCCCGCCAACCGGGCCAGACCATCGATATACTTGGCCCGCACCCGCAATTTTAGCTTGCCCTCGGGTTTGTCTGCAAAGCCCTCGCCGCTGCCGCTAAAGGACAGGTTGGCCCCGGCGAAGTCCCGCACGGCCGCCCGTCGTACGACCAATTTTCCGGCCGCCAGACCCAGCTCCACCGACAGTCCCCGGATTGGCGCGGCGTTATAGGCCAACTCGTCGATGTTCAGAACGAAATTACTGTCGAATTTGTCCAAAACAGCCAATGGATTGGACGCGACTTTGTCGGCAACCTTACCGTCGCTCTTGGCGTTGTCCGAATCTGCCCTGGCGCTTAAGTCGGCGGCCCCGGCGCTTGGTATATAGCCGTCCAGATTGATGCGATCGATATTCAACGCCAAGCCGAAGGACGGTCGGGCCTGCAGCAAAATGGTCGCTGCGCCCTCGACAACAGTGCCGTCCATGCGCAGGTTCATGTTGCTAATCCGGGCCTGCTCCTGGGTGACGTTGAAATCACTGGTCAGAACCATGGTCGCCAGACGGCTGGCTGGGATAGCGGTGGGATTGGCGTCAAGCCAACTCAACAAGCCGCGCAAATTATTCGATGCCAACTCGACCTTGCCATCAAATCGCGGGCCACCATCAGCCGTTCGTGCGTCGCCGGAAAGGCGTAGATCTGAACCGCCAGGCAGAAGGGCCGAAAGCCGTTCAAGGCGAAGAGCGCCATTATCGGCCATGGCATCCAGCTGCACTTGGCTGACGACACCGCCGCGATATCTTAAACCTTCTATGGTTACGACCAAACTGCCGCGCAGATTTTTCGGAACTGCGGGCAATAAACCACCGGCCATATCCGGGGCACCATCACCGCTTTTGCCGGCCGCTGGCCGCCTGCCGTTCTCCGTGCCGGCAAGTAGCCGGTCCAGATCCAGATGGCCGATGGCGAGAGCCAGATCATAACTGGGCTCCTCGCCAAGGCTTACAGTGACGGCGCCGCCGGCCTGTAAATTGCCGAAGGTAAGATCAACATCATTCAGGGTCGCCGCCTTGGCCGTGGCTTCTACGGAAGCCTTCAATTGCAGAGGTTGTTTCAGAATATCGGATGCCTCTGCCTCCTCCCACATGGCATTCTGCAAGGCCGCCACATCCGGCGCAGCTAAATTGAGGTGCCCGCTCAGGCGCGGCGCTGTCTCAAGCGCTTCGATCCGCCCGGAGAAGCCAGCCGTGGCCTTGCCGCCGGCGACTTTCAGGTTCAGACGCACACCAATTGGCTGGCCAACAGCAATACCGTCGACGGATAGATCAAAGTCCAGGAGAAGTTTACGGGCCGTCGTATTGCCCTTGAATCGAAACGGCCCCCGCAGCGATGCGGCGGAACCATCCAGGTCAATCCGCTCCAACCGCTCCTCCATGCCCGTACGGCCGTCGCGGTAGATTACTTCCGCATTTTCGACGGCGAGTTTATCCAGCGATAGGGCCAGGCCAGCGCCTTTGTTGCCGCCATCGGCCGAGGCCGCTTCGCTGCTGCTGCTGGTGGAATGAAACTGCCAATTCGCCTGCCCATCCTGCAAGACCTCCAGAACCAGCCGTGGTCGGATCAGACGCACGGAGGTCACCTGAAATTCGCCGGATATCAAGGGAGCCAGAGCGAGTCGTATCTCTAGCGCCTGCAACGTCAACATGTCCGACGACGTGGCGCCGGGCAGACTTGCCAGGCGCACGTCTCGTGCCGAAAGCGCCGGCGCGGGCAATATACCCAGACTTATATCACCATCTATGGCCAGTTCGCGACCGGTGGCATCATGAACGGCCGTGATGATTTTCGCCTTGTAGTCGTTCCAATTAATGAAACTGGGACCGATCACCGCGGCGGCGATGAATAGCGCCAGCAAAAGGAAGACGCCGACAAGCAGTTTTTTCACGGCAAACTCCTGGAACGCCCTAAGGCGGGATAATGAATGGCGCCGGCAGCCCTGGCGATGACAGATCACATGGGTTGCATGGACGACCATATAGCCTAATCTATTGAGCAAGTTTAGGGGGGGCGGAAAATTGTTTGGCGCATTTCCAGCTTAGCTGGAATTCCCGGGCCGACGGAGTGGATGGCTTGGACCAATATTGAAAAGCTTCGAACCGCCTTGTCGCAATGTGGCAACAGGGTATGCGCCGACGCAATGTTGGAATTGATGGAAGGAGCAAAACTATGGCCAAAATCGTCAATCTCAACCAATTTCGCAAGGCGAGACAAAAGGCCGACGAGGATACCCAGGCCGTGCGAAACCGGGAACGCCGCGGCCGCCGCAAAGACGACCGTCAACGCCACGAGAAAGAAGAAGAGCGGCGGCGGCAGGATTTGGACGGCCGCCATTTAGGCGATGACAGCCTTGGCGGAGACGAACCAGCCTAGAGCAGGTCCGGGCTATTGTGGTCGGGCGTCGTCATGCTCTTCGGCCTGGGCCTGCAGCAAGACACGGTTGTAGGCGCGCAAAACGTCACCATGATGGACGACACCCAACACACTGCGATCACTGGCGGAGGCAACGACCGCAAGGTGCTCCTCGCCTGAAACGTCCATGACCGCCAGGACTTCCTCCAAGGTGTCGTCAGGCCAGGGTGCCGGGGCCTGCGTATGGGCGACGTCGCGGGCGTTGATCAAGCTGTCCAGGTTGCTATCAAAACCAATATGCTTCAAATCCGCGAAGGAAATGGTACCAACCAATTTGTCGTCGCCATCGACGACGACAAAGGTGCCGTGGGGCAACCGACCGAACATGGCCTTGATTTCCGCAATCGATGTTCGCTCCGGGATTTTGTCGAAGTCCTTGGCCAGGACGTCGCGTACCGTCAGGGTTTGCAGCAAATGGCGAGCCCTACCGCCGCGCAAATTCAGGCCGCGGTTTTCTAATTGCCAATGAAAGAAACTGCGGCCCTGAACCTGCTGTACGATGACCGTGGCGATCGACGTAGCCAGCATCACCGCAACGGTGATTTGATAATCGCCGGTCAGCTCAAAGACAATTAATATGGTCGAGATCGGTGCGCCCAGGGTAGCTGCGGCCAGGGCGCTCATGCCGACGATTGCATAGGCGCCGTGGGAGGCAGCAAGATCGGGGAAAACGCCGGCAGCGATAATGCCAAAGGCGCCTCCGGTCATGGCGCCAAGGCACAGGGATGGCGAAAAAACACCGCCGCCAAAGCGGCAGCCAAGACTGATTGCAGTGGCCGCCGTCTTTAGCGGGATCAAGGCCAATAGCAACCAAAGGGGAAATAACTCGTTCAGGGCAGCGTCCGTTGCCTCATAGCCGACACCCAGGATATGCGGGAATTCCACGGCAATGGCGCCCACCGCCAGACCACCGGCGGCGGGCTTCAGCCAGTCAGGGGCAGGCAAACTATCGACCACCCGTTCTGCATAGAATATGGACCACATGAAGATTATGGCGATAGCGGCGCAGACCGCGCCCAAGACCATGAAGGCAGGAAATTCCCACAGCGAATTGATGCCGAACTGAGGCAGCAAAAAGGCTGGTTGCTCTCCCAGGTGGGCTCGGCAGATAACCGTGCCCGCGACCGAGGCAATGACAACGGGGGCAAAGGCGGAGAGGGCGTAATGGCCGATGATCACCTCCAGGGCAAAAAACACGCCGGCGATCGGGGCATTGAAGGAGGCAGCGACGGATGCG
The DNA here is from genome assembly GCA_021776235.1 of Alphaproteobacteria bacterium. GTDB lineage: Bacteria > Pseudomonadota > Alphaproteobacteria. Next base: position 1,660 of record JAJFGG010000079.1, on the reverse strand, counting down.
GCCACACCACAACCCAGCAGGGTGCGGGCCAGATGGGGCGACAGGCCCAGACGGCCGGTAATGCCGCCGGCGATGGATGCGCCCAGATGCACCATGGGGCCTTCGCGTCCGGTTGACGCGCCGGCGCCGAGGGATACCACACTGACAAAGGCGGCGGCTAGGCCATCGCGCAGACGCATGTGACCGTTCCGCAAAGCCATAGCCTCGATCACGCTGGCGACCCCCATGGGGCGGCGGCCGGGCATGACAAACTGCAGGAACAGGCCTACCAGCAGGCCACCAGCCGTAGGCGCCAACAGCACCTGCCATATAGGCAGTTCGGCCACGCTGCCAATCAACCGTTCCGTAAAAACGCCATAGGACAACCATTGCACACCGCCGATACTCAGGCGAAAGGCGATGGCGGCATAGGCGACCAGAACACCAACCAGGGCAGCGACGACCGCCATCAGCGCTTGATCGTTGCGCAGTAGGCGTCTGGCGTGCGCGAATTGCTCTGCTAGCCGCACGGAGACCTCAACTCCTGGCGCGAATGCCGATGGAGCGGCCAACGCCGTCAGGTTGGGGCAAGTCCGCATGCGCCACCAATACGGAATCGATTCGATGCTTCATGGGTTCCGGAAATGGTGCCGCACGGCGGGAGCCAAGATCCACATGCAAAGCGATCTGCTCCGACGTGGCAGCGCGAAAGCCCTGTTCCTCGTGGTGCATCTCGAAGTAATAATGCAGACGTTTTTCGTCCGCATCGATCAATTGCAAGGTAAACCGCAGGTGATCACCCAGTCCCACTTCCTGTTGATAGGTAACGTGGGTTTCCAGTACGAAGGCGGAATGCTGGGACTTTTCCACGTAATCAACACCCAGGTCAATCAGATCGAAGAACCGGTCCGTGGCATTGTCGAACATCAGAACATAATAGGCCATGTTCAGATGGCCATTGTAATCAATCCATTCCGGCAACACCGTCGCCCGGTGAATGTACAATGGTTTTGCTGCTAGCGTGTCAAGGCCGGGGCGAAGGGGAACGTGCAAATGATGCACGGACGGTGTGGCGGCACGATTGCCTTCAGCCACGCTACGATTGTCGTTCTGTGTCATGGGCCGGCATCTTATACCAAGCTGACTTGTTAGGAACCCGCTGAGATCGCCGTTCATCGCCTACGGGTATGTTGCGCCAACGGTCATTGATGTTATGCGGACCCAACCTCCCGAGGCCACGGCGCCGCACCTAACTGGCAGAATGCTTAACAAAGGTATCCCAAGAGTATTCTATCGCCGCACGTTGGTGGCGAGCGGGGCCTGGGAGACGGCAAATTTCAGCGAGGCGAATCTGACGCGTCTTGCTGACGATAGGCCTATCGCGGCGAATCGCCGGGCCTTTTCAGCGCAATCCCACGCGGGCCGTCGCGTGGCCAACGCCATCGTACAGGTATCGGGACAATCACTGTTGGATCCAGAAACCCCCATGATGGACAAGACCGGCACAGTTATACCCCAGCCCCGCTGCGCGCCATCTAGCTGTGAGTTCTCACGAGGTTGTTCATTCGATCCTCTTCTGAGAAGCTGATGTTTACCAAGACAGAAGCTTCAAGGAGAGAACCGAATGAACATACACAAGAATGCCCGCCTGACGCCGAAAGGTCGAGAGCTGTTGATCGAA
>JAJFGG010000078.1 GCA_021776235.1 Alphaproteobacteria bacterium | reverse complement strand
AGCGCGTAGTGGGACTACGGGCAAGCAAAACACAGCATCCGAATGGCCTCCACACGCCACCGAAGGCCGCACTTCCCAGCGCCGTGGCGTCGTTGAAGGTTTTGCCCGTAGTCCCACTACGCGCGGCAACCTTCGCCTAGCCACGAAGCTGGGAAGTGCGGTCAAACGGATCTATGTTCTGTGAACGTGGTCTAGTTGTCCAGCAGGAACCTTAAGACCTCGTCCGAACCATTCAGCCCACCGGATTTGTCATCGATTAGCTGGTAAAGCTCGCGCGCAAGTCCGGTCATTGGCATTGTCTGGCCTACGGCCGCGCCGCTGTCGACCGCAGCGCTCAGGTCTTTCAAGCCAAGGAAGGTGCGCGATGGATATTCGCCGCGCACAATCGCCCCCTCAAGCCCGCGCAACTGCTTACTGTCGGCGGTGCAGGTAATCATGGTCTGGTATAATGCCTCGGTGGATAGACCGGCCTTCTGGGCCATGGCAAACGCTTCAGCGATCGCCAGTCGGCCAACCCCAAGAATTAAGTTGTTGGCCAGTTTACCGACCATTCCCGCGCCCAGGGGGCCAAGATGGGTGACGTTGGTGGCGACGGCGTCGAGGAGCGGCCGTTGAGCGTCGAACGCGCTCATCTCGCCACCACATAACATCGTCAACGTCCCTTCATCGGCACCTGTAACGCCACCGCTCACGGGGCAGTCGATGATGGTGACATCGCTCGTCTCTGCCGTCGACGCGATCCGGCGTAGCTCCGACAGGGCAATGGTACTGTGGATGAGAATGACGCCGTCCTTCATCGTTTCGCGCAAACCGCCTGGCGCGCAAACGACCGCCTCAACCTGTTCGCCATCAACCACCATGACCATAACCTGCCGACACGACCGGCCAATCTCGGCCACGCTTTCGGCCTGTCTGCCCCCTTGCTGGACGAGCCGCTGCAATGGCCGGCTCTTGAGATCGTAAGCCAGGACGTCATGGCCCTTTACGACGAGATTGCGGGCCATGCCGTAACCCATCGCCCCGAGCCCAATAAACCCGACTGCTCCATGTTCACTCACTGGGAATACTCCTGCGCAATGCCGTCATAAACTTCATCCATCAAGGCAAAATGGTAACAAACCGTCGCCATGTCCTACTCATGCGATCGTGCTGCACTTCTATCTGGAATTCACGTATCCGCGTCCCTTTATCCCCTTAATCGGATCCGGACTTGGACGGGCAAATGGGCGGCGCTTCGAACTCATCGCCAAGGCCCGGGGCCAGATCGAAATAGTTCTGCCCCAATGCGATGGCACGAAACGCTTCGTCATCCAGGTCGGCCAGGATACCTCCGGTGACGTTTGCTTCCTTATGGTAGACGAGGATGTTCTTGTTGCTTGCCGCCACGAAGTCTGTCCCGGCGAGAATACGGGTCGGGTAGCGGTTGAAGAATTCGACATAGAGGGCACGTTTTTCGGGGGTGTCGAAATAGGCCTCGGCGATCACGGTCCAGGAGATATCGAGGGACAGGTTTGAATTCTGGCCAAGCAACCCAGACATGAGCTTAATGTGGTCCGCCGGGTCCATCTTGACCAACTCGCGGGATAAGCCCATGTGCATCCACACGATTTTGTTGTCCGGATACAGGCGGAGGACTTCCCGCATTAGATGGAGATTCTTGGTTGGGTCGCTGTCGTCGCCAAGATCGGAATGGATTGCAATCGGGATGCCGCGTTTCTGGAGCAGGCGCATGAAATCTTTCCACTGCGCGATGTCCTGGGGCGTCGCTGGGATGTGGCCGTTGCCGCGCAACGCCTCTTTGTGCAGGTTGACCTCGCCCATCCACTTGAACAGACCCGGATACTCGGCGTCCAATAGCTTGATTTTGGCAACGATGTCTCCGGGCTCCGCAAGATCGGGAAAGGCCATCGATAGGGCAACGTGAATATTCTTTTGTGGATACTCGACGTAGTTCGCGGCGTTCTCAAAGTCGTTTTTCATACCGGGTCGTGCGTCTGTCCCAATGCAATCGAGATAATAGGTGCATTCGCCGTTGAAAGGCAGCGTCTGGCCGATCCCATACAGCAAGGCGAAGCGGACTTCGGTCTTGTCGAGGTAGCCCATCAACTCCTGGTACGCGATGCTCGTACCGCCGAAGGGCTGGGCGTGCAGGTGAAGATCAGTGACCGCGGTGTGTGGCTGAGTGCCGCGGTCGTAGCAGGCTTTCTCTCCGTCTGTTTTCGTGAACTGCGACAGAGGCCGCCTTCCCTCTCCGGCGCTAGCCGGCGCAACGCCCAGCAAGGTGATTGTCGTCAGGAGCAATGCGAACGTCGTCGTCAAATTTTTCATCTTCGGTGCCTCGGAACCTGCTTCCACAATCGTGGTGCACTTCTATCTGGAATTCACGCTTACTCTTCGCATAACCGGGGACGATAACCGGGGATAACCGGGGACAGTATATTTTACTGTTCTCAGCGCCGATAGATCGGTTCCGGCTCGACCCGACGCGGCAGATAGCGGACGTGGTCGGTACCCTCGGCAGCTTGTGCCCCCGCCGCGCCGTCAATCGCTGGTCACTCAATCCGGCACGATAAAGCGCCGTGCCTGGGCATCGTAGTCCGGATAGCCAAGGGTTTCCCGCAATTCCGCCGGGTCCAGCGCGGTTTCGGACCCGGTTTCGCCGTCGGCCAGGGCCTGCAAGCCGGCCTGCATGCCGGTAATCGCCGGCGCGAGCAGCGCGGTCGGATAGGCGCCGATCTTGAAACCCATTGCCGCCGCTTCCCCTTGGCTGGGGGTGGCACGCGGCATCCCCGGCGAAAGCACCACCAAAGAGGGGCGGTCCCCGGCGGCGGCGATGGCGCGGCGGATTTCCTCCTCATCGGCCGGAGAGTCGAGGAGCAATATGTCGGCCCCCTCTTCGACAAAGATCTCGATGCGGGCGACGGCCTCGTCGATACCCTGGGTCGGACGGCAATCGGTACGCGCCAGGACAAGAATGCCCGATTCCTTGGCCGCCTCGACCGCCGCGCGGATCTTCATCCGCGCCTCTTCGCGGGGCAGGCAGGGCTTGCCGGCGGCGGTCAGGGCGCGCGGGGTGATCTTGTCCTCAATGAGGATCGCGGCGGCGCCCGCCTGGCCAAAGCTTCTCACGGTGCGCTGGACATTCATGGCGTTGCCGTGGCCGTGATCGCCGTCCGCCAGCACCAGGGCCTCGGGCGCGGCGCCGCGAACCATGTTGAGAGAGTCGAATATTTCCCCGAAGGAAAACAGATCCAGGTCGGGTCCGCCCAGACGGCTCGCCGATACGCAGGAACCGGAGAGGAAGAGCAGCTCGAAGCCGGCCGCGGCCGCAAGTTTGGCGCTCAATCCGTCCCAGACGGCCGGCATCACGATAAAGCCGGGCGCGGACAACAAGGCGCGGAGGCGATCGGGCGGGGTCATGGTCATATCCTTTGAACTTGAAGCATCCGGTTCTGGCCGGGGGATCAGCATGCAGCGCCTTTGCAGCCAACAGCATCGCCGGGGCCTTATCCGCCGGTCCCGCCCACCTGCCGGCTACGGTAAACCAGAAATCCCGCGCACTTCAATGGCGCAAATCCGTGTCACGGGTGCTGACCGAATGGAAATGGGGACGCTTACCCTTAGCATCAACCAGCGTCTTCAGTCGCCCCACGGTTGGCGCTGCGGCGTTTACGCCTCAGCCATTCCCCCTATAAGGGTTGCGTCACCGTAACACTCATGTCGGCTGCTGGGGTAAGAGCGAGCATCCGGCGGCCCGGCCCTGACCGAGGCTGTGTGCCAACAGGCGACTAGTCCTTTAGCCGCGCCAGGGCTGCCTCGAGCGCTTGCACGGCCTCGGCCTTATCTGCGTCGCTCAGGCGTCCGTGGTTGATGGTTAGCGCCATGCCGTTGCTTTCGTGGTGGGTGATCCGGCCCTCGGCGGCCAGCTCGTCGCGGGCACCCTCGACGCGGAAGGTGGTGACCGGCTTGGCGAAGCCCTTGACGGTAAGGGCGTCGCCCTGGTCGGCCGCCAGCCAGTCCTTGACAAGGGCATAGGTCTCGTTGGCCAGCAGGATGCCGCCGACCTCGGCGTGCGACTGCAAGCGAGCGGCCAGGTTCACCTCGGAGCCGATAATGGTGTAATCCATACGGTCCTCGGAGCCGAAGTTGCCGACCGTGCAATAGCCGGTGTTGATGCCGATGCGGATCTCGAACGGCCGCTCCACGCCCAGTTCGCGCCATTCCTGCTGCAGTTCGCCGACCCGGCGCTGCATGGCGAGGGCCATGCGAACGCAGGCGGCGGCATCTTCCTTGACACCCCTGGATTCGGGATCGCCGAAATAGAACATCATGGCATCACCGATGAACTTGTCGAAATTGGCGCCGTATTCCTGCGCGATCCTCGACATCTCGGTCAGGTACTGGTTCAACAGCGCCGTCAGCTCCTCCGATTCCAGCTGGTCGGTGATCTCTGTGAAATCGGCGATGTCGGAGAAGAACACCGTCAGCTTCTTGCGCTTGGATTCGATCTCGACTTTCTGTTCGCCGGAAAAGATCGCCCGGTAAAGCTGCGGCGAGATGTACTTGGCCAACTGGCTCGAGACCGCTTCCAGCACCTGTGCCTGTTCCTCGGCATTTTGCTTGGCTTCCAGCAATTCGGCTGCCGCCCGCATGCGCTCGGTAATGTCGTAATTGACCGTCCCCAGGCCGAGCAGATCGCCGCCGGCGCCGAGAACCGGAAAGCGGGTTGAGACCAAGTTGCGGGTCTCGCCGTCCGGGTAGGTGAGCGGGATTTCCCGTGACACCACCTCGCGGCTTTCCAGGCAGGCGCGGTCCTGGGCGGCGAACCGGGCCGCCTCCTCCGGTTCGTAGAGGTCGTGCACGGTCTTGCCGGCGACTTCCGTCCGGTCGATACAGACCCATTTCTCGAACACCTTGTTAACGAATTGAAAGCGGCCGTCCACGTCCTTGAAACTGACGAAGGCGGGCATGTTGTCGGCCAGGGCCTGCAACACCTCGCGGCTGTCGTTCAGTTTCTGTTCGGCCCATTTTCGCGTGGTGACGTCGGTATAGGTAATGACGATGCCACCGTCGTCTGTGGGTTGGCATAGGGCGTCGTAGGTTTGGTTTCCAACTACTATCTCGCTTCGGGTTTCCGCACCCCTGAAAAGGAACTCGACACGTTGTTCGGCCAGGGCCTCTGGATCACCGTCGCCGTAATCACCCCGTCGCGCGATGTAGAGGGCCAAGTCGTTGATGGAACATTCCGTATTGATCAACTCGCCCGGTAGATCCAAGGCGTCCTGGTAGTGTTGGTTCCAAATCACGAGCTTCCGGTCGGTGTCGAACTTGACGACACCCTGCGCGACCGTGTCGAGCACGTGACTAAGAAGAAATGTCTTTTGGTCCAATGCCGCTTCAGCCCGCTTGCGGTCGTCGATGACGTAAATGGCGTTGAGCCAGCAATCTTGGCCTTCGTAATTCATCGGCAGGGTCGATAGCGAGGCCCAGAACGACTCGCCTTCGGCGTTCTTCAGCTGGACCTCGTATTCTTCCAAACGGCCATGCGCGTCCTGCAGTTCCGCCATCCGTTCCTGCTCTGTGGGATCGGCGAAGAATTCCCGGATATCGAGATTGAGCGGAGCGTCCCCGGACACACCGAACTGCCGCCTGGCTTGGCTCGAGGCGTGCAGGGCTCCAGTCTCGTTCGTAACCACCAGGGGAAACGGGATGGCTTCGAGGATCGAGCGGATGGCTTCGGTCTCGCGTTCGTGGGCCTCGGCCTCCGCCTTTAGTTTTTCCTGGCCCAGACGCACCGTCGCGGCCGCATCCTGCCAACCTTGCCAGGCGGAACGCGGCAGCGAGGTAAAGGTCGCAACGCCGAGCAGGGCCAACAGATCCACACCCAGAACATCGTTGAAGTAGAAGCCGGTCAAGACCGCCGCCATCAACGGGGCGAAGTAGGCGGCGGACGCCTTTGGCAGGCTCGGCATCTGGGCCACGGCGCCGAAGGCCAGGTAAAAGGCCGCCATGGAGACAATGACAGCATCAATTGGCTTCAATTGGGACATCAGCAGGAGAAACGCGACGCCCCAGATCAAACCCAACAGCAGGGAATAGTATTCGATCAGGCGGATGCGCCGCCGGCTAACCCGTTGTGGCCGCGCCATCCCGCGCAAGCGGAGAAAGCTGCGCAACATCGGCAGCAACAGCAGCAGCAAGCCGGCGAGAAAATAGACCGCGTAGCTGGAAACCGTCGCCGCCCAGTCCACATAGGATACGATGGCCACCGCCATTGCATTGCCGAACAGCAGCACCGGCATGCCACGTTGGGTCTGTACCGACTGCACGATGCGGATTTCGGCGGCGATCGCATCGTGCCCGAAATTCGCAACGGAACGCAGACCGTTATCGCCGTCCGCTCGTGTTGTCGCTGTCATCGTCGTCTCCATGGATACAAACCGTGCAGTTGCAGGCCGGGGCCACCCACTCCGATGCCCGATATGATTAATTTCCCAACTTTTGGGTGCCCAACACCAGTCCTCGTCAGTCTGCCATGCGAACAGACTAATGGTCCACGTCGAGGGCACGAGCGGAAGTGCGAGGGGCAGTAATTTGCAGCAAGAATTAGCCCATGAACGCGGCGAATAGCGGCCACGATCCGGGTACGCCTTTCAATTCGTAGTCACCACGGCTATCGAAGGTGGTGCTGGATCCGATCATAAGCTGCCGGGTTAGATCGGACGTCAGGATTTCGCATGCCTCCGCCTGGTCGGCGATCCTCGAGGCGATGTTGACGCTGATGCCGGAGACATCGTCGCCGCGTAGTTCGATTTCGCCGGTATGCACACCGGCGCGGATCGGCAGGTCGAGGCCGGACATGGCGTCGCGTATGGCGACAGCGCAAGTAATGGCATCAGTCGGCGCCGCGAAGGTCGCCAGCAATCCGTCGCCGGTGCCGTGGATGTAGCGGCCATTGCAACGCTCAATTTGCCGTTTCGATATTTCGTCATGGCGGTTTATCAAATCTCGGTAAGCATCATCGCCCAGGCCCACCTGACGTTCTGTGGAACCGACGATATCGGTGAACAATACCGAGGCCAGCACCCGTTGGCTGGTGTTTTTGGTGGCCACCGGTCCGGCATCGCCAAGGACAAACTCGCGGATGGCATTGATATAGTCATCGGAATTGCCGCGGTACGGAGGATGTTCATTTCCCGGCAGTTCACGGTACAGCGCGCCTGGCACATGGTCGGCCACCAGTTTAGCGCGCGCGCGGGAGGTGATTTCATCTTCCCGGCGCAGCACCAAGGTCGGCTGCTGGATCGACGGCAATACGTCACGCACATCGATCCTTGTGTTCAAGTCAAACAGCGCGGCGATCGTCGATGGTGTCGCCGACAGGCGGCAAAACCGGGCAAAATCCTCCTTGCTATCCGCATCCCCTTCTCTTGGACCATGCGTTGAGTAGGTATGCTGTCCATCCAGACGGCCCCAGTTTTCCAGCAATTCGGCCCGGATTCTTTCCTGCTCCGTTGGCGAAATTTCACCCGCTGTCAATGTCCCAGTGGCGGAACCGCCGCCGATGATCAGATGTGAGACCCGTTCCGGGTTGCGGGCGGCGAACACCAGCGACAGGGCCGAGCCTTCGGAAAACCCGACAAGTGCCGCGGTGTCAAATCCGGCGGCGTCCATTACCGCCTCAATGTCGCGGACCCTTTCATCCATGATCGGTGTCCCGGCAATGCGGTCGGACATGCCATTGCCGCGCTTGTCGAAAGTAGCCAGATGGAAATGGGACCCGAGGGCTTGGATGAAATAAAGGTAATCCGACCTTTTCAAATTCTCTTCCAAATGCGAGACGATGCCCGGCACCAAGACAAGGTTGTTCGGCCCTTGCCCCCAGACCTGATAAGCAATCGATAGCCCGTCGCTGAGCGCGTATTGCGTTTCGGGAAATTCCGACATGGTTCGAAGTTAGTGGAACGAGAACCGCGAATCCACCCAATAAAACGAGACCGATGAATGACTGCTTATGAAATGATTGGGGACGCTTCCCATTAAGCGCCACCCATCTTCTTCAGTCGTCCCCGTGGTCGGTGCTGCGACACTTACTCCTCTACTATTTTCCCTATAAGGGAAGCGTCCTCGTTTCCCCGGGCAGATAGTGTTTCTAGTCGTCGTCATCCGGCCGCTTTTTGCCGGGTGAATAGGGAAGATTGCGGCGCTTGGCATTCCAAATTTTCTCGGCCTCGTCTTCGTCTCCGCTACGATGACATTCCGTGCAGTTCGCGAAATCGCGAATACCCTCTTCCAGGTGCTCTTCCCGGACATTTTCTTCCGAATGCTCATGACATCCGTAGCAGGTATAACGGTCATAACGCTCGCCAATATGACATGAGGCACAATCCGCAGGATGGTCGCGATCGAAGCGGAAATAGCGGTCGTGGTGAAACGTCGCTGGGCGCCATTGTTCGGGCAGATGACAGGTTTCACATTTGACCGTTACGTTTTTGTGCATGCTGTCAGGTGGTTTGAGGTGACAATCATGACAACTCACCCGCCAAGTCGCCCCAAGGAGGCTATGGTTGAAAGTCCGCGTAGCTTTGGCGGCATCTCTGCCGATGTGATCAGTGTGGCAACCGGCGCAGTTATTTTCGCTCAGGCGTTGGTGGAAACGAGCTGTCTTTGCTTTCTTGGCACCGATTTCCGTAATCTTATGGCAAGCGATGCACTTCGCGTTACTCGGCCCAAGAAGCGGGGTGTGGCACTGGAAGCAATCTCCCTCGACTTTTTCATGCCCCTTGATCAAGGCGCCTGGGTTAACGAAGAGTTCCGGCACCTGGAGGACGATGAAAAAACCGGCAATAAAAAGAACCGCCAGGGCGATGAGGCGGGTTCGCATTCTACCACCTCCAGAAAATCATGACCGAGGCCACGTGAAGACAGAAGAGGAGCCCGAAGGCCATGGTGATCGGCACATGAACTTTGCGCCATTTCTGCATCATACCCACTGCCAACGAGTCCCAATACAGCCGTTCCTCCAACGCCTGCGCCCCCACGCCTTCGTCGATTAGTGATTTCTTCTTTTCGGCAACAATGGCCTTTGACCTCTTCAGTAGAAACTTTCCCGTGAGGCCGCTTGCGACGTTGATCAGCATCGCGCTCAGGGTCAACCATGGCAGAAGCGCGTTAAAGTGGATGCCGCCGTGGACCAGGATCATCATCGCGCCAAGCCATGCGAGGAACTCATGCCATCTAAGAAAGAATTGCACACGTCCAAAGGTGAATTTCTTACGTTTGCGCGCGGAGTGGAGGAAAGATAGCGCGATTAGTCCCGTTCCCCAGTATCCCAGATAACGGCCCCAATCCCGGTGCCCGAATAGATGCAAAATGCCGTCAAAGGCCACCGCACCGAGAACCACAAGCAGAAAGATGGCGAGGTTTGTTGCGATTTCCCGCGCGGTCTCCATGCCTCTATGGCTCCATGGCTGAATTGCGGCAAGCATATCAGTGTGGTGATGATGACCGGTGTGTCTAAGTGTCGCGGGGAGAGAACCGCGATTGTAAACTTCGTTCATTTCCGCAAATGCCGGTGCCAATGTCCGAGACCGCATACGGTTGAAAATTCTACCCGTTGCCGAGGGCTTGCGCCCTGGGTTGCCGGCCATAGCTGCGCATACGGTCGCCACTTCGTCCCGCCAGCTCGCGGGGCGACGCCGGACACGCCTTCAGCCGATGCTTGGTTCGTTACCTGACCCTAGCGCCTCTCGCCGACAATCGAATCTGGAGAGTGGTAGCCCCCGGGAACGTTGGTCGCGATCCACGACGGATCATCATTCCGTGGCAAGACGAGGGACGGTTCGCCCTTGCAGCTTAACCGGTACAACAACCGCGCATCAGCCATCCTGTCGATGCGAGTTTTGATCGGCGGTGAATTGTGCAAAGACATGTAGTTGTTCCAGATCGTTACATCGCCTGGCCTGTGCACGTGGTCATAGCGGAATTGCGGCTGCAGGACGTGTTTCTCCAAGCGGTCCAGGAATTCGCGGGATTCGTCCGGCGTCATGCCATGCACCTCGACCGGAGGACGGATGCCGGGCCTGGAGGCCCAAACCGGGCTGTGCAGCGACTTGATGCCCGAACGCGCGTCGGTGCGGACAAGCGGCGCGAGCCAGCCTTCGTCGCCCTTGTTCAGTCGCCGGCAAACCCGAACAGTTTCGAGTTTTGCCTGTTCTTCCGGTGGCAGTGCCGCGAACGCAGCTGCGGTGTCCGCGAAGGCGGTTTCGCCGTTCAACGGCAAGCGCTTGCGAAGTTCCATGAGTTCGCCGTCGGATCCAGGGAAGTAGGGGGCCGGGCCGGACTCGGCTGATGGCTCGACCCATTGCCCATTTGGCGCGTCCCGGGCCACCGGCGCGTGATGGACGAGAAACATCGACACATAGATCGGTAACGGCTCGTATTCGATGTCGGTGTGCCACGAGCCGCCTCTCTTCAGAGTGGGTCCGTGACGCTCACTTTCGCCGAGCAGATTGGTTGCTACGAGCACCGCAGGCGACTCGTGTGGCAGACACGCGACTTGACCCGGCAGTGTGAGGTCGGCCGCGGCGGCCCGCCGGTCCGCGTACGGCCGGTACTCGATCACGCCGTCGCTTACGCCGTCTTGCTGGGCCGGCTTGCCACCGCGCAAGAAGTTTGAGGGATGCGCAACCGGCGCCCCCCAGTGGTTTGCGAAGCGCTCGAACGCCGCAAGGGAGAAGCGGTCAAGATCCTGCCCGGCGATGGTAAGCAGCCGGCAGCGGCCGAGCGTGTCCAACAGGAGTTCCACCTGTGCGGGACGAAGCGGGATGTTGAGATCAATGCCCGACACGCGCACGCCCAGGCCGCTGGCCCCGAGCGGGCCCTCGAACTCAACCTTCTCCCCGAATAGTGTCGCGAAGCGATGCTCCAGGTGCAGTGGCGAAGAATTGACTGAGGGCTCTTGCATATCGCTCGCTCCTGGCTTGGAAAGCTTCAGCCTAGCCGCGAAGCTGTCAGCCTTCAATGTAAGCCTGGCCTACCCCCCAAGGGGAGACAATATAATTCGCCAGTTTGGCGCGTCGACCAGCCCATTGGTTGCGATCAAGTCGGGTGTATCGAAACCCTCGGAGAAGCAATCATAGCTGGGGCAGGCAGACCGCAGTTGAGCGCCGAACAGATGGGACGGTCAGTGCCCTGCGGAATGCCCAGACATTCTCCTATTGCAGAAATGGTATTACCGCTTTGCAGAAAGCCGCCGGCTGCTGACGGAACATGCTGTGCCCGGCATCGGGAATTATGGCCAACTTCGCATTCGGGACGTGCTCGGGCAGTATCCGCACGATCGCCGCCAGCATTCCGGGCGTGTCGGCACCACCGACGAACAGGGTCGGCACTGAAAGCGCCTCCGCTTGCGCTTTGGTAAAGGGCTGACGGCCTTCGTTCACCTGTGCAAGCAATGTATAGGCATTGTCCTCACGCATCTGGCGATCGGCTGCCGGCAGAGCATCCCAGGCTCCCGGCCCGTTGATACCGTCTATAAAGGCACGCAGGCCACCGTCCAAGTCACCTGCCGCAATCTTTTCCGACGCTTGTGCGACATGGGCGCGCGAGCCGGCAGCAGGCGGCCCATCGCCAACGCCATCAGGAATAAGCGTTTCATCCAACGTGCCGCCGGGTTCAGCCAGCACAAGTTTGCGGAGCAGTTCCGGGCGCTTCAACGCCAACCGGAAAGCAAGGTGGCCACCCCTGGAATGGCCAATCAAGTCGACGGGGCCAAGAGACAATCGTTCGATGAACGCGATCATGTCATCCACGTGCTGAGCCATTTTGAACTGGCCGTCCCTGCCATCCCAATGCTCTGGAAAATAGTGGCGTAAGCTCGGCACGATCAATTGGCGATCAGCCGATAACGGCTTCAACACTGCCGACCAGGCCCGGAAATCGTTCAGTGAGCCATGCACGCAAACCAGAGCCGGGCCCTGGCCGATATCGAGATAGGCCATATCGTAATCGTTGACGCGGAGGGTTTTCATACTGAGTGCCACCTGTTTTCCACTTGGCGTTAAACGCTAACATACCGACAGGGGCGGTTCCAATCCTGGTGTTGCAAGTGCAAACTGATACCGCGCAGCATGTCTTCTTCGATCCGCCGCCTTTTGCGGCCGTACGCATTGCAGACAGGTCAAATGGGGAATGTTGGCGCTATCCTGGCGTCCGTATCATCAAGGCAGGCAGGACAAATGGGGCATGTCGGCTTATGCTGACCATAGTCAGGTTCCGCGCTGCACCCAAAGCGCCCCAAGAACAAAGCAACGGAGAACAGTATTGCCGGATAAAACAGTGAGCTACTGGAGCGACGCCAAACAGGGGCTGCGAGCGGTTGAGCTGCGCGCGGCAGGATTCGAGCCCTCCGAAGCGGCGAAAACCAACGCCGTGGTGACCATAGCCAACGCTTACACCAACGCGCACCGCTGTAACAATCGCGTGCGCCGTATAGCCGATTTGCTGGTTGATGCCGTGTCGTCGACGGGGGGCCAGGGGCTGCTGGTCGGCGCGCCGGCGGTCTCCGATGCACTTACCCAGGGTACCGAGAATGCGGGGTACAGTCTGGTGTCGCGCGACCTTATGGCTGATTGCATGGAGACGGGCCACTACGCGCATCATGGCAATGCGATGATTGTGGTGTCGGGGTGCGACAAAACCGGCGCCGCCGCCCTGATGCCGTTGGCGCGCACCAACGCTTTTGGTCTGGTGGTGTATCCGGGAACAAGTTCTCCAGGAAGGGTCGACTTTGAACCGTGGGCCAGCAAAGGCAAAAACCTCACCATAATGGACTATGTGGAAGGTGCCGCTGCCCGGGAAGCCGGTCGCATCTCGGAGGATGAACTGACCAGCCTGCAGCGCTGCGTCATGCCCGGCAGTGGTACCTGCGGCGCGATGTTTACGGCAAATACAATGAGCACCATCGCCGAAGCGATCGGCATGATGCTGCCGCGGGGTGCGTCTCACCCGGCCGACTACGACGCCGCGAGCGATATCCACGACGACGTCAAGAACCAGGCACACGCCAGCGTAACAGCGCTTTACCGCCTCATGGAGATGGGCGTACGGCCACGGGACATCATGGTGAGAGAGGCCTTCGAGAACGCCGTAACCACCGCTTATGCGATGGGCGGCTCCACGAACTTGTATTTGCATGTTCTTGCCATCGCCCGTGAGGCGGGTGTGCCGTTTACGATCGAAGACATGCAGCGTATCGGCGAACGCGTGCCGCTCATCGCCAACCTGCAACCCCATGGCGCCTACGCCATGGTCTCGCTGCATGAGGTCGGCGGTGTCCCCGTGGTGATGAAAGCGCTGCTTGAGGCCGGCCTGCTTCACGGTGATGTCATGACGGTAACGGGCAAGACGCTTGCCGAAAACCTTGCGGACGTACCGTTGCCGGAAGATCTGCCTGACCAGGACGTGGTTTTTCCGGTTGCACGGCCGCTGGCGGCTCCCGGCAATCACATCAGTGTTTTGTCGGGCTCGCTGGCGCCGGAGAGTTGCCTGTTGAAGCTCTCGGGAAAGACGCTCGACGATGGCGAGTTTCGGGGCAAGGCGAAAGTCTTCGACAGCGAACGAGCGGCGATGGCGGCGATACGCGACGACAGGGTGGTTGCGGGCGATGTGATTGTGGTTCGAAACGTGGGCCCCGTCGGCGCGCCCGGAATGCCCGAGATGGTGCATTTGACCGTTCAGCTGCAAGGGCGTGGGCTGGGGAAAGAAGTTGCGCTTATCACTGACGGCCGATTCTCCGGCGTCTCCCACGGCATCCTGGTCGGGCATATTTGTCCTGAAGGCGCAAGGGGTGGGCCAATTGGCGTGGTGCGCGATGGCGACACCATTGTTATCAACCCAAAAACGCGTCGGCTTGACCTCGATATAACGCCGGACGAAATGGCAGCCCGTATGACACAGTTGGGTACACCAGAGCTATCCGACGTACCCGAGGGTTCGGTGCTGGGCAAGTATCGGCGTTTGGTCTCCAGCGCGCACTACGGTTGTGTGCTGTAGCGAACGGACGCTACGGTTTCCGCGCCACGATCTGGACGCCGCCTAGCTTGCCGTCTTCGAAGGCCTTCAGGATCATCGTGTTTTTCTCCTGCATGATGGCAAAGACGCGGGGGCTGAACTGGTTGGAGACCTGCGCCTCCAGCGCGTTGAGATTGGCAATCATGCTCCGGTAGCGGGCCGCGAAGCGGTCGCTGATATCCTCGTTGTCGAGGACGGTGCAGCCCTCGTTGTTGAGCCAGGTCCGGTACAAAAGGGGCGTGGCGAAGTTGGGCGAGGCAACGGCCATCTGCACTTCCGCCAGGTAGTCCGGAGCCATATCTGACAGGGCGACCCAATCGGTAAAGGCGATATGGCCGCCGGTGGTGACGGCGCGGGACGCCTCGCGCACGACGGCGGCCTTGTCAGGAACATGGCACCAGGCGTCCTGGCTCCAGACCACATCGAAGCTTGCGTCGTCGAACGGCAGGTTGGTGGCATCGCCTGCCTTGAATACGGTTCGGCTGCCAAGCCCGCGCGTGACGGCGCGTGCCGCGGCTTCCTCCGCATGCCATTCCATCAGGTCAATGCCTGTGGCATGGCAGCCGGTCGTTTCCGCCAGGTGCAAGGTAGGCCCGCCGACGCCGCAGCCGATATCCAGCACCCGGGTTTCCGCATCGATGCCGGTCGCCGCTATCATGGCATCGCTGGATTCAACGCCGCTTAGGGAGAGAAAATCGTCGCCGTAAAGCTGCTCAATCAGGTTGGTGCCAACACGGCTGTAATTCCTGCGGATATCGTCTTCGCCAATGACGGAGGACATGAAACGGCCTTTCGGTTGCTGGAACAGAACCCTTTAGAGCAACCTGCGTTCATTTGAACGCAGACAGGTTGCTCTAACTTTTTGATCTAGTCTGTCGCTATTGTGCATTACGGTAGATGCTCATCACCGCGCCGGATGAGAGCGAGGCCGATTTTTGCAAAACAAGATCGGCGGGAACCGCGCCAACCCCAAACAGTTGTTTGCCCTCACCGAGGATGACTGGAAAAGTCCAAATCCGGTATTCATCGATAAGACGGTGCTCCAACAACAACTGTATTAATCCATGACTACCGTGTACCTGCAACAGCGGCCCGTCTTGTGCTTTCAGTTTTGCGATAGCGTCTGGAATATTCTGTAGAATTTCAATCGTAGGTTCCCAGGGCGTTGAAACCGGTCTGGAGGTAACCACATACTTGGTGAGTTTATTGAGCGGCGATTCGATAGCAGAAAAGTACGGCGCGAAGGCGTCATACGTATTCCGCCCAAGTAGCACGTCATACGGCTTGGACATTGCGACGGAACCTACGCTCTCCATTACATTGTCCCAACACGGTTTGGCCCATCCGCCTTGTGTGAATCCACCGGAAGAATCTTCTTCCTGCATCAGCGGCGCCTGCATCACCCCGTCAGCAGTGACAAAGGCGAGTATTGCGAGTTCTCTCATTGGATTTCCTTCGGCATTATTGAAGGTCAGATTTTGTCGGCCTGAAGAGTTCCCGCGAGCCTTTCGAGCGTTTCACAGAAATGGGGACAGCAATTTAGGTAGGACGCTACCCTTTAATATCTATGGCCGCCCAAAGATAGCTCTCATCGAGCGGCGGGGAAAAGAACTATCCCTGCCAGAGGCGTCCTTTCCAGTCGTTAGCGCGATGGCTGCGGTGGGCGCAACCCATGTGCGAGGGCCTAGATACCTGGTGCAGACGATCCTCGCATCCCGGCGCCAATACGAGGTGAACATGGCTGGTCTTGAGACACCAGGCGAGACAATCATCATCGGCTAAGAACCCGTCCTCACGGCGATTGCCGCGCCGGGTGATGTGATGGGGCACGGCGGCAAAAAACGGTTCGGGCGAGGCAAGGCATGCGGGCTAGCGTCCAAGAAACTCGTACAAGGCCGGACTTTGGCTTTTCTCGCACAACTGGGTGCATGAATGCTGACCATTGATGTCGGGGCATACGCCAAGTTGTACTGGCAACATCGGACAGCTTTACCTATGGTGAAAGCCGGCCAGCATTCACCGCGGCGCAATTACCCGCACGCCGGAAAAGCTTTTTCATTGCCATCAGGGACACAAGGGAATTCCACGAGATAACCGATGAGCGATCAAATCTTGTCTTTCACTTATGGCTCGAATATGGCCGGCGATTACTTGCGGCAATATTGCCCCGGTGCGGTGGCCGTGATGGCGGCGCGGATGCCGAATGTGTGGATTGAGTTCCGCCGATACTCCGATAATCTGAAGGGCGGGATTTCCACAATCATGCCGGCGCCCGGCGAGATGCTGCATGGGGTGCTCTATACGATTCCAACACCCGAAATCGAGGCCCTGGACCTGCTCGAGGATGTTGATAAGGGCCTGTATGTGCGCGAAAGCCATCTGGTCCTCGGCGAGGACGCGTCTTGGTACAAGGGCGATCTATACCGCATCGTCAAACCTGAAGGACCGTTTGCGCCGTCGGCCCAATATCTCGACTATATGACTGCCGGCGCTGCCGAACACGGCCTGCCGGCAGATTATGTCCCCTGGGTCGCGAAACGAGGCTTCGACATGGCCGCCACGTGACGAACTTCCGATGGCACGGATAAGCGATGAAGGAAATGGGGACGCTTACCTTTGGCGTAGAAATCTCGGCTTGAACAGGCGGGGCTAAACAGCCCGGCAGTTTCTCTCCACCGGCAGCGCCCGTCGGGTCTACTCAACAATCTTGAAATAGCTATCCTTCTTGATCACCAGTCCGCCCTCGAAGGTAAAAATATCGAGGCCAAGACAATCCAGCTTTTCGCCGCTCGGCAATGTGGCCTGCCGGCGCCATTCTGAAAAACCCTTGTTGCCGGCGACGCGATCGTCGATCGGATGCCACTGAATATCGGGCAGGGTTTCCATCAGCTCGCTAAAAAACGCGTGCAACGCCGCTTTCCCGACAACACGCTCGCCATGGTAGTCCGGTCCTTTGGGGAGTTCGAAAACCCCATCCTCGGCAAAGAAGTCCACGATGGCATCGACGTCGTGGCGATTAAACGCAGCGCCGATGGCCTCCAGCAACTCAATCGTGGCACCCTCGGTCTCATCTTGATGAATCTCGCGGACACTCATTGTTTAGCTCTCCCGATCTGGATCAGATTCCAATCAACTATACAGGCCAGAGCTTGGGAAGATAGTCGACTGGTAGGTTAGTTCCGCGGAAATAGGGACGCTTCCCTTTAGCGTCACCCATCTTCTTCAGTCATCCCCGTGATCGGTACTGCGGCGCTTGCGCCTCAACTATTGCCCTTATAAGGGAAGCGTCCCTATTTCGATCCTATTTCGATCCTGTCAGACGTCACATCCAGCTGACGGATGTGCCACAAACCATCATATTCCCTGTTTTCCACACTGCGTAGATTGTACGGTGCTACACAGGTAAACTTGCCATATGCCGGATGGAAGCAAACGCGGACTATCTGCAATATCGACCGCTGACCGGCTGATATGCCGTGAAATTCTATTCTGTGTGTGGCTCGTCACCTTTTGTATCGTCATCCTGTTTCCCGGTAGCGGGACGACAGCGGAAAGAGCGGTCGACCTGGAACTGGTACTGGCGGCTGATATATCCGGCAGCATGGACCTGAAAGAGGCCACTTTGCAGCGCCGAGGCTTGGCGCATGCCCTCCGACACCCGTATATCATCGAGGCGATCCGGCGCGGCCGTTTCGGGCGCATCGCCGTCACCTATATGGAGTGGGCTGGTAATCACCACCAGAACAAGCTGGTCGACTGGACAGAGATCGCGGACGAGAGCAGTGCCGCGGCCTTCGCAACGACTCTCGAGCGGCTGGAAGTGGAGACCAGGAGTTGGACCTCGATCAGCACAGCTATCGCTTTTGCAGCCAGGAGTTTCCACGGCAATGGATACCATGGCGAGCGACGTGTTATCGACGTCTCCGGCGACGGTCCCAACAACGACGGCGCCGATCTGGTCTCTGCACGGGATCGTGCCGTGGCGGAAGGCATAACCATCAACGGATTGCCGATCATCAACGATAGGCCGAGCATGGAAGGATATCCCCCGATGCCGAACCTGGATCTGTATTACGAGGACTGCGTTATCGGCGGCGACGGCGCATTCATGGTCATTGCCAATGGCTTCGGAGATTTCGCCCGCGCCGTTCTGCAAAAACTGGTCCTGGAAATCGCTGGTCAGGCCTCACCGGTCAGGCCGCTACGCCTGGTCGCGGACAATTTCCGTCCATTGTGCAACGCCGGGGAGACGCAGCGGCAGATATGGTGGCGCGATCTGGAGGACGACTATTGGTGAAACCAGCTTGACAACATCAGCGACAATTTGAATGGGGCGCTACCCGTTAATATCAAAGGGAACGCCGGGTTTGCCGGACCATGCCGCACAAACGATGCAGACCTATTGAAACTTTGCCATCACATCGGTGGCAAAGAGCTCCAACCGGTCGGCCGTCCCCTGGTAATCACTGCCATCACCGCCGATCAGGAAATGCTGCAGACCGCGCGCCTGGAATTGACCAATGTCGTCGACGATGGCCTGTGCGTCACCCGTGAATGCCAGACGGCCGCCATCGCGTCCTTCCTGCACGGAACCGACGCGGCAGTAGATGGCGAGCAATGCGCCGGCGATTTCCTCCCCTGCGCGCCCCGCCTGTTCCGCGTGGGCGCGCACATCGTTCAGCGCCTGGCCATACAGCTCCGCTGTATCCAACGGCAATCGCGGATTGGCGGCGACGGGATACCAGCCATCTCCGAGCTGCCCCGCGCGCCGGCGCGCGCCTTTTGCTTCGCCGCCGACCCAGATCGGCGCGTGCGGAAACTGGGTCGACTTCGGCGCAAACAACAAGTTATCGAAAGCGGCATAGGCGCCTTGCCGCGCCGGCGTTTCCGATGTCCATAATTCCCGAAAGGCTTCGATGTATTCATCGGATGCCTTGGCACGCTCCGCAAACGGCGGCCCGCCGAGCAAGGCAATCTCCTCCGCCATCCAGCCGACGCCGACGCCCGCTATCAGACGCCCCTTGGAGAGCACATCAACGGTCGCCAGCATTTTGGCGGCCAGCACGGGATGGCGATGGGGCAGGACCAGCACCGAGGTCAGGAGCCGAATGCGATTGGTCGCCGCGGCCACGAAGCCCAGCGCCGTCACCTGTTCCAGAGATACGCCGGTGTCCTGAGCATAGAACCTTCCGCTCTCGGAGTAGGGATAAGCGCTGGCGACGTCCGTGGCGACGATCACGTGATCGCTCATGCCGAAGTGTTCATAGCCCAGCGCTTCAGCCTTCTGGGCGATGGCCTTCAGTGTATCGGGATCGCCGGCCACCCCGCGGGAACCAAAATGCACGCCAAATTTCATCGTCATACCCCCATCGATCAATTCTCAAATTCTATGCTGACAGGATTACGGGCGCCAGACCGTCTCGTCAGCGTGACCCGCGCCATTGAACCGCAATGGCTTTGACGCCGCCGATGAGTCGTGTTCAAGCCAAGGCTATGCGGCCTAATATAGGAGCGGCCAATAGAAGGAGCAGGTCATATGTTGCCGACACCAGGTTTCCATCATTTGCATCTACGTTCCCTTGATCCCGCCGCCGCGATCGGCTTCTACACGCGGCAATTCCCCACCGCCTCAAACGGGTCATGGGGCGGCTTCCCGGCCCTGCTGTCCCCCAACGACGTGATGGTCCTGTTCGACAAGGTCGATGCGCCGCCGAGCAATACGCCACAAAGTGCGATCTGGCATTTTGGCTGGCATGTCACTGACTCCCGCGCCACTGTTGCCGCCTTCGAGGCCCGCGAGGAGGTTGCGACCCAGCCTTTGTACTCTGGCGTCGGGGATGGTCATGTCCTGCTGAGCAGCGACACCTGGTTTCGCACCGGGGACCTGCTGGGGGTGACCCGGGCGCAAATCGCCGAGTTACGTGCGCAGGGAACGCCCCCGCCCAAGGGACCAGGGTTCGCCTATTTCAAGGGGCCGGAGGGCGCCCTGTTCGAGATCGCCGGCGATTATCCCGACGAGCGCTTCAACCACATCCACATGTGGCAGGATGACCCGCTTTGCGCCCAGCTTTGGTACCAGAAACATTTCAATGCGGCGCCGCGCGCCGGTTTTGGCGACGTTGCGGTGACCGAGACAACCTGCAAGGTGCCCCGCACCAGCGAGCGCACATTTCCGGCCTTGAAAGAGGAGGGCATGTACCGCGCCCCGCGCGGTGGCGTCACCTTCGGCGATGTGGATCTGATGTGGTACGCCAATCAAGGGGACGCGCCGCTTGGCTCTTCCCTGGGCCAGTTTCAGGACCATCTGGCTTTGTCGGTCGGTGATCTGGACGCCTGGATCGCCAAGTTGCGCGACGAGGGGGTGACATTTCTGTCGGATATCTATCCCCTGGGCGAAACGCGGGCGGTTATGCTCGAAGGACCGAGCCGGGAGGGCCTGGAATTGGTGGAGGAGAGTTGATCGCTTTCTCCAACGACGCACCAGATTTGTGCCACCTTGCAATGATAGGGACCCATATGGATCGTCTCCGCGCGCCTTCGCCAAGCGAACGAATTTGGACAAATTGCAACGGGCCATCGGCCCAGAGAGCCGGCGCGCCAATCATGGCGTCGCTATATCCGCCTTCGGTTACCTTTCGTTAAGCTTGTTTAGATAGGAATATCAGGAATTTGGACGTGTCTGGGTGACCAGGCGCCCAGCTGAAACTTCCAAAAGGAGCCAGATGATGGCAACCAAAACAGCCGCGAAGAAGAAATCTGCCGTAAAGAAACCCGTCGCCAAGAAGACCGTTTCCAAGAAGGCCGTCGTTAAAAAGGCCGCCGTGCGGAAACCTGTCGCCAAGAAGACTGTCGCCAATAAGGCCGTGACAAAAAAGGTGGTCGCTAAGAGGTCCGCCATGCGGAGACCTGCCGCCAAGAGGACGGTCGCAACGAAGGATGA
>JAJFGG010000077.1 GCA_021776235.1 Alphaproteobacteria bacterium | reverse complement strand
ATGCGCCAGGGGCGCATTGCGTGAACGAAAAGAGCCAACGGCCGCGAATTGCGGCCCGGCGCTACTGCGCCGCCCCCGTGGAGCCAGCGCGCCAGGGGCGCGCCGGCGTGAACGAAACAGAGCCAACGGCCGCGAATTGCGGCCCGGCGCCCCTGCGCCGCCCCAGTGGAGCGTGCGCCGAAGGCGCACTGCGTGAACGAAAACGGCTATCCCTCCACGCAGGCGATCTCGACCACCTGAGCCTCTTCCATGCGGACGGCGCCCAGGGACATGCGCAGGTAGACCTGGGTGGAATAGGACTTGTCGTCGCGCTCGGTGATCTTGGTCACCACGTCCTCGCCGATGCCCAGGGTGACGGCCGATTTGGTATAGGCCAGGCACAGGCGGTCCGACGAACCGTCCACGTTCAGGCGGTTCGACATGATGAAGTCAAAGCCCATGTAGCGGACCACCGAACCGTCAACCAGGGCCCGCAGGCGGTTGGTATCCACCGACTGGATCTGGCTCAGGTTCAACAGATCGGTAACCTGCTTGGGCCCGATCACCATGGTCTTGTTGTCGTCGGGGTCGACCTCGTTGCTGTTGAACAGCTCCGCCGTGGCGATCAGCTTGGCCAGGGTCAGGCCGCCGCCGCCGGCGGCAATCTGCTGCGCGGCGGGAAACGCGGCCGAGCCGGAGCCGTCCTTGCCGGTCTTGGCCGTGCCGTTGGCGGCCGTGATCACCACATCGTCCATGGACCGGCCCATGGCGTTGGCCCCCACCATGGCGTATTCCGACTGCGGGTCGATCAGCATACGGACCTTGTCCTGCTTGTCGCACAGATCGGCCCATTCGTAATCGGCCAGGTCCAGCTTGCGCCGGCTGTGCGGTGTGTTCATCAAAGGCGTATCGCCGTGCCGGGTGGTGCGCACCACGGCCGCGCTGGCCCCGATGCGGTCGAAATAGCCGCTTTCCCCGGCGACGGTTTCGGTGCTAACCGTGTTGCGCAGGCGCGAGCCCTTTTGCTGCGACAGGTGCATGACGTTGGCGCGGTACTGCTGTACGAACGCCGTCGTGATTTGGCTGGACATGGGTGTCCTCCATAAAAAATGCCCCATCATCGGGGCGGTTTCGATTGAACGGAGGCTTACCCGCCCCAATCACCCGGAAATGTTCCAGGATCGGCGGACCTACCTGGCCGTGACGGCGGCTTGACCGGGGCGTCGCACGCCCATGCTGTGCCGGACCTCCAAATGGAGGCTTGCCCGGCGGTTGTTACCTTTTGCCTTTCGGCGCCTTCGCGGCCTTGGCCATGGCGAGCTGGTAGATACGCTCCGCCATTTCCAGGGACTTTTCCAGATTGCCATGATGGAAGGCATGGCCGCTATCCCAGGCCATGCGGACACACTGCCGGAACAGCTCCGCCCGGGCCATCAGGCCGCCGCCTCGTCTGGATTGGCCGCCTGGAAGTATTCCGCCATGGTCTCCACCGCCGCCCGGTGGCCCGGGTGGCCGGCCGTGTGATAGGGATGCTCCGGGTCGCCATAGATGGCCGTGATCCTGGCCTGGGCATCGGCCCTGGACAGGGCCAAATCACCGCCCCGGCCCTTGCCGATCTGTACGTCCTCGCCCAGTTTCGGCGCGATCCGGGCCATGGCCCGGTTCAGGGCCACCTGGCCTGCCGGCGTGGCGGTCAGTGCCGCGATATCGTTCTCACCCAGCCCCAGGGCCCTGATGGCCCGGTCCGCCAGGGCCGTGTTCTTGTCTTTCTCCGCGCCCCATTCCGCATGCAGCGCGGCCATGGCGTCCAGTGCCGCCTGTTTGCCGGCGGCTGTCTCGGACTCTTCCCGCCTGGCGCCATACTCGGAAAACCGGCCCAGCAGCCCGCCTGCCTGTTTCTGTGACAGCCCCAGTTCGTGGGAGGTATTGCGGAACCAGTCGATCTCCGCCTTGCCCCTGTCGTCGACCTGGCTCAGATCGCCGAAGTCATAAGCATCCGCCGTCTCGGGCCGGCCCAGGCGGTTGTGGATCCGGCCCCAGTCCTCCGCCGTGGCGTCATCCCCGGGCAGGGCGATGGAATTGCCCTGATAGCGCTCCAGGGTGCGGTAGGATTCGATGAAGTCGCCGGCCGTGGCGGCGCCCTTTTCGGTCATATAGGCGCTGTCGGCTTCGTTCAGGCCCAGCGTGGCATGCCAGGTGGCGTCATTGTCGCTCATATTCGCTATCCTTCTCAGTCTGTCCGGCCCGGCCGATGCAGCGGGCAATGTGTTCGATAACCGATCGCTGGCCCTCCCGATAGGCCGTGTGCTCCGGCTCGCCGCGGGTGTAGGTCACCCCGGCGAAATGGTTGATCAGGTCGTTCAGCACCCGTGCCCCGGCCGCGCCGCCAAAGCGTTCGCCGTAGTCACGGGCCAGTTGCGCCATTTGGCGCTGCACCGCCTGGTCTTCCATCTCGCGGTCGGCCTGGATCTCCTCGGGCGTGGTGAAGGCAGGGTCCGTCATGGCGCGCTTTCGGGAAACTTCGACGCCGTATCGGCCACCGCCAGGCCGGCCTGCAGCTGTTGTTTCGCCGCCTGCGCCTTGGCCCGCCCGGCCCGGGTTTTCTTCACAGCCTCCCCGCTGAGCAGATAGCGGGCGCTGCCCAGGGTCCGGGCCACATCGCGGGCGTAACCGTCGGCGTCGAAGTGGTCCTTGATGCCTGGATAAATCTCGCCCAGCGGCCCCAGGGTGCGGAAGGTATCCATGCCGGCCTCGATGCCGTGGCGTTGCTGGGCCCGGGCCAGGGGCCCTTCGAAGGTCACTTCCAGGCTCTCTGCCTGGCCCAATTCCCCGGGCGGCTCGCCGAAGGCGCCGGCCCCTAGCATCATCATCCAGCAGCGCTCCACCAGCGGTTTCAGCAACTCCCGCTCGATCCGGCCGGTCATGGGCGCCATGGCCTGGAAGCGCCGGTGACGCCGTTCGATCACCTCTTCCGCCGTCATCTGCCGGTCGTTCCGCAGGCGCATCTGATCGACGCCAAAGGCCTGTTCGATGCGGCCGCGGTAGATCTCTTCCTTGGCGTGCTCGATATCGAACCGCGCCTGGGTCAACAGTTCGCTGGGCCGCTCGTCCAGCGCGCCGTCGAAATGATTGACCGCCCCCGCGCTCAGGCGCAGGGTGCCGCCGATCACCGTGCCTTCCTTGACCAGCATGGGCGGGTACAGGGCCCGGGGCAGGGCCTCCAGGCCATAACGTACCATGGCGTTCAGCACCTTGACGAAGGGCAGCGCCTTCATGGCCGGGCCGCGGCCCCAGATCTCGCCCGATGAAAGCGACCACCGGGCCACGTGCACGGGCAGTTCGCGGTAGCCGCTCTCGGCGATAATGTGCTTGTCCTTGACCGCCACATAGGTCGAGGCCACGGGCATCGCGGTGGCCAGCCGGTTGGCCCAGTCCCTGTCGTCCCTGGGCGCCATGCAATGGATGAACTCGAACATATGGTGGCGCTTTTTCTCGTCCTCAAAGGCCTCGTTGACCGATTTGCCCGCATCGTCGCCCCAGCGCTGCACCGCCTGCCGGGCCGTCAGCTCGAACTTGCGGTAGACGCTGTCCACCAGGCCCTGGTTGTCCACGTCGATGACGTATTCCTTGATCGGCAGGGTGCGGAACACGAAACCCCAGAAACCAGCCGTCTGGCCGGGCCTGGCCAGGGGCTGTTCCTCCGAGAACACCCCAGCCGTGCCCATGCTGACGATATCGGTCAGGGCTTCCAGGATCTGCTGATAGAAGTTCGATTGCCCCAGGGCCGCCGCCATTTTCTCGACCGACCGGTCCAGCCATTGCCGCACCTGGATCTGCTCGTCTTCGGCAGTCCCCATGCCAATGGGCCGCAGCCCGAACCATTGCTGGGCCGGATTGGTCATGTTGTTGAACAGGGTCGTGACCAGTTCGTCCACCGCATCCCCTGCCGTGCCGTCGAACTGCTTCTCGGTGCGCTTGTTGCCGGGGCTGGGCCTGCGGTTGACCGTGGCCTTGCGCGGGATGATGTAATCCGCGATGTCCTGCCAGTGGGCTTTCCAGGTTCCCCGGTCGCCGTCCAGGCTGTCATGGCGCCGAATGATCTCCACCGCGGACTGGGTCCGGCTTAACTCTTTTTTCTCCGCCATCTAGTCCCCCAACCGCGTGCCCAGCTGCAGGCCCGGGATGGCGCTGGGGCGAAACACCGGCGCGCCGCCCTGCAGGCCCAGGGGCCCGGTCAGCTTGGTCTGCCTGAAGCCGAACGGCGCCCGTTTGCGCCGCTCCCTCGCCGCCGCGTCCGCCCCCGCCTGGCGCTCTCGCGCGCTGGGCGGCCGTGCTGGCGGCACCACGGGCCGGGGCGGCGTTACATCGATCTCCGGCGGCGCCGGCGGCGTAACCGGCACAGGCCGTGCACTGGCCGCGTTCGCGAACAGGGCCGCGGCGTCTCCTATTCCCGCGCCGCTGCCAACCCCTGTGCTGACATCGTTCGCGTCCGAACTGGGATCGGAAACGCCATCATCGTCGTGCACCGCGCCGGCGGCATTCATGCCCATGCCTATCAGGCCAATCAGGCTAAGCGCGGGGTGGAGATTGGTGGCAAGCGAAAGGGCCGGGTTATTGAGGGGATTAAGCGAATTCAGATCAAACCCGCCGCTAACGCCGTCATCAGTCGAAACGGAGTCGTTCGCTTCCGCCTGTGCGTCAGCAGCGGCGGCAGCAGCAGCCGCATTTCCAGCCGCATCCGCATCGGCGTCTGAGCCGTCTGAACCACCATCAGCGCCACCCCCGCCGTCACCGTCACCTGCTCCGCACATGCTATGTTCCTTTCACGTAAACTGGGCCAACATGGGTAAATCCCGCCGCAGCGGCCGTGCGGCCCGCCGCATCCGGGTTGACACCCGCTGCAATGTTGATGAAGGCCAGCTTAGCCCCTCGCTCTAAACGCCAGGCGTCAAATGCTTCCGCCAGCGCCCTGCCGATGCCGTGGCCCCTGTATTCAGGGTGGACGAACAACAGCCGATCATGGGCCGTCCAATCCTGGGAGTACCATTGTTGGGACACGAACCCGATCATTGCGCCCACCGGATCACCGTCTATCCAGGCGCCCACAACGAACTGGTTAGGCAGTTCCAACCACCGCTTTAAATTCGCCACGCCCTTGGCGTAATCCACGTCGAGTGCCGCGAATGTGCCTTGCTGTGCGATCGTCACCAGCAGCGGTGCCAGCCGTTCGCATTCTTCCCGTGTAGGCGCGCAAATCAAAATATCCTTGGTTGTCGGCATTGGTGCTCCTACATTGGATTTATGAGGTATCTAATCCTAATAGCCGTGCTGTTGGCTGGGTGCGTCACAAAGCCAACGCCGGAACTCGTCGCCCGGCAGTTCGAAGATTCCGCCTACGGCAATGATCACGGTCAGGGCAGTCCGATCTTAGTGCGCTGGGTTGATGACCTGCGCTTCCAGCTATCATCAAATGACTTGGAAGTTTTCGCGGACCATAAGGACCAAATGAACTCCACACGCCTGGATATCCAGCGGACCTCCGGAATAACCGTGCTTGGCTCCTCAACAAAAACCATCAATGTTACAATGTGGATGATGCCGCGCGGCCAGTTCGCAGAAGCAATCAATTCGCTTCCCAACAAACCGTCATATTCGGACCAGATGATCCGAAGCGGCCTTTGTTTTGCGATTGTCTATAGCGACGACGCCGGGGTTGTTGCTGGTGCCGTTATCGGCATTGCCACGGATATACCCGAGGCAGACCGTCGCGACTGCATCCCCGAGGAAATGTTTCAAACCATGGGCCTAATAGGCGATGCCTGCCACTATCGCCCGTCATTGATCTGCGAAAGCGACCGGCGTGTGTTCGAAATGCAGCCCGCCGACCGCCTTATGCTGGCCATCCTCTACGATCCCGCCCTGCAGCCCGGCATGACCAAGGAAACCGCCATGCCCATCGTCCGGCGGCTGATCCGTGAGCGCTGGGCCGAGTACATGGGGCAATGATCAGGCCGTGATGCTTTTGATTGCGTCAGGCAGATATTGCGGCCAATAGCCGAACTCACGCACGTAGCCGTTCAACTGATCGCCGCCGCCCGCCTGCCCCAACAGCAGCCGGGTAAAGTTTGGTATGGCCACGGACGTGTCCGGCGTATATTCCGTGCCATTGACGGCAAACCGGACGCTATTGCTTTTGTACGCCACGGCAAGGTTGACCACGGAACCAGCCGCGGGAGCCGGCCCGGTGGGCGCCGCCACGACCGCGCCGCCGTTGAGCACGTACAGCTTTATTTCATCCGCAACGCTGCCCTGCAGCAGCAGCGACAGACGGTTATTGGCCGTGCCATCATCCAGTTGAAACAGGTACCTGTCCGCGTTTGCGTGCGCAGCCGGCAATTCCGCGCTGAAAAAGATGCTGCCAACCCCCTGGCTGTAGCCCTCGAACGGCACCGCCACACCGCCCACGGTCACCGGCCCCATGGTCGCGGTTAAGGCGTTTCGGGTGACCTGTGAGGACGTGGTTGGGATGTACGGCGGCAAATAGTTGCCCTGGGTGAATGTGCTGCCCCAGGCATACACGCCCTTGCTCACATCGCCGATGTAGGTGCCCGTTACGCCATCGGCACCGTCTTCATTCAGCCAGATTCCGATATTCTGCGAGGTGGTTGTCACCGGATAGACAACGCCCGCGCGATAAATGCCGCCGCCCCAATTCTCTATGATGCCGGTCGAACCCGCTTCCTCGGCATGGACGGTGCCGTTATCCAGGTCGAAGGTTGCCCAGCCCTCTATAACGCCACTGCTTCTCACATGCGCCAGCGTGACATACCGCCGCCCCAACTTGGCCAACCACAAAGCGCCGGTATAATCCAGCCCCGCCACCGTCGTATAATTTACCGTCTGGTTTGGGTGGCTGCCGTTGTCCGTCGTTTCGAGCACCTGCTGCATGCCGGCGTTGCCGCGCGGGTCCGCCCCGTCCGCCGCGCCGATGGTCGTCCGGCCGCCTGTCAGGTATCCGGCCCCATTACTGCGGTCCTCCGAAAACTTGGCCAGGTTGGTATCCAGTTGCCATATTCGCACACCGCGGCAGCGCAAACTGCGCGGATCATGTTCGTACGGCGCCCGGTCATGGCCAAGCGTTGCCAGCTTGCCGGCCGGCCCAACCACTTCATCGTTGCTAACGCGGCCCCAGGCGATCTGTTTATTCACCTGCCCGCCCACCAGGTCCAGCCACAGGGCCGGTTCCGGCAAGTCCAAGCCAAAACGGGCGATGCCGTATAGGCGGCTCATTGCGCGATGGTGCCGGTCACGGGCCCCGAAGTGTAATCGCCCGACTTGACCCCGGCGCGGTACCAATACCCGCTCCCTGGCACGGTAAAGCCATAACCCTTGGCCGTGGCCCGGGTGTCGATGTCGATGGCCGTGGCGCCGCCGTCGATGGAGGCCTGCAGGGTAACGCTGGCCACCCAGGCGCCGGCATCCAGAACCAACATCGCCTCGCCCCTGCCCAGTTCCACCCAGGCCGAATAGCTGTCCCCTGCCGCGATCGAGAAGGCCTTGCTGATGGCCGGTTTTGACATCTTGCATCCTTTCAGAAATCCAATGAGCTGGACATATCGGCTGTCTTTGCGAAGGTCTGGCCTTCACGTCGGGGCTTGCGCACCACCGTGCGGCCGGCGCCGGACCCGACCAGTAGATATTCCAATGCCTCTGCAACATGAGAGTGCATGCTCTTGTCCGGTACATCGCGGTAGCGCTCTTCGCCCGTGGCTTGGACCCGGCGATAGCAATAACCACCCGCCAGCGCTTTCCTAAGCCGCCGACAACGGGGATGGATCAGCAAGGCCGGCACGCCATCAACCAACCTGGTGAGCAGGCCCGCCGCCGCTTCCCGGCGGATCACGGCGTCATTCGTAGGGGCCGGCCTGATGGGGATATCCCGGGCCTGCATCACCTCGAATGGCGTGCGCTCGTCCACCTGGCTGCGCTGTTCGCCGGCCGGATCGCCCCAGCCCTGAAATGCCAGATCGCCATAGGGCCCCCGCATGTGTTCGCCCAGCCGTTCGGCAAAGCGCACCGCGCCCATGTCCTCGGTTACCAGTTCATCAAAGATCAGCCAGCGCCCCAGTTTGTCTTTCTGCCCGAACACCGCCGCCGGCG
Source organism: Alphaproteobacteria bacterium (assembly GCA_021776235.1). Lineage (GTDB taxonomy): Bacteria > Pseudomonadota > Alphaproteobacteria. The sequence continues at coordinate 52,923 of JAJFGG010000077.1, read as the reverse complement.
TCAGGCCAAAATCAACCCCGAACGCCCCGTCTCCTGGCGATAGATCGAAGGCTTTTACGTGCAGGCTGTCCATAAACTCCGGGAACACGGCCCGGCCGTCGAAGGCGAAGCCGTATTCCGCCGCCAGATAGACCTTGATCCAGTCCTCGGATTTTCCCGCCAACTGGTTGCGGTAATAATCGGGTGGCAAATTTCGCTTGTTCTCCGCCTCCTGGTTCACCTCCCATCGGTCGCCGCACTTCCGAACGCCGCCCGGTTGGCGAAAGAAGGCCCAGCCGTCCGGATGGTCGGTTTCGGCCAGCCGGTACAGCCAATGATCCTCGTCCGGCATGTTGCTGTCGCAGATGATGCCGAACCAGCTGGGGCCGCCCAGGCGCCGGGCCGGGTAACGGCCGACCCGGCCCGTGCCCATGTCCAGGACCGCTTTCGGCAGCTCCTTCAATTCGTTCAGCCACAGCCCGGTGATTTCCAGGGACAGCAGTTTCTTGGCCGCATCGGCGTTGTCCATGGCCATGAAGATCACCTCGGCCCGCACCCGGCTGCCATCGTCCAGGGCGACATCAATGCGGTGGCGCGGCGGATGGCCCCAGGTAAAGCTGCCGAAACGGCCGCCGAACATCTCCCGCCAGGTGGCAATGGTGGTGGTAATCAGTTCCGGGTAGGTGTTGCGCACCACCAGCCATCGGCTGCGGCGGACACCGTCGCCATCCGCGGCCTGCTGGCTGATCCGGCGCCAGATCTCGGCGCAACAGGCCGTGCTTTTGGCCGAACCCAGGGGCCCCAGCAGAATGCGGACAAAGTCGTCCTGGCAATGAAAGCGGGCCAGGGTGGCCCCGGCCGGGCGATAGCGGTATTCAATCGCCGGCAAAGTCGATCACCGATGTGACGATGGTCTCGGCCTCATCGCCGCCGCGTTCCCGGAACAGGCCCAGATGCTTGGCCAGGGCGTCCAGGGCGCCGCGTTTGTCATGCAGCTTGAACTTGGTGCGCTTGACTTCGCGCTGGGCGCCGCCCCGGCCCTCGGTATAGACATCCTGGGTGACCTCGAGAATGGCCTTGGTGGCGTCCTCGGGCATGGCGGACCAGTCCAGCAGCACATCGCCGTTCCGGGCGAAATGCATATAGTCGCGCATGTCGGCAAAGGCCAGGCGGGCGTATTCCAGCACCACCCGTTCGGCGGTCACGAACAGGTGGTTGGCGATGCGCGACTGGCGTTCGGCCAGGGCCCGGGCGACAGCGGGATTTTTCAGCAGCAGCGGGCCGCCGGACCGGGCCGAGCGGGGGCTATAGCCGGCCCGAATGGCGGCCTGGGTGGCGTTCAGGTCGACCAGATACTCATCGACAAAGCGCAGTTGTTTGTGGTTCGGTTCGCTCATGCTGTTGGGGTTCCCTGCTGGGAGGCGTTCGGAAATAGCGGTAACCGGATCCCGCTGAATTTGAGTATTTCAACCATGGCGATAAAGTTCATACATCTGACCTAGGCAGTGCCATTGCGCGGAAAAACAGCGCAGCGCTCGGGTTCGACTCCCCGCCAGTATGAAGAAAATTCGGGCCCGGCGCAGTCGCCGGCCTAATAGCCAATGGATCAAAGGAAATGCGCCAAACGGCAACAGCGCGGCCTGCTCGGGGTTCTACAGTCAGGCACAAAAAAAGGCGCCGAAGTCCGACGCCTTGCAATCCCGTTTCTTCATATTGATGCCGCCGAACCCGCATCAATTTCAGTATGCGTAATATACCCTATGCAAATTTAAATTGCAAGCGGATTCTTGTAAAATCATACATGGCAGCGGCTAGCGCTTTGCCTCAGGTGGCGGTGGCGGCGAGGGCTGGGCTCCAGCGCCTAACGGATCGACCGGCCGGCAAACGCGTCCCAAAGATGCCGGTCCGCGCAGGACAGCAGATCCGGCAACAAGGTTGAAATCAGCCCAAGGTATTGGCGAACTGTCGATATTTCGCCGTTCAGGTCACGCAGCATATCGACCTGCGCGTCGCCATGGATGATGTTTTTGCGTCCGATGAAAATGTAGTGGGTGTCGCCCATGGCCGAGATATAGCCGAATTCCTTCGATCTAATGGAACCGGCCGGATCCTGCACCTTCACTTCGAAATGGCCGGTATTGGGAATGGCGAAGGGGATCAATATTGGCCCCTCGCCGAGCGGACCGCGCCACAATATAGTTTTCCCTTCCGCAACGACGCCGCCGCTATGCCGCGCCAACAGTGTTACCGGCATGGAGTCTGGCAGATTGCCGGCTAGAACAACGCGCGCGACCCGGCAGTCCCTTGCGATCAGGACAGCAATTAATAGCAGCCCGGCGGCAATGAAAATCAACGGCGGTATGACGATCCAGCGCAGCACCCACTTGCCTGCATTTCGCCAGTTGCTCGTTTTCATTTCAGGCATGGATAACGGCCGTCCTTTACGGCATACCAATGGTTTTCTCAGGCGCGCCGCAAGGCCCGCCGTGCCTCGCGCCATCGCTTGGCCGGGACACGCTCTAGTGACCGCCGACGGAATGGCCCGATAGTCATTCTCCCAGGCATGACAGCACATCCGCAAAATAGTGATAGCCGCCAACAAACAGTTTGCGGATCCCTGAAATGTTGCCCGTTGGGTCGCGCAGGGCGCTGAAGTGCGCTTCGCTGTGGATGATCTCGTCCCGGCCGATGAAAATATAATGAGTGGCGCCCGACGGCGCGACATAGCCGAATTCTTCCACTCTTGCCGCGCCGGCCGGATCCTCAATGCGGGCCTGGAAATGGCCGTCGCCCGGAATTGCGAAAGGAATTAGAATTGGTCCGTAGCGGAGCGTCCCACGCCACAATACTTTTTCACCCGCGCTGTCACCTTGCGATTCCGCAACCAAGCCGACGCTGTGCCGCGCGACCAGGGTTACCGGCATGGTGTCCGGCAGATCGCCGCCCAGAACGACCCGCGCGATCCGGCAGTCCCGGGACATCAGCCCTCCTGTCAGCAACAGTACAGCGGCGGCAAGGAGCAACGGCGGCACAAGCAGCCAAATCAGAACGAATTTGGCTCTGCCTCGCCGCCTGGTTTGTTTTTCCGCATCCATGGCAAATGTCCAATGCCAGTGTCCAGGGTCAGAAGTACGTCGTATTTAGGACGGCCATACAAGCCCCTCGGCTTGGAGGGTGGTCCGCCGTGATGTGGGGCATCACAAGGACCGCCCGACGACGTCCGAGGGGCTTGTATGGCCGCCGAAGCGGTCGTTTCACAAGGCCTCCGGATGGCGTCGGCGTCCCTTGACGATGTCCCGCATCGCCGGCGGAACGCCTCCTACCTGGGGGCCTTGTGAAACGATCCTAAACATGACGTACTTCTGACCCTGGACACTAGCGCCCACTCCCGCCATATGACTTGGAAATCTCGCCGTGGTTATCGGTGGGCACGTTAAATGGCGTGATACGCAGTTTGCCGTCACGCAAGGCCTTCATAATGACCTGTTCATCAGATCGTCCGGCATTCGCCGGGTCGGCGGCCAACTGTCGCCCCACCGCATTGTTGTATAAATCCATGTACCGTTCACCGGCCAGCAGTGGATTGTTCCGTTCGTGGGCGTCGCCAATTTCCTTGGCGGCGCCTTGAGCTTTCAACTGATTTGCCATTTGATAGCTCCAGAAGGCATGCCGAAAAGCATCCGCGGCATTGTTGTGAGGACGGCCACTAGGTAATCTGCCGGCTTTGATGAGGCGCTCAATGGTTTTTCTAGCCGCCTTAGCCAACGAAACGGCCCTATGCGCATCGGGAGGATTACGCAACGCAACATTGTATTCTTTAGACCCAAATGGATCGTATTGCAACTTTTTATTTGCTAAAGTTACATCAATTATATCTATAGTAGTCGTAGTCATTGATTCTTCAATTTCATTTGGAGGGCCGGAAAATGGAGATCCATCCCCGCCATTATGGGCACGACTTCTGCCAATACCGTTGACCGGGCCGCTGGCGTAGCTACCTGTATTATCTGGTTTTCCCTGCCCGCTGCGTCCTTCTCCGATGTCTCGGGAACCCATTGAATTTGGCAATCGCCCCTCGGCAACCCGCCCCGGATCTGTGCCTGGCAGCTTCGGGGCCGCGCCTTTGCCAGCGGCTTGGGAGAGGTAGCTGGCGGCCTCCTCGGCAGTGGCGAAGGCATCGCCGCCCAACAGATTTGCAGCACTGCTTACCTGTTGCCCCGGCAAGCGCGGGGCGGCTGGCGTCGTCTCCTGATGCAACTTATACATGGCGGCGTTCAAGCGGCCCTTGCGCCGGTCGTCGCGGGCGAAATAGGGATGGCCGTTGTCGGCGTAAACTTCGTCGATTCTTTGTTGCGCCCAAGTCTGGCGCGACGTTCGGCCTGGCGGCATAGGAGATTTTCCTTTCATCGTGGCAGGCGTGGACAGATCGCTACGTTTCACAGCGTCCGGCCCTTTGCGGCCTATGTCCAGTGGACATGGCGGAAACGGATAGGGGTGATGCGGCGTTCAGATCTCCTATAGAATAAGTAATGCAACCATCGCGAAAAAGTTCGCGCGCTGAACTACGGCAAACGTACGTCGTGGCAATGGAATTCTTCGTTCTGAGTTGGCTGCGTGCCATTGCAAGGAACGCATGGCAGTCGGTACGGGCACCCGCCTGAAACTCAATATGGCAAAGGTATTAGGCCAATCCGCAACGCCCCGTCATGGCTTCGATCCCGCGCCGGGGCACAAAAAAAGCGCCGCAATCGGGCGCTTGATAATCAGCTTGGTTCACGTGGCGGCAACGGAAAATTCAGTATAGCGAATATATCCTATACAAACTTAAATTGCAAGCCGCATTCACCGTGACACCCTGTGAATTGATTCAGGTTGTTCCTGAAATGCATACCTGCCGTGGATTGCAATCGGCGGGGGCCTATAAACCCTCATCCCGCACCAAATCCGGCCAGGCATCCGACCATGGTCGGGCCTGTTCGAAACAACGGGAGGCCCGCAGCACGAGGGGGTCGTCAAGGTGACGTCCGACAATCTGCAGGCCCACCGGCAGACCGTCGGCGGTGAAGCCGGCGGGGACGCTTGCCGCCGGTTGACCGGTCATGTTCATGGGAAAGGTAAATGGCAGCCAGTGGGCGGAACTGACCATGCGGCCGTCAATCACTTCCGGGCCCTGCATGTGGACAGGAAAGCCCGCCACGGCGATTGTCGGCGTCAAAAGCAGGTCATACCGGCTCATGAACCGGGCCATTTTATTGCAGAGCGCCTGCCGGGCCATGTTGGCATCGGTGAGGTCCTGGGCCGTCCAGGGCCGCATCAGAAAGTCGACCAGATGCGGCGACATTTCGTGGGCGTGCGCCGGCAGCCAGGCCCGCATCCCGGACAGATCGGAGTCCGCTGCCACCAAACTCCAAAAGGCCAGCAATGGGTCCTCCCAGCCCGGCGAGGCTTCTTCGACGATGCAGCCAAAATCCTGCTCGAAGGTCTTGACCGCGTTGCGGCAAACTTCGCGGACGGCCGGTTCGACGGCGGCATAACCCCAATCTTCGCTATAGGCCACCCGAAGTCCGTGCAAATCCCCTTCCAGAGCGCCGCGCCAATCGAAATCAGCCTTCGGCAGCGAGTGGCGGTCGCGCATGTCCGGCCCGGCAATCGTCGCCAGCATCAATGCCGCATCACTGACGCTGCGGCTGATCGGCCCGATATGTTCCAGGCTTTCCCAGCTCGATATGCCCGGGTAGCGTTCATCGCGGCAACCGGGATACAGGGGCACCCGCCCCATGGACGCCTTCATGCCGTAAAGACCGCACAGCGCCGCCGGAATGCGTACCGATCCGCCGCCGTCCGTGCCGATGGCAAACGGCGTCACACCGCAGGCGACCGATGCGGCGGATCCGGAGCTCGAACCGCCCGGCGTCAGTGCCAGGTTCCAGGGGTTGCGGCTGGTTTCGAAAACCGGGTTGTGGCCCGCCCCGCTGTAACCGAATTCAGGCACATTGGTTTTACCGATAATGAGTGCGTCGTCCGCCTTCAGGCGTTCGACGACGATGTCGTCCTCCTCGGGGCGAAAGTCCCGATAGATCGCCGAGCCCATGGCCGTGGTGAGATCCTTGGTCGCCACCAGGTCCTTGATGCCAATGGGGACGCCGGCCAGTGGGCCGGGTGTTTCGCCTTTGGCGATGCGTTTGTCCAACGCGCTGGCGCTGGCCCGGGCCAGGTCGTGCCCCGGTGTGCAATAGGCGTGAATATGGGGTTCGAAGGCATCCATCCGTGCAAGCGCCGCCTCGACGACTTCCCTGGCGGATATCTCCCGCGCCTTAACCTGCTCAGCGATTTGTCCAGCCGACAGATCGCGCAATTCCCTCGCCGTGAGTGCCATGGCGTTTGCCTCCGGTCATTGGATTACGGTTATCACCGCGATATTGCGACTCCTATGAAACCGCGGTCCAGCAAAAATTTATTGCCACGCAAGCGCCGGCTTCGTGGATTGGGCGATTTCGTCGACCGGGCCGGTCTATTGCCCGTGTTCGGCGATCGCGGCCAGGAAGGTGTTGGCGAATTTTTTCAGTTTGGCCTGGCCAACACCATGAACGGCGGCGAACTCGTCCACCGATGTGGGCCGCTGCAGGGCCATATCCGCCAGGGAGCGGTCCGAGAACACCACATAGGCCGGGACGCCGCGCGCCTTGGACAGGCGCGAGCGCAGGGCCTTCAACGCGCCCAGCAGGTCCTGGTCCCGCTCTGATAAATCCGGCGCGTCGGCGCGGGCGGCCGTGCCGCCGTGGGCGCCGGCCCGGGTAGCGGCGCGTTGCTGCCCGCCGCCGCCGCGGGGTTGGGGGGTGGCGTCGGGGCGATAGAAGAAATCCTCCTCGCCCCGCAACAGGGCCTGGCCGCGGGCGTCCAGGGCCATGCCGCCAAAGCCTTCCATATCCAGTTGCAGGTAGCCCCCCGCCAGCAGTTGCCGCAGGATGGACTGCCATTCGGGTTTGCGCCGCGCCTTGCCGGCGCCGTGACTGTCCAGGCGCTCATGGCCAAACTTGCGCACCTTTTCGTTATTGGCGCCGCACAGGACATCGACGATATGGGCCGCGCCAAAGCGCTGCCCGGTATCTCGGATGGCGGCGAGCGCCAGTTGCGCCAGATCCGTGCCCTCTACGGCGGGCGTCGTATCCAGGCATAGATCGCAGTTGCCGCAGGGTTCCGCCTCTTCGCCGAAATAGGCCAGCAGGGGCTGGCGGCGGCACTGGGGCGCCTCGCAATAGGCCAGCAGGGCATCCAGGCGTTTGTGTTCCTGGCGGCGGCGCTCTTCACCGCCCCCTTCCTGTTCAATGAACTGGCGGCGCATGCGGATATCGCCCAATCCGTACAGCATCAGGGCCTGGGCCGGCGCCCCGTCCCGGCCGGCGCGGCCGAACTCCTGATAGTAGGCCTCCATGCTGCCCGGCAGATCCGTGTGCAGGACAAAGCGCACATCGGGTTTATCGATGCCCATGCCAAAGGCGATGGTGGCCACCATGACGACACCCTCTTCCCGCATGAAGCTGTCCTGATTGCCGTCGCGCTGCCATTTTTCCATGCCCGCGTGATAGGGCAGGGCCGCCACCCCATGGTCCAGCAGCAGGGCCGCCGTTTCCTCGGTCTTTTTCCGCGACAGGCAATAGACGATGCCGCTTTCACCGGCGTGCCGGGCCAGGAAGGCCAGCATCTGCTGCTTCCATTCCGCCTTGAAGGTCACGGCCAGATGGATGTTCGGGCGGTCAAAGCCCTGCACGAAAATCCGGGCCTTCTCGCCAAACAGCTTGGCCGCGATATCGCGGCGGGTTATGGCGTCCGCCGTGGCGGTCAGGGCGACCATGGCGGCGTCCGGGAACAGGCCGCGCAGGCGGACCAGATCGCTATATTCCGGGCGAAAAGCCGGCCCCCATTGCGAGATGCAGTGGGCCTCGTCGACGGCGATCAGGCGGACCGGCAGGCGGGCCAGGGCGTCCAGCATGCGCTCTGTCATCAGGCGTTCGGGCGATAGATACAACAGCGAGACCTCGCCGGCGGCGACCCGGCGCCAGACCGCGACGTTTTCGGCCCGGTCACGGGCGGAATTGATGGTCTCGGCCCGCACCCCGGCCAGTTGCAGGGCCGAGACCTGGTCCTGCATCAGCGCCAACAGCGGCGAGACGACGATGGTCAAACCGCCCAGGGCCAGGGCCGGCACCTGAAAGCACAGGGACTTTCCCGCCCCCGTCGGCATGACCGCCAGGACGCTCTCGCCCAGCATCAGGGCATCAATGACCTCCACCTGGCCTGGGCGAAAGCCTTCGAAACCGAATACCTGCGCCAGGATGCGATGTTTTTCGTCTGCGAAATCAGGTTTCGAAACCGGCATTTCCATATCAGTTCGCGCCGTCACTGCCCGCCCCGCAGATCAGGGCGGTACAGACCGCGTCCTGGGGCGGTGCATAAGCGCCCGATTGCAGGGCCGCGATGGCCGCCGCCGCCGACAGTTCCACGCCCAGGCCGAATTCCTGCCACAGCCAGCGGGCAGCCTGGCGCATTTGCTGATCGGTTACCAGAATGATCGCATCCACGTTCTGGCTGATCAGGGCCAGGTTAAGCTCTTCGCTGCGCCGTGGCGCCAGAGTGTTGGCCTGGGTCTCGATGCTGGCCAGTTCCACCAGTTTCCCGGCCGCGACGCTTTCATACAGGGTCGGGGCGCCCACCGGTTCGATGCCGATTACCAGGATCCCGGGCTTCAACGCCTTGGCCGCCAGGGCGGCGCCGGCGATCAGACCGCCGCCGCCGATGGAGACCAGCAGAACATCCGTGTCCGGCGCGTCCGCCAGCACTTCCAGGCTGACCGTGCCCTGCCCGGCGATGACCGCCGGGTCGGCGAAGGGGTGGATATAGGTTTGCCCCGTCCGGGCCGCGACCGACAGCGCCTCGCGGTTGGCATCGTCCCAGACATCGCCATGGATATGAACCTCCGCGCCCCAGCGGCGCAGATTGTCGGCCTTGGCGGGCGGCGTGTTGCCGGGCAGGTAGATCGTTACCCCGACGCCGGCCGCGTGTCCCGCATAGGCCACGCCCAGGCCATGATTGCCGCCCGAGGCGGTGATCAGGCCGCGTGCCTTGGCCGCATCGTCCAGGGTCGTCAGCTTGCTCATGGCGCCCCGCGCCTTGAACGAGCCCGAGACCTGCAGGCTTTCCAGTTTCAGGTTCAGGCTGGGATTTCCCGGCAACCCGTCATGGGCCAATGTCGCGGGCAGCAGCGGCGTCCGGCGGACCAGATCCTTGATCCGCCTGGCGGCGGCACGGACGTCGTCGATCGTAACAGTTGACATAGCCTCAGGCGTCCTCGGGCAATTCCGCGTAGGCTTCGATTTCGACCTTCATCTCCGGCGCGACCAGGGCGACCACCTGAACCAGGGTCGAGGCCGGGCGTATATCGGCAAAGACTTCACCATGAGCCTTGCCGATGGCCTCGGTATCCGCGATGTCGGTGGCGTACATGACCGTGCGTACCACGTCTTCCGGCCTGGCCCCGGCTTCGGCCAGGGCGGCGATGATGATCCTAAAAATTTGCCGGGCCTGTTCATAGGCGTCGTCGGAAATTATCTTGCCGTCCGGTCCAAAGGCTGTGGTGCCCGATACGTGCACGGAACGGCCCACGCGAACAGCACGGGAATAGCCGACTTTGGCCTCCAATGGTCCGCCGGACGAGATGTTTTGTCGGCTCATTACGGGGTCTCCGGAAATTTACAAGGGCATGCGGCGCCGGCATGCGGGCGCGGGCCTGATGGCGCGCTATGGGGCAATGGTGGCGTAGCCGTTGGACAGCACGATCTGCTGCCGTTCCGGCACCGAGGTGGTGAAATAGATCTCGTCCTCGTCGACCCAGATATGGGTCTGCAACAGATCGCCGGGTATCACCGGGGCGGAAAAACGGGCCGCGAAGCTAAGCAGCCGCTCCGGCTGGTAATCGCAACAGGCGCGCACCACCGCATGGCAGGCGTGGCCATAGGTGCAGAGGCCGTGCAGGATTGGTTTCTCGAAGCCGGCGGCGGCGGCGAAATCGGGGTCGCTGTGCAGGGGATTGCGGTCCCCGGACAGGCGGTAGAGCAGCGCCTGACGGGGCAGGGTCTGAAATTCGACCACATGATCGGCCAGCGTCATGGGTGATTTTGGCAACGGCTCCGGGGCGCCCTGCGGGCCGCCATAACCGCCGTCGCCGCGCGCGAAGATCACCGATTCCATGGTGCAAAGTTTATCGCCGCCGGCCTTGTCGGTCAGTACGGTTTCCATCAGGACCAGGGCGCCGCGCCCCTCGCCCTTGTCATAGGCCGCCGTGACCCGGGCGTCGGAAGAGATTGTGGCCGCGGCGGGCAGGGGCCGATGCAGGGTCAGGCGCTGCTCGCCGTGGACGATCTTCACCGGATCAAGGCCGCAATCCAGGAACAGGCTGTCATCAAAGGCGATCACCGTCGCCTGGGATGGCATCACTTTCAGGCTGTCCTCATAGCAAAAGGCCAGTTCATCCCGGTTCATCTGGTCGGCGCCCATGCCGATGCCCAGGGCATAGAGCATGCTGTCGTTGTCCGTATAGGTATATTCCTGGCCCAACGATTGCAGCGCCAGCAGGCTGTCTTGTGTGACCGCCATTTTTATCTCCCTGAAGTTATTTGCGGCTGCCGGAAAAGCCCGCTGTTGCGACCGATCGGGCCATGATATCACAGGGCAATGCCGTGTGCGCATATCTGTATGCGCAAACCTGAACGTCTGCCAGAATTTACGGAGGATCCCATGGCCTACGAAACGCTAAGCTTGGATGTCGCGCAGGGTATCGCCCATGTGCAGTTTATCAGGGGCGCGGAATTCAACACCATGAACCGCGCCTTTTGGCCCGAAATGGTGGCGGTTTTCAGCGCCATCGAGCAGGATCCAAGCGCCCGGGTCGTGGTCTTTTCGGCCCAGGGCAAACATTTCACCTCGGGCCTGGATCTGAATGATTTCGCCGTCGGCCTGATGGCTTCGGGCGGCGAGCCCTCGCGCCAGGCCGAGGCCCTGCGGCGTACGGTGCTGCACATGCAGGAATCCATGTCGGTGGTCGACCGCTGCCGCCTGCCTGTGCTGGTGGCGGTTCAGGGCGCCTGCATCGGCGGCGGTATGGACCTGATCAGCGCCTGCGACATGCGCTATTGCGCCGAGGATGCCTTTTTCTCGATCCAGGAAACCAATATCGGCATGACCGCCGATGTGGGAACCCTGCAACGGCTGCCCCACATGCTGCCCCATGGCATCGTCCGCGAGTTGACCTATACGGGCCGGCGCATGATGGCGGCGGAGGCGCGGGACTGGGGCCTGGTCAATCAGGTCTTCGCGGATCACGAGGCGCTGCTGGCTGGCGTCATGGCGATCGCGGCCGAGATCGCCTCGAAAAGCCCGATCGCGACTGTCGGCAACAAGGAGATGCTGAACTACGCCCGCGATCACAGCATCGCCGACGGCTTGAACTATATTGCCACCTGGAACGCCGCCATGCTGTCCCGCACCGATATGGGCGAGGCTTTCATGGCCAAACAGGAAAAACGCGACGCCGCCTATGATGACCTGGATCCAACCCGGAAACTGGCTTAGCGAATTTTCGGGATTAATCCGCGCCCAGTTTTTTCCAGACGCCGGATGCGGTCATGATGATCTGGCCGTCTATGGTCAACTGGCCCTTGATGAAGATCAGGGACCGGGTCTCACGGGTGATGCTGCCGGTGCATTCGATCCAGTCGCCGCTTCTGGCCGCGGCCAGATAATCCACATTCAGCGTGACCGTGGCGCAGGGTTTGTTCTCGTTCCGCGCCCACACCATGTTGCCCAGGGTATGATCGGCGAAGGTAAACAGCATGCCGCCGTGGACAACGCCGCGGCGGTTGCCGTGGTGCGGGGCGGCGCGAAAGCCGCAGATATATTCCTCGCCGTCCCACTTCTCATAAAGCGGGCCAACGAAACTTTCGAAGGATTCGCTTTCGGCGGCGGCTTCAAACCCGGCCGGAATCTCGGCACTCATGCGCAACTCCCAAAGACATGGCGGGCAATGTTCCCGCGACGGATAGTGTTGCCCGGTTTAGCGCGATTGCTGTGTTAATTGAAGGGTTGCTTTGCTAGATTTCCCAACGCACATCACTTACCGCACAGCAAATTGGGGCGTTCATGACCGTTACCATCTATCACAATCCCCGTTGTTCCAAATCCCGTCAGACTTTGCAGCTGCTGCGTGACCGAGGGATCGAACCGGCCATTGTCGAGTATTTGCAGAACCCACCGGATGCGGCGGCATTGCGGGCAATACTGGCCTTGCTGGATCTGGCGCCACGCGAATTGATGCGGCAAAAGGAAGACGCTTACGCCGCCAACGGACTGGCTGATAGGGGCCTGGATGACGGACAACTGATCGATGCAATGGTGGCCAATCCGATTCTGATCGAACGGCCGATCGTACTGGCGAATGGCAAGGCCGCAGTGGGCCGCCCGCCCGAGACTGTTTTGGATATACTTTAGGCTGATTTCCGAATTGCAAGACCACCGGACCGAATTTGATCTCAAGTTACGCAATCCAGGCCGCGACGGCGGCCCGGCGCCCCTGCGCCGCCCTCGCGGAGCGATGCGCCTTGGCGCACGAGCGTGAGTGAAAATGATCTATTTGCTGATCCGGCGGCCCGTGATCAAGGCTTCCAGCACATCCAGATTTTCCATGCTTAGATCATTGAATCGCAGGGCCGTTTCGTCCTCGATAGGATCAAGCCGAACAATCGTTGCCATTGTCTCGATGCTCAGATGCCGGCCCTTGCGCTCGCCGGATACCACGATCTTTAGAATGTCCTCCAGCTTCCGCCGGGGAATGATGCCGTCGATGCGGATGCCACCCAGGCCCCAGTCATAGCTCTGGTATTCAACGCCGTCTGCCTCCAGCGTCAGACGCAATAAAGACGACCGGCGATCACGACGAAACTCGTAGGCCCCGGCAGTTTTATAGCTGGTTGTTGGCATGGCACCCTCTGTTTGCGTTAATTCCACCTTGCGTTGATAGGATAGGTGGCGATCGTTCACGAAAGGTTAATCCGGCCCAGCTCTCGACAAGATCAGCCCTTAAAGGCTGTGCGCAGGGCCTCCGCCACCTGATCGATGGCATTTTTGCCCTGATCGACAGCAGCCGCGAGCGAGACAAAACCATGCACCATGCCTTCATAATTGCTCAACTCCACCCCAACGCCCGCGCGCGCCAGGCCTTCCGCATAGGCGATGCCCTCGTCACGCAGGGGGTCATGGCCGGCGACAATAACCAGGGCAGGCGGCAGGCCGGATAGATCAGCGGCCAGCAGCGGGGCAAAGCGTGGGTCGGCGGCATCCTCCGGCTGCTCCAGGTACTGGTCGTAGAACCACAGGATATTGGCCCGGGTCAGCAATAAGCCTTCGGCAAACTCGTAGTGCGAGGCGGTTTCAGGTGCGCCGCCCGCCACCGGGTAGATCAGAACCTGCAACAGGGGGGCGATGTCGCCTTCGTTGCGGATGCCAATGGCGGTGACGGCGGTGATATTGCCCCCCGCGCTATCGCCTGCGATGGCCATGCGGCGGGGATCCCCGTCCAGTTCCCTGGCGTGATCGCTGATCCATTGATAGGCCTCCAGGCCATCGTCAACGGCGGCGGGAAACCTGTGCTCGGGCGCCAGGCGGTAATCCACCGAAACCACGATGCAATCCGCCCTGTTGGCCAGGGCCCGGCACAGATTGTCATAGCTATCCAAACTGCCGATGACGAAGCCGCCGCCGTGATAAAACACCAGCACGGGCAGCAATTCCCCCGCCGCCGGTTGGTGCGGTGTGTATATGCGAATGGGAATGTCGCCCTCGACGCCATCGATCCAGCGGTCTTCCGTGCGGAAGACGTCCTCGGGCCGCACATTCAGGGCCGGCGCGGTGGTCTCGAATATCTCCCGGGCCTCGGCCGCCGATACGGTGTGCAGTTCCGGATAGGGGGATTGCTCAACCAGTTGCAGCACGTATTCGACTTGTGGGTCCAGCGTCATGGTCCGCCCTCTCTGATGATAATGCCCTGGGTCCCTATCAGCGCAAGGTGCTATAAGGTGCCGATCATATGGCGTCAAACGGGGGAGATTTTCAATGACCAGGACCCAGCCGAGCACAATTCGTCTGCACCAAAACGACAATGTGGTTGTGGCCCGGGACGACATCGCCCAGGGCAGCAACATCGCCGGTGAAACGGTTGCTGCCATGGTTATGGTCCCGGCGGGACACAAAATTGCCACCCAGGCCATCGCCAAGGACGAGCCGGTGCGCAAATACGATCAGATCATCGGTTTCGCCAGCAGCGATATCAGTCCCGGCGATCATGTCCATACCCATAACGTCGTGGTCAGGGATTTCGACCGGGACTATATGTACGGTGCCGATGTAACGCCGGTGGATTTCATACCCGAGCATGAACGCGCCACTTTCCAGGGCATCCGCCGGCCCGATGGCCGCATCGCCACCCGCAATTTTATCGGCGTCCTGACATCGGTGAATTGTTCCGCCACGGCGGCCCGGATGATCGCCGATGCCTTCCGCGGCGATGCCCTGGCCGATTTCCCGAATGTCGATGGCGTCGTGGCGTTGACCCATGACTATGGCTGTGGCGGTTGCGCCGGGATCGGCCTGAATTACATTCAACGAACCATATCGGGCTATGCCAAGCACCCGAACTTCGCGGCCAATTTGCTGCTGGGTCTGGGCTGCGAGGCGAACCAGATCGGCGCCATGATGGAGGCCGAAAAGCTGAACCCATCAGACAAGCTGCATGCCTTCACGATCCAGGATACGGGCGGCACCGCGGCGACCGTGGAACGGGGTATTGGCCTGATCCGCGAGATGCTGGCGGACGCCAACCGGGTGGAGCGGGTAACCCTGCCGGCCAGTGAACTGATCCTGGGCATGGAATGCGGCGGTTCCGATGCCTATTCGGGCATTTCGGCCAATCCGGCCCTGGGCGCGGCGGCGGATATCCTGGTCCGCCACGGCGGCACCGCCTGCCTGGCGGAAACGCCCGAGATTTTTGGCGCCGAGCATCTCCTGACCCGTCGCGCCGTTAGCCGGGAAGTGGGCGAAAAGCTGATCGAACACATCCATTGGTGGGGCGACTACACCAAGGCCCTGGGGGCCGAGATGAACAACAATCCATCGCCGGGAAACAAGGCCGGCGGCCTGACCACGATCCTGGAAAAATCCCTGGGCGCGGCGGCCAAGGGCGGCACCACCAACCTGGTTGATGTTTATCCCTATGCCGAAAAGATCACCAAGAAAGGCTTTGTCTTCATGAATACGCCGGGCTACGACCCGGCCTCGATCACGGGCATGGTCGCGGGGGGCGCCAATATTTCCTGCTTCACCACGGGCCGCGGTTCGGTCTTTGGCTGCAAGCCGGTGCCCTGCCTGAAATTGGCCACCAACACCACCATGTATGACCGCATGGTCGGCGATATGGATATCAACTGCGGCCGCATTGTCGATGCCGAGGCGACAATTCCCCAGATGGGCCAGGAGATATTTGATCTTATTCTGGCCACCGCCTCGGGCAGCCAGGCAAAATCGGAACTTCTGGGCATTGGCGACGATGAGTTCGTGCCCTGGACCGTCGGCGCGATTTTATAGCGGCGCGGCATCAGGAGCAGCAATGGACTTTCGCCTTGATGGCCGGCGGGCCCTGGTCACCGGTTCCACCCGCGGCCTTGGCCTGGCCATCGCCCGGGCCATGGCTGAACAGGGCGCCCGCGTCCTGATCAATTCCCGCACCGCGGACGAATGCCGGGCCGTGGCCGGGACATTGTCGGCGGCCGGCCATGATGCGGGCGCGCTGCCGTTCGATGCCGCCGATGGGCCAGGGCGCGCGGCGGCCCTTGCCAGCCTGGATGATGCGGCCCGGGGCATTGACATTCTGGTCAACAACGCGGGCATCATTCACCGTGCGCCCCTGGCCGAATTCGCCGAAGAGAAATGGCGCGATGTGCTTGACGTCAACCTGACCGCGCCGTTCTTGTTGGCGCAACAGCTGGCGCCGGGCATGGTGCGGCGCGGCTGGGGCCGGATCATCAATATCTCGTCCATCATGGGGCAGATCGGCCGGGCCACCATTCCCGCCTATGTTTCCTCCAAACATGGCCTGATCGGCCTGACCCGGACCCTGGCCGTTGAACTGGGGCCCCACGGGGTCACGGTCAATGCCATTAACCCTGGCTATTTCGCGACAGAATTCAATGCACCGCTGATTGCCGACGCGGATTTCGACGCCATGGTAAAGGGCCGGACGCCCCTGGGCCGTTGGGGCGACCCGGCGGAGTTGGCCGGCGCGGCGGTCTTCCTGGCCTCGGATGCGGGCGGCTATGTCAACGGCGCCGCGCTGACCGTCGACGGCGGTATGACGGCAGCGCTCTAGCAATGCCGCCAATCGAACTGATCATCTTCGATATGGACGATGTCCTGTGCCGCTACGATTTTGCCTGCCGGTTGGCCTGCTTGGCCAAAATTACGGGGCTGCAGGCGGCGGACATCGATGCGGCGATATTCCGCTCCGGCTTTGACGATAGGGGCGACCGCGGGGACTTTACGGCCGAGGAGTATATGCAGCAGTTCAATGACCGTCTGGGCGTCGCCGTATCACGCCAGGATTGGCTGTGGGCCCGGCAGCGGTCCATCACGCCGGACCGGGCCGTGTTGACCCTGGTCGAACAGTTGCGGGACCAGGTGCCGGTGGCGCTGCTCAGTAACAATGGCCCGGTGCTGCGGCAGGGCCTGGACGCGGTTTTTCCCCAGGCCGTCGAACTGTTCGGCGAACGGGTGTTTTTTTCCTGCCAGCTCGCCTCTTCCAAGGACGAGCCGGAGATATTCCATAAGCTGCTGGAGATACTGGATGGCCGGGCCGGAGAGACCTTGTTCATCGACGATTCCGAATGCTACATCACCTCGGCCCGAAGCGCCGGCCTGCGGACCCATCATTTTTCCGGTATCGATGCTTTGGTGCCCGCCTTGCGGTCCCTTGGGCTATCCCTGGATTAGATCGATTGATTCAGATCAAAGCATGCGATTGCCGGGCCCCTACAATCATCCTCGCTAAATCGCGAGGTTATCGAATGGAAAATAGTGAATTCTTGTACTTGATCGCCGTGGCCGCGGTCTTCATCGGTTTCATGGGCGCGCTTGCCTATGTCTCCATGATGGAAGGAAAATCCCGGTAACACTAGTCGCCGTGGCTCGATAGGCTGTCGGCCGGCGCCTGATCACGGTCGGACAGGCCATAGTCGCGCATGACGCCGGCTATGCGAATGCGATAGTTCCTGAACAGCTCGGAACGCCCTTTCGATTGCGCCTCGCGATGGGATTGCAGGTTTCGCCACTGTGCGATGGCCGCCTCGTCGCGAAAAAACGATATGGAAAGTATCTTGTTTTCGTTGCCGAGGCTTTGAAACCGTTCGATCGAGATAAATCCGTCGATCTGTTCCAGTTGCGGACGCAAGCTAGCGGCAATATCCAGATATTGCTGCTTGTGCTCGGGGTGGGGTTCAACCTCGAAGATTACGGCAATCATGGCTTCACCATAACCCCATCCGGCAGCAGCACAAGTTGCAATGCATTTATGCTTAGATTAATATCGAAGTATGAATGTAGGCCCAGATATTGCCGCGTTGGGGTCGCTGATTGGCGATCCGGCGCGCGCTCGGATGTTAACCGCACTTTTAAGCGGCAAAGCGCTTACCCCTAGCGAGCTTGCGGTCGAGGCCGGCGTCACCGTACAGACGGCAAGTTTCCATCTTGGGAAATTGGCCGGTGCCGGGTTGACGCAGCAGCAAAAGCAGGGAAGACACCGTTACTATTCGCTTGCCGACGACGATGTGGCGGACGTTCTCGTGGCGATGGAGGGGCTGGCCGCGAAGCGCGGACACACGCGGACCCGAACCGGTCCGAAGGATCCCGACCTTCGAAAGGCGCGTGTTTGCTACAATCATCTTGCCGGCACTCTTGGCGTTCACATGTTCGATAGCCTGCTGGCGCGACAATACCTCGCGGCCGAGGCTGAAAACCTTGAACTGACCGATGCGGGCCGTGCCTTCGTCACCGGCCTTGGCATTGATCTCGAACCGTTGGCGAAGTCCCGCCGCCCGCTGTGCAAGGCATGCCTTGATTGGAGTGCCCGGCGTACCCATCTGGCCGGCGCGTTGGGCACAGCCTTTCTTGACCGCTTCTTCGCCCTCGGCTGGGCGGAACGGCAGAGTGCCTCGCGGGTTGTCGCGTTTTCGGACAACGGTGCGGCGCGGTTTTTCAGTGACTTCCCGAACGAGGCGTCATAAGCATAACAACTGGAATTTTCCCGGAGACTGTCATGAGCAAGAACGTCGATTATTATGCATCCCTGGCTTCGCCCTATACCTACATGGGCGGCCGCCGACTGCCCGACATAATCGCAAAGACCGGCGCCAATTTTCATATCAAGCCGATCATGGGGGCCCAGGTCATGGCGGCCACCGGCGGCCTGCCGGTGGCCAAGCGTCATCCGGCGCGTCTGGCCTATCGCCTGGTCGAATTGCAGCGCTGGAAGAACCATTGGTCGATCCCCATGAACCTGCAACCGAAATTTTTCCCCGTCGATGACGGCAAGGCGGCCCAGATGGTCATTGCCGCCCGCCAGGGCGGGCAGGACGCCATTGCCCTGTCCAACGTCTTCCTGGCCTGCGTTTGGGAGGGGGAGCAGGATATATCCGATCAAGGGACACTGGTGGCCGCGGCCAATCAGGCCGGTTTCGACGGCGACGGTCTGGCGGCCAAGATTGGCGATGACGCCGTGACGGCGGAGTATCAGGCCAATACGGATACGGCCATTGCCAATCAGGTCTTTGGCATGCCCTGGTTCATCCATGATGGCGTGCCCTACTGGGGGCAGGACCGAATCCGTTTTCTGGCCCGCGCCTTGACCGACTGATACCGTCGCTCCTGACGTGGTAGCAAAAGTCCGAAAAGCGCCAAAAGTAATCGTCAACCCGGCTGCCGGCCAGGGCAATTCCGGGCGCATCTGGCCGGGTGTCGAAAGCCGTCTGCGCACCGCCTTGGGTGAATTTGACGTCGCCTTCACGGCCGGCCCGGGGGAGGAGACCGCCCTGGCAAGGCAGGCCCTGGCCGACGGCTACAGCCATTTCGTCGCCGTGGGCGGCGATGGCACCATGAATGGCATGCTGAATGGCATCATGGGCGACGGTGCGCCGGCCAATAGCGATGTCCGCCTATCGGTGATCCCGGCGGGTACGGCGAACGAACTGGCCCGCGCCATCGGCGTGCATGGGGACCTGGACGGCGCCGTCAGCGGTATTGCAGCGGGGCGGGAACAACGCTTCGATCTTTTACAGGCGGACTGCGCCGGCCTGATGGGGGGCGGACAGCGCCATTACGGCGTCCTGGCCGTATCCTGGGGCGGGGCGGCGGAAATCGTCTATCGCACCAATAATTCCCGTTTCCTGAAAAAACTCGGCGGCCGCTTCAGCTATTACGCCAACACCCTTCTGGTTACCCTGACCTATCCCAACCGCGCCTGTGACCTGACCATCGATGGCAAAATGACGAAAGACGTGCTGCATTACTCCGGGATGATCTGCAACACGGAAATGTTGGGCGGCGGCATGCGGCTGGCGCCCGGCGCCGATCATACGGACGGCATCGCAGATTTTCTGTTTTTCAGGGATATGGCGCGCCGCGACATCATTTTGCAGAAACCAAGCTGGCTGTTCGAGGGGCATCACATCGAACATCCAAAAGTCGACTTTTCCCGCGGCCGCGACTTCACAGTCACCGGTTCGCCCGAGGCCCTGGTGGACGCCGACGGGGAAACCATCGGCCGCCTGCCTCTTGCCGTCAAGACCCTGAAACAGGTCCTGCCGGTGCTTGGCTAAGCGTGTCCATTACATCGAATTGAGCATGAAGTCTCGATACCGCTCTGGTATTCTGGGATTTCATCAAAGAGCACCCTCTTTTGTCACGCCTGGGATGTATGAGATAATGTCTATTGAAAACAACAGCCGTTTTCCTGATACGAATAGAGCGAACGACAGCATCAAATGACCCTATCTTCCGAAACAAACCATCCGACCCCCGAGGCGCCGGGTCTCGACCACGATGTTATTGTGATCGGGGCAGGCATGTCGGGGCTGTACCTGATTTACCGTTTGCGCGAACTGGGCTTGCGTGTGCGCGTGTTCGAAGCCGGCACCGGCGTCGGCGGCACCTGGTATTGGAACCGTTATCCCGGCGCCCGCTTCGATTCAGAGAGCTATTCCTACGGTTACTCGTTCTCCCAGGAGCTGCTTGATGAATGGGACTGGAGTGAACATTTTTCGTCGCAGCCCGAGATCGAGCGCTACCTGAATTTCGTTGCCGACAAGTTCGACCTGCGCCGTGATATTCAGTTCTCGAGCCGCGTTCGTTCCGCCGCATATGACGGGGAGAACCGTTGCTGGAACATCGTTCTGGAAGACGGTAGCCGGCACAGTTCGCGCTTCATGATCACCGCGCTGGGGCCGCTGTCGGCGCCGACCATGCCCAGGTTTGCAGGTGTCGAAGATTTTCAGGGCCGGTCTTTTCATACCGGATTGTGGCCAAAAGAAAACATCAGTTTCGCGGGCAAACGGGTCGCCGTCATCGGCACGGGCGCAAGCGGTGTTCAGGCCATTCAGGAAGTGGCCAAGACGGCCGGGCAGCTGACGGTTTTCCAGCGCCGGCCCAACTGG
Organism: Alphaproteobacteria bacterium; assembly: GCA_021776235.1. Lineage (GTDB taxonomy): Bacteria > Pseudomonadota > Alphaproteobacteria. The sequence continues at coordinate 32,143 of JAJFGG010000077.1, read as the reverse complement.
TGTACGCCGCTGCACAACCGCCCCATCGACAAGGAAGAGATGGCCAGAATTCGGGCCGGCTATCCGGAGCTGTTCCAGCGCTGCCGCGAGACCGCCGCCTGCTTCGTGCATACGGTCGACCCGCGCGGCACCTTCGAAGTGACGGTGGCCGAGCGCAATGCCTTCTGGGAGGAACTTTACGCCGGGCCCGGTTTCGGCATCTGGCAGGGAAATTTTCGCGACATTCTGACGGACCCGAAAGCCAACAAACTGCTGTCCGACTTTGTCGCCGACAAGATCCGCGGCCGGGTCCATGACCCGGATATCGCCGAACTGCTGATCCCCAGGGATCACGGCTTCGGCACCCGCCGGGTGCCCCAGGAAACCCACTATTACGAAGTCTACAACCGCCCGAACGTGACGCTGGTCAGCATGCTGGAGACCCCGGTCGAGCGCATCACTCGGACCGGCGTCAGGACCAGCGGGGCTGACTATGAGTTCGACATTATCATCTATGCCACCGGTTTCGACGCCGTCACCGGCAGTTTCGACCGTATCGATATCTCGGGCACGGACGGGCGCAAGCTGACCGAGGAATGGAAAAGCGGGCCGACCACCTTTGTCGGCGTCATGGTCGAGGGCTTTCCCAATATGTTCATGGTAATGGGACCGCACGCCGCCCTGGGCAACAACCCCCGCAGCATCGAATACAATGTGGAATGGGTGCGGGATCTGATCGGCCACATGAGCGGGCGGGACCTGACCGTCGCAGCGGCCCGGCCCGAGGCGGTTGAAGAATGGACCGGTTTTGTCAGGCAGAAAGCCCAGGGCCTGTTGTCCAATGAAATCGATTCGTGGATGACCGGCGTCAACATGAATGTGGAGGGCAAGCAAACCCGAACCCTGGTCCGCTACAGCGGCACCGCGCCCGAATATCGCGAATGGTGCGACATGGTCGCGGCCAAGGGTTATCCGGAACTAGCCCTCGCATAGTTACGCCGCTAAATCCCGTTACGCAGTTCCATTTCTCCGGTCGGAGCGAATTCGATTTCGAATTACGCGATGCAGGCCGCGACGGCGGCCCGGCGCTAATGCGCCGCCCTCGCGGAGCGGTGCGCTTTGGCGCACGAGCGTGAGCGACAAATGCTTTAGCCGGCCGCGAGCAGCGTCTCGGCGCGTTCCCGCAAGTCGTCGGCGACGCGCCGTGGCCGCCGTGCATCAAGGTCAAGTTGGACGCCGAACTGGCTGAGGCCGGCGATATCGGCACCGGTCTCCGCATTGCGCATACGGTGATAGAAACGTAGTGACGAGCCGCCAAGCTGGGCCAGACAGCTTTCAATATCAATCATGTCGCCGGGCCTGGCCTGGTCATGAAAGACCATCTGGAACTCGAAGGTTGAAAGTCCAACCCTGTTCTTCGTCATGTACTCCGGGCTCATGCCAAAGGCCGACATGATGAAACTGTTGGCGGTCGAAAACCGATGTATATAGCCGGACAGGGACAGATTACCGACCCAGTCGGCCTCGTTTGGGCGGGCGACATCGCGCAGCGCCGGAACCCAGTTGGCATCGTCGCCCGGTATGGACCGATCCTCGTGTGCATCACCATCCCAGGCCACCGTTTGACCTGCCAGGGATACGCCTGCCAGAGTTTGCTGCATGCTCGTGCAAAGCGCTCCAGTCTCGGCGTTGAATAGTTTATGGGCAATGGTTGGGGTCTCGCCACTGCCGATCAGCGCCGTCTCGACCTTATAGACGTCGCGGTCACGCAGTTCGGCCTTGTAGTGTGTCAGCGCTTCGGTGGTTCGCGCCGCTGCCGGGTCAACACCGGCCTGGCGCAGAAAGCGCCACGTCGCGGCCTCGAACTTCTCATAATAACAGGCGACCGTGAAATGCTCGGTCGCATCGACCTCCCAGGGGGAGACGTCGCCTCTGAAGGTTTCGCTATATCCGTTCACGGGGATTCCTTTGGTCAATAAAGCTGAGCCTAATTTGGCTGAATGTGTTCAGGCTCACAGGGCAACGGCTGACAGCACGGCCGGCAGACCGGCGCCCAGCGGGGTCCATTCGGCATTGTCGCTGACACGCCAGACTTCGCCGGTATCGGTGCCGATCACCACGCCGCCGGGGTGTTCCAGATCGGGCGTAAGGCCATGAATGTTTGCGCTTGAGGGCGAGTGCGCCGGATCGCATAAAGAGCGCCACGATGTGCCACCGTCCTCCGAACGGAAAAGCATCGCCTGGGCGCCGCCTTCATCCTTGAAGCTCGAAAATGCCGTCGGCGCGCTGGCCACCGTCAGCCCGTGCGGCGCCCGTGGATCGATGCACATGGGCCGCGAGTAACGCGGCGTGATGCCCTGCCAGGCATATCGCCAACTTGCGCCGCCATCGTCCGAGCGAAAGACACCGGCATTGCCTTCGACCATTTCCGCGACGCCGTCCAATCGGCCATAGCCGGTCGAGGCATAAAGCACTTCCGGTTCGCCCGGCTGTGCGCACATCATGTGTAAATCAGGATTCTCACCCGGCAGGCCCAGTTGCCATGTCTCGCCCCCGTCCTCGGTGCGCATGATGCCGCCGACCTCCACGCCCACCCATATGCGCCGCGGGTCATCGCGGTCGATCACCAGCGCCCGCGCCCGGCCCGGAAGCCGGGGCTGGACCGGCACGCACCACTCCGCAGCTTCGGGTGCTTCGGCAAACGCCTCCACCTCGTGCCATGTTGCGCCCGCGTCGTTACTGCGAAACAACCCAGCGGGCTGTGTGCCCGCGTAAAGAACATTGTTGCCGGCGCTGCGGATCTGCCAGACCTCATGATCTTCCAGGCCGGCCAGGGACCAGGACGCTCCCGCATCATCGGAGACGAAGACACCAGCCCCGGTGCCCGCGAACACGCGGCCATCAAATGTGACAAGATCGCGGACGCCGCGGCTTTCGAGCACCTGCCGCGCCTCGTCCCCCTTGATCGCATAAACGCCCTTGCTGGTGCCGGCCAAAATCTTCATCGCGACCTCCGCTCTTCGAATGCCAATGCATCCCCACATTTTCTGCATACGCGATGATTGTGCAAGAGGTTAGTGATCGTTTTAGCCGCGGCCAATCCGGAAAGCCCGTTATTGTTGCTGCGTGAGCATCATTTATGGCGCCTGTGACCAGATCTCCATTCGATGCTAAGATCCCCTCAGGTTGTCCGTGCCCTGGCGTTGGCCGCCGGCACCGCTGACGGTTGATGTTCAATGGGGAGGTCCTAAATGTCCGAGCGCAGGATTGAATTTGGCACGTCGCTACGTTCGCCCTATGAAGTCGGGAAATTGTCCAGGCAGATCGAGGATCTTGGCTTTGATATCCTCGGTTGCGGCGAGCATGTCAGCTTTTATGGCGATACCGCCAATGGCTTCGTGTCGCTTTCGGTGGCGGCCGGCGCGACGTCGCGAATTCGTTTGATGAGTACGATTACTTTGGTGCCGCTTTATCCCGCGGCATTGCTCGCCAAGATGGGGGCCGCGCTGGACGTCGCATCCGGCGGGCGCTACATGATGGGGGTTGGCGTCGGTGGAGAATTCGCCAACGAGTTCGAGGCCTGCGGCGTGCCGGTCAAACAGCGCGGCTCGCGCACCGATGATGCGCTGGAAGTGGTAACCCGCACCTGGACGGCCACGGACGTGAGCTATGACGGCCGTTATACCAAACTGCGAAACTTCAGTCTGAAACCGCTGCCGATCCAGAAACCCCGTCCGCCCATATGGGTATCCGGACGCTCGGACGCCGCGATGCGCCGGGCCGCAAAATACGCCGACGGCTGGCTGCCCTATATGTACACACCGGAACAATTCGCCGAGAGCATCGCCAAGATCCGTGCCTATGGCGAGGATCTGGGCCGCGATATGACGGATTTCTCCTTCGGCATGTTCATCTTTACCGCCGTCCATGAAGACAACGATCGTGCGGTGAAGTTCGCTTCCGATCGCCTGAGCACGCAGTATTCCCAGGATTTCAGCAAACTGGTGCACAAATTTGCCCTGGCCGGCGACCCAGAGCGATGCCAGGCGCGCCTGCGCGAATATGTCGACGCCGGCGCCAGCCTGATCATGGTGCCGGCAGCCTGCCCCGACGACTACATCGATACGAACCTGGAGATGATCGCCTCGACCATCATGCCCGCTTTTCGCCCTTGAGTGGCGCTCGCGGCGCTGAGGCGAAAAATTTCACGAGATCGAATTCGATTTCGAAATACGCAATCCAGGCCGTGACGGCGACACGCTCTAGACCTGCTTCGATGAATATCGAAACTGGTCTAGCCGGCCACGACATCACGCCAGTCGCCGCGCGGCTGCCAGCCCAGGTCATTGCGGGCGTGGCGGATATCCAGGGCGCTGGCGTAGGGATCGTCCTGGTAAAGTTTTGCCTCGCGCAGCTCTGGCGGGGTTTCATAGATCGCCGTCATACGCTCCAGGGTCTTGCTGCGCCCGATGCCATCCCTTGCCGCCAGATTGAAAATATCGAACGGGCGGGCCCGGTAGTCCAGGGCCGCGGCAAAACCCCGTGCTGCATCGCGCGACCGCACATAGGTCCGTGTCGCCGAGAGCGCGCCGTAAGGCCTGACGTCACCCAGGTTCACGCCATCGGAGGCGGCATTCGCCGGCGCCTCGGCGTCGGGGTCCGGCAGGGCAAGCTGGGCGAGAATCTCGGCTTCCTTTTCCGGGCGAACGATCAGCGTGGGGCGGAGGCAGACGATGCGCAGCGCGCCGCGGACCACGTAATGACGCGCCATGGTCTCGATTAGCTGTTTGCCGTGACCATAGGTTCCGGTTGCGCGCAGGGGATGGGCCTCGTCGATGGGCAGATAATCGGGCCCGCGACGATAGTCCAGGCCAAGCGCCGCGACACTGCTGGCCACCACCAGGTGACGTACGCCGGCATCCTCCGCGGCCTGAAAGACGTTCCAGGCGCCTTGAACATTGGTGGCCATATAGGCCTGTTCGTTCGGCGCATCACCATCGTCATAGCCGGCCAGGTGGATCACCGCATCCTGCCCGGTAAAAGCTCTGGTCAGTCCCGCCAGATCGAGGATATCGGTGGCAATGAAAGGAACTGCCTGGCTGGGCGGCTTGATATCCAGCACCGTGACGTCATGGTTTGCCTGCAGCGCCTGGGTCACGTGGGCGCCGAGGCGCCCGCTGCCGCCGGTCACGATGACCTTCTCTAGGCTCAAGTCGGCTCTCCTTTCGTGTTGTTATCAATCGCGGCCGCCGCATGCCAGGGCGCATTGGCATAAAACGATTCTACGGCGAATTTTACCATGTAAGAGCCGCGCCGATGTCGGATACTATCCACTGGCCCGGCCGATCCGCCCGCCGGGAAAGATGAGCGCGAGAAAATGGAGGCCGATATGGAAGTACGTCCCTATGACCCCGCCAAGATCGCGGGCCGCGAGACGGTTATGGAAGGCGAGGACATGCGCGCGACGGTCCTAACCCTGGCTGAAACCGAGTGCATCCCCTGGCATTATCATAGCGAGATCACCGACTCGTTTGTCTGTCTCGAAGGGCCGATGGTGGTCGAGACGCGGGCGCCGCGCGCCGAATATGTGCTGGGAGCGGGCGAACGCTGCGAAGTCCCGCCAATGACCGCGCATTATGTCCATGGCCTGAATGATGGCCCGTTCAAGTTCCTGATCATCCAAGGCGTCGGCGTTTACGACAATCTGCCGGTCGGCGGCAAACCCCGCATTTCGGATCCATGACACCGGAGCGGGCCGCGCAAAATCGATCGGCGCCGCTTGGCAGCCGTTCGTCGGCAAACATAGGCGCGTTACGCTGGGAGGAGGCAGCCTATGGATAAAAACGGGCATTGGGTCGGTACCTGGGCGGCCTCGCCGGCGCCCAGCCTGGCCGGCGTCGCTTTCGACAATCAGACGTTGCGGATGAACCCGCGCATCAGTATCGGCGGCGATAACCTAAGAGTCCGGCTGTCGAATGCCCATGGCAGCGGCAATCTTGTTATCGGCGCCGCCTGTGTCGGGATCCGGGACAAGGGTTCGGCCATCGTGCCGGGCTCGGCGCGCAAGCTGACCTTTGGCGGCTCCCCGTCGATAACGGTGGCGGCGGGGGCTCTGGCGGTCAGCGACTCGGTCCATCTCGAAGTGGAAGCGCTGGCTGATCTGGCGGTTTCGGTCCATCTGCCAGGCGCGATCCCGATCGATTTTGGGATTACCGGACGCTATGCGCGGCAGACGAATTACATCTCTCCGCCGGGCGATTTTACCGGCGAAACCACCATGCCGGTCGGCACGATCACCGACGAATGGTACTTCGTCAGCGGCATCGACCTACTGGCGTCAAAGCAGACCGGCGGCGTGGTCGCGTTCGGCGATTCCCTGACCGACGCCAATATCTCGACCCACGACGCCTATGACCGCTGGCCCGATCAGCTTGCCCGGCGGCTGACGGCAAGGCGGGATGGCCGGCCGCTCGGCGTGATGAACCAGGGTCTCGGCGGCAACCGGATATTACACGATCTGCGCGGCGACAGCGGCTTGCGCCGGTTCGATCGCGACGTGCTGGCGCAGCCTGGCGTGACGCACGTTATTGTCATGCTGGGCACCAATGACCTACGCAACCGTATCGCCAAACCCGAGCAGGAGGCGACCGCCGAGCAGATGATCGCCGGCCTGCATCAGATGGCCTTGCGGGCACAGGCCGCCGGCATCAAGCTGTTTGGCGCCACCCTGACACCCTTCGGAAACGAAACCTTTCTGCCCGGCGCCTGGAACCCGGTGCGCGAGGGGCATCGCGTTACGGTCAACAACTGGATTCGTGAAAACGACGTATTGGACGGTGTCGTCGACTTTGACCAGGCCTTGCGCGATCCCGCGCGTCCGACCCAGATGCTGCCGATCTACGATTGCGGCGACGGACTGCATCCAAGCGATCTTGGATATTGCAAGATGGGCGACGCAATCGACCTGGCGCTGTTTGATTAGAACAGTTTTCAAATAGCCAGGGCTGCAAAAGCGGGACGGGGGCAATGGGGACCGCCAATAGAGGGCAATTATCAATGCCGATTGACTCTCCAAAATCAGACGATCAGATTGCAGTTGGGTTGGTAATTGGCCGCTGCCGATTTGGGGAAAATTACTCAAGCCAGATACTGGAGCAATTTTCAATTTATTGTGGTCGCTTGCGCGACCTAAGTAATTGGTTCAATTGCTCTATCTTAAAGAGGCTGAGCGCATTTTCTTCAAATGTGCTCCGGGCCGGTAAAACAGCACCAGGACTGAGAGGGTCGCATGACAAAAAGAGTTCGCCTGATCACAGGCATCATCTTGTTTACTTTCCTGACCTGTCACCTGTTGAACCTGTCGTTTGGGTTGCTGTCTCTGCAGGCTCTGGACGATTCGCGCGGACTATTCCTGTGGTTTTGGGCAACCAATGTGGGGATCGCGCTGCTGGTCGGCTCGATGGTTGTCCATCTGATGTTTGGTTTGACGGCACTATATAGACGCAACACCCTTAAAATGAACATGACCGATACGGTCCAGCTCATCCTGGGGCTGTTTATTTTCCCCCTGCTGTTTGGCCATCTTTTGGGCACCGTCATCGGTCCGATGTTGACGGATACGCGTCAAACCTATTTCTCCATACTGACTTTATTCTGGGTTTGGGACCCGGGGCTGGGCCTGAAACAGGTCCTGGTGACCGTCATCGCCTGGATACACGGCTGTATGGGTCTGGTGATTTGGCTGCGGATCCAATCGTGGTGGTCACGCGTTGCCGGATTTGTCTATCCGCTTGTCGTCGCCATTCCGCTGCTTGCCCTGCTCGGCATGGTCGAGGCTGGCAAGCAGGTCATCGAACTCAACAAGACGTCTGAATTCGCGGCCCTCGCCCGGAGCAAACTGGTCCCCAACGATGGCATCATCGAAACCCTGCTGAACCTCCAGCAGATCGCCTTGTGGTCATATTTCACCGTTCTCGTCGCCGTTCTGTTGGCCCGTTATTATCGCGTCAGGAAGGGCCGTTCGTCCCTGGCTGTCACTTATGCCGACGGCAAAAAGTTGCAGACCGCCACGGGACTGACATTGCTTGAAGTCAGCAGAATGAACGGCATTCCGCACGCCAGCCTTTGCGGCGGCAAAGGCCGCTGCGGGACTTGCCGTGTCCGCGTACTGGACGGTGGGGATTTGTTGCCCGAAATTGGGGAGGTCGAACGCAAAACCCTGGATAGGGTGGCTGACGGTCCGGATGTCCGTCTGGCTTGCCAGGTCGTTCCAAGGAGCGGCGCCATCGAGATTGAACAGCTGTTGCCGGCTTATGTCCAGCCGAAGGATCTGCACCGGGCCGGAACAGGTGGGTTGGGCCCTGACGACGGCGGCGCCCTGTCCGGAGCCGCGAAATGAAAATCATCCTGTCCATGATTGTCGGGTTGTGGCTGGCGGCCCATGCCCTCCCCCTGCAGGCACAGACGGTCCTCAACCCAACCGGTACAGCAGACGAAAGCGCTGCGGCAGGCGGCCCTTCGGACCAGGACCTTGAGGACCTGATCCGGCTGTTGAGCAAACCTGGGTTGGCCGAACGGCTGCAACAGCGCTTGCCGGAGTTGACCGACCAGCAGGCGGACGCCAGCTATACGGTCGCCCGACTGCAAGAACGGGTTCGGGACAAGTTGGCGCTCATTGAAATTAGAATTGAGGCAATCGCAGACGCCCTAAAAAGCGCTCCTCGGCTGCCCCGCGCCTTGTCCCGGGCATGGGCCGACAACGTCGCCAGCAGCGACTTTCTCAGATCGGCCATTTACGTGATTGTCTTTCTGTTCGGCGGTTTCGGGCTGGAGTGGCTGTACTGGAATTATCTCTCCGCGACGCTGCAGCGGATCGAACTGTCGAAACCTGAAACCTACGGCAGCGTCCTGAAGGCCGCCGGGCTGCGCGCTCTCATGCTGTTCGGCAGCATCGCCGTATTCGCCTTTGGCAGCATTGGTCTGTTCGTCAGTTTTGATTGGTCTGACTTTATCAATCAGATCGTCCTGTCATTGCTGGCCGGCATAATCATCATGCGGTTCATCGTCATGGTCGTGGTCTTTTTTCTGGCCCCCAAAGTGGACGATTTGCGACTAATTCCGCTGGATCAGGCAACGGCGAAGAATATCTACTTCTGGGTTCTGGCCGTCAGCGGGATCGGCCTGCTGGGTTTGCTTTTCACCGTCGTCATCGAACATATGGGTGTCGACGCGCCATCGTTGCTGGCAGCGGAAACCCTCGCCCGAATTGTATTCGTCGCTGTTCTGATTGCCGCGATATGGCGTAGCGCCCAGCAACGCAAGAATCTGGCCTTGCGGGCCGGCGATGCCACGGGCTTGCCGGTGCCCGGCAACTTTAAGCTTGTACTGACCAGCGTGTTGCTGCTTGGCGCATTGGTCTTGTGGCTGCTTGGCATGGCCGCGCTGATGCGGACTTTGGTGGCGTTGTTTCTGCTGTTTCCGGCCATTCGGCTGGCCCATGTCATGGTCAATCACATATTCGACCAGGTTGAAGCGGCACCGCCCGAACTTCAGGAAGAGGCGGCAGGGCAGGGCGCCGCGCCATCGCCGGGCCCGGCCAATCGCTATGAACTGTACCGGCCAATTGCAGACCGGCTGATCCGCTTCCTTCTGGTGATCATCGTCGCCCTTGGCCTCGGCATGGTGTGGGACGTCACATCGATGCTGCAATCGACTTCAAACAGCTTCGCGGGAAAAGTGTTTGGGGTGATCATCGACGTCGTATTTGCCCTGCTCATTGCCGATTTGATCTGGACCTGGGCCAAGGCGGCGATTGAGCGAAAATTGGCGAGTTTTCCGGTTGTCGAACCGGGCCGCGCCCCCGGGGCCGAAGCCCGCATGGCGACCTTGCTGCCGATGATCCAGAAAGTTTTGCTGGTTACCATTTGTATTATGGTCGCCTTGATCGTGCTCTCATCCCTGGGTGTCAATATTGGGCCGATCCTGGCCGGCGCCGGTGTCGTTGGCATAGCGCTTGGCTTTGGCGCGCAAGCGCTCGTGAAGGATATCTTCTCGGGCGTCTTCTTTCTCATCGATGATGCCTTCCGGGTGGGCGAGTACATCGAAATGGGCGCCTTGCGCGGCACCGTCGAAGCCGTCTCCATTCGCTCCTTGCGCGTGCGTCACCATCGCGGCGCCTTGCATACCATTCCCTATGGGGAACTGGCGGCGCTGACCAACTACAGCCGGGATTGGGTGATTATGAAGCTCGAGTTTCGGGTGCCTTTTGATACGGATGTCAAACTCTTCAAGAAAATCATTAAGAAGGTCGGCGCCAACTTGCAGGCAAACGAGGCTTACGGCCAACACATTCTTGAACCGTTGAAATCCCAGGGCGTCCGCCGCATGGAGGAATTCAATATGGTGCTGGGGGTTAAATTCAAGGCTGTTCCCGGCGAACAATGGACCATCCGGCGCGACGCCTATCAACAAATCCGCGACGAGATGGAAAAGAACGGCATCCATTTTGCCGAACGCAATGTCAAGGTTGAGGTCCTCAGCGATAGAGCGCTGAGCAAAGAGGAAGAAGAGGCCGCGGCCAGCGCGGCGCAGCTAAGCGTCGAACAACAGGGACCGCCAAAGCCGGCGCCAGATGAACCTTGAATCCACGCCGTGCGTTTCGCGGCCGACCGCGGGCGGCGCCGTTTTCCGGCGGCATGAGGCTTGGCTATGGAGGTATGAATAGGTTAGTAAATGCCTCCACATTGTTGGCGAACTGCTACCGGTTCGCATTTTTTCCAGACGGAGTAGATATATGGCGGGGCCCCTTGAAGGTGTCCGGATACTGGATGTGACCTCTGTTGGCTATGGCCCTTACGCCTGCCAAATTCTCGGCGACTACGGCGCCGAGGTGATCAAGGTGGAATCGGGTGAAGGCGATATTACCCGGGGCATTTATCCGTTCCGCAACGAGGGAATGGGTCACTTCTATCTGATGGCGAACAGGAACAAGCGCAATATTGTTCTCGACCTGAAGACCCAGCAGGGCCGCGAGGTGTTCCTGAAACTGGTGGCGGAAACGGATGTGGTCGTCTGTTCCATTCGCCCTGCCGCGATGGACCGGCTGGGGCTTGGTTATGACGATTGCCGGGCGGTCAACCCGCAGATTATCTATGTCGCCTTGGTGGGATTTGGCCAATCGGGGCCTTATGCCAAACGCCCCGCCTATGACGATGTTATACAGGGCGTGTCCGGGATGGCGGCTATGCAGGGCGGCCGTGAGGGACCGCCGGCATTTGTCAACGCATCTGTGTGTGACAAGATCTGCTCACAGGTGGCGGCTCATTCGACCCTGGCCGCGCTGTTCAGCCGCCAGCAAAACGGCCGGGGGCAACTGGTGGAAGTGCCGATGTTCGAAGCCATGGTCGGCTTTAACCTGGTTGAGCATCATTCCGGTCAGACATTCGAGCCACCGCTTGGCCCGGCCGGTTACGAGCGGTCCATGGTCGAATATCGCCGGCCCTACGCCACATTGGACGGCTATGTCTGTGCTTTGCCCTACAATACAAAACAATGGCGGGCGTTTTTCTCCTTCATGAACCGGGAAGATATGCTGGATGATCCCCGCGTCGTAGATCCGAAGACCAGAAGCGAAAAAATCGGCGAGCTTTACGAATTGGTTGCGCACCTGGTGAAGGATTGGAAGATCGTGGACCTGCTGGCGGCACTGGAAGCCGCCGATATTCCCCACGGCAGGGCCACAGGGCTCGACGATTTGTCCGCTGACGAACACATGCAGGCGGTCGGCTTTTTTCAAACTTTTGACCACCCCAGCGAAGGCCCCATCAAACTGACGTCACCGCCCATGAAATTCTCCGAAACGCCGCCTGATATCCGCCGGCTGCCGGCCAGGCTGGGCGAGCACAGCGTGGAAATTTTGCGCGAAGCCGGTTACTCAGAGGCGCAGATATCGGAGATTTTGGCCGCAGGCGTTAGCGTCGACGGTTCATCTTCTTAGGACATCCTGGGCCGAAAAGAGGTTTGCGACGAGGGACATCGGAAATTCCCGGCCCGACGCGGTCATTTGATCAGTTGGGGATCCACATGGTCCCAGGGCTGTGCCGATGATTGAAATATGACACAGGTCGGCTTGAATACCGACGGATCGTCCAGCGATGCCGCGTACAGACTGCACGTCTCTGGAAACTGTGTCGTCACACTACGAACCGGCGACCCGCAGACCGGGCAGAATTCGTGACTGACGGAATGGCCGCTGTCCGCGGTTACTTCGTAGGACGTCAAGGTTCCGGTCAGGGACAGGTCTTCCTGCTCTACTTTGAAGGCGGGTGCATGTCCGCTGCCGGTGGCGCGTTGACAACGTCGACATTGGCAGAGGAACGAAAACCCAGGCACCCCCGCCAACTCGTAGCGAACCGCGCCACAGGCGCAACCACCGGACAGCAGTGAATTCTCCAAGCCGGACACCTTTCCCGAACGGCGCATCGCGGACGATAGCATGTAATTCCAGTGGCACGAAGTGTCGGCAGCAACCGGCCCACCCGGTTGGGCTGCCCGCTTGATGTTGGCGGGACCGTCGAGTCATACTGTGGGGGCATTGGCCTGCATTTCCTGAAATTTGTGGAGACCGGAGCATCAAATTTTGCCTCCCGATGCGGCAATAGGCAAACCAACGGAATTGCACAAACAAAACAGCGAACGAACAGGGGAGATGCGCGATGGATGTCGGTATGATGATGGTGTTCGCCAGTTACGGCTGGGACGACTGCCCGGACGCGCGCGTCTGGGACGAGGAGATCGGCCTGGCCAGGATTGCCGCCGATTCAGGATTTGATTGCCTCTGGTCGGCGGAACACCATTTCAACGACTACTCTTTCGTGCCCGACAACATCAACCTCATGACCTATCTGACGGCGATCTGCCCTGACATTGATGTGGGTACGGCGGCCGTCATCCTGCCCTGGCACGATCCTCTGCGGGTGGCTGAGAATGCGGCCGTGCTCGACATGTTGAGCAAGGGCCGGCTTCGCCTCGGCATGGGGCGGGGCCTTGCGCGGCGCGAGTTCGAGGCCTTTCGCCTTAGCATGGATGAATCTCGCGGGCGCTTCGACGAAGCGGCGCCGATGATCATCAACGCCCTCAAGACCGGTTTTATCGAGGGTGATGGCCAGTATTATAAGCAGCCGCGTACAGAAATCCGCCCGCGGCCGCAGAATTCCTTTGACGGGCGCATCTACGCCGTGGCCTCCAGCGAGGACTCCGTTGAGTCCGCGGCCAAACTCGGCGCTCACATTGTGATGTTCGCCGATAGGCCGTGGGAGATGCGGGCGCCGGTAATCGAGCACGGACGGGAATTGCACCGCAAGTATCATGGCAGCGAGCCGCCGCGCATCATGCTCACGGAATTCTGCGTATGCGGCACCGACCTCGCCGAAACCGAGGTTGAAGCGCGTCAGTACCAGGGCAAGTTCGTCGAGAGCAATTTCTATCATTATGAGTTCCTGGGTGAGCACTTCAAGACAGTGAAGGGCTATGACTCCTATCAGCAAAAGGCTGAAATCGTGCGGCAAAGCGGCGTCGAGGGCGCGGTGACCGGCTTCATGCAGGCGGCCAGCTGGGGCACGCCGGACAAGATTCTGCGGGGCCTGGAGGAGCGGCGCAAGGTTGTCGGCGACTTCGAACTCAATATCGCCTTCCGTTTCGGCGGTACGCCCTATGAGGTCGCAAAGCGGGGCCTGAATTTGTTCGCCAAAGAGGTATTGCCGGTGCTTAAGTCGTGGTGACCGCCCAAGGCCGGGCGCATGCTCTAACGGGAGGGAGATAACGCGAATGAAGATCAAACGGGTAGAGCATGTCGCCATTGCGGTACGCGACATGGCGGAATCCATGGCCATGCTGGAGCATACCCTGGGCCTCGAGCTGGACTACGAAGAAACCATAGGCAATACCAAGCTGGCCATGTATCCGGTTGGCGAAACCTACCTGGAACTGCTGCAGGCGGCCGGCTCGCCCTCGCCCGTGGCCGAATGGATCGCCGAACGGGGGCAAAGCCTGTTCCACCTTTGCTTCGAGGTTGAGGATATCGACGCTGCGTTGGCGGAGTTGCGCGGGAAAGGCGTGAAGTTGCTGGACGAGACACCAAAGGGCGGCCATGGCGGCAGCCGCATTGCCTTCCTCGACCCGGCGTCGACCGGCGACATTCTGATCGAGCTGGCCGAACTGCCGGCCGGGCACGGCTAACCGGCGAGCCAGCTGATGGACGGCTCCCATCCGCCGGCTTTGCCGGCAGCCAAGTTATGAGGCGCATCACCAACCAGGGTTATGGGGCGGTCTCATCACTTTGCTGCAAATGCCGTCACTAAAATCTCCCCTGGTCGGCATGCAGTCCATGATGAACCAATGTTGACCGCAGTAACCAAATTTTTACAAATTTTCTAGATTGTCACTTGCTAGTAGACTTATGGGTCGCGCCCAGGCTGAAACTGATCCTTGCACATGGAAAACGGCAAAGACGTCGGGACTCTGGGGCCTTCCGGAAACCTCGTCGCTACGGCGATGTCGTGCAGAAATTTGGCCTCGCGAGACTCGAGGCGACCAAAATTGGGGGCATTGAGCAATGAATGAACTGGACAACACGGATACGCATTTACAGGGCGCCGATGATAGCGCCCGGATTGATGCGGATCGCAACGGCAAAAGCCGGGGTTGGAGCCTGTCGGTCGGTCAGAAGTTGACAGGGGTGGTATCGGTCTGCCTGCTGCTACTGGTGCTGATCGCGGGTAACGGCCTTTACCAGCTCAACAATATCGGCGGCGAGATCGAAGCCATCGCCGAACAGGATATGCCTCTGACCGGGATCATCACCAAGATCACGGTGCACCAACTGGAGCAGGCGATCGCGTTCGAGCGCGCCGTTCGCCACGCCGCGATGATGGAGCGCAATGAGGCTGAGCGCGAGCCCTTCCTGCATGCCGTCACCCAATTCAAGGAACTGAGCAAAAAAGTCGGGGACGAATTCAAGGCGGCCGAGACTCTTGCCGCGGAGGCCATAGTTGCCGCCCATAGCGAGGCGGAGAAGGTTGAGTTCGAAAAGGTGCTGCATCAGCTCGAGGTAATAGAGGCGGCCCATGATGCCTATGAAGTGCCTGCATTCAAGGCATTCGAGGCCTTCGCCGCGCATAAGTTCGGGCCGGCCCTCGAATTGGCAAACGAAGCCGAAGCCGGAGAGGCGCAACTGGATAACGATCTGGTGGCTCTGCTGGAGGAGATCGAGGCTTTCACGTCAGCGGCTCTGCTCCGTGCCGAGGCGCACGAGAAGCAGGCCTTGAAACTGACCTCGATTCTGACCGTCGTTGCTATTGTTGGCGGTTTGCTTCTGACCTTCTGGGTCGTACGTTCGTTCATCGTGCGGCCGATGGTCGAGGTTGTCGCCGCTCTCAACGCCTTGGCGGATGGTGATACCGAGACAGATGTAAAACCGCGCAGCAATGACGAAATAGGCCAGGTATGCATGGCCTTCTTGACATTCCGGGCCCAAGCCATCGAAAACAAGCGCCTTAAGGCCGAGAGCGAGAAACTCGAAAAACAGGCCGCGGAAGAGCGTCGCCAGGCCCTGTTGCAGATGGCGGACATGTTGGAGACCAGCGTCAAAAGCATCGTCGACAACATCGCCTCGCAAGCAAGCGAGATGGAGGTTTCCGCAACCACCCTGTCGGCGATGGCGGAACAGACGGCGCAGCAGTCTGGCAACGTCGCCGCCGCTTCGGACCAGGCCAGCGCCAATGTTCAGACGGTCACCTCGTCCTCGGAGGAGCTTTCAAGCTCGATCTCCGAAATCTCGCGACAGGTTACCAACTCGTCTGATATTTCGCGTAGTGCCGTGGGCAATGCCGATCAGGCAACAAATCAGATAGAGGGCCTGGCCGAGGCTTCGCAGAAAATCGGTGAGGTGGTCAATCTCATCAACGATATTGCTGGCCAGACCAACCTATTGGCCTTGAACGCGACGATCGAGGCGGCCCGGGCCGGCGAGGCCGGCAAGGGTTTCGCCGTGGTTGCGTCCGAAGTCAAAAACCTGGCCAACCAGACAGCCAATGCGACAGAAGAGATTGCCGGGCAGGTCAATGACATCCAGAGCGCCACGGGTGAAGCGGTACAGGCGGTTGGTGGTATTGCCAAGACGATTTCCGAGATTAGCGAAATTGCCAGTTCAATTGCCGCGGCGGTCGAAGAGCAGGGGGCCGCTACTGGCGAGATCAGCCGCAATGCCCGGGAGGCGGCATCAGGCACGGAACAGGTCAATGCCAATATTGCCGGCGTCAACGAGGCCGCCGACAAGACCGGTCAGGCCGCCGGCGCCATGCTGGACAGCTCGAAGGATCTTTCGCGCCAGGTGGCGGCACTCAGCGGCGAGGTCGACAAGTTTCTTGCCGAGGTTCGTGCCGCCTGACCGTTGGCGGTCAGCGGAAACCGCGGCCTGGAAGAGCTCTCAAGTAAATTCAAAGGCCATCTTCGATATGGACTGAAGCCTATCATCGCAATGTAGTATAAGGTTGCCATTCCGACAATCATCCGGGAGCGTGTTGGAATGGCCATGACGATCAGGCAGATCGGCCCGTGCTTCGCAGGCGAGGCCGTTGGCATCGATTTGTCGCAACCTCTGTCTCGGCAGGATGCGGCATCAATCCACGCCGGGATGGACGAATACGCCGTGTTGGTGTTTCGGGAACAGGCGTTGGCAGACGACCAGCAGCTGGCGTTCACTGAATGTCTGGGTGCAATCGAACACGCCATTGGCACCAGTTTGAGAGATCCTGGGAAGAATCGCCTGCCCACGACTTTCGCCGACGTCTCCAACCTGGACCGGCAGAACAAGCCTCTGGCGCGGGATGACCGGAGCCGCCTGTTCGCCATCGGCAACCAATTGTGGCACTCCGACAGCTCCTTCAAGCCGACCCCGGCAAAATATTCGTTGCTGAACGCGCACTCTATTCCTTCCAAGGGCGGCAATACCGAATTCGCCGATATGCGGGCCGCCTATGATGCCCTGGACGATGAGACCAAGGCCCAGGCCGAGGGGCTGATCTGCGAACATTCGCAGATCCATTCCCGCGGCAAGATCGGCTTTACCGATTTTACCGACGAGGAGCGGGAGAGGTTCGAACCGGTGCGCCAGGTGCTGGTCCGGACCCATCCGGTGACGGGGCGAAGGTCGCTTTACCTGTCGTCCCATGCGGGCGGCATCGACGGCTGGCCGGTGCCCGAGGCCAACATATTCCTGCGTGATCTGAACGAACACGCCACGCAACGCCATTTTGTCTACGCCCACGAATGGCGGCTTGGTGACCTGGTGATCTGGGACAATCGGCAAGTCATGCACCGGGCGCGGCCGTTTCCAGCCGAGGAGCCGCGCGATATGCGGCGCACCACCCTGGCCGGCGACGGCCCGACCGTCCCTATTTGACTGTCTTGATCTCGAATACCGCCTAGGCCGCGGCCACCTGCACGCGGGTGTCGTTGTAACAGGCGCCTTCGGACAGATCGGCCTTTGTTGTGGGGGCCAGGGCCGAGACGGTCTGGCCGTTGGTGGTGGTCCGCATCCAGGCGCCCTTGTATGACAGCAGCACGCCTCTGGCCACGCTGTCGGTGATCTTCAGGGGCAGAAAAACTTCGCCAAGGCCATTGAAGACGCGCACCTGTTGTCCGTCCGCTAGACCACCCTGGGCGGCGTCGTCTGGATGCATTTCCAACGCCGGGGTGGGGTCGGATTTGGCCAGACCGCCGAACATGGAATTGGTCCGCCAATTCGACGATGGCGTCAACAGGGCGAATGGATATCTGGCCTGGGCGTTTTCGTCTTCCGCCAGGACTTGGAAGCCGGGCAGCGGGGCAGCGAACTTTTCATCCAGATAGGCTGATTTCAGCTCTATACGGCCACTCTTCGTGGTCGGTTTGCGTTCAAAGCCGATCCGCGGACCAGGGGCGGCCATGGCCAGCGCCGCGTTGGTCGGCAGTTCGCTGGGCCGCACGCCGGCAAGGCGGGGATCGTCGCCGTCGATGGCATCGTCTATCAGTTCCGCATCGCTGGCCTGGAAGATTGGGTCATTGAAACCGAAACGCCGGGCCAGACGGCGGAAAATTTCCGTATTGGGCAGGGCCTCGCCGACCGGTTCGATGACCGGTTCGGCCCGCTGCAAATATTGCTGGCCATAGGCGCAGAATATTTCGTCATGCTCGAAATGGCTGGCCGCCGGCAGGACCACGTCGGCGTAGGCCGCCGAATCCGTCATGGCGATATCCACCACCACGGTGAAGATATCCTCGCGGGCCAGGCCCCGGCGCATGGTGTTCTGATCGGGATGCACCACCAGTGGATTATGATTGTAGATCACCAGACCACGGATCGGCGGGTCAATATCGTCATCGGCCAGATGCCTGCCCACGTCGATGATGTTCAAGGTGCGCGTTCCCTTGGGAATCAAATCGGGACGCTGCAGCCGTTTCATGGTCTTGGGAAACAGATTGCCGGAACCGCCCACCAGGCCGCCGGCGGGATGGCGGAACTTGCCGGTCAGGGCCGGCAGGGCAAAAATGGCGCGCAGGCCCGCGCCGCCGTTGCGGTTGCGCTCCAGGCCGTTGCCCGTGGCGATCACCGCCGGTTCCGCTTCGTGATAAAGGGCGGCCAGGGCGCGGATGTCGTCTGCCGGGACACCGGTGATGTCAGCGGCCCGCTCAATATCATAGGGCCGCGCCTCGGCCATGAATTCCTCGGCCCCCTCGACCTTGTCCGCGATGAACTCGGCGTCAAAGGCGCCGCGCCTCTCCAACTCCGCCGCCAGGGCAAAGGCCAACACCACGTCGGTGCCCGGACGGGGTGCGAGATGCAGATCCGCCTGTTCGGCAACCTTGATCCGCTTGGGATCCACCACCACCACCTTGCCGCCGCGATCCCGGATCCGCTGGATGACGGGTGCCAGATGCAAATTGGAAAAGCTGACGTTGTTGCCCCAGACCACGATCAACTGGGCGCTTTCAACGTCGGTCATTTGCGCGCCCGAGATCGTGCCGAAGGTGCCCAGCCAGGCCTCGGTCTTGATACCGCCGCACAAAGGCCGGCGCGAGAGGATCGAGGCGCCCATTTGATGGAAGAACCGCAGATCCATGGAGCCCATGGCCAACAGGCCGTGCGGACCGGCATAATTCAAGGGCAGAATGGTTTGCCGGCCGTATTTCGCGATGGCGTCTTGAAATCGGTCATGGATCAGATCCAGAGCCTCGTCCCAGGTAATTGCCTCGAAACGGCCCTCGCCCTTGGCGCCGACCCGCTTGAGGGGCTGGGTCAGACGGTTGGCGCCATGGACGAATTCCGGATAAAGCTTCGAGACCTTGCCGCAAATGGCGCCCTGGGTCAGTGGATTAACGTTGGAGCCGCGCACTTTGCTAATCCGGCCGTCTTCCACGGTGACGGTCAGGGAACAGGTATCGGGGCAATCCAGGGGGCAAACACTGGGCATTTGCTGGGCCATGGGTAATACTCCTTATCGCAAAATGGCTCGGAGCCTGACGTTTAGCAAAAATTGGCAGGAATAAAAGAGCCATTTCGCACTATTTTATAGTGCCAATTTACGCGGCGCCGTGGCAATGGCAAACCGCGTCAGATTGAAGCACCGGCGCCCCGTCGGTAAATTCGCGCTGTCTGTTTGCCCTTTATGGTGAAACAATTCCCCCGGCCATCCAAACACCGGCGGCTGCGCGCAAGGCCCGCCGCGCCGATAACCAAGGAGGAAAGCCATGACGAACAGAATCAGCCATATCGGCATTCTGGTGCACTATGCGGACAAGGCCGTCACCCATTGGACCGAAGCGTTCGGTTTCAAGAAGTTCGAGGATCGCAGAATCGAGGTCGAAGGCATCCGCAGTGTGTTCATATCCGTGGGCGGAAGTTGGGATGAAATGGTCATCGAGATCATGGAACCGCTGGACAAATCGAACATGGAAAACGCCTTGTCCCGGCGTCTGGCCAAGGTTGGCGAGGGCTTTTATCACATCTGTCTGGAGGTCGATGACGTCGAAGGCAGCGGCCGGGCCTTGAGTGACCGCGGCATGACCGTGCTGATGCGCGACCCGACGGAAGCCGGCGCCTCACCCCGCTGGCTGGTTCACCCCAAGGACGCCAACGGTGTCATGGTCGAGGCCATAAAGCGCTAACGCAGGGCAAAGCCCCGGTAGCCGTTGGCCACGATCTCCTCGCATTTTTCAATGTACAAGGGCAGGCCGGCCAAATAGGGCATGAAGACCCGCGGCTTGCCGGGAATATTGGCGCCGACGTACCAGGAACTGCAGGTGGAGCGCAGAGACAAACCCGCCGAGGTCTCCACATGGGCGACCCAATCCGCCTCGGCCTGCGGGCTTGGATCGATCCGTTCGTGGCCGTTTTGGCCCATGTAATCCAGACAATCCGCGATCCAGTCCACGTGCTGTTCGATTGACGGCAGCATGTTGGTCAGCACGGACGGGCTGCCCGGCCCCGTGACAGTGAACATATTGGGAAAGCCTGCAATGGACAGACCCAGATAGGATTTCGGCCCCTCGGCCCATTTGTCCTTCAACGATATGCCGCCCAGGCCGCGGATATCAATGCGCAACAAGGTGCCGGTCATGGCGTCAAAGCCCGTGGCGAACACGATGGCGTCGAATTCATGCTTTTCGCCCTTTGCCTTCAGGCCTGAGGGCGTTAGGCATTCGATGGGATCGTCCGCTATATCAACCAGGGTGACGTCAGGGCGGTTATAGGTGGCGTAATAGTCGGTATCGACGCACAGGCGCTTGCAGCCGATGACGTTATGGGGCGAAAGCCGGTCCGCGATCTCCGGGTCGTTTACGATATCGCGGATCTTGCCGCGGACGAATTCAGCCGCCGTATCGTTGGCCTCGTCATCAAGCATCAGATCGCCAAAGGCGCCCATGAAAGGGATGCCGCCATGGGCCCATTTCGCCTCGTACTGCTTTTGCCTTTCCCCCGCACTTGCCGATAGGGCGCTTGCCATATTGAAGTCGATGTCAATGCCCGGCGGCTTGGTCTTGGCCCGGGCCCGCAGACCGGCGTAGTCCGCCTTGACGCTGGCCGCATAGGCGGGGTCCATGGGCGCATTATGGGCCGGTATCGTATAGTTCGGCGTCCGCTGAAATACCGTCAGATGCTCCGCCTGTTCGGCAATGACCGGGATGGATTGAATGGCGGACGAGCCGGTACCGATAATACCTACGCGCTTACCGCTGAAATCCACGCCTTCATGGGGCCAATGGCCGGTGTGGTAGGTCTCGCCCTGATAACTATCCAGGCCCGGGAAATCAGGCAGATTGGGTGTCGACAGGCAGCCCGTGGCCATGACGCAAAACCGCGCCGTACAGTGCTCGCCGTCGGAGGTTTCAAGTTTCCAGCAGCCCGCCGTCTCGTCGAAAACCGCTGATCTGACGGAGGTATCGAACTGGATATCGCGCCGCAACTCGAAGCGGTCCGCGACATGGTTGGCGTAGCTTAGGATCTCCGGCTGCGGGGAATAGCGTTCGCTCCATTCCCATTCCTGCTGCAACTCTTCCGAAAACTGATAGGAATACTGCATGCTTTCCACATCGCAACGGGCGCCGGGGTAACGGTTCCAATACCAGGTGCCGCCGACGCCGCTACCGGCCTCGAAGACCTTGGTCTTCAGGCCCAGGCCCCGCGCCCGGTGCAGCATGTACATGCCGGCGAAGCCGGCGCCGACGATTACAAGATCAAAATCACAACTGGGATTGGCATCGGATTTATGGGCAAATTTCAACGCGCCCGCATTCATATCAGACATTTTCAACTCATGTTTATTCTAACAATTAACGGATAAATAGCGCCCGGGAGCGCCGCGTCAAGGTGACCCGGCACCAGGCCCCGCCTGTGGCCCCATCTATAGTTTTGCATACAGCGCGAACAGGCGCTCCCAATGGCGCTCGGCGGCGGCTTTGTCATAGACCTTCCGTTCCGGAAAGGCGAAGCCGTGGTGGACGTCCGGTTGCAGTTCGATCTCGCCCGGCGATCCCGCCGCCTCGAACAGCCGGCGCATCTCCGCAACCATATCCAGAGGCGCCAGGGCATCGTGTTCGGCACAGGAAATATAGACCTCGCCCGTGACTTGGCCAAAGGTCAGATGCGGGCTTTCCGCCGCGTCGTTGACCAGCCAGGTGCCGTAGAACGAGGCGGCGGCCTTGACCCGGTCGGGATAGCGGGCCGCGGCCGCCAGGGCATAGGGGCCGCTCATGCAATAGCCGTGGCAGCCTACCGGGCCATCCTTGGCCATGTCCTGGCCGTCAACATGGGCCAGCATGGCGGCGACATCCTCCATCACCGGGGGAATGGTCATCTTGGTGCGTACGGCCCGCATCGCCGTATGCTCGTCACTGCCTTCCTCCAGCACCGCCGGCCCATACATGGTGTCCCGGCCGGCACGGTAATACAGATTGGGCAGCAGGACGTAATAGCCGACCGTCCCCAGACGCCGGGCCATGTCCCGCAGTTCCTCGCGGATGCCGGGCGCATCCATCAGCAAAAGAACCGCCGGATACGGCCCGCCCCGTTCGGGATGGCAGACAAAGGTCTCCATCGCACCGTCTTCGGTCTGAATATCCAGCGTCTCTTCAATCATCGGAGGGGCTCCCTGTCTGTATGCCGCCGTCAGTATATGGCAAAACGGACTTTCGATGGCATACTAGACCTGATGACAAACGCGGGAGGGCGGGAGCATGGCGTATACGGACGACTGGCTGGCACTAACCACGGAGAAAACCCTGGAACCGGATTTGCCGATCTGCGATCCCCATCATCATTTATGGGATGCCAACATCGACCCGGCGGCGAAGTTCCGCACGGAACAGGTCGAAGGCCGCTATCTGTTGAACGAATGGCTGGCGGATATCAGCTCCGGCCATAACGTGGTGTCCACGGTCTTCATCGAATGCGGTTCCATGTACCGCGCTCATGGCCCTGCCCCTATGCGGCCCGTGGGCGAGACGGAGTTCGTCAACGGTATCGCGGCCATGAGCGCCTCGGGCCAGTACGGCAACGCACGGGTTGCCGCCGGTATCGTCGGCCTGGCCAATCTGAATTTGGGCGCCGGTGTGAAAGATGTGCTGGAGGCCCATATCGCCGCCGGCGGCGGGCGTTTCCGGGGCATTCGCCACGCCGCCTCCTGGGATGAAAGCGACGAAATCCGCAACTCCCACACCAGACCGACCAGGGGCATGTTGGGAGAGGCCGCATTTCGCGAGGGCTTTGCCCAGTTGGCGCCCCTGAACCTCAGTTTCGAGGCCTGGTGCTACCATACCCAGATCCCCGAGATGACCGATCTGGCCCGCGCCTTTCCCGACACGACGATGATCCTGAACCATTTTGGCGGGCCGATCGGGATCGGCCCCTACGCGGGCAAACGTGAGGAAATTCTGGCCCAATGGCGCCTGGATATCGCCGACCTGGCGCAATGCCCAAACGTGGTGGCCAAGCTGGGCGGCATCAATATGAAGGTCAACGGCTTTGATTGGGATTTACAGGCCCGTCCCCCCAGCAGCGAGGACCTGGCCGCCGCGACCCGGGCCTATTACGACCATTGCATGGAGCGGTTCGGGGTCGAACGCTGCATGTTCGAATCTAATTTTCCCGTCGACAAGCGGACCTGCAGTTACAACGTGCTGTGGAATACCTTCAAACGCATCGCCTCGGGCTGTTCGGCGGGGGAAAAGGCGGCCCTGTTCCACGACACGGCGGCGCGGGTCTACCGTATCAATGGCTAGTAAGAATGGAATGAAAGCATGACCGAGCGGATCGCGGTAATTGGCATGGGCCAGATGGGTTCAGCCATGGCAAGGCGGTTGAGCGAATCCCAATGGGATGTGATGGGATACGATATCAGCGACGAGGTGCGCCGAAACCTGACGCAGCAGGGCGTCAAGATGGCCGACAGCCTGGCCACGGCCCTGGCCGGTCGCACCACCGTCCTGACTTCGTTGCCGGATCCCAAGTCGGTAAGCCAAGCCTGGCTGGGCGCGGAAGGCATTGTCGCGCTGGCCGAGGCGGGCAGCCTGCTGGTGGAGTTGAGCACCATCGACCCCGATACCATGAAAGCGGTGGGCACGGCGGCGCAAGCGAAAGGGCTGGCCGTGCTGGACTGCCCCGTCAGCGGCAGCCCCAACGAGGCCGGTACGGGCAAGCTTGTATTACTGGTGGGCGGCGAGGCGCCGGCCCTTGACCGCGCCGGGCCTCTGTTCGACTTGCTGGGGCAGACCTGGCAGCACACCGGAGAGGTCGGCACCGCCAAGGTGGTGAAGATCGTCAACAACATGATGTCCATGGGCAACGTGCTGGTTGCCTCGGAAGCCTTTGCCCTGGGCGTCGCCGCCGGCGTGGAACCACAAAAGCTGTTCGAGGTGATTTCCGTCAGTGGCGGCCGTTCGCACCATTTCACCAAGCGCTTCCCCAACGCCCTGCAGGAAGATTTCAGCCCTGGTTTCAAGATGGAGCTGGGCGAAAAGGACCTCTCTCTGGGCGTCGATCTGGGCCGGGCCCTGAAAATGCCCACGCCCACCGCGTCCATGGCCCGCGAGATGTACGCCCTGGCCGTGGCCGAGGGTTATCGCGGCCAGGACATCGTCGCCCTGATGGACATGTACCGCCAATGGGCCAGGCGTAGCCGGCCCTCGGGGGAATAAGCTTCCGGGCCAGGATACTAGAGCAGGTCGCGGCTATTCTGATTCATTTGATGGCCCGCAAGGGACTAATTCATCGCGTAAAACGCCAGTTTATTGCCGTCCAGGTCGCGAAAGTAACCAAAGGTCATGGCGCCGCCGCCGCGCGGACCGACTTCGCCTTCGTCGCTGCCGCCCAGCGCCAACGCCTTGGCATGCAGTTTCGCCACGGTCTCGGCATCGTCCACCATAAGCGCGACCATTGTCCCATTGCCGGCCGTGGCGGGCTGGCCGTCAAAAGGCTTGATCACACCCAACATGGCTGCGCCCGCTTGACTGGACCACAGCACTAGACGGTCGTTGGGGGTGATTTTCTTAAGTCCCAGGTCGGCAAACAGGGCATCGTAAAATGCCGCGGCTTTCTCTAGATCGTTGGTTCCAAGGGTGGTGTAGCCCATCATGGTTGAGGTCTCCTTCGTGGTGGCTTCATGCCGCAAGTGTAGCGGGCGGGTTTTCCGTCGGGATGTCGTACGGCGTTTTTCATTAAGGGGTTTTCAGGGCCGATGATTGATGTTTTTGAGGGCCCTGGCAAGTTTGGCGACAGATAATTTCTGTCGCCGGGCCGACTACCCTTCGAGCGGTGAATTCATTATGCTTTGTGCATGCGTAATCTGCCCGCAGCGTTGAACACCCGACTCTCCGTGACTGAGATGAGAGCAGACAGGAGATGATAGGGAGTTCCCGATCAGCGCAACCGGCGGCCTGGTGCCGTCCATGGGTCTGACCCCATGGCATGGGGCGAGGGGATCGGGCCTTGGCGTCTCGTTCGAGGGCGCCGAGGCGGCGGCGGATTTACCCGGCCTGGCCCGCCAGGCCGATGCCGCCGGCGCCGATACCATGTGGCTGGCCAATCACCTGTTTCAGCGTGACCCGGTGGTGCAGGCCGCAATGGCGCTGTCGGCAACGGAACGGGTCAGCGCCGCCCTGATGGCGATCAGCCCTTATGTGGTGCATCCCGTGCAGGCCGCGATGGCGGCGGCGACCCTGAACGAGCACTTCCCCAACCGGACGGTGCTGTGCCTGGGCGCTGGTGCGCCGGGTGATCTGGACGCCGCCGGCGTTGCCCGGCCCCGGCCGTTGGCCACTCTGGATGAAAGCATCGGCATCGCACGGGCTTTGCTGGCCGGCGAAACCATACGGCACCGGGGCGAACGCTTTCAGGTCAGCGGCCGCGCCCTGGAAACCGGACCACAGGACGTGCCGATCGTATTGGCGGCCACTGGGCCGGGGATGCTGCGCCTGGCCGGACGCCAGGCCGACGGCGTGTTGCTGTCGGCGGCGACCTCCGTGGCCTTCGTGCGCTGGTCGTTGGCCCGGATGACCGAGGCCGCGCAAGGCCGCCAGGTGCGCCGCATCGGCCTGGTCTTTGCCTCGGTTGACGCAGATGAGGGCCGGGCCTACGGGCGTTTGAAACGGTTGTTGGCCTTTGTCCTGCGCGGCCCCCATCATCAGGCAAACCTGGAGATGGCAGGGAGCGACCTGGACCAGGGTGCATTGTATGACGCCGTCGCCAAGGGCGATTGGAACCGCGCCACCGCTCTGGTCAGTGATGAAGTGGTGGCCCGCCACAGTGTCAGCGGCACGCCGGCGCAGGTGCGGGCGCGTCTTCGGGAGTACCGCCAGGCGGGTCTGGACGAAGTGGTGATTGCCGGGATGCGGGGCCAGGCCATGTTGGCCGAGACCCTGGCGGCGGCCCTGGGCGATCGCCCGGACAAATGACAGAGGAGCAGCGGCCATGATCGTCAGCGTCGGATTTCCCACGGGCATGGAGGGCCTGACCTATCCGATCCCATTTTCCGAGACCCAGGCCCTGCTTGCCATCGCGCAGCATGCGGAGGCCCTGGGCTATCACTCGATCTGGGGCAACGACCACATGACCACACAGCACTATGTGCAGGCGGAGTTCGGCCGGCCGCCGCGTTTCTGGGAAATCCTGCTGACCTACGCCTGGTTGGCCTCGCAAACCTGCAGCCTGCGTTTCGGCACCGGAATTCTGGTGCTGCCCATGCGGCGCGACATCGTGGTCACCGCAAAGCAGTTGATCACCCTGGATCATTTGAGTGGCGGCCGGCTGGAACTGGGCGTGGGTGTCGGTGCCTATCGCGAGGAGTTCGAGGCCCTGTTGCCCGACGACAAGCGCCATCGCGGCGATATCGTCGAAGAGGGTGTGCGCGCCCTGCGCCTGTTGTTCACACAAGACCGGGCAAGCTATGACGGCGCGTTCTATCGCTTTCGCGATGTCCAGCTGTATCCCAAACCATTGCAGGAAAAGCTGCCTATCTATTTCGGGGGCAACAATGTCAATCAGCTGCGGCGGACCGCGACGCTTGGCGACGGTTGGCTGCCGGCGGGCCTGCCGCTGCAGCGCATCGCCGCCGACATCGTCCATTTGCGCGAACTGTGTGAAGCCGAGGGCCGCGACTTCACGGAAATCGCGGTGGCGCCGCAATATATCGCCCTGGTCGACCATGACCACGACCGCGCGGTCGAACGCTTCAGTGGCAGTCAGATGCACAAGCATCTGGTCTCACTGACCCGCTCGACGTTGAAAGAACAAGCCGGCATCTCGATGGTCGACGCCAACCTGGTTGGCACCCCGGCCGAGGTGGTGGAGAAATGCCTGGCCCTGAAGGCGGCCGGCGTCACGCACCTGCTCGGCCTGTATTTCGCCGTTAACACGGTGGCGGAGTTGCTGGACCAGATGTCCCTCTTCGCAGAGGAAGTGGTGCCGCATCTGGGCTCGTAGCCGCTACCCGTCGCAAGGTGGTATTACCCTTCCATCAGGATAGGCAGGGCCTGGTCATATGCAATTTCCGCCAGCGCCTCTATTTCCGGCATAGTACGGCTGCCGATGGGATGCTCGACCATGACGAATGGGTAGTCGGGCAGGCCCAGCATCCGGGCAATATTTTTGACCGTAACCTCGAATGGTTCCGTGCACACGACAACCGCGCGCTTGCCAAGCTGTTCGAAACTGATGCCGTCATGCAAACTGCACGTCGAGCAACTGCCTCAATCACCCAGGCCGGTAATCAGGAAGTCCACGTCGTTCGCGGCTGCCTGGATGGTTTCGCCGGGCGCCGGCGCGCTGGCGTTGCTCTTCGAGAAGAGGGGCAGAATGGTGCAGCCATGGCGCTGCTCGAACAGCGCCGCGGTCTGCCGCAGCATGTTGACGGCGTTCAGCTTACCGTTCTCCAACAGGCCAATGGTCTTGCCCTCCAGGCTGGCGAGTGCCGCCGCGCGGGCATAATTCCGCTCGGGTCCTGTGACGGTCGGGTCATAAAGTTGCATGCATGGTCTCCCGTTGCTGCTGCGCGCATAGGTTCAAAGCCGGATCAGTCGCAATCGATGCAGACGCCAATAGGCTTGGACTGCATGATCGAACTGCGGCCCCGGCTCCAGGATGGTATGAAACAGGAATGGCCGCCGGCGTCGCCACCCCCCATGACCACCAGAATATCATCGGGGCTGAGACCCCGGTGCATCTTGTCAGCCTCGACCAGCGGGCTGGCGCCATCGGCGTGCTGTTTGTCGAATTCGCGCTGGCGGTATTTGCCCACGGAGCGCATGCCCTCGACCGTGCGGGCTGCGCGGTTGAACAGAAACTCCCGTACCTGCTGCTTGCTCCAGCCGGTCGAGGCGACGACGCGCACATGCTCCGGCGATAGCACGACGACGGATTGCCCCAGGGTGATGCAACCGTAGTTGGCCATGGCGTCGGCGATGGAGCCAAGCACCATCTCGGGCGTATTGCCGCCGTGGTTCTCCACATTGCAAAAGCCGCCGCCCGCGAACACGGTGACGCTGCTGACGCCCATGGGATAGTCCAGCTCCTCGACCAGCAGGGGCCAGGGGTTGCCCCGCGCCCGCTCGGCGATGCAAAAGCTGAACTTGCCGGGGTTGCCCTGGGTTGATTTGTCGGAGACACCCGGAATCATCCGGAACACGTTCATCAGGATCAGGCGCACGGCGCGGCCGATGGTGGCGTTGGCGCGGTTGCCGGGGCCAAACAGGTTCACATCGGCGTTCATGCCGATGTCGTCGATAACCGGCCCGCTGACCACCAGCAAAGGCGCCGAGCCCCCGGTACTGGCGGTCGAGCCGTGAAAGTTGAAGTCTGGCTCGTTCATTGCCTCGAACGCCGCGACGACGACGGGGAAATATTCCGGCTTGCAACCCGCCATGACCGCATTCACCGCCGCCGCGTGAACGGTGCACTCAAATCCCGTGGCCGGATGCGCCGCCAGTACCGTTTCCGGCGGCCGGCCTTCGAACAGCAACATCGCCTCGACCCGCGCGACATCCGGCGGGACGACCGGCAGACCGTCAGTCCAGCCCTGCTCGTAACAGTAGTCGATGGCGGCCAGCGGATCGTCTTCAACCTCATGGATGCGGGCTTGTTGGGACGCCATGGCAGTGCTCCTGATTTTGGTTGTCTGGCCAGCAGAATACACCGTGGCCGCAAGTGGCGGGTAAAGAATCGATTCCCGCCAGGAGAATATTTAGCGAAGCCAAACCGCCCCTTAGGATACCTCGTCCAGAAAGGCCCGCAACGTCTCGCTGCATTCGGCCGCGTGGGAAAACGGCATGCCGTGCTTGGCGTGGGGAACAATGCGCAGTTGCGCCCTGGGGATCAGCGCGTGCAGGTCGGCCATGACGGGCACCGGGATGAAGGGCGAGGAATCCGGGTGCATCAACAGGGTCGGCAGCATGAGATCCGGCAATTGCGGGCTCAGGTCCGTGCCGACGAGTGTCTTCAGCAAGGCCAGCACGGTGTCCGGATCGGCGCTGGCCTGTTGGGTGCGGTACCAGGTTGACACCGGCTCCGGCAGGGCGCCATCGAAGAAGCGATGGCTCATCATGCGGTCGGACCAGGCGGACATGCCCTCGCCCTCGATCACCCCGTGCCAGAAATCCAGGTTCTGGATGCTGCCGCCCCTATGGGCGCCGTTGCTGACCGTCAGGCTCAACAGGCGGTCAGGATGTTCGGTCGCGGTTCGCAAGGCCACGGTGCCACCGACGGATTCACCGATCAGGTGGAATTTCGCGCCATCACCGTTCTCGTCCACGGCATCGGCCAAGGCGATGACGTCGTCCATCATGGCGTCAATGGTGATATCGCCGTCGCCTGGTTGGGAGCGCCCATGGCCGGGCAGATCAAATGTCAGAAGGCGATAGCGGTCCTGCAAGGCGGGCATCCAGCCTTGCCAGCAGTGCCCATTGGCGCCCACGCCATGATGGAACAGGATCGTCTCCGGCGCCTCGATCCATGGCGCCGTCAGGTCGGTAAGGTCGTAGTGCAGCCGGTGCGCAGCGGTATCCAGTTCGGGCATCTTGTATCAATGATCCTTTGCTCTAATCTCCGTCGGCTTCCATGGGCAGGCTGTGATCGTTGGCCCATTCCGACAGGGAATTGTCGTAGATGCCCACATCCTCGTGGCCAAGAAGGACCAGGGCGAAGGCATCCGCCGTGGCCGCGATACCGCCGCCGCAATAGGTCAGGACCTTTTGCGCCATGCCGATCCTGGCCGCGTCGAATTGCGCGCGCAGGGCCGCGGCATCCAGAAAGGTATTGCTCTCCCGGTCCAGCAAATCCAGTCCCGGCAGACAGACACTGCCGGAAATCCGGCCCGGCCGGCCATAATGGGTCTTCGAGGTGCCGGCGTGCTGGGCCCGGGTCAGGGCATTGACCACCACGGCGTCCTCGCGCGCCAAGGCGGCCAGCACCGCATCCTTTGCCACGATTCGGCCGGGCTGGACCCGGGCCGTGAAAGAGGCAGGGGCGTACTGGCAGTCGGCCGAACTCATGGGGCGTCCCTCGGCCTGCCATTTCTGCATGCCACCATTCAGGACAGCGGCATTCTCGAAGCCGAAGGCGTACAGCATCCACCAGATCCGCGTTGCCCACCACATGGTGCCGCCGCTGTAGAGCACGATGCGGTAATCACCGCCCAGACCCTTGGCGCCGACGGCGGCGGCGAAGGCATCGGCGCCGGGGGTGGTGAAGCGGAAGGCACCGGCGGGGTCCGACAGTTCATTCTGCAGATCCAAGAACCCGGCCCCGGGAATATGCCCGGCCTGGTAATCCGCCAGGCCGCTTTCGGCACGAAACACTTTTTCCGGGTCAGGTATCAAATGGGTCGTGCAATCGAAGATCCGCACATTCGGATCATCCAAATGCGCCGCCAGCCAGTCCGTTTCCACCAATAGTTCCGGTCGCGCATAGCCGCTCATCGCTCGACTCCCTATCATCGCAATGTAGTATTAGCATAGCGCAAAAGGAGAGCGGACCATGAAGATTTGCATTATCGGCGCGGGCGCCATGGGCGGGCTGTACGGCGGCCGTCTGGTGCTGGCGGGAAAAGACGTCCAGTTCATCGAAATCCGCCCGGAGGCGGTGGCTGATCTGAACGATGGCCATTACCTGTATGACGGCATCGACGGTGACTATCGCATCAAGGCGCCGGCCGCCACTTCGGCCGATGGCCTGCCGGCCGCCGATATCGCTTTCATCCATACGGACGCCAACAACACCGGGGCGGCGGCGGCGCATGCAAAGGCGGTGCTGAAGCCCGAAGGCTGGGCCGTCACCTTTCAAAACGGCGTCGGCAATGTGGAAACTTTGTGCCAGGTACTGGGGGCCGAACGGGTAGTCGGCGGCATCAGCTATCACAGCGCCGCCTCGCCCAAGGCGGGACATGCCACCCATACCAACGCCAACAAGACCTGGGTCGGTGAACTTGGCGGCGGCGGCAGCGCCCGGGTGGAACTGCTGCGCGATTTACTGGCCGAGGCGAAGTTCGATCCCCATATCGCCGAGGATATCCAGGCCGTGATCTGGACCAAGTTCATGCTGAACTGCGCCGTCAATCCCCTGTGCGCCATCACCGGATTGCGCTCCGGCGAGATTGGCGCCGATGCCGCCGCCATGGCAATGCAGGAATTGGTACTGGATGAAACCCTGGCGGTGATCGCGGCCAAGGGCATAACCCTGACCGATCCCGATCCCAAGGCCGCCATAAGGAAGATCCTGGGCCGCGCCTTTAACAAGCCATCCATGTTGCAGCATATGGAAGCGGGCCTGCGAACGGAGATCGACAGCCTGAACGGCGCCGTGGTGCGCGAAGGCGCCGCCCTTGGCATTGCCACGCCCTACAACCACGCCCTCACCATGATGATCAAGGCCCGCAACGCCAACATGATCCGGCAAATGCACGAACCGCCCATCGATTACGCGGCGCTGGAGGCCAAGGCCAAGTTGCGCTAGACCAGTTTCGATTTTCATCGAATCAGGCCTAGCTATTGTCGCTCACGCTTGTGCGCCAAAGCGCACCGCTCCGCGAGGGCGGCGCACTGGCGCCGGGCCGCCGTCGCGGCCTGGATTGCGTAATTCGAAATC
>JAJFGG010000076.1 GCA_021776235.1 Alphaproteobacteria bacterium | reverse complement strand
GCCCGAGAGCCGGACCGGCCCACCTTCGGCCGGATGATTCTTGCCGCCAGCGGCGTCGCGCCCCACTTGAAGTGGGCCACACTACGGCGCGGCGCGCTCCTACCTGGCGGCAAGAATCATCTCGGTGAAACAGGTCAATATCAAGGACCATTGGTATTACCTGTCCCAGCAACCTGCAATATTGCCAGCCTCGTGGCGGCTATGTAACCATCAAGCAGTTTGGCTGAACGGAGGAAAATCAATGAATTACGATAAATATACCTGTTTTGAGGCCAGTCGACAGGGCCGTGTTCTGACCCTGAGCATGAACCGGCCGGATGATCTGAACGCAGTCAACAAGGACATGCACGATGAACTGGGCAGCATTTTCTATGACGCCCAGCTGGATGATCAGGCGGATGTCATCGTCCTGACCGGCGCTGGGCGCGCCTTTTCCGCCGGCGGTGATCTGGCCTATATGAAACGCATCGCCGACGGCTCGGACGAGCCCATGCTGCGCCTGGTCGATGCCAAGCGGATCGTCTTTTCCCTGCTGGATCTGGAAAAACCGATCATTGCCGCCGTCAACGGCCACGCCATGGGCCTGGGTGCCACCATCGCCTTGTTGTGCGACACCATATTCATGTCGACGAAAGCCAAGATCGCCGATCCGCATGTCAAGATCGGTGTGGTCGCAGGCGACGGCGGCTGTGTTATCTGGCCGCAGTTGATCGGCTATGCCAAGGCCAAGGAATATCTCATGACCGGCGATCCCATTGGCGCCGACGATGCCGAGCGCATGGGCCTGATCAACCATGTGACCCTGCCCGAGGAGACCTTGCCCGCAGCCCAGGCCTTTGCCAAGCGCCTGGCCGACGGCCCGACGGCGGCGATCCGCTGGACCAAAGTTTCCGCCAACATCGGTTTGAAGCAGCTGGCCCATTCCATCATGGATACCTCGTTGGCCTATGAATGGCTGTCCTTCCAGAGCGCTGATCATAGGGAGGCAATATCCGCCTTTCTGGAAAAACGCGAACCCAGCTTCGGCGATACCTGATAGCATCGCCGCAGAGGGTAAACCGCAATCTCGTCAGGGCCCGATCCGGGCCTGCGGGGCGCATATTGGGCAAAGGAACGTCGCCATGTTGAAAGTTTACGGCCGCAGCAATTCGGTCAATGTGCAAAAAGTCATGTGGGTGATCGGCGAATTGGGCCTCGACTACGAACGGCTGGATGTCGGCGGCGCCTTTGGCCAGAACGACCAGGATTGGTACCTGGCGATGAATCCCATGGGCCGGGTCCCGGTGCTGGATGATGATGGCTATATCCTTTGGGAAAGCCATTCCATTATCCGCTACCTGGCCAGGCAATATAACAGCGGTTTGTATCCCGGCGATGCCAAGGACTGTGGCGACGTGGACAAATGGATGGATTGGCAAATCGGTTTTCAGCAACCAGCCATAACGCCGGCGTTCTGGGGTTTGATCCGTACGCCCGAGGCTGACCGGGATATGGCGGCTATTCAGGCTGCCTCAGCGGAAAGTGCAGCCTTGTACGCCGTCGTGGACCGGCACTTGCAGGGACAGGATTTCATGGCCGGCGACCATTTGACCATTGCCGATGTGCCCGTCGGCGCCATGACCTACCGCTGGTACGGCCTGGATGTGGAACATCCCGAGTACCCGAACCTGCGGGCCTGGTACGACCGGCTGACCCAGCGCCCGGCATACCGGGAACATGTGATGCTGCCCATTACCTGAGCGTCGTGGATGGGTCTCTATCAGCACTCGTTGGTATAAGCCCAACCCGGCGCGGGCAGTCTTATTCGGCAGCTTGCGGCTTTGGTTTCCCGACTGCGCCCGAAGCACGGATGGTCTCGATCTCCTCATTGGAGTATTTCAGGACGTCGCTGAGGATTTCTTCCGTGTGCTCGCCCAGGAGGGGTGAGCGTTTGACCTCGACCGGTGAACCCGACAATTTGACCGGATTACCCACGGAAATATACCTGCCGCGGGTCGGATGATCGACCTCGACGATGGTGCCGGTTTCCCGCAATGACGGCTCTTCGGCCAGTTCCTTGAAAGACAGAATTGGCCCGATCGGAATATCCAGGGCATTGCAGATCTCCATGACCTCGTATTTGGTTTTGGTCATTGTCCATTGTTCAACGGCAGCAAAAATCTCCTGCAGGCGAGGCAAGCGCGCATTCGGCGTCGCGTAATCGGGATCTTCCTTCCACTCGGGCTTGCCAATGACGTCGCAGACATTTTTCCACACCGCCGCTTGCGTAATGAAGTATGTATAGGCGTCGGGATCGTTCTCCCATCCCTTGCATTTGAGGATCCGCCCGGGCTGCCCGCCACCGGAATCGTTACCGGCGCGCGGCACAGCGTCGCCGAATGGAATGCCTTCGCCGAATTGGGAATATTCTTCCAACGGCCCGGCCTTGAGGCGCTGTTGATCCCGCAGCTTTACGCGGCAAAGGTTCAAGACACCGTCCTGCATGGCGGCAGAGACTTTTTGGCCTAATCCAGTCTGCTCTCTTTGGAACAAGGCCGTCACAATGCCAAATGCGAGATGGAGGCCGGTTCCCGAATCCCCGATTTGCGCGCCCGTTACCATGGGGATATCGCCGAATTGACCGGTCGTAGAGGCCGAGCCGCCGGCGCATTGCGCAATATTCTCATAAACCTTGCAATCTTCGTAGGGCCCTGGCCCAAATCCCTTGATGGAGGCCACGATCATGCGCGGGTTGAGTTCGTGTATATGCTCCCAGGTAAATCCCATGCGGTCGAGCGCGCCGGGGGCGAAATTCTCAACCAGGACGTCGCAGGCCTTTACCAGCCGCTCCAACACTTCCTTCCCGGTTTCATTCTTGCCATTTAGTTCGATCGACCGCTTGTTATGGTTGAGCATGGTAAAATAAAGCGAGTCCACATCCGGGATGTCCCGCAATTGACCGCGTGTGGCATCTCCGACGCCGGGACGCTCGACCTTGATCACATCCGCACCAAACCATGCCAGAAGCTGGGTGCAGGTCGGGCCCGACTGCACATGCGTAAAATCGAGGATTCTAATGCCTTCAAGTGCTGTCATTAATCCATCTCTGAAATTCGGTTATTTGTACATGGTTTGGTTCTTGGTGCCCGGAGCGTATTCGTTGGGATCAATCCAGACATTGATGACGGCACATTTGCCGGTCTTGGCGATCTCTTCACGGGCCCGGCGCAGAGCCGGTTGGATCTGCTCCGGCGCGCTTACTTCCTCGCCATAGCCGCCGATCATATCAGCAAATTTCGAGAATGGCACGTCGCCAAGATCGTTACCGACATTGCCGCGTTGGGTGCCGTACTTCGCCATCTGACCATAGCGGATCTGGTTCATGTGCGAGTTATTGCCAACCACAGCCAAATAAGGCGCGCCGAAGCGCTGGGCTGTCTCCATGTCGTAGGACGTCATGCCAAACGATCCGTCACCATACAGGCACATAACCTCCTTGTGGGGATGGGCAAGTTTGGCGGCCATGGCAAAGCCGGTGCCCACGCCCAGGGATCCCAGTGCGCCAGGGTCCATCCATTGGCCGGGCCCCCGGGGACGGACGGCCTGGGCCGAGATTGTCACGACATCGCCGCCGTCACCGATATAGATCGTATCATCGCCCAGGAATTCATTGATTTCCCAGGCCAGGCGGTAGGGATGGATCGGCGTACTGTTGGCATTGAACAGCGGCATTAGTTTTTCCAGTTTCACCGCTTCAATCTGGCGCAGCTCCCGCATCCAGGCCTGCCGTTTTTGCCGTGCGCCTTTGTCAATCCGGCCAGAGGCTGCGGCGGCCACGGCCTTGAGGATCGCGCCGGGATCACCGGCAAGACCCAGCGTGATGTCACGGTTCTTACCCACGGTCGCATAACTTTGGTCAATCTGGACGAGTATCGGCGCCGAAATCCGCTTGCCGTAGCCCATGCGGAAGTCGAATGGCGTGCCCACGATCAGGACAACGTCGGCATTCTTGAACGCGTCGGAGCGCGTCCGGTCGAAATGATGCGGGTCGTCGTTTGGCATCATGCCTCGCGCGGCGCCGTTCATGTACGCGGGAATGTCCAGGGCATGGATAAAATCGATTGCGTCATCCTGTGACTGGCTGGCCCAGACCTGCTGGCCGAACAATGCGGCCGGACGCTCGGCTTTGACCAGAATGTCCGCCAACGCCTCGATATCTACGGGATCACCGATGGATTTGGCCGAGGCCCGATAATGGCCGGGTTCGGGTATTACCGCTCTTTCAACCGGTATTTCCGCATCCAGAATATCCCGCGGTATCTCCAGATAAGACGGGCCATAGGCGCCGGCGAAACATTCTCTTGCCGCCATTGAAATCATGTCGGCGACCCGCTCGGTGGAAAATACGCCGGAGGCAAACTTGGTAATCGGCTTCATGATGTCCACGTGGGGCAAGTCCTGCAGGGAACCTTGCTTGTGCTGCGCAAGGGAACTCTGGCCGCCGATGTGGAGGATGGGACTTTCAGAGCGGAACGCCGTTGCGACACCGGTCATGGCATTGGTGCAACCCGGGCCGGCGGTGGTAACCACGCAGCCAAGCTTGCCCGTCTGGCGGGCGTATCCGTCGGCGGCATGGGCCGCCGTTTGTTCGTGACGTACATCGATTATCCGGATGCCTTCATCGATGCAACCGTCATAGATGTCTATGATGTGTCCGCCGCAAAGGGTGAAGATCGTGTCGACGCCCTCGTTCTTCAGCGCCTTGGCGACCAGATGGCCACCGGAAATTACCGATCCATCTTTGGTCTTCTGCTTCAGGGTATCAGATGCTGTGGTGGCTCCGGTTCGTTCGGAAGTCATCGACATGTCTCATTTTCTCTCGTGTTTTTTCCAGCATCTTCAATAGAGCGATCGACAGTCATTCACAAGATGTCCGCAACCGAAAATCCCGTTAGATGCTGTGATTTCTGCTCGATACTGAACTCTCGTTGATATAGCATAAATCGGCATTATGACAACTATAGCTCAAGCCGTATTACATTTGCACAGGAAGAAGATCTCATGAAAGGATACTCATTATCCGTATTGGGTCTGAGCGCTGCTGTGGGCCTCGGTCATGGCTGTCCCCATCATTTTGTTCATCCTGCCGCTGATGATGGTCATAATGGATCTTAGAAAGCGGTCAGCCTAATTGTGCGGCGGATTACGAGGCCCGGCGGGCCCGCGACCGATCAGTCTTTGCCGCTCAATTGTTCGATGATGCGGAATTTCTGCACCTTGCCCATCGGGTTGCGTGGCAGTTCGCTGACCACTTCAACCCGGCGCGGGACCTTGAAGCCGGCCAGGCGTTCGCGGCAGAATAGTTCCAGTTCGGCGGCATTGACGGTTGCGCCGGCCCGGGGCACCACCATGGCCGTGACCATTTCGCCCCAGCGTTCATGGGGCAATCCAACGACGGCGGCCTCCAGGACATCCGGATGTTCATGCACGATCCGTTCCACTTCGGCGGTGTAGACGTTCTCACCGCCCGAGATGATCATGTCCTTCTTACGGTCGACGATGCACAGCCGGCCATCGGCCTGCCAGATTCCGATATCGCCCGACAATATGTAACCCCGGTGCCGGGTCGCTTCGGTCGCCTCGGGGCGGCCCAGATAGCCGTCGAAATGGGTCAGGCTTTTCACCGCGACTTCGCCGGCCTCGCCCACGCCGCAGGGGTCTCCGGCCTCATTGAATACGGCCACTTCATTGCCGAATGTCGGCCAGCCAACGGAGTGAGCCAATAGGGTGTCGCGGTGCTTGACCTCGAACGTGACCCAGCCGCCTTCGGTCCAGCCATAGGCCTCGGTCACCTGGGCCTTGTGGAACATCTCCATGGCGGTCCGGGTCAAAGACAATGGGCCTGGGGCGCCGGATGAGATCATAAAACGAAAGGCATCGATGGAGGGCTTGTCCAGGCGGCGCCATTCCTCTTCCAGCATGGCTGTCATGGCGGGGACCAGAAAGGCGAACGTGCAATGCGCGCGCAATTCCGCCAATGCCAGTCCGGCGCTGAATTCCGGCATGATGCGGACGCGGGCGCCGATGCACAGCGCGGCCATGGACAGCCCGGCATAGGACAGATGGAACAGGGGGCCCGGCACCAGCATGACCTGATCCGCGGTCAAACCGAACTCCCAGCCCCAGCGCATCAGCGCCGTCAGGTAATGGTCGTTGGAATACAACGCACCCTTTGGGAAACCCGTGGTGCCGGAGGTATAGCCGACCACGCAGGGTTCCGTCCCGCGCGCGGCCTGGCCCAGCACGGGCCGGGCAGCGGTGCCGGGCGTCTCCACGTCCTCGACCCGGATTACCTGGGCGCCATGGGCGGCGCCGACCTTGCCGGCCATCTCGGCGAAGACGCCCCCGGTCAGGACCAATTTGGCATCGGCGTCTTCGACCACGAAAGCGATTTCCGGTTCCGCCAGACGGGTGGAAATAGGTACTGCCGCCACCCCCGCCATTTGGCAGGCCAGATAGGCAAGAACCGCATCGGCGTCATTGGGTAGCACCAGTGCTGCCATGCGGCCATGGCGTCCTTCCGCCGTAGTCGCAAGCACGCCGGCCAGCGCCGTCACCCGGCACCAGGCCTGACCGTAGGTTAACGTGGAACCGCCATCCAGGACCTCGATGGCGATACGGTCGGGATGGGCCAGGGCCCGTATGGCGATGTTTTCCGCAATGGAAAATTGCATCTGTCACAGCCTGTTCAAACGGAAAGGGGCCTAGTCCCTGGTCAACACGACCGAGGCGTTCTGGCCGCCGAAGCCAAAAGAATTCACTTGCAGGCAGCGGCATTTCATTTTTCTCGGCTGGCCGTGGACAATGTCGAACTCGGCTTCGGGATCGGGTTCGTCCGTATTGGCGATATGGATGAAACGATCCTCGGCCATGCCCAACAGCCCGGTAATTATCGCCATGGCGCCGGACGAGGCGCCGGAATGACCGATGTGGCCCTTGATGGACGCGACCGGAAGACCGCGTCCGGGATGCACCTTTCCGCCATGGACTTTGTTGATGGCCCGGATTTCCGCCGTATCCCCCTTGGGCGTGCCGGTGGCATGGGCGATCAAGGCGCCTATGTCGCCCGCTGCCATGTCCGCATCGCCAAGGGCCAGTTCCATGGCGCGGGCCTCCCAAATGCCCGAAGGTTCCGGCGAAGAGGGGTGAAAGCCGTCCGCCAAAGAGCCATAACCGCGCAAATAGCCCAGAATTTGGGCGCCGCGGGCCTTGGCATGTGCGGCCCGTTCCAGGATCAGCACCCCGGCGCCCTCTCCCGTCACGATGCCGCTACGTTTGATATCAAAGGGCAGCATGGCCCGATTGGGATCATGCGATGGTGCTTCCATGCCGTAAAGGTTGGCGGTATGAAACATCACCGGTACGAAGCCGCCATCGCGGCTGCCGTCCGCCAGACTCAGGCCACCTTCGGTGCCCCCGGCTATGGCAACATCGGCCTCGCCCCGTTCGATCAGGCGGGCGGCCGTGCCGATGGCGTCCAGGGACGAGGCGCAAGCGGTGGTTACCGTCAGCGAGGGGCCATGCAAGCCGTAACGCATGGCAATCTGGGCCGCCGCCATGTTCGGCCAGATCTGGATCATTGTTTTGCGCGGCACGGCATCGGGTCCAGCGGTATCCAGGGCATACTGCGCCTTCATGACGGCGCGCACCCCGCCGATGGAAGTGCCATTGACCACTGCGGTGCGCAGGGAGTCCAATTCGCCTATGCCGGCCTGACGCAGCGCCTGATCGGCCGCGGCCAGGGTGAATTGGGCAAACAGATCGGTGCCGTCCTCGATGCGCCGGTCCATCCAGTCGCCGGGATTGAAGGCCTCGGCGGAGGCATGCCAGGCGTCCCGGCCCTCAACCTCGTCGGCCCAGGGCGCGGCCTTGATGGCGGTTTCTCCCGCCAGCATGCGGTTATGAAAATCAACCGTATCCGTGCCCAGGGCGGAAACGATGCCGGTTCCGGTAATCGCGATTTCGGCCATTTGACGCTCCTATTCGGCGGCGGCCTCCAGTTCGATATGGGCGGAATGCAGGGCACTGCTTTTGGCCCCTTCCAGATCATAATGGCGCCGGGTCACGATGCGCTGGGCGTAAAGACCGCCACCGGCCTGCAGGTTGGTGACAAAGCGCCACCCGCCGTAGGAATCCGCCGTGATGTCGCGAATGGCGTGGAACAGTTTCATCCGGTACTCACCCGGTGCGCCATTGCCGCCCGCCATGTACTTGCGCACCAGGGCGCCGACTTCGTTGTTTTCCAGATCAGCGATGCTTGGCGCGGTTACAATGGAGCCGCCGGAAATGTCATGCAGATGGCGGACCACCTGATTGTAGTTGGCGGCGCCATGGTACTTGCCGGCGTTGATATACAACTCGTTCGGAAAGGCAGCGCCATCGGGACCGAAATCACAGTTGAAGATCGCCGCCTCCAGCGAGGCCCGGATCAAAGTGGCGTGAATGATCATGTCGGAGATCTTTTCCCGTACATGGCCTACTCTCTCCAGTCCATTGGCCTCGGCGATCAACTGCGCGAAGCCAACCAGTATGTCCGCGTCGTCTGCCAGATGCGCCAGACTGCCCAGGCGTTCCCATAGGCCCAGGGAATGGGCGAAGGTGGCGGCATACCTGATCTCGCCATCCAGAAAGACCCGCTCGTTCGGCACGAATACATCATCGAAGATGACGAAGCCCTCGGGGCAATGATCCGTGGCTGAAATGGGAAAATCACGTACATCGGCGTGCCGTGGGGCATACGAGGTGTTGACGATTTTTACGCCCGGCGTATTGACGGCGACGCAACAGGCGATGGCGTAGTCATCTTCTCCCGGCTTCATGGCCTTGGTAGGGATGGTCAGCAATTCATGGCCCAGCGAGGCGCCGGTAATGTGCAACTTGGCGCCGCGGATTACCACGCCGTCCGCGCGCCGTTCGACTACACGGCAGTATGAATCCGGATCGGGCTGTTTGCCGGGCGGCAGGCTGCGGTCACCCTTGGCGTCGGTTATGCACTGGGTAATGCGCAGGTCTTTCCGCTGCATGTCTTCCACATAGGCCATGATCCGTTCGTTATAGACGGGCATATCCGGCATCCGTCCGGCAGCGGTGATCAGGGTCATGATCGAGCTGTAGGTAACGTGCGCCAGCATATCGGCGCTATGCAAAAGCGGGATGCGGTCCTTCAGTTCCTGGGCCGAATGGGGAATGCCCATCAGGGGGCTGCGGGCGTCGGTCGCGGGTGAATAGAAACGGTCATAACAATCCGCCACCACATTGGTGGCCACGCCCATTATCGGATGGCCGGGGATATCATCGACCCGTTCGCCTTCGAAAAAGGTGGCCCGGCCATCGTCCAGAGACGCCCGATATTCCTCGCCTGTCATCATGATCGTTTCCTACTCTTCGTTTTTTGAATAATTTGTCCGACGATACCATCCTTTGCCGCCGTGGGGTCAATCGCCATAGGTTTTGTCAAATTCCCAAACCTCTTCAAAGCCCATCAACTTGTTCATCTCCTCGAATGGGTACAGGCGGTCTCTAACCGCGGTTGAAATCCCATCCGTCTTCAACGCGCCATAGACGTCGCGCATGGCCTGGGCGGTTGCCAGAAAACCGGTGGCGGGAAAAATCGCGATGGCGAAGCCAAGCTGCTGCAACTCCGCCGCCGAGAACAAGGGCGTGCGCCCGCCCTCGACCATGTTCGCGAAGCAGGGTTTGTCTAAATTGCGGCAGATGGTCTGCATCTCCTCCACCGTCTCGGGGCTTTCGATAAAGATCACATCGGCGCCGGCCTTGGCAAAAGCCTCGCCCCGCCGCAGAGCCTCGTCCAAGCCCAGCGTGGTGCGGCTGTCGGTACGCGCGATGATCAAAAAATCATCACTTTCCCTGGCCTCGGCGGCCACCTTGATCTTGGTCACCATATCCTCGAGGGGGACCACCAGCCGGCCCAAGGTGTGGCCGCATTTCTTGGGAAATTGCTGATCCTCGATCTGGATCGCCTGAACCCCGGCTTTTTCATAACCGCGCACGGCGTGTTGCACGTTCAGTGGTCCGCCAAAGCCCGTATCGGCATCGGCGATCAATGGTGTCGAGGTCCGCTCGACTACCTGGCTCGCGCGGCTGACCATATCGGTGTAAGTGGCATAGCCTGCATCGGGCTGTCCCAAATAGGATGCGGCGATGCCATAGCCGGTCATATAGATGGCGTTGAAACCCAGGCTGTCCGCCATACGGGCCGAAATCAGATCAAAAATACCCGGGGCCAGGACGAATTCACCGTCCCGAAGGCACTGGGCGATAGACTTTTTTGGCTCACTCATGTCGAATTGTTCTCCCCAAATTGCGGCGCACTCGGTGCTGCCGTGCTTAATCGTTCCATTGCGGGGCGCGTTTATCCAGAAAGGCGCGCACACCCTCGCGAAAGTTTTCGGTTCCGGCCAGCCGGACCACATGGTCCGCCTCCACGGCGAGGCCGTCATTGAAACTGATGCTGCCACCCAGGGTAATGCTTTGTCGGATTGCCGCCAATGCCCTTTGACGCCATCGCCGTGGCTGCTAGTTTGGAGGTAATTGTAATCCGAATTGTGAGCAGACATGCATTCCTTCCGATTTGAACCGGCTGATCTGCCCGCCGAAGCCGAGGCGGTGCGTGCCGATATTCGTGCGTTTCTGGATAGAAACCTGGCCGATTATCCGTCCGCCATGCGGGCTCGATCCTGGTCCGGCTTCGATCCCGAATTCAGCGCAAAGATGGGTCAGGCAGGCTTCCTTGGCATGACCTTCCCCAAGGCGTATGGCGGGCATGGCAAAACCGCCTTCGAACGTTACGTAATGTTGGAGGAGGTCCTGGCCGCCGGTGCCCCGGTGGCGGCCCATTGGACGGCGGATCGGCAGAGCGGGCCGTTGATTCTGGAATTCGGCACCGAGGAAATGAAGCAGCGCCTTATTCCGCGCATTACGAAAGGCGAAATTCTATTCTGCATTGGCATGAGTGAACCGGACTCCGGCTCGGATCTGGCCTCGGTTCGCACCAAGGCAACCCGCACGGACGGCGGCTGGTTGATCAACGGCAGCAAGATTTGGACCTCCGGCGCGCATCTGGTGGACTACATGATCGGCCTGTTCCGCAGTGATCCGAATGCCGAGCGCAAACATGACGGTCTGTCGCAAATGCTGGTCGATCTGCGCAACACGGACGGCATTTCCATTCGTCCCATCAAAAATCTGGCGGGCGAGGAACATTTCAACGAATGCGTATTCGAGGATGCATTTATTCCGGATGAAAATCTGATCGGTACCGAGGGCGAGGGGTGGTCTCAGGTGATGGCCGAACTGGCCTTTGAGCGCTCCGGCCCGGAACGCTACATGTCGTCGTACCAGCTCATTTTGGAATTGCTGAAGGCGGTGTCCAAGGACACCAGTCCGGCTGGCGCCGCCGCCGTGGGGCGCCTGGTGGCCCATTTGGCGACGCTGCGCAACATGTCGATCTCGGTCGCGGCCAAATTACAGGCCGGCGAGGATCCGGCCCTTGATGGCTCGGTGATAAAGGAATTGGGCACCTTGTTCGAGCAATCCGTGCCTTTGATCACGCACCAAACCCTGGAGCGGGAACCGAGCCCGGATCATGGCGATGAGCTTGGCCAGACCCTGGCCTATGTGACACAGGCTGCGACGTCATTTTCCTTGCGCGGCGGCACCCGCGAAATTGTCCGGGGCATTATCGCCCGGGGGCTGGGTTTGCGATGAGTGGCGATAGCGAACTGCGGACCATCCTGAGCGATCAGGTCAACCGTCTACTGGCCGACCGAGTCGGCAAAGAAAATCTCGAACAGGCAGAGGCAGGCGCGCCGCAAGATCCATTGTGGCGGGCCATCGAGGAGAATGGACTGCCCCAGGTGTTGGTGCCCGAGGATCGCGGCGGCGTTGGCGGCGGCTGGGGCGAGG
Source organism: Alphaproteobacteria bacterium (assembly GCA_021776235.1). Classification (GTDB taxonomy): domain Bacteria; phylum Pseudomonadota; class Alphaproteobacteria. The sequence continues at coordinate 3,006 of JAJFGG010000076.1, read as the reverse complement.
CCGAGGTCGTGATCCGCGCCACCGGCAAGTACCTTGCGCCTGTGCCTCTGGCGGAAAGTATTCTGGCCGGCTGGTTGTTGTCCGAGGCCGGATTGGAGATGCCCATGGGGCCATTGTCCATCGCACCCGTACGCGCCGATGAGGCCCTGACCATAAGCCGGGAAGGCGGTGGATATCGCGTCAGTGGCGAGGCCACACGCGTGCCCTGGGGGCGCAATGCGGAACATCTCGCCGTGTTCGGGCGCTGTGCCGGCGAACCGTACATGGCTTTGGTGCCGGCAGAAGCCTGGACGGTAGAGTTGGAGGACCGCAACATAGCGGCAGAGCCCCGCGATAGCCTGCATTTCCATGGTCATGCGGTCGACGCCGCTCCCTTGCCCGACCACGTCGATCCCGACCGTTTGTTCGCCTTCGGCGCCATGGTCCGGGCGACGCAGATCGCCGGCGCTCTGGAAATGGCCTTGGAGCAATCGGTGCAGTATGCCAATGACCGCAGCCAATTTGGCACGCCCATCGGCAAGTTCCAGGCGGTACAACAAGAATTGGCTCGAATGGCGGGCGAAGTGGCGGCGGCGGGTGCGGCGGTGGAGGCCGCCTGCCGCGCCGTGGATCGGATGGGAAGTGGCGCCGGGTTTGAATTGGCGACGGCGAAGATTCGAGCCTCCGAGGCGGCCTCTATCGTCGCCGGCATCGCCCATCAGACCCATGGCGCCATGGGCTTTACATACGAGCATTCCCTGCATTTCGCCACCCGGCGCCTGTGGTCCTGGCGGGCGGAATTTGGTTCAGAGACTTATTGGGCGGAAGCCTTGGGCCGTTCGCTGGCGGCGCATGGCGGTGATGCCTTGTGGTCGCATTTGGTAGGCAGAGGGTAGGAGTTTCCATGTCAGAGAAGATTAAAACCACTGTTGTTGGCTCTTATCCCATGCCGGCCTGGCTTGTCGCCTCGCCCTCGGAACAGGCGTTGGCGGACGCGACCCGGGTCGTTCTGCACACCCAGGAGCGGGCCGGGATAGATTTGGTCTGCGATGGCGAAATGTACCGCTTTGACGTCAATCATCCTGAAACCAACGGCATGATTGAGTATTTTGTCCGCCCCATGGGTGGGATACGAACCAATATCCAGTTTGATGAACTGCTGGACTATCGCAATCAGGAAGGCATGGGCTTTCGCCGCCGCCCGCCCGCCGTCGTCGACGGGGCCATCAACAGCGGCAGCCTGGATCTGCCCGGCGCCTGTCAGGCGGCGAAGGCACTGGCCAGCAAGCCATTGAAGTTCACATTGACCGGTCCGCATATGCTGGCCAAGACCGTGGTCGATCATCACTATGGCGATGTGGCGGCCGTGGCCGACGCCATCGCCGATGCTCTGGCTGAACAGGTCCGCCATTGCCATGCGGACGTGGTGCAATTGGACGAGGCCAATCTGCCCGGGCACCCGGACGAATGGGAGTGGGCGGCCACGGCCATTAACAAAGTACTGGATGCAATTCCAGGTCCGGGCGTAGGCGCGGTGCATCTGTGCTTTGGCAACTATGGTGGGCAGAGCATCCAAAAAGGTAGCTGGGACAAATTGCTGGGCTATCTCAACGCCTTGCACGTGGATCACATCGTGATGGAGAACGCCCATCGCCCAGTGGAGGAACTGGCCGCCTTCAAGGAGTTGCGGCCTGAAATCGGCATGGGTCTGGGCGTCGTGGACATCAAGCGCACTGATATTGAAGGCGCCGATACCATTGCCGGGAAAATTGAACGGGCGGCGGGACTGTTGGGCGAGGGACGGGTAAAATATATCCACCCGGACTGCGGCTTTTGGATGCTGCCGCGTAATGTCGCCGACGGCAAAATCCGCGCCCTGGTTGCCGGCCGCGATCTATACGAGGGTCGTTAAGAAGGGCGGGCGGCGATATGAGCCATCAGGATGACTGGCTGAGCCAGGTAACAGAGGCTGCCTTGGCGCCTGAATTGCCGATTTGTGACCCGCACCATCATTTATGGGACCATCGCGAGACTTTTGTACGCCGCTATCTGTTGGATGAGTTTCTGGCCGACATCGGCGGCGGCCACAATGTGGTGAGCACCGTTTTCCTGGAATGCGAGGCGTTTTATCGGGCCACGGATCGATTTGGCGGCGATCCCGCCATGGCCCCCGTGGGGGAAACCGAGTTCGTCAACGGAATGGCCGCCATGGCTGCTTCGGGCCTGTACGGCAAGACCCAGGTCGCGGCAGCTATCGTCGGTTTCGCGGATCTGCGCTTGGGTGAAAGAGTTGCAGACGTTCTGGCGGCCCATGTCCAGGCGGGCGGCGGACGGTTCCGCGGTATTCGCCATTCCACCGCCCATGACGACGACGATGGCATCATCGGTGCCCATAATACCTCTCCCAACAAGGAATTGTACTACGAAACCACGTTTCGGAGAGGCTTTGCACAATTGGCGCCGATGGATATGAGCTTCGACGCCTGGTTCTACCATCCGCAAATTCCAGAGCTGACGGATCTGGCGCGGGCATTTCCCGAAACCCCCATCATCATGGATCATGTGGGCGCTCCCTTGGGCATCGGTCCCTATGCCGGCCGGCGGGATGAAGTATTTTCCACCTGGTCCAAGAGCATCGACACTTTGGCTCAATGCCGCAATGTGCATGTAAAATTGGGTGGTTTGGGCATGAAGTTGACCGGTTTCGGCCACCATAAACTGGCGCAACCACCGTCGTCGGAAGTTCTCGCCGATGCTTGGAAACCATATTTACTGCATTGTATTGAAGCATTTGGCCCTGAACGCTGCATGTTCGAGAGCAACTTTCCCGTGGATAAGGCAACATGTGGCTATACCACCCTGTGGAATGCCTTCAAGCGGGTGACGGCCGGCTTCAGCACGGCTGACAAGGCAGCGTTGTTTCACGACAGTGCGGCGCAATTTTATCGTATTCAGGAGGCGTAGAGCACTTCCGGGCTATTCTGGGTCATTTGACCGTCCACCAAGGCCCCGTGGCCGCGGTGCGGC